>NZ_CP069178.1:600000-1200000 GCF_016812035.1 Bulleidia sp. zg-1006 | reverse complement strand
GTAAGGTGTTAAAACACATTGTTGATAAAGAAATTATTAGTGGAGCAATTAGTATGCCGTCCAATGTTTTCGCAAATACCGGCACAAATGTATCTGTTTTATTCTTTGATAAATCAAAGGAGAACAAGAAAGTTGTCCTTATTGATGCTTCTAAGTTGGGAGAAGAATACAAAGACGGTAATAATCAAAAAAGAAGATTGCGTCCGGAAGAAATCAATAAAATAGTTGATACATTTAACAATAAAGAAGCTGTAGAGGATTTTTCCGTTGCAGTTACTTATGAGGAGATAAAAGGAAAGAAATATTCACTTGCAGCCGGTCAATATTTTGATGTAAAGATTGATTATGTAGAATTAACACAAGAAGAATTTCAGGCAAAAATGGATGAGTATCAGGCAAAATTAAAAGAATACTTTGCAGAGGGAGATAAGCTCAAAACCGAGATTATGGAACAGTTAAAGAAGGTGAAGTATGAGTAAACTTACAAAGTACAAATTCAGTGATTTATATGAAATGAGTTCGGGCATATCTTCATCAAAAGCGCAATCTGGACACGGTTCTCCATTTGTATCATTTAGTACGGTGTTTAATAATTATTTTCTTCCCGAGGAATTATCGGATTTAATGAATACATCTATTAAAGAACAAGAAATATATTCTGTAAAAAAAGACGATGTATTTATTACGAGAACAAGTGAAACAGTGGATGCTTTAGCGATGAGTTGTGTTGCGATAAAGGACTATCCAAAAGCAACTTTTAGTGGTTTCGTGAAAAGACTAAGACCTAAAACAACGGGGATTGTGTACTCGAAATATATTGCTTTTTTCTTGAGAAGTAAGTATTTTCGGAAAGTGTTGGATTGTAATACTATAATGACCTTGAGGGCAAGTTTTAATGAGGATATTTTTTCGTTTTTGTATGTATATTTGCCTGATTATGAAGAACAGGTAAGAATTGGCGATTTATTATATAAAATAGAAATGAAAGTTCGGACAAATAATAAGATAAACGATAATTTAGAGCAGCAAGCTAAGCTTATTTACGACTACTGGTTCACACAATTTGATTTTCCAGACGAAAACGGAAAGCCATACTGCTCATCTGGCGGTAAGATGGTTTGGAACGAACAACTAAAACGTAATATTCCAGAGAACTGGAATGTTGTTCCACTGCTCAAATTGGTAAGTTGGGAAAGCAATAGTCAACCACCTAAAAGTGAATTTGTATATGAGCCAAAAGAAGGTTATGTGCGTTTCATTCAAAACAGAGATTATGATAGCGATACACACATAACATATATTCCTCGAACAAAAAATCTTAGTATAGTTGACCGCTTTGACATACTTATGGACAAATACGGAGATGCTGGTGCAGTTCGATACGGAATAGAGGGTGCGTTCAATGTAGCTCTTGGAAAAATTTGTGTTCACAATCCTAATTACAGGGAATACATACGTTCATTTTTAGGTAGCGATGGCATATATAAATTTCTCCATAATTCGTGTATGGCATCAACAAGAGCATCTCTCAGCGAGGCTAATTTGGCAATACTGAATGTTGTTGTTCCTGATGAAAAAATTATATTGGACTATGAAAACTTCCTGCATAAAATCCGTGTCAGCATATTGAAGAACAAAAATGAAACCGTCGAGTTAATCAATCTTCGTGATTGGTTACTTCCTATGTTGATGAATGGACAAGTTACTATTGCTGATTAAGCCACTAAATTATCGTTTATAATATTAAGTATTAGGAGGTAAGGTATGGATGGAAGATAAAGATGCATTGTTATCTCAATGGCAAACTTGTGTTGAAATGGCTAATTCAGTGAGTCAAAGAAGAGATAGCATGAACAATTTGTTTGTAACACTCAATATCGCATTATTAGCCGCAAATTCTTTTTTGTGGGATATGAAGACTATAATTCTTTCGATAACAGGGATTTGTATTTGCGTGGTTTGGACATTTTTTATAAGAAATTTTAAATTATTAAATACAGCAAAATTCTTGGTTATCGAGGAAATAGAGAAAAAATTGCCAATGCAAGCATTTAATGAAGAGTGGAAGCATTTAAAAGACAATAAAAAATATAGAGAAGGAACTAAGTTAGAAATTGCTTTTCCAGTCATCTTTATAGTGCTTTATATTTCTATAATAATTATCATGATAGCAACAAAGTGTTGTGGAATAGGAGGAAATTAATGTCTACTTATAATATTTTCATAAGCCATTCATGGAGCTACAGTGATCAGTATCAAGGATTAGTTAGGTTGCTGAATAATGCACCATACTTTAGTTACAGGAATTATTCAGTTCCTAAAGATGATCCTATTCATAATACTTCAAACACATATGAGCTGAAAAAGGCTATTAGAAATCAAATGCAATATGCAAGTTGCATTATCATTTTGGCGGGCGTTTATTCTACATATAGCAAGTGGATAAACATAGAGATTGAACTTGCTAAAGAGATGGGTAAAAGAATAATTGCTGTTGAACCTTGGGGAGCGAGTAGAACATCTGATATTGTAAAAAAATCAGCAGATGAAATTGTTGCTTGGAATTCAAGTTCTATTGTAAGTGCTATTAAGAGATACTGACATTTTATAAAACAAATAACTCTTATCAACGGCAAGAGTTTATTATGGAAGAACTGCCGTTGGTAGTCGTTCTCTAAGAAAAAGAAAAGGAGAATGACTATGAAACAAAATTTAATCACAGACATTGTTCAAGGCATGTTGCCATATTTGAGCAATGCACAAACAGAAAAATTACATGAGGTACTACAACACACGCTTTTTAATTACGATGTAACCCTTTCAGAAAAAAGCAAGGACATTTCGGGAGAAAACTTGGTAGAATCTTTCTTGTCAGCGAAGAAAATTGAAGGTTGCTCCGAAAAGACTTTGAAATATTATTATGCTACGATACAATCGATGCTCGATGAAATTAAGAAGGATGTTAAGCATATTGTAACGGATGATATACGCTGTTATCTTACAGAATATCAAGCAAACAAGAAGTCAAGCAAGACTACCATTGATAACATAAGACGAATTCTATCCAGTTTTTTCTCATGGTTAGAAGATGAGGATTACATTTTAAAAAGTCCGGTTAGACGAATCCACAAGGTTAAAACTGGAACAAATATTAAAGAAACTTATTCTGACGAAGCTCTGGAGATTATGCGTGATAATTGCGTGGAACTAAGAGATTTAGCAATAATTGATATGCTTGCTTCAACAGGTATGCGTGTTGGAGAAATGGTATTGTTGAATCGAGAAGATGTAGACTTTAATGAAAGAGAATGTGTTGTTTTTGGAAAGGGAAACAAGGAACGAATTGTATATTTTGATGCAAGGACGAAAATACATTTGCAGAATTATTTGTCTAAAAGAAAAGATAATAATCCTGCCTTGTTTGTATCGCTCAAAGCTCCATATGATAGGCTTAAAATTGGCGGGGTAGAAGTAAGATTACGAAATTTTGGAAAGCAACTTGGACTCAATAAGGTGCATCCACATAAGTTTAGACGAACACTTGCAACTATGGCGATCGACAAAGGTATGCCGATAGAACAGTTACAAAAGTTGTTAGGGCATAGTAAAATAGATACGACTTTGCAGTATGCAATGGTTAAACAGAGCAATGTTAAAATTGCTCATAGAAAATATATAGGGTGATGGAATGATATATAACGAAAGTAAATACAATAAAGATTGGAATGAGAATAAACTAAGTGATCTTGGTGTTTTTTCTCGTGGAAAATCCAAGCATAGACCAAGAAACGATGAGAGATTATTTGCTGGTGGCAAATATCCATTTATACAGACGGGTGATATAAAAGAGGCAAATTTATATATCAAAAATCATACACAAGAATATGGTGAATTTGGGCTAAAGCAAAGTAAATTATGGAACAAAGGCACTCTATGTATAACGATAGCTGCGAATATAGCTGAAACAGCTATATTATCCTACCCAGCTTGTTTTCCAGACAGTGTTGTTGGGTTTAATGCTTATGAAAGCCAATCATCAGAAATATTTATGTATTATATTTTTGAGTATATAAAGGCTTCTATTCAAAATGCTGCCAGTGGAAGCATTCAGGATAATATTAACATAGACTATTTAACGACTTTGAATTTTAAAATCCCCGAGAAGAATTATCAAGATATGATAGTTGCGTTATTAGGTGCAATCGATAAAAAAATCATATCCAATAATGATATAAACGATAATTTACCGTATCAGTCGCTAATGGTAGCTTGACCGTTCATTAGCATAGGAAGTAGCCAATCTCGTAACTGCACAAGCAATTCGTTTTCAAGCATATTTTGCTCTTGCATTATGACTAATTTATTAAGCTCATCAAGATACTTAGAATCATGAGGCATAAACACAGGGATGTTTTCAACATCACTTTTAGTAATAAATTTTACTATAGAACCTGAAGAACCTGTTTTGAAAGAATTGATTCTATATAAAGCTGCTAAATATAAGATAGCATAATACTCTTTTTGAGGGCTTAGCACATATGTCCTCTGATATGCATTAAATTTACCGGAATAATGTTTAACATTAAAATCGCCATTACCGGCTATAAGTACAGATGATGAATTGAATGCATACTCATCACAATGCAATGGAGTATTTGAACAGGTAAAAAATTTATATTTCCCATTTGATACAGAAAAATTTGCATCTTCTTTACCGGTTATAACTTGTGTAAGGCTTTTAGCAACAATAAATTCACCTTTAATTTTATTATTTGTTGCTTTAGCCATCATATCTTCAAAAATGAGATGCATTTGCTGCTCTAAATTATCGTTTATATTACTATCTCTCCATCTCTTTCCCCATATATCTCTCGTAGTTTTTCCTAATTTGATACAGTTCGGTCATCTCGGTTTTTGAGGAAGAATACTCTTGCATAAGGGTATTCTTTTTTTCGTTCAGTTTTTCAAGTTCCTCAAAAATCTGCCTGGAATTTGGCATTTTAGAGTATGACTTTTTAAGGTCGGCAAGGACTTTTTCGTACAAGAGAATTTCCGATTTATGCTCACCGGCAAAGGCTTTGTCAGTAGGGTCTTTCTTATATGCCTGATAAATTTGGCGGTATTTCGTAACAGTATGTACTTGCTCCATAGTAGTGGAAAGGGTAGCTATTTTCTCGTCAAGTAACTTAATTTTGTCCTGTAAGCTTTGCCTTTTGTCTGCACTTTTCTTAATAAAATCATCAAGCTGAGCAAGAGACTTAAAGCCTTTTTCACGCATTAAGATAACAGTATCTGATGCTACTTGCAGGTTGTGTTTGGTAGCCCAGAATTCGTATCCCTTGCTTGATTGTGCCTTTTCATTGTTAGCAATGTCGATAATATTTCCGACACGCTTTTTAACGGAGAATGTTTTTTGATTAGCGTTTTCTAAAATTCTTTCTTTGAGTCTTTCTTCCGTATAATCTTCTCCGATAGTTTTTGCTCTTGTAAATCTTTCCTTGTCTTTGTGCTTAAAAGCGATATGCTTACCATACTTGATTTCATAGCCGAGATCCGCCATCCTCTTTAAGAATTCATCCCAGTCCTTTGACTGTTTTATCATTCTATCAATGTCAAATTGGAGCTTACTTTTCCAAGAAGTTCCGTTTTTAGCTTGCTCATTTTCATACCAGGATTTGCCGTTCGTCCTATACTTTTTCTTAAATCTTTCGTAGTATTCGTCAATGACTGACAGGCTATTTTCTCTGCATAGCTTATCGCTTTGATAACGGATTTGATGATAGCTTCTTTTGTTGGACTGGTAGCATTTCCCCGTTACCATATTTACATTATTAAGTAGGCTAAGTATCCAACGCCTTGCATTATTTCTAATGTAGGTTTTTAGATACTCGCCCCCAAACCGTACGTACACCTCTCGATGTATACGGCTTTCCATTTATTCTTCATTTGAGTTATTAATTTTTTCAAAACATTCATTACAAATTACTAGAGTTTTTCTATTAATGCTTTTCATAAAAACATGCCAAGCATATTCATCAGTTAAGTCTTTAAGCTTTTTTACTTGATACACTTTTAGATTATTAGTTTCTTTCCCGCACCATTCACACTTATTATTTTTTAATCTTAAACCTAGCGTTGGTTTCTTAAGATAGAATTTTTGCTTATGAATCACATCAGCATTATCACATTGGGGAAATTCTTTTCTAGCCAAGCTGTCTTTCCAAAGTAAACGAGTTTTGTTATTACCATTTTTATCTGTATAACTTATACCAAAATCTTTATCAGTGCGGTATCTAGTTATAATATCCGTTACCTTTGTCCTATATTTGCAAGCCAATGTTTTATACAGACTATATTCCATAATGTATCTAAACTTATGGAGCTTTGAAGAATTATTTGCGATTCTGTAGTAGTTGCAGAATCCTCTAATTTCTCCGTTATATTGGTCTAATATACTTAAGTTTGTTCTTGATATTAGCTCAGTTCTTTCTTTAGGAAACCATACTTCTTTTCCATTTAGATTTTTAATTCTTAATGCTCCAAGCTCTGCTAGCTTATTTTGTATTGTTGAAGTTGATAGCTCAAGTCTTACATGACCACCAAAGTTTCTTGCTTTTATACCTGCTTTTGTCCTCTTTGTATGATTACTTCCAGGAGTTACTCTGATATCAAAACCTAGGAACTTGGCTCTATCTGTTGATTTTGTTACTAGCGTTTTTTCATCAGATAGTTCGAGGTTTAATTCTGATTTGATAAATTGACCAATGTCTTGTTTTACCTTTTCAGCATCTGCCTTAGAACCGATAATGCCAATAATGAAATCATCAGCATATCTAACATATTGTATTCTCTTGAAGTTTTCATCCATAGGATTTAAGCAAGGTATATTGAAATATCTTTTGTTTATCTCTTCAATTTCTGATTTAATATCATCTATTTCAATTTTATTGGTTGTCTTGCTTAACTTATTTTCAAGTCTTTTTCTTCTATCATAGAGAGCTTTATATTCCTTATTTTGCTTTCTTTTATTACCTTTATCAAAGCTTTCCTTGTAATTTTGCATATACTTGTCAAACTTATCCAAGTAAATATTTGAAAGTATGGGACTTATTATTGACCCTTGTGGCATTCCACTGTAGGTGTTGTGATATTGGTTTTGTTCCATGTATCCAGCTTTAAGAAACTTTCTTATTAATCTTAGGAATCTTTCATCGTCAATACGCTTGGATAGAATGTCTATCATAATGTTATGGTCTATATTGTCAAAGAAACCTTTAATGTCTCCTTCAACGAACCATTTACATCTTACGAATCTATTTTGAATTTGTCTTAAAGCGGTATGACAACTTCTATTATCTCTAAAGCCATGAGATGTGTCCTCAAAGCTTTCATCATAGATAGAATTTAATAACATTCTACATACTTCCTGTACTAATTTATCGTCAATGCTTGGTATGCCTAATGGTCTTAATTTTCCGTTTTTCTTTGGAATATATACTCTTTTTGTTGGTGTGGGTGAGTAACTTTCATCTTTTAGTGAATCAATGATTTTGTTAATTCTTTCTAAGCTCATTGCACTTATTGTTTGATTATCTACACCTTTAGTCATATTTCCTGTGTTAGCATAAATATTTTGGTATGCTTGCAAGAATAGGTCTGTATTGTAAAGGTTACGATACAATCTTTTGTAAGTGTAGTTTTCTTCTTTTGAATGTTTTCTCAAACTAATCAATACATTGTTGGGATTTCTCATAGTGCCTCTCGCACCTTCCTTTCCTCTGAATTGAATGAATAAACTGCCTTCCTTCACCATGTAAGAGTCATTATCTCTCTCGGATTACTACGAAGGCTCCGTTACCATATCAGATATTCAGGTTCTTAAAACCATAGCATTTTTTTCGCTTTCTGACTTAGGTAATCTCCATTTAGTATCGAAGTAAAAAGCAAGCGTTGATTGTCGGATATGCTTTTCGTCCTTTCATGCTTATGCAAGCGGATTGAGTGTAAAGTTTTGCCTAATGCATTAATCTTCGCTACATAGGCACACTCAACATAACGTATATAGATATCTTTCGTTATGACCACCACAAATGTTCCTCGGACTGGCATTCAATCAGTTTAGATTTTATCCTCATATCAACTTTAGGTCTCGCCATTCAGTCGTGGAATGATATCTATCCAACTTATGACTTTAATAACGTGCTATTGTCCTCTTTGGATTTCTCCTCTAAGTTAGTTATTGACCCTAGATATTAAAACTACTATTCTACCATTTTGCTAAAATGGATTTACTTCGTACCTTATGGACGCACAGATGATATGGTTGTGAATATGTCCTTTGTCAATGTGGGTAGAGAGGATAAATTCATACTCATCTTTAAGTATTCTGTTGCAAAGTTCCAGACCGATTTGGTGTGCCGTTTCGGGTGTAGCTTCGCCCGGCAAGAACGACTGAATAAGATGTCTTGCAAGTACAGAACCTCGAACATTTGCTTCTTCTCTTCGCCTTAAAAATTGTGTATGAGCGGAAGCTGCATGGCATTTATTGGTGCTGATTAGAATTTTTTCATCCGTCTTCTCGGCATTGGTTATATAGTCAATTGCCAAGTTCAGCGTAGATTTTATAGGGTGAATTTTCGTTATTGCCATTACTTATCATCTCCAGTTTCAGCGGTTCTTCCAAGAAGAAGAGCGTGGATTTGCCATATCTCTTTTGAAATGTGGTCTATCTGTTTTTTCATATCACCTATGTCATCACTGTAAATAATGCCTGTAGAATTCACTCGTTTTGCAATCTGATTGATATTGCTTGTAGCGTTATAAAGAAGTCCCTGTAAATCTGCAAAGGGCTGTAAATCAATCTGATAAATCTCCTTTTCAAGAACGCATTTCCTTAGAAAATGACTCATTGTTTTGCACTTGGCAAGCTTCATTTTCTTTTCAAAAATTTGTTTTTCTTCTTCGTTCAAGCATATTTTAAGCTGTATATTTCTTTTTCTATTTGCCATAATTTTGTCTCCTTTCGGTGTATTTCGGGGTCTTAGGGTTCTCCCTAACAAGCTAAAAATGGATAAAAAAGAAGCAGCACCGTATAGGTCTGCTTCATCAATTTTTCCGTAAGTGTGTACACACTTACTGTGCTTGCTACAAAAGAATGATTTGTAGATTAAGCGTTAAGCGAGTATTGAGTTTTGTTAATTATTATATCCTGCATAGAATTATTTGTCAGCGTCCTTTGAGAGCTTTTAATAAGTCGAATTATCTCTATCTCTTATAGGGTTATAGTCTTTCAGAAACTCCGATCTCGGTCTTTCGATATTGTACTTGGAAGAGGAAAGTATACCCATTTTGTATAACTCTGATATTTTCAAGTTTACAAGGTTGATTTCCACGCCAAGCTCATTAGCAAGGGAGCAATCCGATACATCTTCATTTTCTAAAAGTCGTATGATTTCTTTATCATCAATCAGAAGATGAGCCGCAAAAATATTTGCTTCTATTTCATGGCATCCCAATTCTCTGAAAATAGAAACCTCATGGAAGGCATTTGCCTTTGCATAATTTCTATGAAGTTGGTCGTGTCCAATCTCATGAGCTAAAACAACTTTCCTGATACTTGGATGTAAATCAGCGGAAAGAAAGATAAAACGGTTTTTCTGTATGACCTGATACATTCCAAGAAGATGAGTCATATTATTCATTACTTCAAGATGAATATTAAGGTCTTTGGCAAGCTCAAAAGGATCACGAGTAAAATGCTTTCTGACCAAAGCATTGGCTTTTTCGTATATCCAATCGTTTGTCATAGCTCACCTTAATTTATCTTTCTTCTTACCATATTTCTTGTTAATATCTTTTGCTTTCCAGTAGGCTCTTGTGATTGCCTGGAATGCTTCTTCCATATCTTCTTCGGGTAAAGTACCGCCTGCAAACATACTGCTTACTCCCTCGGCTAAAGCTCTGACTTTTGCAACTTCCGTTGTGCCGTATCTGTTAGAAACTTCTTCCAAAAATTCATCTTCCTCCGTCATAAGAAAGTTATAATCGCAGCCCATCACCTCGGCTATTTTTTCATAGACTTCCTTTTGCTTCGGGTATCTTTTCCCTTGCTCATATAAAAGCAGCGTTCTTTTGCTTACGCCGATAAGTTTTGCAAACTCGTCCTGGGTGTAGTCGTTTTCGGTTCTAAAGCTTCTCACCTTTTCTCCAAAGTTCATTTTATCCTCCTATTGAACCTAAGTTCACCTAAAAAACATAAAGTGAATTTAGGTACTTGCTTTTCTCTTTTTCTTTGTGTATAATTAAATAGAACTTGAGTACACTTATTATAGCATCTGAAGAACTTAAATGCAATAAATATTTTGCGGTAAGTTTGAAGAAATACATGGGAACAAAGTGAGGTGAGGGCAGATGGCGAAGGGAAAAATGCTTAGGGAATTGGAAAGGCTCTATGAGAGTCATGAGCTTCCTTTTTTGCCGACCAAACTGAAAGCAAAAGCGTACTTTCGATATATAGGAATGTTGTTTGGTCAGTAAAAAATACGGCACAGTGCCTTGTCTGCGAGCAGGAAGTAACCTATGGGAGTGATTTGGGAGAGGCACTTTCATATCTGGAAAATTTTGCTCCAGAAAGAGTCCTTGATGATTTTGAAGCGAGGGTCAGACATCTTTTTGAAACGAAATGGCTGATTGATATTATCGACAGTGCATTGATAAGGTTAAAAGAATATCCTGTTCACGGTCAGTGTTACTATACGATAATTCAATACTCTTATCTCAGCCGTGATAAACATTCAAACGAGGAGATAATGAGAAAGGTTGCATTAGAAAAGACATCATTCTACGAGCGGAAAAATGAAGCGATTGCCATTATGGGCATAGCACTTTGGGGATACGCTCTTCCGACTCTTTTAAAAGAAATCAGTGATGAAAAATCGAAAGGAGAACAGAAATGAAGATAATGCCCATATATGATTTGAGGAATAAAGCTGAAGTGGCTCTTCTTATGAAAAGGTTAGATGATGACACCGTAGATATCATTGAGGGTTTGCCTGACAGTATGATTTTATTGGTACCTGAAAAAGCTTGTCCGACGATGACTTTGCAAGATTTAAAAGAAAAATTATCGGATAAAAGGCGGATAAAAAACGGAGTTGTTGCGGACTAATGACGGAGTACCTACGGACAATCATCGGACAAAGAGGGGACTCTAAGCGAACTTCATATATGTTAAAGTGTATATAGTGGGACGGAACTAATTTAATATCACGGGCAAAGACCATAGGTGAAAAACTTATGGTCTTTTTTTACGCTCATTTTTAGGAGGCTTATGAAAAGAATAAGAAGTCCTCCAGCTTCTTTTGGATTTTAACAAGCAAACAAATTCAAAAGAACACGGAGGAAAAAATGGATAAGAAATACTATATTTTCGTTGGAGGCGAAAAAATTGAAGTAGACCAAGAAGTCTATAAAAGCTACTGGCAAATTACAAATAGGGAAAGATATTTAGAGCGACTTGATAGACAAAACAAGTTGCTCTTTTTTTCTGACCTCAGCACGGAATATTCCTTTGAGGATACTATTGCCGATGAGAATTACGATTTGGAAAAAATCGTTGAAACCAAGATGCTTATCGACAGGGTTAGAGAAGCGATTGACTCATTAAATGATGAGGAAAGGGAAGTCATAGAAAGACTTTATTATCAGGATGAGTCTACAAGGATAGCGGCTAAAGCTCTTAATCTTCATAAGACATCTCTTATCAGAAAAAGGGATAGGATTTTAGCAAAGCTTAAAAAGATGCTCGAAGGGAATATCTAATCTGACTAACGGGGGAGCGGAGACAATTTGTTTTCGCTTCCTCATTTTTATTTTGAAAAAAGTGTGTCCAGGTGTGGCGAATTTTCACTGTACATAGTGAGAGGGTAATTTGCTTCTTTCGTGATAGAGAAATCTCTATCCCAAAACTAAAAAGCAACTCTCATAGCGAAAGCTATTTGTTCTTTGACAACTGAATAGACCAAGGTAGGACTTTATCCACTTGCTGAGAATTATGACCTACGCCAAGACTTTTCTGCTGATGAAAATCGGTTCAAATGAATACCGGGGCTAAACCGAGGATAGAAGAAAACGAGCGACAGATAGGAATACATAAAAGATAAGTGTGGCAACTTATTTCGATGATGTAAGTGGTGATAATGATACTTCAATAGTTTAAGCTGCCTCGTCTGGAACAGGGGGCGGAGGTGAGATTCCTATGTAGCAGCCAATGCACCTACCAATGTCAAAAAACTTATATTCGATTAAATGCGAGGTTATGATCATGAAAAATGAAAACAAGAAAAATGAAGATAAAAAGCAAATAGAGAAAAATTATGAGAAGAAGATAACCTACTCAAGCAGCAAGAGCGAAAAGCTTGATTTGCTGGATATTATTGAAATGCATCTTTTAAGGTCGGTCATAAAGCTATAGGGCTGACATAAAAATCCGGGTGCGGTACAATATAAGCGGTAGAAGCAATCTTCCTAAATGACTATTTGCCAAAATAAAATTTTAGGAGGGTTCTTATGAACAATAATATCGCTTGTATGTATCTTCGTCTTTCAAGAGAAGACGGGGATATTTCAGAAAGCAATTCTATTTCAAATCAAAGACAAATCATCAAGTCTTACGCTAAAGAAAACGGCATTACCATATTTAATGAGTATGTAGATGACGGCTTTAGCGGTTCTAATTTTGACAGACCGAACTTCAAGAATATGATTGAAGACCTAAACGCGGGCAAGTTTAGGATAATCATCGTAAAAGACTTATCCCGTTTCGGCAGAGATTATATCGAGTCCGGCAAATACTTACAAAAGATATTTCCCGAAAAAGGTATACGCTTTATTTCCGTAAATGATAATTACGACAGCGACAATGCTGATGTAAGTGATACCCACCTGATACTTCCTATTAGAAATTTTATCAACGACAGTTACTGCCGTGATATTTCTATGAAAGTAAAATCATCTAAGGAAGTCAAAAGGAAAAACGGAGAATTTATCGGTTCTTTCGCTCCATTCGGTTATAAGAAAGACAGTAAGAATAAGCATAAGCTTGTGGTTGACACGGAGGTTTCTCATATTGTCAGCCGTATTTTTGATATGAAAATTGAGGGATATTCCTCAAAAGCAATCGCTGATTTTCTAAACAGCATAGGTACGGTTACACCGTCCAGGCACAAGGAGAATAAAGGCGATAACTTTAACACGGGCTTTATCGTAAAAGATGCCAAGTGGGATGCTAAGATGGTCAACAGGGTCATCACCAATAAGGTATATATTGGCGTTTTAGAACAAGGCAAGACGGCAAAGCTCAATTACAAATCCAAAAGAGAAGTCGATGTAGCAAAGGATGACTGGATCATAATAGAAAATGCTCACGAAAGCATTGTTTCCAAATCCGTATTTGCACTGGCAAATAAAATGCTGCTTCGAGATGTAAAAGCTTCAAAAGAAAATCCGAGTATTCTGTCTGGAATGCTTTACTGTAAAGATTGCGGCAGCCCGATGATTAGACGAAAGGTCAAGTCAAAAGACGGCTACAACATCTTTTATATATGCTCCGAATATAACATCAAGGGCGAATGCACAAGGCATAGCGTTAAAGAAGATTATGTAATAGGTGCTACCATTCATGCTCTTAATAATTATCTTTCAAAATATAATGAGCTTCTTAAAAAGGTAAGTAAGATTGATATTTCTAAGCTCACAATCAAGGCTGATTTCGACTCCTTAAATGCGGAAAAGAAAAAGTATGAAAGGCTTAGAGGCTCTCTTTATATGGACCTGGAAGAAGAGCTTATTACTACAGAAGAGTTTGAGAGATTTAGAAAAAACTATCTTCTAAAGATTAGGGAGATTGAGAAACAGATTATTACAAAACAAAAAACGATAGAAGAATTAACAGAAAAAATTAAAGATAAGGGTAGTTTTGTTTCCGATATTATTCCTGATGTAGAAGAGGGTACGCTTAATAGATTATCCTTGGTGTCTTTTATTGACCGCATAGAGATTGGCGAAGATAATGCCATAAACTTTGTCTTCAATAATATGGAAACGGTAAATCTAATGCAGGCAATTTTGGACAGTGAAAAATGCGAGTGTAAGGCTTCAGATGAAAATAAGGTGAGAGTATTTACCATAGGCAGAGCTTATGGTGAAACCTTAGAAATGAATATGCCCAAACTTGCAGTGGGAGGTGTTTGCTGATGGCAAGGACTTCCAAAAGATATGCTCAAAAAGCTGAGGATAGCATTGACAAGATATTTTATAAAGCTGGTATTTATACAAGGTTGTCATCCGAAAGAAAAGAAGAATGGAGAGAGAAATCTTCTTCCATTGAAACGCAGGTGCTTTGCTGTAAAGAATATGCCTTAAAAGAAAATATTAAGGTCTTAAACACATATACGGACTATGAATACAGCGGAACAAATTTTGAAAGACCTCAGTTTCAGGAGATGATGCAGGATATTAAGGACAGAAAGATAAACTGCATTATCATAAGAGACTTATCAAGACTTGGCAGAGAATATCTTGAAATGGGAAGACTGATTGATAAGGTGTTTCCGTTTTTAGGCGTTAGATTTATCTCGGTTAATGACAAGGTTGATACCGTAAAGGACTTAGACTCTAAAAAGTCATTTGAGGTAACACTTAAAAATATCGTCAACGATATGTATGCCAAAGATATTTCCGTCAAGATAAAAACAAGTAAGCATAACAGGGCAAAAAACGGATATTTTATCGGTACTGTTCCGCCTTATGGATATAAGGTTGTAAAGTTAAAAGAGGGACAGAAATTAGAGATAGATGAAAAAGTTCGCTTCATTGTAGAAGAGATGTTTCGCTTAACTCTTGAGGGAAAAAGCCAGTATGAAGTTGCAAGACACCTTAATAAAAAAGGCTATGCCACAGGTATGGTTTACTACAAGACCGGAAGAGTTTACAGGCTTGAGGGAGAACCGCAGTGGCATAAGTCTACTATTTCTAAAATCCTTACAAACAGAGCCTATACAGGCACATTGGTGCAGGGAGTAAGACAGCAAAATCTTGCAAAGGGTGTAAAACAGCATTTTGTAGAGGAAAATGAGCAGATAGTATTTGAAAATGCTCACGAGCCTATTATTTCAAAAGAAGATTTTGAAAAGGTGCTTGAGGGTAGAAAACAAAGATATGAAAATCATCGTTTTGCTGCTAAAATGCACGACTTTGAAAGAGATTATGAAAATAGATATAAGGGCTTGGTTTTCAACAATAACACCGGCAAAGAGCTTTTTAGAAGAACAAGAATATACGGTAAAAATCAGGATAGACTTTACTATTCTTTTCAAAATGACACCTATACGGGAACACTTGAAAAAGAAAAAAGTGTCTTCGTCATGGAAAGAGATTTAGATAAGGCTATCAGCGATAAAGTAGCCGAGTTTATTACCAAAGCTACAAGTAAGAAAAAGTTTATTGAAAGAGTGTCTTTGAGATTTGATGAGGGGCTTTCCCTTGCCACAAAAGATATTGATAAGCTAAAAGATAAGGTGCTGAAAGAAGAGTTGCTTATTCAAAAGGCGTATGAGGAATATCGCCTTGGAAAGATTGACAGAGAGCTTTATTCATTGAAAAGAGAAATTGCTCTAAGTCATATAGCAACGATTAACAATGAAGTGATTGCCCTTGAAAACAAGGCAAAAGAGCTTGAAAAGGAAAAGAGAAAATCACTCAAATGGATAAAGGATGTATTCTCGGCAAAGGAAATTGAAAAGCTTTCGGGCGATTTAATTCACAGCCTTGTAGAAAAGATAATCGCTTATGCCAATCACAACTTTGAGGTGGTTTTTAAATTTAATATGGATATGCTGATGGGAGGTACAGAAAATGAGTAAGATAGCCCTTTATATCAGACTTTCCGTAGAAGATCAGATGAAGAAAGACGAGAGCGAAAGCATCATAAATCAAAGGCAATATCTAAATGACTATCTCAATAAAAATGAGGAGTTTAAATCTTTTCAAAGGGAAGAATATATTGATGACGGCTATACCGGAACAAACGAAAAGCGTCCTTCTTTTCAAAGAATGCTTGAGGAAGTAAAGTCCGGAAAGATAAATACAATCATCGTAAAAGACCTATCAAGGTTTATGAGAGACTATATTGCTCTTGGCGATTACCTTGAAAATATCTTTCCATTCCTCGGTATCAGATTTATAGCCATAAATGACGGATATGACAGTGCCAAAGAAAAAGGAAATGGAACAGACCTTGATATTCAGTTCAAGGGACTGCTTTATGACTTCTATACAAAGGATATTTCGCAGAAGATTAAGTCGGTTTCAACGGAACTTAAAAAGCAAGGAAAATTCCTTGCCTGGAGTCCTCCGCTTGGATATATGAAAGATCCGGCTGATAAGCACAATATTATCATTGATGAAAAAACGGCTTGGATAGTCAGAAAAGTATTTGACTTAGCGTTAAGCGGAATGGCTACCAGAAAGATTGCAACCGTAATGAATGCAGAGAATATCCCAACACCGAATGAGCGTAAAAAAGAGCTTACCAATATGGACTACGAGTATAAAATCGTATCTTCGGAAAACAGAAAAAATCCTACTTGGACAAACGGAACTGTAACGGATATGCTCTCAAACGAAAATTACACAGGCACTTATGTTTTTAATATGCAAGAAAAATCAGTGCTGACACCTGGAAGCTTCAAGTTTCATCCAAAAGAGGAATGGGGCAGGGTGTATAACCATCACGAAGCTATTATCTCTCAGGAAGAATTTGATAAGGTTCAAGCCATAAAAGAAAGCAGACGCTTTATTAAAGGTAAGAATACCGATTATCCATGGAGACAGCATTCGCCACTTCAAGGCTTTGCTAAATGCCCTACTTGTAATCACATCTTGGGATTTGTTCACTCAAAAAGACCGAGACTTGATGGAAGCGTAAGAGTACACAGGTATTTTCATTGTAGAATTTGTAAATGCAACAATGTGGAACATAAGAACTCAAGAGCTGAGACGCTTGAGGAACAGGTTTTAGCTCTTATCAAAGAAAAATATGGCGAGGTTAAACCTGAGCAAAAGGATAGGACAAGCATTAAAGATTTGGAAAAGCAAGTCGCAAGACTTGAAGCTAAAAAGACTTCAGACTTTGAAAAATACAAACTCGGTAAGATGACGAAGCTCAAATTTATAGAAACTAAAAAGAGCATCGACAAAGAACTTGAAAGCCTATCGGAAAGAATAGAGGAACTTTCCAAACAAGTTGAAGTTGTCAAGGACAACGAGCTTACGAGGGAGCTAATGGAAAAGTACATTGACTCTGTTCTATGTGAGGGCAGCATCGTTCAGAAAATCATATGGAAATAGACACATGAGGGAGTGAGAAATCACTCTCTTTTGTTGTCTAAAAATAGACAATATATTTTGTGTCATTCGCTTGACACGAGAGGGGACTGGGACGATTGGTATTTTGGCTTCTAGGAAGGCTAAAAAAGTAATTGGAATTGAGATTGTGCCGGAAGCGATTGAGAATGCGAAAGTAAATGCACAATTAAATCAGTGTGATAATTTGGAATTTTGGTGTATGGATGCGCAGAATGGAGCTAAGAAGATTGTTGGGAATAAGGAAAATATTGACATTGTGATTGTGGATCCGCCTCGTAAGGGTTGTTCATTAGAAACATTGAAGTCAATTGAAAAGATGAAACCTGAGAAGATGGTGTATATTTCTTGTGCCCCAAGTACTTTAGCAAGGGATTTAGAGATTTTACAGGGGATGGGATTTAAGATTAAATTAGTTCAGCCAATTGATTTATTCCCGATGACAACACATGTGGAGTGCATAGCGTTGATACAAAGAGTGAAATCGTGAAAATCCTGCATTTTAAGCGGTTTTACAAGCATTATGTCTTTAATGAAGATGGCGATGGAGGACGAAAAAAAGTCCTGAAAAATTATATTGATGTGAATGTTTGCATTGATATGGTGTGTGGAGATACAAGGAATGGATTGGAAAGTGAGGAATAAGAAATGATTAGGTGGATAATAAAAATAATCTTGTTTCCAATCAGTTTGCTGCTTAGTATTCTCACTGCATTTCTAACATTCCTGATCAGCATAGGAACAGCATTGTTATACTTGCTGATGATGTTTTGTATATTTGGAGCAATAGCATCTTTTTTGCAAAAAGAAGTTACCATTGGAATCGAAGCATTGATTATTGGATTTTTAGTTAGTCCATACGGAATACCGATGGTTGGAGCAGCCATATAAACTGCTACGCTAAAAAAGTCTGACTTTTGGGGGTCGGTAAAAAATCTAACCACCTTTTTGTTTGGAAAAAAGAAGGAGGTAAAAATGCGAATAAATGATTTTCATAACATTTTGGAGCTTGTAAAACAAGATGTGCTTCATAGTAAAGCAGAATATCTGAAGCTCTTAAAGGTTGTCGGAAACGATTAAAGATACGACTTTAGAAGTCAGTTAAGTATCTATGATAAAAATCCTGAAGCGACAGCCTGTGCCAAGTTCGACTATTGGAGAGAACGCTTTAACCGTACCATTATGCAAGGTCAAATGAACTGCACCGGCTCTTTTTTATTCATGAAGGAACGCTAATATACCCTTTCATACAGAAATTAAAATTTTAAATATTTGTCCCATAAATATAGAAATTTGTCCCGATTTGTGATATAATAATGAAAAAATAGGAGGTATGGAAATATGAAAAAACAAAATGTTTTGAATTTAATAAAATACCATGTGGAAAGGAATGAAAATTCCTTTAGGAATGAGGCGATAGCAATCGCAAGATATTTTGATAGCATAGGAGATTATCAGTTATCCGAATATATTATGGGGTTAATATCTGAATCAAATTTATATTCACCACAAAGTAGTGATTTTGAAAGTGAGTTTTTAAAACAAGTAGAAATAAGAAATTTAGAGGCTTTAAATTTACCACTTGAAATAACAGAAGATATAAAAGGTATTATTAACGCTGTAAACCATAATGTTGGTATTAATAAATTTTTATTTGAAGGATTACCGGGAAGTGGGAAAACAGAAGCAACCAAAAATGTTGCAAGATTATTGGATAGATCTCTTTTTAGGGTGGATTTTGAAAACTTGATAGATAGCAAGTTGGGACAGACTAATAAAAACATAATAAAGGTATTTAGAGAAATAAATATGCTTCCAAATGCAAATAAGGTTGTGGTTTTATTTGATGAAATTGATGTTATTGCTTTGGATAGAATTAATTCTAATGATATTAGAGAGATGGGAAGAGTAACATCTACAATTTTAAGAGAATTAGATAGATTGACAGACCTTAATAAAGAGATTGTACTTATTGCAACAACTAATCTATATTCAAATTTTGATAAAGCCTTAATTAGGAGATTTGATGCTGTTATTAATTTCAATAGGTATAGTGATGAGGATTTAATAGAAGTTGCTGAATATTATTTTTCTTCATTTATCAAGAATTTTAAAGGAATATCCAAGGACACAAGATTATTTAAAAAAATATTGAAGATAGCAAAGAAAATACCTTATCCTGGAGAATTAAAAAACATTATAAAAACATCACTTGCATTTAGTGATGTTGGTTCTGAGTATGATTATTTGAAAAGATTGTACAATAGTTTGATAGGAAACTTGGATCAAAAGGACGTAAGCCAACTTCATGAAGAAGGCTTTACTGTAAGAGAAATAGAAAAATTAAAAGGAGAGTCTAAAAGTGCTGTATCAAGAAAGTTAAAGAAGGAGGAAGTAGGCAGTGAATAATGTCTTGGAATTAAGAGGTAAGCGCTTTGTGCAAGCCAGTAAAAATGGTATGCGTGGAGGTATAGCCATGAATGGAAAAAATGATGTTAGCACACAGCATTTGTTAAGGTTAAAATCTCAGTTAAGCCAAATTAAAGAATTTTGGGATAAAGAAACAAAGCCGTTTGAAGGAATTTTAATTAGTGTTTATTATAATAAAATTGTTGCGAAAAGTAATCGAATTGCAGGACTTTTTAAAGGGACGACTTCTAATGATGCAATTGTTGGAGCAAAATTTAATTTAGATAAGAGTAAGCATATAATAACGTATTTTCTTGATGAGGATGATTTAACTAAAAGCATAGAGTTAATTGTAAATACTTCAAATATATTATCTCAAAAATTTGAAGGAAATATCAGCAAGAGCAAATTTGAAGACAAAAGTATTGTTAATTCAGAAGTTTTTAAAAACCTTTCTGTAAGTATGTCCATATTTAAACAGGTGATTGCAGATGTATCGTATATCGATTCTTTTGAGATAGAGTCACCTACGATAGATGTAAAACAGAGTATTATAACTTTGTATGATGTAAGAAAAGATACAAAATTATTATTTGAAAGATTAGGGATAGATATTTTAAGTAGCAGAATTTTAGATAATCAAACTGTTTACTTAGATGAAAAGCAGGTAGAACTACTTTTCGAAAAAGCTCCTTATCTTGTTTCAATGGCAACCGTTGATTTGTCAAGTTTATCACCTGATGATTTTATCAATGAGTATCAAACAAAAATGGTAACTATACCATCCCCAACTATTGAACCGACAATTGGGGTGATAGATACCTTATTTGATGAAAGTGTTTATTTTAGTGATTGGGTTGAATATCATGATATGGTCTCAGAAGATATACCAAAAAATCCAAAAGATTATAATCATGGTACAGCAGTATCTTCCATTATTGTTGATGGAGCAAGATTAAATCCTTGGCTGGATGATGGCTGTGGAAGGTTTAAGGTTAGGCATTTTGGAGTAGCGGTAGGTGCTGAATTTTCTTCATTTTCAATAATAAAGAAAATAAAGAGTATTGTAGTAAATAATTCAGATATAAAAGTCTGGAATATTTCACTTGGTAGTAATCAGGAAATTAATGACAACTTTATTTCTGCTGAAGCTGCAACATTAGATAAAATTCAGTTTGAAAACAATGTAATATTTGTTGTGGCAGGAACAAATAAACCAAGTGCAGATATAGTAAAAATAGGATCTCCGGCAGATTCTGTTAATAGTATAGTTGTAAATTCGGTTAGTAAGAATGGTCTGTCTACTAAATATGCTCGTAAAGGATTAGTATTATCTTTCTTTGCAAAGCCTGATGTGAGCTATTATGGTGGCAGTGAAGAAGAGTACATTAGGGTTTGTGAACCTTTAGGGGCTGCAAGTGTTGCTGGTACTTCTTATGCTGCACCTTGGATTGCGAGAAAATTATCTTATTTAATTGATGTGTTAGGACTTAATAGAGAAGTTGCAAAAGCCATGATTATTGATGCTGCAAGAGGTTGGGATGAAAAACCGACTCCTGAGGAAGTTGCTTTATATGGGCATGGAGTTGTACCAATTCATATAAACGATATTATTCAGACAAAAGATGATGAAATAAAATTTGTGGTATCAGATATTAGTGAAAAATGGAATACTTATAACTACGATTTTCCAGTTCCTCTAAAGGATAATAAGTATCCATATATTGCGAAGGCTACGATGTGTTATTTCCCATTGTGTGATAGATTGCAAGGTGTTGACTATACAAATACAGAATTGAATTTGCATTTTGGTCGAATAGGAGATGATAAAAAAATCAAGGATATTAAGGGTGATAAACAGAATACAGAAGACACATTAGATGGAGAAAAAAATTATCTTTTGGAAGTTGAAGCCAGAAAACAGTTTAGAAAATGGGATAACGTAAAGTATATCGCAGAGAGTGCTACAAAAAGAATGATACCAAAAGATTCTTATAGAAATAAGAACTGGGGTATGGAAGTAAAGACAAATAACCGATTAGCTCCCCAAGATGGCGTAGGAGTTAGGTTTGGTGTTGTTGTAACACTCAAAGAAATGAATGGGGTTAATAGAATTGATGAATTTATCAGAAGTTGTACATTAAATGGTTGGCTAGTAAATGTAATTGATGTTGTTAATAGAGTGGATATTCACCAAAAAGTGAATGAAGAGATTGAGTTTGAATAGATGTTAAATGACGGTATCAAAGGAGGGTTAGGTAGTAAATGATATTCACAGAAGAACAATTAAGAAAATATGCAAAACCTTTGAGTGAAACAGAGGAAAATCAATGTAAAAATGCTATAAGAATGGTAGTTGATGCATTAAAAACTATCGGATTTAATGAAAGGACTTCCATTCAAAAAATGTATAGTGAGACACCTTCATTTGAAGTGATGATGAAGAGTAATGATGATTATGAGGTTAAAATATTTTTACAAGGATCTTATGCAAACAATACTAATGTTAGACAGCATAGCGATGTTGTACCGACCCCCAAAAGTTAGACCAAAATCTAACGATTAGGAGGTCGGTATTTTTATGGCAAAACATAGTTTTGAATTCAAGAAGAAAGTTTTAACTCTTCCATCGTAAAATTAAAAAGTGATTTTTCAATCACTTAATCGGTTTCTTTCCAAAGAACATCTGGATAGGAACCATTTTTCTTTAATTCAGCAATATTTCTGACAACCATTGGCTTATCTTCTTGATAAGTTATACCAAACCATTTGTCGCTTGTATCTAAGATTTCTACTTGAATTTGCTTATCTTGAACCAATTGACCAATCGCTGTTGGAATAACATACTCAGCTTTTTCAGGATTTTCAATGCGTGCTTTGGCAACGAACTCTTTCCATAATGGCATGAGTTTTGCGTAAATGGAAGGATGAAAAGCCCAGAAATTCATTGATACCAAACAGTTATTATCTAGTGGAATATCTTGACCATCTTTCTTAGCGTGAATTTGCTTATCCTTTAAATAGATTTCTTTGATTTCTATGATTTGTTTTAAATAACCTTGTTCATTGACATCACAAACGCCTCTTGTGACGGAACCATTTTCGGTGACAGTTTCTTTGATGTGATAGCCTACCATAGCGTAGTGATTTTCGCTTACTTTTGTACTTAAGAATTGATAAATGCTTCGATAAGCATCTTTGCCATAATAATCATCCGCATTGATGATAGCGAAAGGACCTTTGACAATATCTTGGCAAGAGAGTAAAGCTTGTACTGTTCCCCACGGTTTACTACGTTCAATCGCTTCCCCCGGTATATCATTAACGTCTTGGAATGCGAATTGGACATCCATTTTTTGCGCCACGCGGTCAGTTAAAGCTTTTTTGAAAAGAGCTTCGTGTTGGTGTTGAATAATCAAGACGACTTGTTCAAAGCCAGCTTCTTTTGCGTCGTAAATAGAAAATTCAATGATTGGTTCACCATGAGATCCAACGCCATCGATTTGTTTCATACCGCCATAGCGACTACCCAATCCTGCAGCTAGTATCACGAGTGTTGGTTTTTGATGATTCATAGTTACCTCCTGTTGTATACTTACATTATCCTTATTATAGCATTTACATGGATAGAAAGAGGAACACTTGTCTATGAAAGAGATTATATTGGCTTCTAAAAGCCCACGCCGAAAAGAATTAATGGAAACTTTAGGCTTACCATTCTCAATTATGGTTTCAAACACAAAAGAGGAGTGGTATTCAAATTTAAAACCAAATGAAAATAGTTTGAATATTGCTAAAGAAAAAGCGGAGGCTATCTTTTTGCAAAAACCAGAAGCGATTATCATTGCGAGCGACACAATTGTGCTTAAAGATAATCTTGTTTTTGGTAAGCCAAAAGATGTAAAGGATGCGAGAAGGATGTTACAAGAATTAAGTAATTCGGTTCATCAAGTGTATACATCCGTTGTTGTTCGTAAAGGAAATCAAGTGCTTAGTGCCATTTCAGTTAGTGATGTCTATTTCTTAGAAATACCAGATGATGAATTGGAGTTATATCTAAAAGGTAGTGAATGGAAAGATAAGGCAGGTGCCTATGCTATTCAAGCTTGGGCTGCTCGTTATATTGATAAGATTGATGGTGATTATTATGCGATTATGGGTTTTCCAGTTTCTAAGGTAAATTCTTTATTGAAACAGATACTCTAGCCTTTACATTTATGTTGTCTTTGTTTAAGATATAAAGGCACGCCGCTTTAGTATAGTGGTAATACGCATCCATGGTAAGGATGAACGGGCAGTTCAATTCTGCCAAGCGGCATTATAGTTTTAAAAAGCCCCATTTTAAGGGCTTTTCTTTATGTTTAGTGCAAAAACGTTAGCAAAACGTTAGCACTTTTTTGGCTAAAATCTATTTAAGACAGCTAAAGTAGCGCTTTGGTTATTGTCAAAAATGTGGGCATACGTTTTCATTGTTTGAGCTGGGGAACTGTGGCCGATACGCTTTGATATTTCCGGTACTGGTACATGATTGGCCCATAGAAGAGAAACATGGCTATGTCTCAAATCATGCAGCCTCATATCTGGAAGCTTTGCCGCTTTTAGATTGGCCTTGAAATGATTCTGTAAAGCACTAAGGCATACAGTTGCTGTATCACCAAATAGCCATTTCCCGTGGCGTTTAAGCAGTGGCTTAATAATCTCGATGGTTTTATCATCCAGAGGGATTCTTCGCACAGAGCCGGCTGTTTTAGTTGTCTTGAGTGAAGATTCATAACGTCGCATGGATTTATATATGTGTACACTTTTAGAAACCGAATCATAGTCCTCTTTGTACAGGGCTCTGGCTTCACCTTTACGGCATCCGGTACGAAACATAAAAATTAGAATTGCCTTGATGATTTCATCTGTTTCAAAGGCAATCATCTTGTTAAAATCTTCCGGAGTGATGATGTGCATCTCGTGGGAATCGTCCAACGTCTTTTTAAAAGGCTTCAGCACTTTTGCAGAATCATAGAAATCATAGGTATTATACGCAAATACGAAAATCTGCTTTACAAAGCCGATAAGATCGTTCTTTGTTGTGGTAGCTATTCGATCGTCTACTTCTAAATCGCTTCTCCAGGACTGCAATACAGCCTTGGTTACACGATTCATTGGTTGGTTGATAATTGTATCAGCGTACTTAAGAAGGCGGTTTCTGCGTGTATCTGTAGTTGTTTTATTGGCGTTATTAGACTGACTCATCAATTCAAACATTTGTAACATTGTTGTACGTGAAGAAATAGACGATTCATGCTCATGAGAAACGCCATACGCCTGTGCTTCTGATTTTGTGGAAAATCCTTTTTTAATTTTATATGCCAGACGGCCATCCGGTTTTCTTATGTAGTATCTTGCTTCCCATGAAACTTTCTTAGACGTTGATGATTTGCGTGCAGTTGCCATCCTAATCACTTCCTTTCTGCATGGTTTGTGCTAAAATCGGGTACAGTAAAAGCACTTGGTTGTGGGTTTACTGCTTATCCGGCTGTTGGTAGCAGTCGGATTTTTTATCTTGATAACTCTTTATTGATTTATTTCTTTGTGTATCCCTATCAATACCATTTCTCCGCTATATCTTCCGGGTTCATATGCCAGATGACTTTTCCGATAATAATTAATTGCTGTTCTTGAGTAATAAGGATGGGCATATGGCTTTTATCAGAGCTATCCGGCATGAGCATTATTTGATTTCCACTTGAATATAAACGTTTAACGGTTGCTGTGCCGTCCATGAAGGCGATAATGATTGTTCCGTCGGAATATCGCATAGCGTTGTTGTGCGTGTCTTCTATGACCACAATAGAGCCATCCGGGATAACATTGTTCATGGATGTACCATTTACCTTAAAAGCATGTAAACGTTTTTTACGCCCTTGAAAGATGATAGGAACATAAACTACGCTATCCGGTTCAGCTTCCAGAAGCTCCTCAAAGCTACCGGCAGAAAGCCCCGAATAATAGTGGAGAGGGAAGTAATCATCAAAAACAATATTAGACATTGGTATTTCGGTTAGGGTGTCACGAACTTCAACTAAATCTGATTTAGTTATTCCAAAATAATTAGCCATTAATTCAATCTTATCAATTCTAGGGTATGAATTTCCTTTAACCCAATCGGTAAAGGTGGTGTATTTAACTCCCAGAGCGTTGCACATATCCATTCGGCTTTTATTAAATTTTTTCATGTAATATTTAATGTTATCAGCCATTGTTTCTTTGTTTCCCAAATTATTATTCATAATATGATTAACCTCCTAGTATAAGGATATGTTTTCACCGTAAAAAAAACAATATTTTTTTAAAAAATCACGATAAAACCGTTGACATTACGGTTAAACCGTAATACTATAGACATTGTAAGGAGGTAAGAGATGAAAAAAAGCAATAAAAAAAGAAATCGTCAGAAACACCTTGAAAAGACCCTAACGATTTCCATAGCCATAATCAACTTGCTAATAGCGCTACTAAGCCTAGTGGTTAAGTTGATTGAATTACTAGAGAGCTAACCCTCTCTAGTAAGGCTATTATAATTGCTTTATTCATAGAAGTAAAGAAAGGAGGAGAATATGGAAGTGTTAAATATTGCGTTATCCGTAATAAATGTTGCTTTAAGTGCTACGTTATTAGTGATTGTTGTTAAACATTATGATACAAAGTAAGCCTATATTGAGGGCGTAGAAAGGAGGTGAGAAAGTTGAATAAAATACCATTAAAATATGCAAGAGAATTAAGAGGACTAACTCAAGTAGAAGCAGCAAAATTGATTGGAATATCTGTAGATACTTTAAGTAATTATGAGCGTGGAAAAAGCTATCCGGATATACCTATTTTAAGAAAAATTGAAGATGTATATGGTATTCCATATAGCAACCTAATTTTTTTGCCAGAAGATTACGATTTAACCGTAAACACCCTTTAGAAAGGAGGATGTATGAATCAATTAGAAATGGTAGCTTTAGATAAATTGATTACAGATGTAACAGCTTTGAGAATTGAAATTGCTGAATTGAGAGACGAAATTAAAAAGCTTCATCATGACGATGACGATAAAGCTAAAAAAGAAATACTAAATCGTTATTATCCACGACGATAATTATTGGCTGCAATGTTTGAAAGACCTACGAAATTTATGTAAGCAACTAATGCCATAATATACTCTTTCATCTCAGGGATACCTTCGGAAAGTTTAATTATCGTATGTGTTTGGTCGTTACCGATTTCTTTAGTAGCAAAATAAAGTGCGCGCATACGTTCATCTTCAATACGATTGATGGTTGCTCCTAAACTCTCATTCCAAATTTGTTCTTTATTATCAGGATTTAAAAGTGAGCAATAGGACTTAACAAGATACTCAATAGCCTTACGATAGCCTGCACCACATATGGCTTTTAATCCAAGTGATTCGGCTTCTAAAGATTGGTTATAAACTTCAATAAATTCCTTTGAAATAGCATTTATGCGCTCATTAAACTTTTCGCCCTCAAAACCGTTTGGAATGGAAAGTGCATATTCTGAACTGTATTCTCCGTAATAACAATTACCAAGCTTATATTTACTCATAAAAATATTTCCACATGAGCACGAAAAGAGAACGGAAAAATATTGGTCGCTTGAATCATCTAAATGACCATATACAAAATTTGGTCTAACACGGGTATGACATACTGGGCACATTTCCGGATACGTAATTTCAACGTTTTTTTCATCATCGTTATAACCATAAATATAATGGTTGTTTTTAAACATTTTAGCCACCTCACTATTTAGCCAAATTATATCAAAGAAAGGATAAACCATGAAACTACCAAAACATTTATATATTTGCGGAATCAAGTTTGAAATTGTTGAAAAACCGGTCATCTGCAAAGGAGAGGCAGGTATAACGAGAGGAATTGTTGATTTTCAAAACGATACTATCGAAATTGATTCCGATTTGAATGATGATAGGAAAATTCAAGTGCTCATACATGAATGTTTACATGCAATTTTGGACTTATCAGGGAATAAAGATATTACCGAAGATGAAAGAGCAGTACAAAGCATTGCAACTGCCATGTACTGCACTTTGAAAGAAAACAATTTACTTAGTTTTCTTTGAGGATTTTTGCGCTAAAGCGCTACCAGCAACAGATTTTGATTTTGCACTTGTTCTTCCGTCACGAAGAATACTAGATGCCTTTGAAGCAACTTTAGCAGAAGTAGTTTTACTATTTTTAGCCATTATTATTCACCTCCTTTCCGCTCCGCCATCAGTATATAGCGGAAAAAGGAGAACACAGAAAGGATAGAACATGAAACAATCACTTAAAAACATCTATGAATTTTTAATAGTAACACTCACCATCACTTTTCCAATTTGGGGATTTATTTGGTGGGCACTAACTGAATAGAAAGGAGAAATATGCATACAAACAAGGAAAAATTATCAATTTTAGCAAAACCACATTTAACGGTTCGTGATGTACAAATTTTAGAAGCTTGCGGACAGCAAAAAGCCATGGAAATGATTGCTGCATTTCGTGAATGGTTTGAAGCAAAGTACAAACAACCGCTGTATCGTCGCCAAGTTCCCACGGGAGATTTTGTTTCCTGGGCAAGAATTGATGAAAAAAGAATCAAAGAATATGCGGGACTTGGTTATTAAAAAAAGCGCAGTCCAGAAAGACCAAAGCGCTTAAGTGACTATCTTAAAAAGTCACTCTTATTTTAACAGAAAAAGGAGAAAATAAAAATGATTAAAATACAAAAAGAAACCAAAGGTTTCAAATTCGAAATAGCAGGTAAACCTATAAACTTAGCTTTTGAGACACTAGCTATGCTATTAGCCCTGTGCACAGAGCCAGAACTAAAAGTCGCTTTAAATATGATTATAGTAAATCCAAAAAAACTTTGTCGAAAAGAAATGTTACCTAGTGTTGAAAAATTGATGCCTATCATTAAGGCTATTGCACTTTGTGAAATCGATCCGGAAAAGAGCGATATTAAACATGAGTGAATTTGTTAGCTACTATGTGGATTTTATCAGAAGATTTAAAAAGTCTTTTTAATACCAACAATATTGTCGACATTTACATAACACCATCGGGTGATGCTATTAAAGTGGCTCTTTCTGGACATATGGATCTAACACTTGGAGAGTATGGTTGTAGGGAAGAAACAGGTTTTGTTTTTAGCCAAATATTAGCTGCGTTAACGGATGGTTGTAAATTGCATCGTATGCCGCCAAAAGAACAAGTATCACGGCGCTTTACAACAGAAGAGAGACAACGTTCTTCTAACGGTAAGAAGACCGTTAGAAGAGGTGGCAGCTGATGAAGGAGTTTAACAATAGAAAGATTGCTGACACGATAAGGAGCAGGAACAATTAACACTTTTTTAGAAAGGGTAGAACATGAAATCAATTAAATTTAGTGACAAAGCATTCAAACTAGGCATTTGTATTTTCTAAGGCAGTAAAAAAAGTGCTACATCCATCCAAGAAACTAGCACTTAAACACAAGTGATGTGTTTAAAACATCACCTAAATTTTATCACAAATGTTTTATCACAAATAACAGTTCTTTATGAAGAAGTGGTATGTGCAAAATTTGCACATACCACCGACAAATATAAGTAGCAAGTGTATAAAAAACTCCTAAAAAATATCTAAAAAGGTATCACTGCGTTTCCGGCAAGAAGTAACAGCGATACCACAATCACACCGCAAGGGTGCATAGAGATTATACACTATGCTCCTTGTGTTTTCAAAGAACGAAAAAAGAAAGGAGCTTTTTATATGGAGCTAACAAAAGAACAATTTGAAGAACTTAAAAAACAAATCAAAGCAGAACTCATACAAGAGATGGGGAAGTCGGAGAAAGAGCAGATAAACCCCGTTAGGAAGGCACTGAAAGCCGTTCAATATGAGTATGAGAAGAAAGTACAAGAATTAGCCGGAAGCTATCAGTGGACGAATATACAGCGTGTAGCGTGTTTGATGAATGGCTATTCCCAACAACGATGGGTTCAAAATTCGGATGCGGAAAAGGTAGCGAATACTGCTAAGGAATTATGCGAATCAATTATTAAAGGATTTCAAATTAGAGAGGAGATTAAAACATGGAACAATTAGTAAAAATTCAAAAAGATAACATTTACGGCTATGTCGTATCAAGCCGAGTGATTGCGGAGGAACTCGGCAAACAGCATAAGCATGTTTTGGAAAGCTTAGACAACTTAAAAAGTAGTAGTACAGCCGACATTTCGGCTCTACTAATTTCAGGTGAATATATCGCTAGTAACGGGAAAAAGAACAGAGAATATCTCCTTACTAAAGACGGATTCACCCTCTACATGTTCAATATTCAAGGATACAACGATTTCAAGATAGCGTATATCAACAAATTCAATGAATTAGAAAAGCAAGTCAAAGAGTTGCAACCACTTATTCCGCAAGATTATCCAAGTGCCTTAAGAGCCTTAGCTGAAAGTGTGGAACATCAACAAGCGTTAGCGATTGAGTTAAGAGAAAAGAGCGACTTAATAGATACTCTGCAACCAAAAGCGAGCTATTACGATTTAGTGCTTCAATGTAAGGACTTGCTGACAACCACGATGATTGCTAAGGATTATGGCTTTAGTGCTCACAAGTTAAACAGTCTTTTAGTTGAAGATAATATCCAATACAAACAAAGTAATAGATATTTCTTATATGCCAAGTATGCAGGCAAGGGATATGCGGGAAGTAAGACTTATCCAATCACAAAGGGTGGAGAGCCGGCAACGGCTTCAAGTTTAGCATGGACACAAAAAGGAAGATTGTTTATCTACGATTGGTTAAAAAACAAGGGTATTTTACCTTGTATTGAAAGGAATTGAGAGCGGTTTTATGAAGAACAAAAAATACCAATTAACAACAGACATAAAGACATTTAATGGAATCAAATTGCATAGAATCAAAGCTTTAATTGATTTTGGAAATGTAAAGGCTGGAGAATACGGCGGCTATATTCAAGACGAAAGAGATTTAAGCCAAATCGGTAAGGCTTGGGTCAAAGATAATGCTCGGGTTAAAGATAACGCTTTTATTGAAAATGACGTAGTGGTTAGTGGAGACGCAACGGTCTGTGGAAATGCTGTGGTCTATGGAAACGCATGGGTCGAAGGCAACGCAAGGGTTAATGGAAATGCTGTGGTTAATGGAAACGCATGTATTGGAGGTGACGCAAAGGTCTATGGAAACGCAAAGGTCTATGGAAACGCATGGGTCGAAGGCAACGCATGGGTTTGTGGAAATGCTGTGGTTAGTGAAAACGCAAGGGTCGAAGGCAACGCATGGGTTTGTGGAAATGCTGTGGTTAGTGAAAACGCAAGGGTTGAAGGTAACGCTGGGGTTAATGGAAATGCTGTGGTTATTGATAACGCAAGGGTTGAAGGTAACGCAAGGGTTAATGGAAATGCTGTGGTTAATGGAAACGCATGTATTAGAGGTGGCACAAAGGTCTATGGAAACGCATGTATTGGAGGTGACGCTTTGGTTAGTAGTGAGGCAGATTATGTATATGTTAAAGGCTTCGGTTCGAAATACAGACATACAAGCTTTTTTAGACAAAAAGACGGGTCTATAGGCGTTGTGTGCGGATGCTTCTGTGGAACTTTAGAAGAATTTAGAAAAAAAGTAAGAGAAACTCATAAAAATACTAAATTCGCAGAAGAATACTTAATGTTAGCGAATTTAATAGAATTTCATTTCAACAAGGAGAACAAATGAAACATTTAACAACGAAGCTTGAGGGTATGAGTGCCAAGCAGTTTATCAATCAGCCATTAGAGTTTTTTGAACAGCTATATCAAGAAGCTTTAGAGGGTATTGATTTAACGATTAAAGAGTCAAAACAGAAGACAAAAGGAAGAGGCAGAAGATGCAAACGAAGTTGATAAAGGACATTAGCTTGCAAGAGAGGAGTATTGGTGGATGTATGTTGAAAAAATAAAAGAATTAGAGAAGAAAATAATGGCTCTTGAAGAAGAAAATTTCAAGCTTAAAAAGAAACAAGAAAAGTTAGAAGAAATGAATTTCAAGAGCTTTCAGACTATTTTAAAGCTTGAGCATACCATTCGTAATTACGAAAGCATAACAGAAATGTCTAGTTTGTTAGAAATATTTTAAAAAGGAGGAATAAGTAATATGGCAGAGAGAAAATATTTTTGGATAAAACTTAAAAAAGATTTCATGACAAGTGACGCAGTTGATTTCTTGATGTCCCAAAAAAATGGGTCTGAATATGTGGTTCTTTATCAAATGCTATGCCTGATGACGGTTAAATCAAACGGAAAATTAGAAAGGCAGCTCAATGAAATAATTATTCCGTATGATATCGAAAAAATTCAAAGAGATACTAAATACTTCAACATCGATACAGTTAGAACCGCATTAAATTTATATGTTAGTTTAGGACTTATTTATAAAGATGAAAATGGCTGTTTGAGCATTGCAAATTTCAAAAATTTGGTTGGAAGTGAAACGGGGGCGGCTGAACGTATGCGAAAAATGCGTAACAATGTTACGCCGATGTTACAAAATTGTGACGAACTACGTTACACAGATATAGATAAAGATATAGATAAAGATATAGATATAGATAATAAAAAAGAAATAAATAAAGAAAAAAGAAAAAATTTCCAAAAACCAACCCTCCAAGAATTAATTGACTTTTGCAATTCTGAAAACCTTGAAAATGTTGATTGTGAGAAATTCATAAACTACTACGATTCAAACGGTTGGCTAGTTGGTAAAAATCCTATGAAAGATTGGAAAGCTACTGCTAGAAATTGGAATCGAAAACAATTTCCGCAGTCAACATACAAAACACGTAGAGTTCAATTAGAAGCCAAACATTTAAACGATAATCAAACCCTAGATTTTAATGTGGAGGATTTACCATTCTGATGTTAAGTGAAAAAGCAATTTATTATTTCAAAAAAAGAAATCCGCAATTTGATGTTAAAAGTATTCTGCAAGATTTTACGGACGAAGAAATTCGACATGTGATGCTAACAAAACATCTACGTTCATTTGAAGAATTAACAAATTATCTTTTCAACCAAACAAGTGATAGAGAAATAAAAGCACACTTGAGAGGATATGAGAGTTATTCAGAAAAAAGGCAAAGTGGGATTGAACTAGGAAAAATATTTTCAAAAGGTGGTTGTAGCAAAGATTCAATAGTTAAGTGGTGGTGTTCGAAATTTGACTCAGATAATCCCTTAACGGATGAAGAATTAGAAAAAATTATGAAAGTAAAGAAAGAATAAAAAAATATGAGACAACAGAAAATAGAGTTATTTAACGATAGCTTTCAAAATTACAAACGGTATCAAATACCAAAAGCTCAGTTGGTGATAGCCGATATACCGTACAATTTATCAGAAAAAGCCTATGCTAGTAATCCACAATGGTATGTAGACGGTGATAATTCAAAAGGAGAAAGTAAACTAGCTAAAAGCTCATTCTTTGACACGGAGGGATATTTTAGAATTCCGGAGTATATGCACTTTTGCTCAAAAATGTTAATTAAAGAGCCGAAAGAAAAAGGGAAATCACCAGCCATGATTGTGTTTTGTGCATTCGAGCAAATCCAAGAAGTTATAGAACAGGGGAAAAAGTATGGGTTTAATAATTCATATCCTTTATTTTTCATTAAAGACTATAGTAGTCAAGTTTTAAAAGCGAACATGAAAATTGTTGGTGCCACAGAATATGCAGTGGTTCTATACCGGGATAAATTACCAAAATTCAATAATGATGGAAAGATGGTGTTTAACTGGTTCAAATACCCACGAGATAATAAAACGCCACATATTCATCCAACGCAAAAACCACTTCCTCTGCTTAGAAGATTGATTGAAATATTTACAGATGAGGGGGATGTAGTGATCGATCCATGTGCTGGTAGTGGTTCAACGCTAAGAGCTTGTGCAGAAATTAATCGTTCATGCTATGGTTTTGAAATCAAAAAAGATTTTTACAAACAAGCAAAAGAAAAAATGCTTAAGAATATTCAAACAAGTTTGTTACTTTAAAAAAATAAAAAAGTGGCTATTTGGAAACAGAGAGTATTAGGGGGTATTAGAAGTGGCTAGATATTATTCAAGATTCCATCCGCATAAATCAACTTATGAGCGGAAGACAGATTCAAAAAATGGGCGTGAAGTGGTTAAGCCGATTGATCGTGATGACTTTGCAGAGATGATTCGACTATGCCTTGTCCACAGAGACGCGTATAGGAAGCGTTCTACAGGCTATTTCCGATGGTACAGGAACTATATCATCCTTATACTAGGAGTCAACACAGGGTGCCGAATAAACACGCTTCTTGAACAAATTCCAAGAGACTATGCCGGTGGTAAAGTTACGGTCACGGAACACAAAACGGGAAAACGGCAACAATACATACTCTCTCCGGAAGTTTATACCATTTTGGAAGAGTATATTGAAGAATTTGGGTTCACTAAATATGAGTTTTTATTTCCGAAAGATTTAAAAACAAAAGATTCAATCGGTAGAGTTACGGCATGGCGTTGGATTAAGAAATTAGCCAAAGAAGCAGGCATCAAATATGAGGTGGGTTGCCACTCGCTTAGAAAAAGCTATGGGCGTTGGATTTGGGATGAAACACATGATCTTCTGTTAGTTCAAAGATTGTTACAACATTCTTCGGCAGAAGAAACTCAAAGATATATTTGTTTGGAAGAAAATGATGTGGAAAAATTCAGAGGAAAAATCAACCATTTAGCGAGGTATTAAAAAGCCTTAATGCAACATGCAAATTTATGTTGCATATGAGAAAACGGAAACAATCAAAAATGCTAGTTATTTACTAGTAATTTGTTTAAAAAATGAAAATTAAAATTATGCAACATAAGTATTGTTCTGTTGCGTTCAAGAAATTGCGGGCAAGCAGTAGATTGGAGTAGGGATGAATAACTATTACGATGACCGTGACGTTATCCAACAAGTTGATAGAGAACTTAGAAGCTATTATTTTTATCTTCATGAGATAGAAATAATTCAAGAAAAGATATGCGAGATTGACGCCAAGTTAACTTCGGTTGACAGTCCACCAATCAGAAATTTAGAGGAAGCCAAGTATCAACGGGGAACAAGGATTTATAGCGATATCAATCTGCTTGAGTTATTTGAGGAACAAGACGAGTTGATTAGGAAAAAGCAAGATTTAACTTACTTGACTAGTCGCATTCAAAAAAGATTAAATCGATTATCTGATGAGGAGCTGAAGTTGATTGAGCAAAGGTATAAGTACAAAAAGACTTTAAGGGAGATGGTTGAAATGTATTATGTAACCAAAAGCACAATGGCAAGACGGATAAATGAGGTGTTGTTGAAATTAAAATGAATAAATATTAAATTAAATTTGCAACACAAAAACACAAAATATGATATATTATGGGTGAATTTTAAGAAAAGAAAGCAAGAGATAATCAATATTGGATGTTTCTTGCTTTATGTATATGTGGAATAAATATATGGAGGCTTGCTATGAAAATAGAATTTTCAGCAAAAGATGCTAAAATCCATCCAAATTCAGATATTCTTTTAGTGGCTCAATGGTTTGTTGAAAAAGCTGAAATGAGCCATAAAAAAATCCAAAAACTTTGTTTTTATGCTGAAGTTTGGAGTTTACTTGAACTTGGAAAAGATATTGTTCCGGAAATTCGTTTTGAGGCGTGGGTGCACGGTCCTGTTTGTCCAAAACTATACGATGAGCTAAAAAAATTTGGTTGGCGAGATATTATGATTGCAGAAGAGTTCAAAAGCCTTGTCAAAAAAGATTTAGATAAAAATTTGAGTGGTGACCAAAAAAGAATTCTTCAGTTTGTTTGGGACGCTTATGGAGATTTAACGGCCGATGAACTTGAATCTTTGACCCATAAAGAAGATCCTTGGAAAAATGCAAGAAAAGGATTGCGTATGTTTGATTCATCTCAAAACGAGATTACTTCTGATGCAATTATTAAATACTATTCTGAAAAATATGCCGAATTCATTTAAATTTAAAAATAAGTTAAAAGAAGAGATATCAAATTTTAAAGAGCAAAAAGATAGATTTGTTAAGACTATTGAAGATCAACCAATGGTTGATTTGAGATTTCTACATCAATCAAATAAATGTATTAAATATGCGTTAGATGAAATTAGAAGTGATAGTAGAACAGATAGGGATAAATTCATTGATTGCTTTCAAAAATTTATATTTGACTTTTCAACTCAGACATCAATCAGTGATGCACTGAGGATGTATTCATCTCATAATAATGGAAGTAATCTTGATTATAAAAAATACAAATATTTAATAAATGTTCTTCCTGAATCTGTTCAATCAATTGCGAAGGATGAATTGATACATTTACACTTAAAACCAAACGGAAATGGTGAGCATATTCTTATTGGTTTCTGTTTAGAAGATATATTTTTTATTTTAGCTGTAGATCCAAAGCATAGATTGATTTAATTTTGGGACATGTCCCACGAAAATTGATGTTATAATGGGCATAGGGCAAGAACCACGTGCAGAAATGTTCGTGGTTTTTCTTATACAGATTTGAGACTACCAGCGTATGTATGCCTATTTAATTCTTTTTTTAAAATTCATTGTTTGTCATGAGCAAGGCTGGTAGTTTCTAATTTGTGTAAGAGAGCCTAGGAAGGAGATAGTGTGGGACAAAAAAAGTATGCAAGAAATCGTCCCGATAAGGATGGAACATTTAGAGCTGCCTTTGATAAGAACAAAAAGACGATTTACGCAACACAAACAATCTGTGCGATATGTGGTAAGCCTGTAGATTTCTCATTAAAGTTTCCTGACCCGATGAGTCCGACGGTAGACCACATCATACCTATATCAAAGGGCGGACACCCATCGGATTTACAAAATCTACAACTGGCCCACTTATCATGTAACAGAAGAAAGGCAGACAAAGTGATAAACAAGAAATATATACCAGATAAAAGTATAGATAATCGAGTATTACCTCAATCAATAGATTGGAAGTCATATAAAACATAAGGGGGAGGTAGACCCCTACCCCCATGTGTTTCGCAACATACGCCCGTTACTGCGAATATTTCTCGCTGAAACATCAATTTTTTTACAAGTGACTAGTAAAATAGCCATTTTTTTAATGGAAGGAGACCAAATGGAAGATTACAAAGGGATTGAATATTTACGCCGTAAACTAGAAGCTAAAAGAAGTAGAGTAGAGACCAGATACCGTTATTACGAAATGAAGGATTCACATCAGCCTAGAAATTTAATGGTTCCAGTCGCACTACAAAATAAATTTAAGTTTACGCTTGGTTGGTGTACTAAGGCAGTCGATTCAATGGCTGATAGATTGCGTTTTCGAGGTTTCAAAGATGATAACTTTAATATGCAACAAATCTTTGAAATGAATAATAGCGATGTTCTTTATGACTCCGCTATTTTAGGTGCGCTTATTACTTCGTGTAATTTTATTTATATCTCCGAAGATGATACGGGCTTTCCGAGATTGCAGGTTATCGACGGCGGAAATGCCACAGGTATTATAGATCCGATTACTGGTATGTTAACCGAAGGATATGCGGTATTAAAAAGAGACGATAAAGGCAATGCCTTGATTGAGGCTTGGTTTATACCAGGTAAAATGGTCATTTATCAAAATGGATTAGATCCATATTCAGTAGACAATACGGCTCCATATCCGTTGCTTGTTCCTATCGTGAATCGTCCTGATGCAAAACGCCCGTTTGGCCATTCTCGGATTAGTCGCGCATGTATGAGTCATCAGAATAATGCAAAGGATGCGTTAATGAATATGGCAATTTGTTCTGAAGTGAATTCATTCCCACAAAAATATTTACTTGGGATGGAACCTGATGCTGAGCCGATTAATGCAACAGGTAGAGCAGCGATATCAGACTTCTTGCAAATCAATAAAGGGGAAGACGGTAGCATTCCTACACTTGGTCAATTCTCGCAAGCACAATTGGCGCCGTACGTAGAAGAAATAAAGGAATATGCTTCTCTTTTCACAGTTGAAACAGGATTGACATTAGATGATCTCGGTATTTCATCGTCCAATCCTACAAGCTACGAAGCAATTAGAGCTTCTCATGAGAATTTAAAATCCATAGCAGAAAAAGCACAACGTTCATTTGGCGCGGGATTTTTAAATACCGGATATTTGGCTGCGTGTGTGCGTGATAAGTATCCATATAAGCGGAATCAAATGCATCAAACAAAGCCGTTATGGGAACCAATCTATGCCCCTGATGCCTCTGGTATCGCTGCATTAGGTGACGCCGCACTAAAAGTTAATCAAGCAGTTCCCGGATATATCGGTAATGATAGTATGAGAGATATTCTCGGCATTGACGGAGATAACTTCTAATGGGCGATATTGCTCAGAAAGCAAAGTCAGTATATTTGCGATTGATTGAGAACGATACTGAACTTATACATCTTAGAAAATTGATTGAGAGTGGCAAAGCAAGTTATGAAGCGGCTCAAAAGTATAGTGAACGCGCGGGGCAGTTGGCAAAAAAAGCAATCTCACAAGTCAGCAAAGGCGATTTAACCGTTACTCAGGCGGTTTTAAATCCTATTTTGGAAGCAAACTATCAAGATGTCATGACTGTAGCGTCGCAGGCACAAAATGTCATATACGAAGCCGCAAAGGTCAATTTAAAACCTGCTACAGTTTCATATGACAACACATGTGTAGATAGTATTTCTTCAAAGTTTGATAACTATGATAATGTGGATGATGCCCTCAATGTTGCAGAAAATCTTTTTATTTCTGCTTCTCAAAACTATGTTGACGAAATAGGTAGAAGAAGTGCTAAATTCATGGATGAATCCGGCATTAACGTTTTGGTTTCTCGTGAATATGACGACGTAGGCATTCATACAACCGATAAAGGCGGTAGCGAAGTATGCCAGTGGTGTCTTGACCGTTGTGGTGTTGATATTCCATACGATGAAGCATATGACATGGGAATGTTTGAAAGACATCCGGGGTGCGGTTGTGTGATTACATACCGTACTAAAAGAGGTGTGGTCATTCAGGGGAAAGGTGATTGGGAAACAAATAAATGGAGTCGAAATGAATCTGCTGATAGGATTTCGATGGCAGAAGCAATGAAATATAAAGCGGAGTATAAGGAAAAGGTCAGTCGAGAATTAAGAAAAATCGTAGGTGCAAGGGTAAATGATACTGAAATCAAAAAAATAAGTAGACACTTTTACGACCAAGCATATAATCGAAAAATGAATCCATTTGATATTACAGATGCAATCAAACATAGTTTAAAAATTGGTGATATTAAAGTTAATAAAAATGGCAAATCATCATTTCAAATTATTGGTAAAAATGCTACAGTATATTTAAATCCAGATAATGGTACAATAACTACCGTTCATAAGACACATACGAAACTTGTAGAAAAATTAATGAAGAGGAAAGATTATGAAAGTAAAACTTGAACAATCTGAAAAACAGTTACTCTATGATATTGGGATTTCAATTGAAAATAGGGAATATGAGGATGATGAACTTTTACAAATTGCTGATGAAGTCTATTTGGAAGAATCGTGTAATGTCGAAAAGAATGAAAAACTGGCAAATTTATATGCGAAGTTAGGCGATAAACTTCAAGGCATGATTTCTGGAGTTTGAATAGGACTATAAAACATCGTAAATTCTACGATGTTTTTATTTATATTAAATTACAACAGTGTAATTATTAAACGAAGCGATCTATTATTTCTATTCTTTGCCGAAACAATAAATAACATAAAATGATGGCCCCTCCTCCAACCGGAGCAGGACCCATCATTACCCTTAGTATAATTGATTTTTAGAGAAAGTCAATGCATATAAAAGTCTTATATTATTTTGGAGGATAAATAATGAGAAAAGTATTCAGACCACCAAAGAAGATAGAAAATGGATAAGGAGGAGTTATGGCAGAACCTAAAAGATTAGGTCGCCAAACACCAACTCAATCCATTATTTTGCCATATGAAAAGACATATGGAGAAGAAGCAATCGCACTATACGAAAAATCAAAACGTAAAGCACAGGACTGGCAGAAGTTATTAATCTATGACTTACTTTCCTATGATGATGAAGAACTGTGGGTACATTCAAAGTTTGGATATGCTGTATCACGAAGAAATGGCAAGAACGAAGTTATTACCATACGAGAGATTTATGGCTTAATTAAAGGGGAACGTATCCTACATACAGCGCACAGAACGCCAACATCTAGTTCAGCCTTTAGCCGTCTATATGACATTATGGTCAAAGCTGGATACAAAGAAAAAGAAGATTTCATAGTAACTCGTCAATATGGATTGGAAAAAATCGAGATGATAGAAGGTGGTGGACTTGCATCGTTTAGAACAAGAACATCTAAGGGTGGACTTGGTGAAGGATATGATCTGCTTATCATTGACGAGGCACAGGAATACCAGAACGATCAAGAGACTACATTGAAGTACGTTGTTTCTTCATCTCCAAATCCACAGACGATATTCTGCGGTACACCACCTACAATGGTATCCTCGGGTACAGTATTTACGCACATGAGAGAGAATACATTGGCAGGTAAGACCAGTAATACAGGTTGGGCAGAATGGTCAGTCGAAAGCATGACAGATGTCAATGATGTAGAGACTTGGTATGAGACAAATCCATCGCTAGGCACGATTCTAACAGAACGTAAAATACGTGATGAAATTGGGGAAGATGAATTGGACTTCAACATTCAGCGTTTAGGATACTGGACTAAGTTAAATCTGAAATCAGACATCAGCGAATCACAATGGAAGGAATTACAGGTTGATAAGTTGCCTAAGTTCAAAGGAAAGTTATATGCTGGCATTCGTTTCGGTGCTGATGGAAAAAATGTTGCATTAAGTATTGCGGTTAAAACGACAAATGATTTAATCTTTGTTGAAAGTATAGATTGTCAACCACAGCGAAATGGGCTAGGATGGCTGATTCGTTTCTTGAAACAAGCTGAATTACAAAATGTAGTAATAGATGGAGCAGGTGGTCAAAAGCTACTGGCAGATGCCATGAAAGACGCCGGAATTAAGAAAGAACCAATCTTTCCTAAAGTTGGAGAAGTTATTGAAGCAAACGCACTATTCCAACAATGCCTAGATCAAAAAATGATATGCCACAAAGGGCAACCATCGTTGCTTCAATCAGTTTGTAATGTTCAAAGACGTGCTATTGGTAGTAATGGCGGTTTTGGTTTTAAATCCATTAAAGAAACAGTTGATGTATCTTTGATGGAATCGATGATTTTTGCGTTTTGGTCATGTAAAAAGACAAAAGAACGCAGAAAACAAAAGGTGTTCTATTAGGGCGGCTAAAATGATGTGACCTCCAAAAGTTAGACTTTTGGGGGTCGGTACAAAATAGTCGCCTTTTTAGATAGTTTTAAAAATACGTATACCTCACGGATTGAAGAGGGAAAGGAGACTTAATTAAATGGCAGAAGTATTTACACCAATCACAACGCAAGAACAGTTTGATTCGGTAATGAAAGACAGACTAGAAAGAGAGCGTAGTTCAGTAACTAAAAAATATGAGGGATATACGAGCCCTACGGATTTAGAACAAATCAAAAAAGATTACGATACGCAGATTTCAACACTTTCTAAAGACGCAGAAACAAAGGCCAAGAAGTATGCAGATTACGATAAACAGCTTGCGGATAGGGATTCCAAAATCAAGAGTTACGAGACCGCCTCGGTAAAAACGCGAATTGCTCACGAGACAGGACTACCTTATGAGATGGCAAGTAGGCTTTCGGGAGAAACGGAAGAAGATATCCGAAAGGATGCAGAAACGCTTGTGAAATTGATTGGAAACAACAAGCCAAAAGCACCACTGGCAGAACCGGAAGGAAATCAAGGTGGCGAAAAAAACAACGCAGTAAGAGCGTTAGCGAAATCACTTAAAGGAGAATAAAAATATGTCAACTATTACAAAATCAACGAATTTATTTCCAGCTGAATTAGTAACAGAGGTATTCAGCAAAGCAAAGGGACATTCTTCCTTGGCTAAATTATCTGGGCAAACACCAATTCCATTTGCGGGCATGACAGAAATGACATTTGCGATGGATGGTGAAGCATCTATCGTAGGCGAAGGCGAAAATAAACCTGCTGGTGATGCTAGCTTTAAGCCTGTAACAATTGCACCCATGAAGTTTATTTATCAACACCGTTTAACAGACGAATTTGTAAACATGTCTGAAGAACAGCAACTTCCATATTTGCAAGCCTTTGCAGATGGGTTTTCGGCTAAGATTGCACGTGCTTTAGACATTAGTGCCTTTCACGGGGTGAATCCCGCAACAAAAACAGCAGTTACTTCCTTAGCTACTAAGAACTTTGATATGGCTTCAATCACTACAGTTACAACAACTGCAGGAAAGGAAGATGAAGATATCGATACTGCTGTACAGGCTATCACAGGTGAAGATGGCGTAGTAACAGGTATCGCAATGGCTCCAGCATTTAGTGCTGCATTATCCAAGATTAAGGTTAATGGTGTAGTACAGTATCCTGAATTCCGTTTCGGTCAGAATCCAGAAGCATTCTATGGAATGGCATCCGATGTAAATAACACAGTTTCCTTTGGCACATCTAAGGACTTAGCAATTGTCGGTGACTTCCAAAACGCATTTAAGTGGGGATATGCCGAAAATGTACCATGCGAAATCATCGAGTATGGTGATCCAGACGGACAGGGCGACCTAAAGCGTACAAATCAGATAGTATTACGTGCAGAAGCATACATCGGTTGGGGCATCTTAGATACTGCATCCTTCAAGAAGATTGCGAAGGCTTAATCATGCAGTATAGAAACATTAAAAACGGCCGTGTAATTGATGTTTCATCTGTTTTAATTAGTGATGTATGGGAGGCGGTAGAAAAGCCGTCTCCTGCAGCCACTAAAGATAAGAAGGTGGTAAAGGATGATAAACCTAGCAAGCGTAAATGATGTCAATACTCTTTGGAAACCTTTATCTAATGCTGAACAAGAACAGGTAGAAGCGTTACTCCCTGTTGTATCCGATTCTTTACGACAAGAGGCTATGAAAGTTGGAAAAGATTTAGATAAGATGATTGCTAAGGGCGAAATACTTTCTAATGTGGTGAAATCAGTGGTTGTAGACATCGTTTCTCGATATCTAGATCAGTTATCCTCAGATAACGCAAGTATGCTCTCACAAGAATCACAATCTGCATTAGGCTATTCGTGGTCAGGCACCTATGTTAATACAGGTGGTGGAATGTCTATCTTAAAGAAGGACTTAAAGCGACTAGGTCTAACACGCCAGCGCTTTGGAGTGGTTGATTTATATGGCATCCATTAAGGGTATCACGGTTAAAATCCTTCCTAAGGTACAGATAGGTTTGGATGAATTTAATGCCCCTATATACGAAGATGGAAAAGCCATTGAAGTAGAAAATGTACTCGTTGCACCTGTTGGTTCACAAGAAAACCTTGATGTAACAAACCTTTATGGTAAAAAAGCGCAGTATCAAATTGCGATTCCAAAGGGAGATGAGCACACATGGACTGATGCAATCGTTGAGTTTTTTGGATATCGCTGGCACGTTTTCTCATTATCACAAAAGGGAATTGAAAAGATGATTCCACTAGAATGGAATGACAAATATTATGTCGAACGTTATGAATAATGGAAAATTGGAGCATCTAGAACTCAATAAAAAAGGTGTGAATCAATTGTTGAAGTGTCCTGCAGTACAAAATTATATTGAAGAACTTGCACGAAAACAGGCGGCAAGAGCCGGAGAAGGCTATGAGTATAGAATCAACCATTCTTCAAAAGATGGACGTGTTACAGCTATTGTTAGATCAAAGAGTGGCAAAGCTAAGCAGGATAACCTAGACAATAACACGCTTCTAAAAAGTACACAGGGGTGAATATGGTTGAATTAGAAATCATTAAATTGTTGAACAGTGAAGGTATTAAAGCTTATATGGAACGGCCAAAAAATGTTCCGGAAGAATATGTAATTGTAGAAAAAACGGGAACATCCAGTAAAGATTGGATAACGGTTTCTACAATTGCTGTTAAATCACATGCAAAATCATTGTTAAAAGCAGTTCAATTAAATGAAAAAGTAAAGAAGGTTATGCTTTGTGCAAATAAAATAGGAATATCTTCCATACTGCTTATCAATGATTACAATTTTACAAATATAGAGACAAAAGAATACCGTTATCAAGCGGTATTTTCTGTTGTTACGCAAGAAATTATGGAGGGATAAAATGGCAGAAATGAATACAAATAGTGCTAAGAATGTATCTACTAGTAGCCCAAAAATTACGGGTGCAATTTATTATGCACCAATTGGCACGGTATTGCCTACAGACGCAAACACTGCATTGAATGTAGCTTTTAAAGGTGTAGGATACATTTCGGAAGAGGGGGTTACGCGATCACAAGCTAGAAGTTCTAATGACGTAAAAGAATGGGGAGGCGGCATTGTGGCCACTGTTCAGACCGAATATAGCGAAACGTTCAAGTTTAAGATGATTGAGGCTTTAAATGATATAGTTCAGAAAGCAGTTTATGGTGATGCGAATGTGGAAGGTAAACTTGTAGCCGCATCATCTAAGATGACAGTTAAACACAATGCCTCTGAACCTAAAACCAACACTTGGGTGATTGATACAGTAATGCTTGACGGTACATTGTCACGTATTGTGATTCCAAATGCCAAAATTACAGAATTGGGTGATTTGGATTATAAAAAAGATTCTGCAATTGGATATGATGTCACATTAAAAGCAATGTTAGATGATAAAGGTAATACGTCTTATGATTATTACCAAATGCCAGCTGCATAGGAGGTTGAGTTATGAAAGGTAAAACAAAAACAGGATTTGAAATCGAAGTGAAAGATAATGCGCTGGATAACTGGGAATTGCTTGAATTATGGGGCGAAGCAGACAAAGGAAAACCAAGCGCATTGATTTCAGCTATGAAAATGCTATTGGGTGAAGATGGGTATGGAACTTTTAAAGAGCATGTACGTTCTTTATCAAATGATGGTATTGTTCATGCAACTTTAATGAGTGAAGAATTATCCAGTTTAATGGTATCCATTACAAATGGAAAAAACTAATAGCCCTTGCCGAAATAATTAACAAATATGGTGATGAGTTATTCTGCGATCTAGCAGAGACTTATCACCTTTTTGATTATAAACAATTGCCACCTTCAAAAGTGGCAATTTTAGTTTTCGGTTTAGGGGCTAATTCAAGAGTTTATAAAAAAATGCAAGGAATCTGTGAATTTCCTAATTACTTACTACTGCCAAGTATACATGATCGGCTAGCTGAAATTGAATATTTACTAGTGGGAGATGGGAAAAAAGATATGCCCCAAAAAATGGTTAACATCGTTTTGGGTAACGAAAGTAAAGAAGAAAAACGAGATACTTGCAGACAATACAATTCTGCAAGTGACTTTAATAGGTCTAGATATGGAGGTGCATAGTGGCAAACGGTATTGAGTTAGCAAGTGCATATGTGAGATTAATACCGACAACCGATGGTATCGGTAATGCAATCTCCGATGCGTTGGGGAAAGAAACAGCAAAAGCCGGCACTAGCGCCGGCAAGCAATCAGGCAAATCTTTTTTAGGGTCGTTCGGTAATGCAATGGGCAGAATTAGTAATTCTTTAAAGCCTGTTGGCGAAGCGATGACAAAAAGTTTGACAGTTCCCATTGCCGGGCTTGCTACGGCTGCAATGGCTTCATGGAAACAAGTTGATGATGGACTTGATATTGTCGTGAAGAAAACGGGAGCAACGGGCAACGCGTTGCATAATATGCAAGAGTCTGTTAGAAATATCGCAACTACTATGCCTGCTTCCTTTAAAGAGGCAGGAACAGCTATCGGTGAAGTAAATACCAGATTTGGTTTAACAGGGAAACAGCTAGAGGGTGTTTCAACACAATTCCTTAAATTTGCAAAAATAAATGGTGTTGATGTTAATTCATCTATTGATAAAGTTCAAAAAGCAATGTCGGCTTTTGGTGTATCTTCAAAAGATACAGGAGCTATGTTAGATGCCTTAAATAAAGTTGGCCAAGATACTGGGATTAGTATGGACATTCTTGAACAGCATATGATAACAAATGCTACAGCATTAAGAGGTATGGGTCTGAATGCAGCTTCTTCCGCCACACTTTTGGGTAATCTTGAAAAGTCCGGAGTAGATGTGTCCACCGCTATGCAAGGATTGAAAAAGGTACAAGCTTCAGCTATGAGTGAGGGCATTAGTATGCAAGAAGCCTTTAAAAAGGCATTATCTTCATCTGAGGGAGCTATATCAGTTTTTGGAGCTAAGGCGGGTCCACAACTGTATTCAGCCTTCAAAAACGGTACATTATCGGCTGATATGTTTACTAATTCCAGTAAGGCGCTTAATGATTCGCTGGGTTCTGTAAGCAATACTTTTGATGCCACATTAGATCCTGCTGATCAATGGCAAACAGTTTTGAATAGTTTGATGTCTTTGGGGCACGATATAGCAGAAACACTAATGCCATCCATTCAAACGGCTGTCAATAATATCATTCCTGTTGTTAAAGGCTTAACTGAAGGCTGGAACGGACTCGATGATAGTGAGAGAGATATTATATTGACGATAGCGGGTGTTTTAGCGGCTATTGGGCCGGTGACATCGGTGTTATCCGGTATAACGGGAGCGGTTGCTAAGCTTTCAAATGGTTTGGGTGTTTTGATGTCTCATCCTATTTTGGCGGCTATTGGGGCCGTAATCGTTGCACTAACGCTACTTTATCAAAATAATGAGGGCTTTAGAAAGTTTGTTAATAAAGCGTGGACCAACATTAAAAACGTGGTTGGCGGTACAATCAACGCCATTGCGGGGTTTTGGAACAGCATTTTAAAACCCGTTTTATCCAGCATTGGTGGGGCGGTAATGGCGTTAGCTAATTTTGTTTTAAATCCGTTAGATTCAATCAAAAATACATTTTTAAAAGTTTTTAATGGAATTAAATCCATTGTTTCTCCAATAATCAATTGGTTAAAAGGGATATTTAGTTTTAAGTGGAATCTTCCAAAAATTAAATTGCCTCACTTCAAATTGGAAGGTAGCTTTTCATTAATGCCTCCAAAGGTGCCTCGATTAAGTATTAAATGGTATGCTAAAGCGATGGATAAGCCTTATTTGCTTGATGGTGCTACTATTTTTGGATCAAATGGCAATTCGCTTCTAGGTGGTGGAGAAAAAGGTAGAGAAGTGATTATGTCAGAAAACTATTTAAGAAACCTAATTGAAGGCAAAAGAACACAAGTGGGTACTGTTAATATGGGTGGCGTTACTATTCAAATTAACGGATATAACAAAGACCCTAAAGAGTTAGCAGAGATAATAGAGGAACATATGGTTAACTTAGCCAGAAGAAAGGAGATGGCGTTCAATGTCTAATATATTTATATATGCAGGAAGACCGTCATCTTCCTTTTTTACTTTTGTGTCAGATAGTGATGGCTGGAATTCATCGGCAAGGCGATTAGATGCAATCACAGTCCCGGGTAGAAACGGGACATTAACACCGCTCAATAGCAATACGTTTGATAATGTACAAGTGACGTACAAATGTTATATTTCTAAAGAGATGAGCATTAAGTTAGACGAGTTGAGAGCGTATTTAAACGCTTTTAACGGTTATCAAAGATTGGAAGATACAATCAACTCAACCTACTATAGAATGGCACGTTATAATGGTTCTTTTGAGGTGGAGAGCAAAGATAAACTGGCCGCAACATTCGATATTACCTTTGATTGTATGCCTCAAAAATTTTTAAAGAGTGGCGAAGTAGTTACAACACTAACTACATCTGGAACTATTACCAATCCAACTAATTATGTAGCAAAGCCAATTCTAAAAATTTATGGTGTCGGCACTATAAAGATTGGTCAATCCGCAATTAAAATACTGAAATCCGGCAATAAATATATTGAAGTGGATTGTGACTTATTAAATGCGTATGAAGGGGCAGACAATCGCAATAGTTTTGTTGAAATGATTGGTGAACCTGTTCTTAACGCAAACACTGTTAATAGTGTTATCTTTGATGCTGGAATTACTAAAGTTGAACTTATTCCAAGGTGGTATACGATATGAAACCTATTCTCTATGAAACAACAGAAATGCAGTTTAATACTAATGGCATTGGCACTTTGGCTGATGCCATTTCTTGTATTGTTGAAGAAGAGAGAAATGGATTGTATGAATTGGAAATGGAATACCCACTTGGTGGCATTCATTATAATGAAATTCAAAACAATAAAATTATTATGGCTTTGCCAAGTGATGGAAAACGATTACAGCCATTCAGGATTTACAAAGTATCACGCCCTGTTAGTGGCATTGTGACGATATATGCCCAGCATATTAGCTATGATTTAGCAGGAATACCCGTTGCTCCTTTTAAAGCTAGCGATTGCGCTTCCGCTCTGATTGGATTAAAAAACAACTCCATGATTCTTAATCCTTTTGAAGTTTGGACGGATATTAGCGGTACGGGTAAATACAATCAAAAAGTACCAGCAACTTTTAGAAGTCGATTAGCTGGAGTTGAAGGGTCTATCTTGGATTCTTTTGGAAAAGGTGCAGAACTGGAATTCGATAGATTTACAGTTAAAGTTCATCAAAACCGTGGAACTGATAACGGTGTTACAATCCGCTATGGCAAGAATTTGATTGATTTAAAACAAGAAGAATCAATTGATGCAGTTTATACAGGTGTGTTGGCGTATTGGTCTAAAGAAGAAAATGACAAGCACGAAATAGTGATTGGAGACATTCAATACCTGGATAATCATGCTGATTATCTAAAAGAGCGTATCTATGTTTTGGAATGTTCGTCTGACTTTGAAAAAAAGCCAACAAAAGAACAGGTAAACAATAAGTCAAAGCAGTACCTAAAGAATAATAAGCTAGGTGTACCAAAGGTAACACTGGATGTGTCTTTTATTCAGCTTTGGCAGACAGAGGAATACAAAAACATTGTATCTCTTGAAAGAGTGAATTTATGTGATACCGTCCATGTTATCTTTGATAAATTAGGTGTGAATGCAACAGCTAAGGTCATTAAAACGGAATATGATGTTTTAAGTGAACGCTACACGAAAGTTACGCTAGGTGATGCTAAGAGTTCATTTGCGCAGACGGTCAAAGAATCCACTAAGTCATCCATTCAGCCTTTGATTAAATCGGCGGTAGATGTGGCTGTAAATAACGCTACTTCAAATATTACTAATTTAAGTGGCTATGTGACGAAGATCACGGATGCCGATGGAAATTGGACAGAATTGGTGATTTCAGATCACCCTGATTATAAGCAAGCCAAAAATATATGGCGATGGACTCAAGGTGGATTGGGATTTAGCTCTAATGGTTATGCCGGACCGTATGAAACAGCGATTACGGCGGATGGTCAAATCAATGCTAATGCGATTACTACAGGAACATTAGATGCCTCTTTAATTCGAATTGGGAATAAGACTTTTACCGAAACACTGACAGAATTAAGAAGTAATGACTCAGATTTAAAAACTCAATTAGAACAAACAGCTGAGGCAATTAGCCAAACAGTCACTAAAAAAGAGTTTGATGGGACGATGTCTTCCATCACTAATAAATTTGATGATAAAGGTCTCCATATTAAGCGAAAAATCAATGGTGAAGACTCCAAAAAAGAAGCCCTTTTGAACGATGATGAGCTTCGTTTCACTCGTGCCGATGGAACAGACGCAATCCGAATTAACGAACATGAAAGTTATTTTGGCAAATGGGTCACGATTGCTAACCACCGTTTCGAAACCCACCCCATCCACGAGTGGGATATTGAAAGTGTTGGTGGTGTCAATAAAGATAGCCAGACAATCAGCGGCACCGGGCTTTTCTACTCAGGAGATAGTGAGGGTAATTAATTATGACGTATATAACCAGTTCATGGGCTGAAATAGTCAGAAAAGAAACTAGCACCTCATCAAAAGTGATTTGGATAGTTAAAGCTAGACTTTTGAACCAAGATAAGGTTAAAAATCAATCAAGATTCGAAATACAGCTAGGCAGTCAATCCACTTATGGAAATGCAAGGGCAAGCAGTGCTAAAATCAGCGGAGATTTAACAGCCAATCTAGGCTATATCAACATTCCAACGGAATATAAGGTGTGGACGAGTGGTAGTTTTACCATCAACCACGATAGCTTAGGAAACGCTGCTAAGACGGTAGATGTTATCGTCAGCACCACTTATGCACCACTTAACGCTAGTATGCGAGGTAATATCACCTTTCCAACAATTCCTAGAGAAAATGTGATTAATGCTAGCGGTACAGAAATCAATGGCACAAATAAATGTTCTATTAAAATATCTAAAAAACATAGTTCATTTAGTTCAACGGTTTGGGTGGAGTTTGGAAGTATTAAAAAGACTTTAGGAACGAAAAGTGCAAATACAGACTTTAGCTTTTCAATTCCAAAAGAGTGGGCTAAGGAGTTCCCGAACGTTCAATCGAAACGAGCTTATGTATACTGCGAAACCTATTCAGGAGATACAAAGATAGGCTCTAAAACAAGCGACTACATGACACTTTCAGTTGGTCAAGAGTTTGCACCAAAACTCACGAATGCTTTGGTTAAAGAGTTGAACCAAGCCGTTTTGGCTAAGGGTGAAAATATAACCCTTGTCGGCAAGTCTAAGAAACAACTATCCGCTATTGTGGAAGCGCAATTATATAGCAGGATTAAAGAAGTCTATGTGATTAGCGATAGTGTGAGATGTTCTACACTACATAACACTACCGGAAATCAGTATATGGACTATACCACTACCAATCGAAGCGGAAATTTTGGCTTTGTGGCAGTGGATAGTCGAGGATTAACTACTAGAGTTTTAGTGGAAACACAAGCTTATTACTATACAGCCCCAAGTTTAAAAGAACTAATTTTTAGACGAAACACACCAACGGGGGATAGTGGCTATATCAAGTCTAACGGTGAGTACTTCAATCAATTGTCTAATATTTTAAAAGTCGAACCTTTAATTTTTAAGGGTTCAGAACAAGTCACTATCCCGATGGACGCTAAAAAGCTTGAAACTAACGGGATTGACTGGACGTTTAACAAGCAGATTTCACATGGTTTGAATTATGATGAAGCTTTCAGCTTAAAGTTGAAGATTTCTGATGATTTTACAACTTTGATTCGACGAATAGACCTACCGCCTAGCATGCCTACACTTTTGGTTGGTAAAAAGACGGTACAGGTCAACGACTATTTGATTGTGGAAAAAGACGGCTCGGTTGGTGGTAAGCGTATATTGACAGCTAATACTTTGGTAGAAAAGACATTGAAGTATTCCGTTACAGAAGCTATCAAGCCTTCTAATGAAATTTACATGACTTGTGAAGTGGATGTTCCGAGTGGCTACAAACTAATAAGTGGTATGCATGCTTACTATAACAACCACGGCTCCATCATCTGTCAAATACGATGGCATGAGGGAAATAAGATATCCGTTAGTTTGCATAACACCCATCCATCATGGACCTGTCCAGCCGATAACAATTTAATTTTAACCGTATTGTTAGCACGAATTTAGAGAAAGGAAATCAAATGAAAATTAATGAGAAAATTGAAATTCAAGGAACGACTATTAAGCGTGATAGCTTAACAGAATTCAAAGATATATTGGATAGCTTAAGTCCTAAAACAGTGGTCGAAACTGACTTAGGCTATCAATACTTAGACCGTATCGAAATTTCAAAAGAAGATAAGCAATATGTGCTTAAATTGGTGCTGTTTGACGCCACAGAAGAACAGGCATTGAAAGCTACTATCGAAAAAGCCAAGCCTTTAGTTCAAGAGACTTTAGAAAAAATGGATGATGATACCAAGCAGAAGTACTCGGCTTTCTATCCGAACTATCGAGAGGATAAGGACGATTACACATACCGGGTAGGGGATTTAAGAAGTCAATATGGTATCTTGTATCGTTGTTTAAAAGCGCATAAAAAAGACTATCAAGCCCTCCCTCAGCTTTTGGGTGAATATTGGGAGCTAGTCAAAAACAAACCGAATAAACCACCATTTTATGAAGCGGATAAAAGCTATAAGGTGGGTGACTATGTTTTGTTTGGCGATAAAGTTTACAAACGCATTAACAAAAACGGCAACGATGGCTCACCATTTAGTGACCCTAAGAATTGGGAAGAGATAGGCAAGTGGGAAGAATAGAAAAGAGGAATAAAAAATGGAAGAAGAATTAGAAGAATTAGAGGAATTGGAATTAACAGCAGAACAGTTAGAAGAATTATCAAACAATAAGGGAGAAGAAGAATGAGTTATAGTGCATTAACCAATAAAGTAATCTTAAGCCCAAATCATAGTGGAAGAAGAAATCAGCCTGTCTCTAAAATCACCATTCATCACATGGCTGGCAATTTATCTATAGAAACATGCGGTAATGTATTTAAACCAAAAAGCAGAAAGGCAAGCTCGAACTATGGCATTGGTTCAGATGGTCGTATCGCTTGTTATGTTGAAGAGGAAAATAGAGCGTGGACTTCATCTAGCCCGTGGAATGACCATAGAGCTATCACCATTGAAGTAGCAAATAATGAAATTGGCGGGAAATGGAATATTTCAGATAAAGCCTATAGCTCATTGATTAAATTATGTTTTGATATCTGTAAACGCTATAATATTAATCCATATTATGACGGAACAAAAAACGCTACATTAACAGAACATAGAATGTTCGCCGCTACAGCTTGTCCGGGAGAAACAATCCATAACTTATTAGCCGGTCATAAGATAGAAAATGATATCAAGAAATCTTTGGTTGTAGAAAAGCCTAAGCCGGCACCAGCTCAGCCGGCTCAAAAATCATTGAATGAAGTTGCTAGAGAAGTAATTCAAGGTAAATGGGGGAATGGGGCAGAACGCAAGGCTAAGCTTGAAAAGGCCGGCTATAACTACAACACCATCCAAAGCCTAGTCAATGAGCTTGTGCGTGGTAATCGTTCAGCTACACCTAGTAAGTCCATCGATCAAATAGCTAGAGAAGTGATTCAAGGCAAATGGGGAAATGGGGCAGAACGCAAAGAGCGTTTGACAAAAGCCGGTTATGACTATAACGCCGTTCAAAGACGAGTGAATCAACTTTTATAAAAAGGAACACAGAGCATATGCAAGGGGTCGAGAACTGGACGGTGGTTGGCTTGCTTGGTTTTGTAGCGCTTCTATACACTGTATATAGAGCTGTCAAAGAAGTGTCAAAGGATTTCAAAGCGCCATTGAGTGAAGCCAATAGCAAAATTGAAAACCACGAACTAAGGCTTAAAAACTTAGAAAGTGGAGCTAAAAATTTGAATGAGGAAATCGAATCACAAAAAGAGATGATACGTTTGATTTTAGTTCAAATTTCAGCACTTGCGAAAGACGATAAAGAAGCCATCAAGAAAGCAAGTGAAAATATTGATAAATATTTACGGAAACAATTTTAGAAAAGGAGAAAAGAGATGTTGATTAAAAATAATAAGGTTTACGATGTTTTAAAAGAAGTGGCGTTGGTAGTACTTCCAGCGTTAAGTGTACTTTATCTAGCTTTAGCCGGTATTTGGAATTTGCCTTATGCCCAGCAAATAAGCGGAACTATTATGGCAATAGATACCTTTTTAGGCGCATTATTACATGTGTCTACTAAAAAGTACAACGAACAACAAAAAGAAGAAGATTTGAAGTAATTTAAAACCCACCAACACGGTGGGTTATTTTTTGTTTATAATTGCAAGTGTAAAAACTTTGTGTACCTGTCGATTTGTTGCCTAAGGTTTATAAAAGTTGACATGTAATACTTGTTACTATTAAAATGAAAATGCACATAGGGAAGCTTAGGGTGTATACTCGTGTAACTGAATTAACGTTTAAGCGTGCTATTTTGTACGTCAGCCACGAGGGAGGGTGCTACTTAATTTGTGGTGCCCTTTTTGTTTATTTAGAGGTGATTTAGTGAACTTATTTATATATTCTGATGAATCTGGCGTATTTGATAAAGCGACTATAAACTTTATAACTCTTTATAACTCTCGAAAGACAATTAAATCATTGAAAAATATCAAAAAAGTGTCTTAAAACTCTTTACATTTCCGTTATCTATGTTATAATAATATCAGAAAGGAGGAAGTAATGAAAAACAAAATAAAAACCAATGAGTTAAAACAACTTGCACGTGATTTCCTCATTGGCGTACTATCTGGAGTTGTTGCTGGAATCATTACTTGGTTAATAACTAAGTAACCAGTTGGGGCGAAAGCCCCCTCCTTTATTGAATTATAAATTGTTTTTCATGAAATATCAAATATGCCTATTTATATTTTGAGTGCTGTGTTGATTGCTAGCGTTGTAACGGTTTTATTGATTAGAAATAGAAAGGATAAATAATATGTCTAAAAAAAGTGATAGTACTTTTGACCAAATGGCATATATAGCTGATTGGAAAAGAAAAAACATGAAAACAATAAATTCATCTTTTAAATCGGATTTTGTGGATGAATTTAGAGAAGCATGTAAATCATTAAATATCAAACAATCCGATGTAATCCGTAAAGCTATGCAAGAAACAATCGAAAAATGGAAGGGTGGTAAGTAAACCACCCTTTTCATCAAATCAAGTATCAGATGTAGATTAGCAGAATTAAAAATGTTAGCAAAAAGTTAGCACTTTTGTAAAAAGAGAAAATATAGACAAGTACAAAACCCTTATTTTAAGCGGTTTTCAATGCTAAGGTATGTGGCAAAAAACACGTTTTTCGTATCTGCCAAGCGGCATAAACACATAAAGACCCCGGTAAAATGGGGTTTTATAGTTCTATGGCATTATTTTATTTATTTTTGCCATAAAATGAAAGCATGAGAATGTCGCAGATTGTGAATTCTTATCCTTTGTAGACTCTATACCGTCAACTCTACGTCGGAATGATTTACTGATATAGAATTTGATGATTAGGCAGTTTTAAGCAAAGCTATATTAGTAAAATAAGTATATGAAAAGGCAACCCAGCTATTTTTTTAGATAATTCAGGGAAAGCATACATATTTAAAAAAAGTGCTCTTTCCGTTTTTTTAATTTTTATAGCTATCTGGAAGATAATCAAGTCCGTATACAAAAGGATAAAATATCAAACGATATGGGTTAGGTTTTTTTGCTTACTCAAGATATATCATTCCTATTTACTAAAGGTATCCATATAACATCTAAATTATAGATAAAAGAAATGGAGGGATATAGAGATGAAATATGGATATATCAGAGTATCAACCAGGGAACAAAATATAGATAGACAATTGACTGCTATTTTGAAAGAGGGGATAGAGGTGAAACAAATCTATGTAGACAAGGCAAGCGGAAAGGACTTTAATCGCAGAAAATATAAAAAGCTCATCAGAAAATTGAAAGAGGGAGATGAATTGTATATCAAGTCCATAGACAGACTGGGTAGAAATTATGATGAAATCATCAAAGAATGGAATGATATTACCAAAGAGAAAAATGCTGAGATTATTGTCTTAGATTTTCCTTTACTTGATACAAGAAATCAAATTAACAATCTGACCGGGAAATTCCTATCGGATATAGTCTTGCAGATATTGTCTTATGTTGCTCAGATAGAAAGAGAAAATACACACCAAAGACAGATGGAGGGTATATGGGAAGCTAAGAAAAGAGGAGTAAAATTTGGAAGAACTAAAAAAGAAATTCCAAAGGAATTTCACGAAGTAGCACATAGATGGAAAAAGAAAGAAATCAGTATAAGGCAAGGAGCAAAAATTTTGGGAATTAGTCATACCTTGCTGGCAAAATGGCTAAAGGAAGAAAAGCATATATCAACAATAAAAGGATGAATATAACATCTTTTTCAAATAAATTTCACCATAAAGTGGCAATAAAGGTAGACTTTTAAATCCACCTAAATTTAATAAATTCCCATTTATAAAAATCCTGTATTAGAGCCTATATATACTTCTATACACTAGATATAGCATAAACGGATTTAAAAGTCTGAATTACGTGCCAACTTCTATTTTTAAACTTAATGCTCTATAACATTTGAATGTACTAAGCGTACATATTTATGATGATACAGCATTAAGGGGAAGGATGATTTTTGGGAGGCTGTTTACTACTTTAGTTAGTATTTACAACTGACTCTGAGGAAGAGATAGTGATGTAATGCTTAAAAATGGTGGTAAAGAAGATTCTAAATATCATCGCAACACAAATTGAGAATTTTGCATTTTGTTCTTTACAAGGGAGGGAGGGTTATTATGCAAAACAACAACAAATCTCGAAAAAAAAGGAAAGGAGAAAAGAAGCATACCCACAGTCTCGTAAATAAGTTTACGAAAGTATTGATTGGCGTATTTATGATGATTTCTACTTTTCTGCATACCAATTATGCTAAGGTAAATGCGGAAACAGTTACCACGACGGCGCCACCAAAAACTTTGGTTGTAAAATATTTTTATAGTGCTTTGGGTAGTTTGGAAGTAAGGGCTGATTGTACATCGCATAGTATATTCCATTTTGCGCCACCTTATCCAAGTGACACAGTAACCAGTAAGGAATACAACATGGATATGAATATCACATCGGTCGATGCAACCGGTAATGTTTCTGCTGTTAGTGCGACACTGGATGGTGCTCCGATTTCTATTTCACAGGCTAATGCATTGATTGCCGCAAATGGATTTATGCAGCCATCATCTTTAGCCAATATTACGCTTACATCGACGAATTCCTATACAGCGTACCCAAGTTCGGGTGATGGAGTGAGTGTCATAGCAAATGTACCTTTGGATTTTGATCTTCAACTTAATGATGGAACAACGGTATCAGCCACTCGCACGGTGGGCTTTAATGTGAGCCATTCACACTACCCTGTATCTTCTTTTCAACCAACAGTGGAGAAGACTATTTCTCATTCGGATGTAGAAGGTCATCCTCAGCATAATCTTGCAAAAGAATTCACCAAAACTTTTACAATTCCTGCAAGTACGGTGGCAACACCATATCCCCCAATTGTCACAGCGCATCCGGATATTGAAAAGACAATGGAAGATAACAGCGCCGTTGATTGGAACGAAGGAATTACTGCGACTTGGGGTAAGACCACTTCCAAGACAATCCCAAGTGATGGAACCATCACAGACGATAGTTTAGTTAGTGGAAATGATACGAAGCTGTCCAGCACAGGTGCCAATTTTGATGTTGTCGGTTATGCTGATCATAACTATACAATCAAAGATAGTACTGGTGATAATACGCAAACAGGGACAAGCCGTCGTATTACAGTTAAAACTTCAACAGCTCCAAACATTGAAGCCTATTATGCCGGAACAAATGATGTTTATGGTGGTGAATGGCTTTCTCAACATGCCGATGCTGATGCTGATAGACGTAAGGGAGTAGACATTAAAGGGACTACAACTGCTCCTGGTACAACGTATGAGACAACGATTTTCAAGAATGGTACAGAAGTAGGCGGTTCTTCCGGTAATGCGCATACGGTTGCTAACTATACAGCTGATTCTACTACTAATACTGGTGATGAATTTGAAGCACAGTTATTAGGTACGGGTGACCATACAGTGAGATTGTCACCAAAATCGGCAAAGAAGGTGGTGAAGATTGACAGCGTGATTCCGACTGCAAACGCTACAACATCAAATAACTGGGCGACGGTTGAGGATGCAAGTACAGATGCTTTATCGGGTGTTAAAACGACTTATGTTCGTTTTGTGAATGCCGGTTTCCCAGCCCCTACATTTGATGCCTCTGATCCGAATTGGCTTGCCATTCCGGCGGGTGGTACGGTAGATACTGGGGTTAATCCCGGAATCTATGATGTCTATTTCTATGCGATTGATCATGCAACAAATAAATCCGGTGTAACGGCAGGTCCTACGCACCAAGTCGTAACCAGTAGTGCAAGTGCATTAATCAGTGCAAAAACGGATGATGGTGAAGCCTATGTAAGCGGAACATGGACAAATAAAGATGTAACCGTAACGGTTAAAGAGCCAACTGGATGGACAACTTCAGTTCCGTGGTTTGGTGCAGCCTATGAAGGTTCAACACAAGTTGCCAAGGCAACAACACCAGACTCGTCTGTTGACCATACTTATACATCTGAAACAGCCGGTACAACTGTAAATGGTTATATCGTAGATGGAACAGATACGAAGTTGTCAGCCGCTTCTGATGATATGAATGTTCGTATTGATAAGACAAAACCAAATGCGAATGTTACATACAATAAAGGAGCACCTAATCATGGTTTTACAGACACTTCAACGGATGGTGCTTCTGGAATCAAGCCAAATACAACAAAAGTAGCAATTGTTAAGAGTGGAGATCCGGCACCATCAGAAAGCGAATACAAGCCGGTTGACACGACTGAGCTGCCAAATGAGGGTCATTATGATGTATATGTCATTACGGAAGATAATGCCGGTAACAAGTCCGTTCCAAATAAAGCATTAGAAAATATTTCCAGAAGTGGTAAAGACCAGATTATAGCAAATGATTTCTCACGTGGCTTAAATGAAGGCGCATTGACAGCTGAGGATGCAAAAGCATTGGCTGTAGCTTCCGGTAAATACTATGGGGCAGGAAATATTCCATTCGCTGATCTTATTGTTGATCCGGCTGACTTAGCCAATATCAACGCCAAGATTACGGCAGGAGAAAAGGGAACTTATGAGCTTAAGATTTCTACTCCAGCAGTAAACCCACATGTACCATTTGCAACAACTGCTGAAAAGACTATTAAGGTAACATTAATGGATCAAGGTCATGGCAATAGTAATGATCCATCTGATCCGACAGACAACACGGATCGTATATATGGAAATGACTTCCTATATGGTATGAATAATGGTCATATTACCGATGATGCAGCAAAGATTTTAGCCTCTGTAAATGGTTATCGTGCCAATAATGTTGTGCTGAATGCAGGTGATATTACTGTTGATGCTGCACAGCTTGCCGCCATCAATACAGCAATTGACAATAAAGATAAATCAACTAGCCCAATGCCACTCACATTTGTTTCACCTGATGGCACTAGTGTTACGGTAAATGTAACCTTATTTGATAATGGTTCTGAAACACCAACAGCACCAAATACACCATCCATTGGGGCAAACAACTTTAACTATGGTATTGATGAACCGGATTTAACGGAAGCAATCGCTAAACAACTATCTAAAGTTACAGCAAAAGACGGTAGCGGTAACCGTGTATCCTCATCTACCGTTACCGTAAATCCTACAGAACTTGCGGCTATTGTTGATGGACAACACAACAAGAAGAATGGTGAATATCCATTAACTTTCGAATATGGTGGTGTGAAAGCAAAAGTTACAGTGAAACTTGTGGATCATGGTAATTTGAGTCCAACATCGACACATATCACAGCCAATGATTTCAGCTATGGTTTCAATGAAACTCCAATTACAGACGTCATTGCTAAGGTACGTTCGACCGTCAGTGCAATGGATGGTAATAACCAACCAATTCCAGCAAGTAGTATTACTGTAGATCCTACTGAATTAAACGTAATTCAGAAAGCACAGACCGACAAACAAAAGGGTACATACCCATTAACATTTACAACTCCTGATGGCACAAGCCTGAAGGTGAAAGTAACAATGTATGACAACGCTGAATCCGGAACGGGTGGACCAACTGTTAGTGCGGCATATATCGGTGCAAATGACTTCGCATATGGTGCAGATGAGCCTGACTTAACAGATAAAATTGCACGTATTTTGAGTAAGGTTAATGCCCATGATACAAATGGTATACCAATTCCAACTGCAAATATTGATGTGAATGCTAAACAACTTGCAACGATTGTTGATAAACAGCATAGCAATACGCCGGGAGTATATCCATTAACATTTACAGCTAATGGTATGACGACAACAGTAAAAGTACAAATTAAGAGTCATGGTGCCGGTGATTCAGCAACACAACAGCGTATTACAGGAAATGATTTCATTTATGGAATTAATGAAGGATCACTAACTGATACTGAAAGTAAGATACGTAGTATGATTAGTGCAACTGATGTTGATGGAACACCAATTGATTCTTCACTCATTAAAGTTGATCCAAAACAGTTAGCAGATATCAATGATAAGATTACAAATAAGAAATCGGGGGATTATCCATTAACATTTACAACTCCTTCCGGAACTAAGGTGACAGTTACAGTCAATCTACGTGATATGGGGGTACAGCCAAATGTTCCGAATGGTATTGGAAATATCGGAGGTAATAGTTTCACACATGATAACGGTAATGGAGAATTAACAGCAGATAAAGCTAAAGAATTGGCTAAGATTATTGGTAAAGATGTCAATGGAAATCCGATTCCGTTAGATTCAATTAAAGTGAATTCATCTGAATTAACAGCCATCAACGATAAGATTAAACAAAATGAAGGTGGTACATATCCATTAACATTTACAACTCCTGATGGTGCAACAATTACTGTAGTTGTTCAACTAAAACAAAAGCCAATATCCGCTGCAGCTCCTAAACAGAAGCAAAAGCCAATATCTGCTACTGGAGTTCCTAGGACGAGTGATGATAATGCACTGATGTTATATGGTGTAATGGGATTGGCTTCTGTTGTGCTACTGTTCTTCTTACGTAGAAAAGAAGTTTGTAGTAAATAAGTCTTATGAATTTATATAGCGAAAAGCAAGCTATATACCAATTATGAACGTCATAGTAGTCTATTAGGCATGACGTTTACAGAATGGCTTTTTAAATAAAGAGCCTTCATAAAAGCGATAAGCGAATAGCAGCTTGATAACTGTTATTTGCTTTTTTGTGTTAGGTGATAATACATATGTGACAAAAAAATAAAGAATAGAAAATCATCGGATAAAATGAGCTTAACTAGCAAACCATAGTAACAAAGAAAGAGAAATTTATATTGATTAGCGGTGAAGAGTGCTTTTTATGTGTCTAACAGAAAGAAAAAGTGATTGAATAAAAGCTGAATTTCTAATTTCATTCCAAATACAAATTTTAAATTGTATCCATCATTCATTCTTTAATAAACAATCCACTAAAATTAAGAATTGATTCTGTTCTTCCGGAAGGCGAAGAAGACCTTTTGATTCTTGTTGATAACGAATTAAACTTTCCAGACTATCGTTATGACAGATACAATTTCTAATTTGAATAATCTTATCTAATTGTTCATAAAATAACTGATCATCACTTTCTTGAATAAAATTTTGACAATGAAGAAATTCTTTTCGACAATGATTTTTTAAAGCAGTATCTAAAGAATACAATAATGATAAACATTCATGCAAAGTTAATTGTCCCAAGAGGAAATAAGGACTGCGATAATCTTGAATTTCATCTCGCATTTTATCAATGATTTTATACATATGTGATTTGATGGAATCTGTATAAGGTGTATGTTGAGCATTAAAACGAAGAGTTTCAGCTAAATCTTGAAATTGTGTATAACTTTTCAATTGATAAGCATTTAATATTTCATAGGACAAAATAGACTTTAAGCAACATTCCAAAGCCATAATATTTTTATAAAGGATGGGATACTGATTTCTTTCCTGTAAATAAGCATCTAAATATTCCTTAAAATCCGTCGAACGATAAACACCGTTATTTTTAAAAAGATGCTTAAAGGGCGTGATTAGATTAACATAGGAATATTGATATAAATAACGCCGGGCTTGTTTCTCACTGATTTGAACATATGTAACGTTTTTGGTTTCACGCAAATAATTCGTCATTTTTGGTAATGTTAAGGGCTCTTTATAGTGAATGTTCATAGAAAAACCTCTCTTCTTATATGATACGTTTCTAAACCGGAAAATAAAAGTTACCAAAGTGCAGTTAGGAAAACAATAGAAGAAGAAGCGAAAGCTTATCCTTTTTTTGATATAATAAAATGGCTGAAAGGGGGCACTCTTTTGTCTATCTTAAGTTTAACAAACGCATTTCAGGGCGCATGGCGCATTATTGGCTCTGTATTAGATATTTTAATCATTTGGCTTGTGATTTATTATTCCTTAAAAGTCATTCGAACCAACACCAGAACCACGCAGATTTTTAAAGGAATTTTCTTTGTGATTTTCATTGATATTATTGCTAAAATTATTGGTTTAAAAACCATTCAATTTATTGCAGATATGTTTATCAACTGGGGATTTTTGGCTATTATCATTATCTTCCAACCGGAAATTCGCTCTTTACTAGAAAAATTAGGAAAGAGTACTTTCTTTTCGCGCTTTTCGGTAATGTCTAATGATGATAAAAGTGAAGTGGTTGAAGCCATTGTGACGGCTGCGACTCTTTTAAGCAAGGATCAAACGGGTGCTTTAATTACTCTTGGTCAATCGGCCAGTTTAGAAAATTACATTAATACTGGAACGAAACTTGAAGCGAAGATATCAGCTGAATTATTAACCTCCATTTTTGTGACAAGTACACCTTTACACGATGGGGCGGTGATTATTCAGGGTGATAGAGTGGTTTGTGCCAGTGCTTACTTTCCACCAACCAACCGAGTGGTTTCTTCCCGTTTTGGTTCAAGACACAGAGCGGCGATTGGTATTAGTGAAGTAACGGATGCTATTACCATCGTTATCTCAGAAGAAACAGGTTCTATTTCTATTGCAAGAGAAGGTAATATTGAAACCGTTAGTCCGGCGGAATTAAGAAGATTATTGAAGTCAATTGTGTTCAATCAAGTAACAAAGGATAACTCTTCAGCAAAATTAAATCCATTTAACTCTAAGATGACAGTGAATAATAGTGGTGCGATGACTGTTGTTGAAATTCATGATGGTCATGAAGAAATCTATGAACAAAGTCAAAAAGATAATCTCGATTGGGTGGCTAAGTCAGCCGGTATGAAGTTACCACATAAGAAAGAAAAAACGAAAGCGAGTTATCCGGAAAGAATAAAACCAACTCTAAGTCAAGAAGAAGTGGAACGCTTAAGAGATAACGCTATTCAAGAATTAGATAAGAACAAAGGAGGCAAAGTAGATGAATAAAGATAAAAAAACAAGATTCCCTTCTTTAACTTCTCGTTTAAAAGAAAAAAGAAAATCTTTATCCAATCATTCCAATACCTACGAAAAAAAGCTGGCGAGTGTTTTATCGGCTATTTCTTCTGGCTTTGATAAGTTTTTGTTCAATAAGAAATACCCTAAATTAGTGGCTTTTCTGTTGGCTGCTCTTTTGTTTAGCCTGGTGAATTTAAGTGATATATCAAAGCTGTACGCTTCTACTTTAAAGACCTCAAGAACGGTGAATGGGGTAAAGGTGGTCGCTAACTATAATCGTGATAATTTTGAATTATCCGGTTTACCAAGCAGTGCAAACGTTATTTTATCGGGAGATGCAACCAGCTTAAGTGGTACTAATGTAGCGAATGGGAATGTGGTTGCTAATTTAAGTGATTTAAGTGAAGGACAACACACCGTTCGATTAACGACCGAAGGTTATGGAGATAATTTGGATGCGGTTGTTGATCCAACCACAGTTGTTGTGACACTTAAGAAAAAAACAACGCAAGCCTTTAATGTTTCCTATGAATTTATCCATACATCCAAAATGGATCCTAAGTTAAGCTTAGGGACACCGGAGTTATCCAAAAACAAAGTGAATGTGCGTGCTTCTCAAGATACCTTGAATTCTATTGCATTTGTGAAGGCTTTTATTGATGTTTCAGGTAAAAGTGAAACCTTTAGCCAAGAAGCGCATTTGGTGGCTTATAACAGCAAAGGACAGCCCGTGGAAGCCGATATTATTCCCCAAACCGTTTCGGTAAAGGTGCCAGTCACAAATAATCATAAGACAGTTCCAATTAAACTTAAAATTAAGGGTGATATTCCTAATAATAAAGCCATCGAAAGTGTTCAATTAGCCCAAGAAACCGTCACGATTTATGGTAGTGAAGAAGTTTTAAAAACAATTGAACAGGTTGAAGTGGGGGTAAATGGTGAAAACCTAACTGAAGATGCGACCCTTCTTCGTCCTTTGGAATTACCGGCCGGGGTTAGTTCAGCTTCATTAGAACAGGTTTCTATGAATATTAAATTAGGAGATATGGTCACTCGTAAAATTGAGAATGTTCCAATCAATTATCGCAATAATACCAATGGTTATAAAGTCACTCAAGCTAACCACAAAACAACCACAACCGTGATTGTTAAGGGAACAGAGAGTAATGTTAATCAAGAAAAGGCAGAGGATATTTACGTTTATATTGACTTAGCGAATGCGAAGCCCGGCTTGCAAGACTTTGCATTAAAGGTAGATGCCCCTAAAAATAAGCTAGTAACCTATCAATTAACAGAGAATAATTACAACCTCAATGTGATTGGTGATAAATAAATAGAACGGAGTACACATGTATGGGTAAGTATTTTGGAACAGATGGAATTCGCGGTAAAGCGAATATTGGTTTGACAGTGGATCGAGCTTTTCAAGTTGGTCGTTATTTAGGCTATTATTTTAGTCAAGAAAAGAAAAGTAAGATTGTGATTGGAAAGGATACGCGTCTTTCTAGTGATATGTTGGAAAGTGCTTTGGCGGCCGGTATTACATCCCAAGGTTGTGATGTATATTTGTTGGGCTATGGTCCAACACCGGTGACCTGTTATATAGCACACAATGAGGATTTCGCTTGTGGAGCCATGATCAGTGCTTCTCATAATCCTTTCTATGATAATGGAATTAAGATTTTCTCAACGGAAGGTATTAAAATTCCGGCTGATTTGGAAGATAAAATTGAAGCTTTCATTGATGGAGAAGTCGAACTTGAATATGCAACAGATGAAAAAATTGGTAAAGTCTACAACTATAGTGAGGGCTTGGAACATTATAAAAAATGGATTGCCAATCGTTTCTCTTTGGATTTAACAGGCTTGCGTATTGCTATTGATACAGCTAATGGAGCTGCTTCTTATACGGCTAAAGAAGTTTTAGAGGATTTAGGAGCCAAGGTAGATGCTATCCATATGGAACCAAATGGTGTGAACATCAATACCCATTGTGGTTCGACACATCCTGAAGATATGCAAGAAATGATGAAGAAGGGTGACTATGCTATTGGTCTAACTTTTGATGGTGATGCCGACCGACAAATCATTGTGGATAAGAATGGTCATTTGGTCAATGGTGATTTTGTTTTGTATTTATTTGGCAAGTTCTTAAGAGATCAAGCCAAGCTGGTGGATAATACCGTTGTTACGACGGTTATGGCAAACCTCGGTTTACTCAAAGCCTTTGAAAAAGAAGGGATTCAAATGGTTAAGACACAAGTTGGGGATAAATATGTTTATGAAGAAATGTGTAAATATAATTACCAAGTTGGTGGGGAACAATCCGGTCATATTATTTTCAAGGAATATGCGACAACCGGAGATGGTCTATTAACAGCTTTAGCTGTTCTTTATGTGATGCAAGAAACTAAGAAGTCTTTATTAGAATTGGAAGAAGGTTTGATTATTTATCCACAAGTTCTAAAGAATGTGCGTGTGGAAAATAAGGAAACGGTTTTAGAAAGTGCTTCCTTACGCAAAGCCATTCAAGAAAGTGAAAAACGCTTAGCGGGTAATGGTCGTGTTTTAGTTCGTCCTTCGGGAACAGAACCATTATTACGAGTGATGGTGGAAGCTGCTACTTTAGAAATTTGTGAACAAGAGGTTGAAGCTATTATTTCAGCTTTAGATATATAAAGACTTGGATCGTTGTGCCAAAGGATAAAGAGTGTTTAAAAGAAAGCTATTTAGTATAGATGGAATAGTTTTTATAACATTTTAAAGATGAGACATCGCAATAAAGCGGTGTTTTTTATTAGAAAGATACCTTATAAACAAACCATGAAGCATCCTTTTTGTTTATAATAGAAGTATGAAAAAAATAATCGCTGTTGTAGAAGATGAAAAAGATTTAAACGAACTTGTTTCTCGTTATTTAGAGAAAGAAGGTTTTCAAGTTGTTTCGTTCTTGGATTATGACCATGCTTATCAATACCTAGAAAATCATACGGTTCATCTATGGGTATTGGATATTATGTTGAAAGATAAATCAGGCTTTGACTTGATGGATGAAATTCGTAATCGTGATAATAAAACACCGGTCATTTTTATGTCTGCTCGTGATCAAGAGTTTGACCGTATCTTAGGTTTGGAAAAAGGAAGTGATGATTATATTACAAAACCTTTTTCACCAAAAGAATTGGTTTTACGTGTATTGAATGTGATGAAACGCTCTTATCCGGATAGTAAGAGTATTGAAGTGGATGGCTATCAGATTGATGGAGAAAAACGCATTGTTAAGCGTGGTGATGAAGAAATCGAATTAACAACTAAAGAATTTGAATTGTTAATTTTATTTGTGGAACACAAAGGGATTGCGTTCTCGCGTGAACAAATCCTAGCGCAAGTTTGGGATGATAATTACTTTGGTTCGGATCGAGTGGTGGATGATACCTTAAGAAGATTGCGTAAAAAGTGTCCTGATTTAAGTATTCACACCATCTATGGCTATGGGTATCGTCTAGGATGAAACGCTTTCGTCTATGGGCAAAGTATTTTTCTTTAACCCAACAATTTATTTCTCTTTTATTTATATTGAGTTTGATTTTAGTGATTGGCTTAGCAACTTTAGTTTGGCCCAACATCCATTTTAGTGCATCTCATGATTTGCAAAAAACCTTTGCGACAATAGAAGAAGCCATTCAGGAAGCGAAAGTAGACCATCAAAGTACTTTGTATTTACCATGGGGTAGTTATGTCTATGAAAAAGAAGGGACAATGTGGAAAGCGTATTCAAAGAATGAGCCAAATCTCTATCAGCCTGAGCAATATCATCAAAAGTCAGTTCGCATAGATGGTCAAGAATATCGTATTTACATTGATAAAGAAGCTATTCCAGATGTTGAAAAACGAGTGGGGGAGTCTCTCAATATTATCAATATGCTGGTATTGGGGCTTTTCATGATGGCTATGTTGATATGGTTATCTTCTCTTATTTATCGTTTGTATCGCATTCGTGTGCATATTCGCCATGTGAAATTGAATGAGCCATCACCATTAAAAATAACCCACCACGATGAAATAGGTGCCATTTCTCAAGCTTTAGTGGAAATGGAAGAAACCTTATCCAAACAATCACGTGAAAAAGAGGAAATGATTCAAAATATTTCTCATGATTTAAAGACGCCAATTGCGACGATTAAATCTTATGCGGAAGCGATTCAAGATGGTGTATATCCTTATGGAACCTTAGAAGAATCGGTAGCGGTTATTCAAGACCATGCGAACCGTTTGGAAAAGAAAGTGAAGAGTTTGTTATTATTAAATCGATATGGTTATTTGGCAGAGAAAGAAACAGAAGCAATAACGGATTTGGAACCTTTAATTGATAGTGTTGTGATTTCTCTAAAAGCCATCCGTTCGGATATTGAATTTATTGTAGATAGTGAAAATGTAAGCTTCAAAGGAGAGGAAGAACCTTGGCGAAATGTGATTTCTAATCTTTTGGATAATGCTTTACGCTATGCGAAAAGTGAGATTCGTATTTATTTAAGAAAGAATGAACTACGAATTGAAAATGATGGTCCAACTATTCCAAAAGAAAAATTAAGTGATCTTTTTAATCCTTATGTAAAAGGCAAAGATGGTCAATTTGGCTTGGGTCTAGCAATTGTGGATCGCGTCAGTCAAGGCTATGGCTATCATGCTAGGGCATATAATACTTCCAATGGGGTTGGCTTTGAAATAAAAGGAAAAGAAATTAGAACTAGGGTATAATGAGCGTATGGAAAAAATGATTGAGATACAAAACTTACAAGCTCGCTACATAGATGAAGGTCAAGGAGAGGCGATGGTTCTATTACATGGTTGGGGTCAAAACATTGAGATGATGGCTGAAATTCGTAAAGAATTTTGTCGGAAATATCGTGTAATTTCTTTTGATTTCCCTGGTTTTGCGCAAAGTGAGGCACCAAAGGTAGCTTGGTCAACTCAAGACTATGAAAATTGGTTATTGGAATTATTGGATAAACTTGGGGTACGGAAAGCTATTTTCGTTGCTCACTCTTTTGGTGGTCGTGTTGCGATTCGTTTGGCAGGTGATTACCCGGAGAGAGTCGAAAAAATGGTTTTGACAGGAGCGGCCGGTATTCGCCCGAAGGTTAGCTGGAAGGTTAGGCTTCGCACTTGTATGTATAAACTAGGGAAGTGGTATTTGACCAAATCTAATCAATGGGACAAATTGGAGCGCTATCAAAATTCCCGTGGTTCAGCTGATTATCGAGCGGCGAAAGGTATTATGCGTCCAACATTAGTGAAAGTAGTCAACGAAGATTTATCACCCTTATTGAATAAAGTTAATTGTGAAACTTTATTGGTTTGGGGTGAATTTGATACAGCCGCCCCTTTATGGATGGGAGAAAAAATGGAAAAGGAAATGACGAATGCGACTTTAGTCGTGTTTGATAAACAAGACCATTTTGCGTATTGGAATGAAGCTAATCGATTTAATCAAGTATTGTGGGCATTTTTAGGAGGGAAAACAGAATGATTTGGAGATGTATAGAAGCTGTTTTATTCTTTCTTGGTTTTTATGTGGAATTTTTATATGTATTACACATGTTCCAACAAAATCGCTATGAGATAGGCCGCTTTTACCATTGGATGAAAGATCATATATCTGAGATTTATCATGAATTATACTTTCCTTTTGGACTTGTCTTTTTGTCTATCATATGGTCTTTCATACCAGTTACAGCTGTAAAGTGGCCAGGAATGATAGGGATGAGTCTTTTGTTGTCAGTTATGTATCGTTTCCAAAATCAATTTCATATCACTATCAAGCCTTTGGTATTGACATCGAGAGTGAAAAGGCAACTGTTCATTTCTTTTCTGTTAGTAGGGCTAACCATCTTTAGTTTTATTTATTTCCGTTTGGATTTTTTATGGTTGCTTTGTTTGACTTTAAGTCCTTGGCTTTATATGTACCTAGTGGGTTGGTTGACTTATCCATTTGAAAAGGCAATTCAACAGTATTATATTCATTTAGGCAAGAAACGCTTATACGCTCAAACAGATTTAATTAAAATTGGAATTACAGGTAGTTATGGTAAAACCAGTACAAAAAACATTATTCATTCCATCGTTCGGGAAGAATACAATGCTTTAATGACGCCGGCTTCCTATAACACACCAATGGGTATTACGATGACCATTCGTCATTATTTAAAACCAATTCATCAGGTTTTCATTTGCGAAATGGGTGCCGACCATAGGGGAGAAATTAAGCGTTTGATGAAATACGTTCAACCACAAATTGGGGTTGTGACTTCAATTGGTCCCCAGCATTTATTGACCTTTGGTTCTTTAGAAAATATCATTGCTGAAAAAATGCAGATGATAGAATGCTTACCAAAAGAAAATGGCTTAGGGGTTATTAATTTAGATAATCCTTATATTCGTCAATATAAAGTGAAGAATAAGGTTCCTTTAATTAGTTTTGGTATTCAATCGAAGGATGCGGATTATCGCGCTGTGAAAATCAATTATACGGCAACGGGATCCTATTTCACTGTCATTCATGCACAAGAAGAAGTTCGGTTTCATACAAAGCTATTAGGTGAGTTGAATATCATGAATATCTTAAGTGGTATTGTGGTGTCTCGCCATTTAGGTGTTTCTTGGAAATCCTTGCAAAGAGCAGTGGCTAATATGGAACAAGTGGAGCATCGCTTAGAATTAAAAAAGATGAATGGCTATCGGTTTATTGATGATGCCTTTAATGCAAATCCGATTGGTGCGAAGATATCCTTGGAAGTATTATCAATGATGCCGGGGAAGCGTTATATTATCACTCCTGGTATGATTGACTTAGGTAAGAAGCAAGATGAATACAATCGTGAATTTGGCAAACAAATGAAGCATTTTGTGGATGAGGTTATTTTGGTTGGTCCAAAACAAACAAAGGCTATTCAAGAGGGTTTAGCAGAAATGAATTTTGATTCTGAACATATTCATGTGTATCAAACAGTGAAAGAAGCGTTTTCGTATGTATATGAACATGCGAATGAACATGATACGATTTTACTGGAGAATGATTTACCGGAAGCCTTTAGTCGTTAATTTGAAAAGTTTTTTAAAAATATATTGCAATCATTTAGCTGTCATGGTAATATTACAAGGCACTGAATAAAACAGGTATGCACTTGGCAGCTCGTGAGGAAATACTCAAGAGGCCGAAGAGGTGCCCCTGCTAAGGGCATAGGTCGAGAAATCGGCGCGAGGGTTCGAATCCCTCTTTCCTCGCCATGATTGGTTCTGTGGAGTAGTGGCTTATCTCGTCTCCCTGTCACGGAGAAGATCGCGAGTTCGAATCTCGTCAGAACCGCCATTGCGAGTGTAGTTCAATGGTAGAACACCACCTTGCCAAGGTGGATACGGCGGTTCGATCCCGCTCACTCGCTTTTAACTAAAAAACCCCAGTAAAATGGGGCTTTTTTAATAATTGGACGGATTATGGACGGGTTTTTATTTCGTTTTTGCTAATTCATTGATTGTTTCCATCATCTTTTCATCTGTCTTTTGTAATAAATGAGTATATACCCTTAGGGTTGTATTAATGTCGGAGTGTCCTAGTCGTTTGGATACAGCTACAATATTTACCCCATTATTGATTAAAATAGTAGCGTGGCTATGCCTTAAATCATGCAATCTTATTTCTTTTACACCTGACTTTTTAATAGCTTTCTTAAACTGCTTTTGTACTACTGTTATAGATAAAGAACTATTACCGCCAAATAAAAAACCTTTCTTATATTTGCCTTTTAGCTCTTTCAAAATATCTATTGTATTAGTATCTATCTTTATAGTTCTCTTCGAATTAGCATTCTTTAACGGAATAAAGCCGTTTTTGAAGTGTTTTATGCTTTTATTGATATCTAACTCATTCTTTCTAAAATCATCGCACTGTAAGGCTAATATCTCTCCACGACGTGCACCTGTCCAAAATAAAGTATGGAAAAAAGCACGATACAAAGGATTATCAATCGCATTTTCAAATTGTTCAAATTCTTGTATCGTCCAAGTTTCCATTTCTTTTATGTCGTTAGAAGTTTTCTTTTTTAATGTCATTATGCTGGATATGTCTTTAATGTCATATATTTTATCGGCATATCCAAATACAGAACAAACAGAACCTATAATTCTATTTATTGTTAATCTGGACAGTGAACTAGATTTTAGGTTATTTGCCCATTCCATCAAGCTAGCTTTTGTGATTTTTGAAATGGGGGTATCATAGAATTTTTTACAATGATTTATATATACCTTTCTTTTTGTATCCTTAGTGGATTGCAAACCCTCTATTGATTCGATGTATAAATCCACCATTTTTCCGAAAGTATAATCAGTGGACTTGTTATTGGCTACATTATTTATTAGTTCTGTTTCATACTGTTTTGCTTCACGCTTCAAAGCAAACCCACGTTTTTTTCCGGTCTTTCTTTTTCCTGAAACGGGGTCTTTAGTTTCTATTTGAACATAATATGTTTTTCTCTTTTCATCATATCTAATCATCAAAAACCGCCTTTCTAATTATCTATTAACGCTTTTTACCTGTCATCTATGGATGGCTTTTTTTCGTTACGTGTTAATCAAGTTGGTTGCTTGTGTGTTGAATTTTCTAAACATCTGTGTTATAAAATATACGTAACTTCGTTAATCCACATTAGGTGGTATATTTGGAGGACTTCAGAAAGGCGCTACTGTTTATTGGTGGCGCTTTTCTGCGTTTTCTCGCCTTTGACATAATATCTATGTATAAGACTTTTAACTTTGTGCATTTGATATTCGTTGATAAACAAAGGCGTACCGTCCCTTTTGATAAAAGAGCCTTTAATTCGCTTGATACTTATCCGCTGCATGTCATTGATTTTAATGTAGTTATTCTTGCCATCAACTTTTATCCGATAGTTAGACCAATATTTGTTTGCGGAATCCTGCGAGGTAAACGGTATAACTGTGTAGCTCGATAGGTTTGGGTTAGAGGTTGATACATTCTTTCTCAATACCAAAACAGGTCGTAACTTTTCCAACTCTGAACCTAGGTTCCGCCCTAGTTCCGCCCAATATACACCACGTACCATGATACTTGGTTGTTTTTTTAAGTTTATTTGAAATTGCAATTTTGTCTTAAAGTCAAACCAAGATAGATACTTATAGTAATCTTCGGTTAGTATGTAATTCTCTTTCTCAATACTATTGAAACGTAAGTGCGACAGCTTGTTATACGTGTCCGCTGTTTTGTGAAACAACTTTGTCAGAACATACTCGGATATTAGCAGATATTGTGTATAAGGGACTTGCACATTCGCTCCGTGTAATTTTAATGGTTCTTTAATTGCGGAACGGTCAATCTCTTCAAAATCATCCAAAAATACAACCTTTCGCAATGTGTTAATTTTGATTGTGTTTGACTTTCCGTCATCCTCGTCAAGCGGAACAAAACATACTCTATTTTTTAAGTTCGTGTCACACAGATACATACCGATGTCTGCCTCGTTATAGATATATATGTTTCCGTGAAAGAGTTGAACTCGTCTATTCATATCTGTTCACTCCTTTCTCCTTTGTTTTTTAGTAACACTTATCCGCTATATCCTCCGGGTTCATGTGCCAGATGACTTTTCCGATAATAATTAATTGCTGTTCTTGAGTAATAAGGATGGGCATATGGCTTTTATCGGAGCTATCCGGCATGAGCATTATTTGATTTCCACTTGAATATAAACGTTTAACGGTTGCTGTGCCGTCCATGAAGGCGATAATGATTGTTCCGTCGGAATATCGCATAGTGTTGTTGTGCGTGTCTTCTATGACCACAATAGAGCCATCCGGGATAACATTGTTCATGGATGTATCATTTACCTTAAAAGCATGTAAATGTTTTTTACGCCCTTGAAAGATGATAGGAACATAAACTACGCTATCCGGTTCAGCTTCCAGAAGCTCCTCAAAGCTACCGGCAGAAAGCCCCGAATAATAGCGGAGAGGGAAGTAATCATCAAAAACAATATTAGACATTGGTATTTCGGTGAGATAATCTTCTGAATTATAATTTATTAAATCAAGAGGTGATAATTGAAGAATTTCAGATAATTTTGAAATCTGATTCCTTTTCATATTTTTTATAATACCAACTTCCCATTTTCTAACTGTCGATTTTCCAACTCCACAATAATCTCCAACTTCCTCTAAAGTTAGCCCCAATTCCGTTCGTCTTTTCTTTAACATGCTATCCATAAGAGCATTCCCTCCATCAATGATTAAATTATATTAACTAGTAGCAAAAAAGACAATTAAACCATTGAAAAATATTAAAAAAGTGTCTTAAAAGACTTTACAAAGATAGAAAAGCTTGTTATTATAATAGTGTCCTAAAAGACACGAAAGGAGGAAAGATGGAAATAATAAAAGAAACGATTGAACTTATAACCGCCTTGCTAACGCTAATAAGCTCAATCGTAACATTAACCATTGCTCTTAAAAAGAGCAGAGGGAAGAAGTGAAAACTTCTTTCCTTAATGGTTGTTTCCATTATAACACATATGTTTGAAATAATTATTTTGCTTACAAACACATTATTGCTATTTTACTTATGCAGAAAGGAGGATTAAATGAATACTCAAGTGTTAAAAGGATTATTAGTGGTAAAGGGATATACCTATTCAGATATTTCAAATAAGTTAGGTATTTCATTAACAGCGTTCACAAGAAAAATGAATGGCGTAACCCAATTTAAACAGGATGAAATCAAGAATATATCATCTATCTTAAATTTAAGTGATTCTCAAATCATCCTTGTTTTTTTTCAATAATAGTGTCTTAAACGACACTATTTAGAAAGGATTAACAATGAAAACAGAGGTATGGAATGGTCATCAAATAAGGTTTGTTGAGGTAAGCGGTGAATGGTATGCGGTAGCAGTAGACATTTGTAAAGCACTTGGATTGAAACAAATTACTAGAGCTTTATCAACGGTAGACGGGGTTACTAAAAGTAAGGTAGGGGTAGTTACAGGAACAAAAGGAGATGGAACACCAATTACCCAGACAGTAGAAACAAATGTAATTCCAGAATTTGGTATTTACCAGCTTGTATTTAAGTCAAGAAAAGAAGAGGCAACAGATTTTGATTTTGCGCTTGTTCTTCCGTCACGAAGAATACTAGATGCCTTTGAAGCAACTTTAGCAGAAGTAGTTTTACTATTTTTAGCCATTATTATTCACCTCCTTTCCGCTCCGCCATCAGTATATAGCGGAAAAAGGAGAACACAGAAAGGATAGAACATGAAACAATCACTTAAAAACATCTATGAATTTTTAATAGTAACACTCACCATCACTTTTCCAATTTGGGGATTTATTTGGTGGGCACTAACTGAATAGAAAGGAGAAAGGAATTACTATGCAAAGTACCACACACCACATTATGCATTTCCAAGTCAAATTTAGAGAAATAGAAGAATTGGAAGAAAAAATCAATGAATTAAACAAAGCATTAGAAAAGGCTAATTCGATTATTGATGAATTAGCCGCAAAATATAAGGAAATAAATATTGAAGTTAAAGTTTAAAAAACAAGTGATGTGTTTAAAACATCATACAAATTTTAACAAAAAACAGTTCTTTGACAATGAAATAAGAGGTGCTTAGGTATTAAATTATTGAAGATTTAGTTTTTCTTTTAAGGCATCCTGGAGTACTTGTGAAAAGTTAATGCCATGCTTATTTGCTTCATTATTTAGCCATTCCGGGATAGAAAGTGTTTTCTTAACAGGACGTGACTTAGTGTGCTTTGCATAAACAATGGAGTCAAAATCAACGAGCATAACAGTTTCACTTGGATATTCTTTGGCAATATCTTCAAATGAACTAGGTTGTTTGAAATCTTGAGTATAAATATCTTCAGAGGTATCAAGGTAAGTGCCTAAAGCGTCTTTAGCGAAGGAATAAGCCTCTTCTAAAGTAGAACCTTGAGTAAAACAACCTGGTAAATCGGGAAATTCAACCCAATAGCTAGAATTTTCATGATGGAAAACAGCAGGATAAGAAACGTTTAACATGGTGTATACCTCCTAAAGTTAAATGAAATAGGGACAGGCTATTTTTTAAGCCCTGCTTGCTTGAGAATTGCTTGCTCAAGCCCTTTCCCTAAATCTTTACTGTGATAAGGAACGGTTATTGTTTTCTTAGAAACAGGATTTTGAAATTTGCGGTGAGAACCATTCCCACATTTAATTTCTATAAATCCATTCTTTAGAAGAAGTTTAACCATTTCCTTAGACGTCATTGGCATATGGTTACCTCCTTACCACGTCTATATTATATTACGTATTATTACGTATTGCAATAGGAAAATAAATTATTTATTTCTAAAAAGGTATTGACTTAGCACAATACAAAAGTATTGAAGTTAAGGGAAAGGAGGAACGTGCCAAAAGATAAGAAGATGGGCAGACCTATAATAGGTGAACCTAAAAATAGAGTGATTCAATTAAGGCTTGATGAAACGTCTTTAAGAAAGCTAAACACTCTATCTAAAAAAAGGAATTAGCAAATCCCGGTTAATGAGAGAGCTAATTCGGAAGGCAAAATGAAAATGCAAGATACGTTAGTTAAGTTTGGCGACATAGCAACGTACCTCGCATAAGTCACACCGCAAGGGTGCATAGAGATTATACACTATGCTCCTTGTGTTTTCAAAGAACGAAAAAAGAAAGGAGCTTTTTATATGGAGCTAACAAAAGAACAATTTGAAGAACTCAAAAAACAAATCAAAGCAGAACTCATACAAGAGATGGGGAAATCGGAGAAAGAGCAGATTAACCCCGTTAGGAAGGCGCTGAAAGCCGTTCAATATGAGTATGAGAAGAAAGTACAAGAATTAGCCGGAAGCTATCAGTGGACGAATATACAGCGTGTAGCGTGTTTGATGAACGGTTATTCCCAACAACGATGGGTTCAAAATTCGGATGCGGAAAAGGTAGCGAATACTGCTAAAGAATTATGCGAATCCATCATTAATGGATTTTAAATTAGAGAGGAGAACATATGAAACTACAAGTATTCAATTTTAACAATCAACCTGTACGAACAGTACAACTAAACAATCAACCTTATTGGGTATTGAAAGATGTATGCGAGGTATTAGAACTCAGTAATCCAACCGTAGTAGCAAGTCGATTAGAAGATGACGAACGGGCTAAGTTCAACTTAGGTCGTCAAGGCGAGGCAATAGTCATCACAGAAAGTGGCTTGTATGCCGTCATTTTAAGAAGTGATAAACCAAATGCAAAGGAATTTAGAAAGTGGGTAACATCTGAAGTACTACCAGCCATTAGAAAAAACGGTGCATATCTAACGGATGAAAAAGCCTATGACATAACCCACAATCCGCAATCACTAGCTGACTTGCTTTTGCAAGCAGGAGAGCAATTGAAACGAAAAGAGCTCATCATCAAGGAGCTTAAGCCTAAAGCCTTGTTTGCGGACGCTGTGGATTAATCTGATACATCCATCTTAGTTTGTGATTTAGCGAAGCTTATCAAACAGAATGGCGTTAATATTGGCGGTAATCGTTTATGGGAATGGCTAAGAGAAAAAGGCTATATCTTCAAGCATTCATGTGAGCCCACTCAAAAGAGTATGGATTTAAAGCTATTTGAAGTAGTGGAAAGAACAATTCAAAGAAGCGGGCATGCTCCAAAAGTCACTCGAACCACAAGGGTTACAGGAAAAGGTCAGTCGAGAATTAAGAAAAATCGTAGGTGCAAGGGTAAATGATACTGAAATCAAAAAAATAAGTAGACACTTTTACGACCAAGCATATAATCGAAAAATGAATCCATTTGATATTACAGATGCAATCAAACATAGTTTAAAAATTGGTGATATTAAAGTTAATAAAAATGGCAAATCATCATTTCAAATTATTGGTCAAAATGCTACAGTATATTTAAATCCAGATAATGGTACAATAACTACCGTTCATAAGACACATACGAAACTTGTAGAAAAATTAATGAAGAGGAAAGATTATGAAAGTAAAACTTGAACAATCTGAAAAACAGTTACTCTATGATATTGGGATTTCAATTGAAAATAGGGAATATGAGGATGATGAACTTTTACAAATTGCTGATGAAGTCTATTTGGAAGAATCGTGTAATGTCGAAAAGAATGAAAAACCGGCAAATTCCCGACTCATAGGATATAATTTCGGTGCTAACAAGTACCACAGGATTGTAGAAACAGTAAAACTCACAAGTGGTGTAATGGTGGCTATAAGTTCACTATTTTTAATATTTATAGAGTTTTATCCAAAGCTTTTTGTATGCCCCTATACTTCTGATACCAGACTACTTGAGATAACGGGTCATAATATAAGGATATACCTTCTTGGTATAACTTTTGTGGGCATCCATTCTATTGCGACAACCTACTTTCAGTCTATAAGAAGACCTAAAATATCATCTTTATTGTATATACTGAGGTATGGAGGTATCCTAATACCCCTCTTGTATATGGTACCAAAAATAATGGGCATAAATGGAGTATACCTTTCAAACGCCCTGAGTGATACAATATCTGGTGCTGTAGCATTGATATTCTTGTATATAGATATACATAGTTTAAGCAAAAGGCAAAGACTCTTTGAAGACCTTTAATCAAATATACAATAATACATTATAGGAGAATAAATTATGACTAAAGAAGAACGTGCTAAAAAATGGTTTTTTAATATACCTAACAGTCAAGATATCTGTATGGACACAAAAATTGATATATGTAATAAGGTGGCAAAGAAATCAATTATTCTATTTTTCTTATTATTAGTAGTGGAGTGTATTTTATTATTTATCCTAACTAAGGGTGAAATTTTCACCCTTGAAGCAAATTTTATTAATAGTGTTTCCAAAAGCATTTATACGACAAATCGCTATAGACTATTAGGACTTATTGGAGGACTTATATTTTTACCTCTTATAGGACTCCCTTTGATTATAACCTTAATATACAAGAATAAATCTATAAAATCAGAGGTGGCTAATCTTATAAAGGTAATGGAAAATACGGGTATAGATGGCCAATTTTCCAGAGACCCTAATAAGGAAAATAAGGAAGATATTCTTCATTTTGAAAATATAAATTTCAAGTTGGCTATTATTCAAGTTCTAATGTATGACTTGAAGTTATTAAGGCCTTCATTTGATATATATGATTTTGCCAAACAGTACACAAGAGGAGATATTGACACGGATACTTGTACTATAATTGAACCGGCAATCAATTTTTTCAAAGAGCTGGCCATCCCAAAGAGCTTAGCATCACATATAGAAACAATCTATATGGATGGTGGAAATGACATCTATATGAATATTATTCCGGCTTGGGATGGAGAAGATGATTATTTTGATTTGAATGAAGTAAGCTTATCGGAACTAGAGCAATTTCCTAATCTTAAGAAAGCTACTATTATGACTAGTAAATACGATAAAATTAAAGAAATTTTTGATATACTTAATATAGATGTGGAATTACTTTAATATAGCTAAAGAATTTTATTCATCTGTAAGAGGAAGTAAAGGAAAATAACCTATACTTCCTTTTTTATATCATGTCTACTTTATTAGTATAGATCCACTAATCTCAGAGTAGAAAAAATATCCTAAAGTGCTATAATCTTTCGTAGGAAAAGTAGGGCGAAAGGAATCGGGCATGAAAGATATATTTATGGATACCGCAAAAGTTATGGCAAAAGGACAGGTTACCATTCCAAAAAGGATAAGGGAACTTTTAAATTTAGAAAATGGAGACTATGTTACTTTTGTGGTTAATAAAGATAGAGTCGAAATTCAAAATTCCAATGTTTTTATTGAAGAAAAGATTAAGAAATAAAGGTGGTGAAATAAGCAGATGACGATAGATGAAATTAAGAAGTTAATTCAAACCGGAGAAAAGATAGATGTTGAGTTTAAAGAATCTAAGAATGCTTTAACCAAAGATGTCTTTGATACGGTATGCTCTTTCAATAATAGAAATGGCGGACATATTTTACTTGGTGTAAATGATAAAAGAGAGATTGTTGGTGTTAGTGAAGATAAAGTAGATAAAGTGATTAAGGAATTTACTACGGCAATCAACAATCCGCAAAAGATGTATCCACCACTTTATTTACTGCCGGAAACTTTTGAAATTGAGGGAAAACAAGTTATTTATATAAGAGTCCCTGAAGGTTATCAGGTGTGCAGACACAATGGAAGAATTTGGGATAGGTCTTATGAAGGGGACATCAATATCACAGATCATTCTGAACTTGTATATAAGTTATATGCAAGAAAACAAGGAAGCTATTTTGTTAATAAAGTATATCCGAATCTTGATATTGATTTTCTTGATGCTTCTGTCATTGATAAAGCTAAGAAAATGGCTGTTTCTCGAAATAAAAATCATGTTTGGGAAAATATGAGTAATGAGGAGCTTCTTAGAAGTGCCAATTTGATACTGACAGATCCGGAAACAAAGCGTGAAGGAATCACATTAGCTGCTATTTTGCTATTTGGAAAAGATAACTCTATTATGTCCGTTCTTCCGCAGCACAAAACGGATGCGATATTCAGGGTTGAAAATAAGGATAGATATGATGATAGAGATGTTGTCATAACAAATCTGATTGACAGCTATGACAGGCTGATAGAATTTGGACAAAAGCACTTGAATGATTTATTTGTCTTGGACGGAATTGTCAATGTCAATGCAAGAGACAGGATACTCAGAGAAATAGTTTCCAATACACTGGCTCATAGAGATTATTCAAGTGGTTTTCCTGCAAAGATGATTATTGATGATGAAAAGATTACGGTTGAAAACAGCAACTTGGCTCATGGGATGGGAGCTTTAGATTTACAAAAGTTTGAGCCATTTCCTAAGAATCCTGCTATCTCTAAAGTTTTCAGAGAAATAGGTCTTGCGGATGAACTTGGTTCAGGAATGCGAAATACCTACAAGTACACACAGCTTTATTCAGGACAAAACCCGCTATTTGAGGAGGGAGATATATTCAGAACGATTATTCCTCTAAAGAAGATAGCGACACAAAAGGTTGGTGGAGGAAATGTCCCTCACAGTGTCTCTCACGATGTCCCTCACAGTGTCCCTCACGACAGAAATGAGCTTATCGAATTTATAAAAATGCAAGTAAGATTAAATAATAAAATTACAAGACAGGCTATTGCAGAAAGTGCCGGGGTAAGTGTAAAAACAATACAAAGGGCTTTGAAAGAAATAGATAATCTGAAGTATGTAGGTAGTGGTAATAGCGGACATTGGGAGCTAAATGAATAGAATTAAGTTGCAATACACAGAATCGAAAGGTGATTAGAGTAAAATCTAACCACTTTTTTTGTTTGCAAGATATTTAACTCTTTCCCTTATGCATGATAACCCCACCCATCCTATGGAATAATTATATATAAATTATTTTATAGGAGGGATTATATTGAAATATGGATATGTCAGAGTATCGACAAGGGAACAAAATATAGATAGGCAGCTTACTGCCATGAAAAAAGAAAACTTAGAGATGAAGCAAATCTACGTAGACAAAGCCGGCGGAAAGGATTTCAACCGCAAAAAATATCAACTGCTCATAAAAAAAGCTAAAAGAGGGCGACGAGCTATACATCAAGTCCATAGACAGGCTCGGCAGAAACTACGACGAAATCTTAGAGGAGTGGAACAAAATCACAAAAGAGAAAAAAGCAGACATCATCGTCTTAGATTTCCCCTTACTCGACACAAGAGAGAGGATAGAAAACCTGACAGGCAAATTCTTAGCAGACATCGTTTTGCAAGTCTTGTCCTATGTCGCACAAATAGAGCGGGAAAACACCCACCAAAGGCAAATGGAGGGCATAAAAGAAGCCAAAGAAAAAGGCGTCAAGTTTGGCAGACCAAAACAAAAACTTCCCGATAATTTTTACGAAATCGTAACACTATGGCAAAACGACAAAATCAGCCTTAGAGAAGGAGCAAAACGTCTAAAAATAAGCCATTCAACTTTTTCAAGAAAAATAAAAGAACTTAACATAACAAAAACCGATAACTTAAACGAATAAAATTTCACAAAACCGGAACGAAAAGTAGACTTTTAAATCCACCTAAATTTAATAAAAACCTAATCATAAAAATCCCATTTTAAAGCCTAAATATACTTTTTTTAAAGCCTAAATATACTTTGATACGAGTATAGCATAAGTGGACTAAAAAGTCTGAATTAAAATCCGACCCATTCCATACTAGAAATACTGGATAAAACATTGAAAAAGGTGGTGTTTCAAGTTTGAAAAGACCTTAATCAAACCAAAAACCACGGTACTTAAAACAAATAGAAAAAAACAGGAGGTGAACCAAGTGAAAAGACAGATAGATTTCAGAATAAAACGGATCAAAAAACCGCCACTTGAAAAAATCAAGCTACAAATCGATTGTCTACCCTGTAGCCTAAGCTTAGGGCATTTTAACTAGACTGTTTAAACAGTCCATAGTTGTTAATAAATAGATGATACAAGGAGGAAAATATGCAAACAAAGCTAAAACAAAGATTTCAAAAATTCTTTTCCATAATGCTGACAACGCTTATGGTTTTAACATCTTTAGCCCCTACTGTTTTTGCACAAGCGAAACAAAAGTCGATTGAGGTAGGCCCATACGACTTGACCATCATTGACAGTACACACGATGGGAAAACAATTGACTATAAGAAAGAGGGAAATCCTGGATACAACGAGTATCTAACTAACCCTAAAAAATTTACGCAACCTGTCGGAAAAGACCAAAAAGTTTCTAAACTATCTTTAAAACTTGCAGTCAACCTCTCCGCAAAAACAGCGATTAAGGATGGCGAGACGCTTGAAATTCCAGCTTACTTAGGGGATGAATTTAAAAATGCCACCTCTACAGCTAAGCCTATAAGATATGGCACAGGCGACGAAATTGGTACTTATGTTTATAACAAAGGAAAATTTATTTTAAAATTTTCAGGAGACTACATTAAAAATAATGATGTCAAAGACTTATCCACAACACTTCGTACAGATGACGTAACCATTTCAAATACAACTTACGGCACAGGAAAAAATGGTGAAAAATCCACACTCTATGGAAAAGTGGTGGATAAAACCATCGTTGCAGGCTATGAGAAGAAGAACGCCGACGCACCGGCAGGACCCGGACCCCTTAGCCTTGACAATGTAACCATCAAATCTTTTGAAATCATTGATGTCGCAAATGGGAATAAGAAGATTGATTACAGAACAAGTGATAGTTCAGAGTATGAAGCATATAAGAAAGACCCGTCTAAGTTTAGTAATGCTTTTTGTGAGGGACAAAAAAATAGTAACTTTAAGTTGAAATTATCGATGACTTATACGGCTCAAAAACCAATCTTAGTTGGAGATACCCTTACTATTCCGGCATTTGCAGGACATGAAAAGCAAAATTTTGCCAAAAAACCTTTGTTGGATGGAACAAAGCATGAGATAGGCACTTGGGAATATAAAGACGGAAAGATTGAAATTAAGTTCAGTGGCGATTACATTAAAAACCAACAAGTAAAGAGTTTTACTGCCTCTTTTGAAACGGGAGAAATGAAAGCATATCTGATTGATGGTGGAAAAACATTTCATTTAGGAGAAAGAAAAACACAAATCGGTAAACTTGGGAAAGAAGATCTTGTAGTAGGTAGAGAAAAAGAGTATGTAGTATCACAGAATAACAATGAGACATGGCAAACAGTTTATAAGTCTGCACCAGCAGCGAGTGACTCTCATATTGTTTGGCGATTTGGACTAATGTCTGATTACATCAGAAAAAATATTGATGGAAAAGAACACCACTTTTTTAATTCATATTTATTAGAACATAATGGGGAATATTCACCAAAGACACTGACGGATGTATACATGGAAGATACATTTATTGATTGCGTGGAAAGTCCTACTCTGAAATCAGTAAATGTGTGGATTTCAGGTATAGACGATAAAGGGAAAGTAGTTTCTGGTAGCTATCCAGTAAATTTACCGTCTATTTTGAAAAAAATAGAACAAGGAAATAAAACGAAAACGCAAATTAAAACCTCACTTAAAAAGGGTGAATATTGTATCTATGATAATAAAGACGGTACCTATACACTTATGCTTAAATGGTGGGATATGAATGATGGAAATGCTCCTAAATATGATGATATTCCATCAATTAAAGCCGCTGGTGGTGTCGGAAATTATTTAAAGAAAACCCATGATGTGTATAGCAAGCTTAAAGCATCAACTATCAATAAGATTAATAATATATACAAGGGGAAAATCGTTCAGAATCTGTATATGGATTTTCATGCGAGATACGTTCCTGTAAAAGAAAGAACAGAAATTCCAAACACTGCAACAATCAGTACCAAGCAACTTGGTAACAAAGAAGTGAAAGCAACAGGTGTTTTAACCCCACCAGCCGGTATTGCCGACGCACCAGCTGACCCGCTAACTGTAAAACTGGTCAAGTCAGATAGAAAAACAGGTGCAACCCTATCACAAGGCTTTAAGTTTAAACTACAGACCACAAAAGATGGCGGTAAAACTTGGACTAAAGTAGATGTAAAATCGGATATGGTTGAGCAAGGTAAATTAAATACTGATAAGACCTTAACTCCAAATGATAAAGGAACCATTCAGATTAAAAAACTGAATGTCGGAAAATACCGCTTTGTCGAAACAGCCCATCCAAAAGGCTACGAAGATGTAACAATCAATGATGCGAAACCAAACAGTACACAAAACCCTACTTCCGCCAACTCAAAGGTCATCACACTAACCAACCAAGGAAGCGGAGCCTATGTAGCTATGTACAATAATCCAAAGGGAGAAAAGGTAGAAGTTAAGGTAACGAAGCAGTGGGTAGGACCTGAAAAAGACACTGTCACCGTAAAACTATTGGCAGATGGAAAAGATACAGGCAAAACCCTTACTCTTACAAAAGCTGAAAAATGGCAAGGCAGCTTCAAGAACCTAGATAAACACAATATCGACGGGAAAGAAATCGAGTACGATGTCAAAGAAGTCGCCATCCCTAACTATGAAAGTAAAACAACAGGGGACGCAAAGAATGGCTTTACCATTACCAATAAGAATGTAGAGAAAGTAAACATTCCGGTTAAAAAGGTTTGGAATGGTAAAAAAGAGGATAAGGTAAGAGTAGGACTACTTGCGAATGGTAAAGAAGTAGCCTTTAAGGATTTGAATGAATCGAATAAATGGCAGTGGACATTTAGTGGTCGTCCAAAGTATGACGATAAGGGTAAAGTAATCACCTATACCGTTAAAGAAGATAAGTTAAAGGGCTATCAGACTGTCATCACAGGAAACGCAAAGACAGGTTTTACGATTACCAACACCAATGTAGAAAAGGTATCCGTTTCGGTAACGAAGCAGTGGGTAGGACCTGCAAAAGATTCAGTTGTTGTAAAACTAAAGGCAGGAGGTGTAGAAAAAGCTACCGCCACTCTAAGTAAAGCGAATTCTTGGAAACATACCTTTAAAGACCTTCCAAAGTATGATAAGGATGGAAATAAGATTGAGTATGATATTGAAGAAGTAAGTATAGAGGGATATATCTCAGGTAGGAGTGGTACAGCAGAATCAGGCTTTACCATTACCAATACCATTACAGGTAAAGTATCCGTACCGGTTACCAAGAAATGGGTAGGAAAAGAAGGAACTTCAGCAACCGTTCATCTTTTAGCAGACGGTCAGAAAGTAGCCGGTGTTACTCTGAATAAGGCTAACCATTGGCAACATACCTTCACCAACCTTGAAAAGTATAAGAACGGAAATGAGATAAAGTACACCGTAGAAGAAGAAAAGATGCCACTTTATGACATCAGTATGCAAGGAAACGCAAAAGATGGCTTTACCATCACCAATACCCATGTCCCACCTAAGAAAGAAGTATTCACAGGTGGTACAACAACCAACATTGATGGTAAGAAGGTCAACCCCGGACAAGAACTGACTTACGCCATTACCTACAAGAACACAACAGGTAAAGATGTTAAAGCAACCATCACTGACACTATCCCAGCACATACCAGCTTCGTATCAGCAGAGAATGGTGGACAATACGCAAATGGTAAGGTGACATGGACAGCGGATGTTGCTAAAAACAAGAGTGTTACCGTTAAGTTCACCGTCAAAGTGGACAAGGACGTGAACGGAGCCCCTGTCGATAACAAAGCTAAGGTAAACGATGGTGAAAATGAGTATGATACGAATGAAACTCATAATCCAACACCAACTGAACCTAAGAAAGAAGTATTCACAGGTGGAACGACTACCAACATTGACGGTAAGGCAGTGAAACCTGGACAAGAATTGACTTACGCCGTTACCTACAAGAACACAACAGGTAAAGATGTCAAAGCAACCATCACTGATACCATCCCTGCTCATACAAGCTTCGTATCAGCTGATAACAATGGCAAGTATGAAAATGGTAAAGTCACATGGACAGCTGATGTTGCCAAAGACAAGAGTGTTACGGTTAAGTTCACCGTCAAAGTGGACAAGGACGTGAACGGAGCCCCTGTCGATAACAAGGCAAAGGTAAACGATGGTGAAAATGAGTATGATACGAATGAAACTCATAACCCTACACCAACTGAACCTAAGAAAGAAGTATTCACAGGTGGAACAACGACCAACATTGACGGTAAGGCAGTCCAACCTGGACAAGAACTGACTTATGCCGTTACCTACAAGAATACGACGGGAGAAGAGCGTGATGTAACCATCACCGATAAGCTACCAAAGCATACTGAATTCGTATCTGCCGATAACAACGGCAAGTATGAAAACGGAATGGTTAAGTGGACAAAGAAGCTAGCTAATGGTGAAAGCTGGACGGTTAAGTTCACAGTCAAGGTAAATAAGGATGTTAACGGAGCAACGCTTACTAATACAGCAAAAGTCAACGATGGAGTAAATGATTACGATACCAATACGGTGAAGAATCCAACACCAAAGACTCCTCATAATCCTGAACCAAAGAATCCACATTCACCAAGAACAGGAGATAGCAGTAATATTACACTGTTGCTCATGATGTTACTGGCTTCGAGTGCAGGACTAGGTGTGACTTACATGAGAAGAAAAAGAGTGTAAGCAGTAGGCATAATAAAAAGTTCATTAAAAGAAGTAGATAAAGGCAACAGGAGACAACAGCCCAATTCCTGTTGCCTTTTCTTTTGCATAGGAAAGAATAATTTTTGGAGGATGCGAATGAGTGAAGTAAACAAGCAGGAAATAGGACAAGAGGAAGATAGGTATAAGCCAATGAGTATGAAAGAAAAAGTCGCTCTTAAATGAGTGACTTAATTTTCATGGCTACGAATCCATTCTAAAAGATCTTCATAAGTATTTTTGACTGGAAGCGTTACCTAAGATGATGGTGTATAGTTCTTCTTGCGAATAACTTAGATTAATATTGTTGAGTGCAAGAAAAACGAGCATGATATGTGTGCCGGTACGCTTATTGCCATCTACAAAAGGGTGGTTTGAAGGAGTTCAAGTCATAAGCCTACTGCTTTTTGCATGATACTTGGAAATAAGGAAACGTTATCGAATACTTAAAGTGGAGCGTTTAGTGCTGAGTCAAGCATTCCCACATCACGAAGTCCATCTGTTCCATCGCTTCGTTAAAGTCAATGAGAAGGTATTTCGGACGGTTATTTTTTAGAATAATCACAGAGCCATTTTCTTCAACTTTTCTTGCGACTTTAGAGAAGTTTTGATTAGCCTCACTGATAGATACTAAATTATTTGTATTGATGTTCATCCTATCACCTACCTTTCTTTTGGAAGTTGTATAACACAAAATTAGGATAAATTCGACCTAAAATAAAAAAGCCTTTGAAATAAAGACTTTCCATAACTAACAAAGCGGAGAAGAAGGGATTTGAACCCTTGCACGCTTTCACGCCTGCTGGTTTTCGAAACCAGTCCCTTCAGCCTCTTGGGTACTTCTCCATAGCTATAAAATTATAGCATGAAGTTAAGAAAAGTCGAATTGGAATTTTTATTTCGATTTATACAAATGTAGAGATACAGTTGGTGTGAAATCAAGAAAAAAATATATAGAGAGAAGTCCTGTACAATGAAAGTGACAACCAAACAAAGAAAGGATTCTCTCTATGCCAATAAGTATAGCAAAAACACAACGGTATCTGCCACATACTTTGGAAACAAGATTTCACGCAGTTAAAACGTATCGCTCGGGATTTTCTGTGAAATTTGTTGTTCGTCGCCACAAGATCTAAAAAGCCTCACTTATGCGTTGGAATTTTCGTTTTGATGGAACAATGGACTCGCTAAGAAACCGTTCACATCGTCCAAAAACACTACATCCGAATGCCCACACGCAACAGGAAAAAACTTGGATAAAGAACGTCATCCATGCTCTCTTTTTCGTTTCCTTCGAAAACAGGGCTTCTATAAGGGAAAGCCGACGAAAAAGAAGGTCTATGTGCCCAAGCCTTACGATACACCGAGACACAACGTAGCATACAAAAGATTCTTTCTTACTTTTTTGGTCTCACATTATTTACAAATGTACAAAAGCGGAACTGTCAAAACTTACATCTTGGATAAGCTCATTACTTGGAAACTTGCAATCAAAATATGATGAGTATAAACAGACAAGACAAGATGAAATAGATAACAAGGCAGAACTCTTTAATCTCTATGAATACATTTCCATTTATCATGACTTGCAAGGAGAAAAGGCAAGAAAGTTAAATCCCTATGCAAGCAATAAGAAGATAGGAGCAGACCTAAGGTGGTTTTCAAAGGCAAGAATATATCTGAAAGACAATGACCTTAAAACCATAGCCAATTTGCAAGAAAAGATAAGCACACTTCAAGCAAAAAATAAGAATATCAATCAAGATATAAAGGCTAAAACAAAATGAATTGAAAATCTCAATAAGTGCTTTGCCTATGCGGACATCATCAAGGATAACAAACAAATCTTTGAGGAATGGAGCAGTAAATCATTATTCAAAGATAGCTTCTATAATTCTCATAAAGAACAGATAGACAAATACAAAAGAGCAAGGGCAATCATTGAGAAGATAACAGGCTTATCTGCTATTAAGTCTAAAGATTGGCAAAAGGAAATACAAATCCTTGAAGATGAAATTACAAAGTTAAACTATCAAGCTCAATCTATCAAAGGAGAATATGAAAGTATCAATCATATCAAGTATGCAGTTAAGACTGTAAATGATGATTATGGTATAGATTTATCCATTGAGATAGACAAGGCAATTAAGAGAGGAGAAAAGCCAAGCGTTATTGCACAGCTAAAGAAATACCAAGAGCAAGGGGCAAAATATGAGCAGAGAAAAGAAAAAGCAAAAGATTATTATAGGAATGAGGAAAGGTAGTGATTTTTTGAAGAAATAGGGTATAATATCAATAACAAAAGAGTAGCATTTAGGAAATTTGCTGATTTGACATTTCTAAAAATATTTGTTATACTCTCAGTAGATAGAGAGGGTGTCCCACTACCGTTAAAGGTGGAGCATTAAAGAAGGTGTCTCACTACCTATATCCCAAAGGTGAAGCATTAAAGCGAACAGAGAGGATAAAACCTCTCTGTTTTTTTAGGAGAAGGCAATGGCAGAAGCGATTAAATATGGATTTTATACTGTAAATCCTGATTATCTTGAATATCTAAATCAAATAGATTCAGAAGTTTATTACAACCCTTCGTATAGAAATAGTATTAAACCATTTGTTGGAATTATTGTTGGGATAGAAAACTATAATTATTTTATTCCAATATCTTCTGCAAAGGAAAAACACAAAAGATGGAAGAATGTTTCTGATGAGCATTTTTTGATTTATGAAGTAATTGACAATAACATTACTATAACTGGAGATATATACAAATATTACTCTGATGAAGAAAAAATGCACATATTATCTATATTGGATATTAAGAAAATGATACCTGTACCGACCGACTGCTATGAAAGAATTGAATTTGATGATCTTGAGGACATCAGATACAAAGACTTATTTGAAAAAGAATATGCTTTTTGCCTTAAGATAAAAACAAAGGTCTTGAAAAAGGTAGAAAAGTTATACCAAAAGCAAAAGGAAACAGGAATTATCAGAAGAGCAAATTGTAATTTTTCAGAGTTAGAAAGAGCAATGCTGGACTGGAAGTAAAAAAACTAAATTCTTTATGAATGATTGGAGAAGCGGAGTAATATCTGCTTCTCTTTCTTATAAGAGGAAGATTTATAAGCGTGATACAAGACAGTGGAAAGGTGTTTTTAGAGCATTACAGATAAAAGAGGCATTAAGATATGCCCAAGATAAAAACAAGCCTTAAAACGCCTTCCATTACTTAACATAACGCTGAAAACACATTTAGTAAAAAATTGGAAAAACAAACTATAAAGTTACAGTGCATTTCAGTGAAACCAGTGATGAAACAATTACAGATAAAATAAATAGACTTATTCAGAAAGAATGTGAAGATATGAGTTACAAAAAAGATAAATAAATTTCTTAACTACCCTTGACAAAAGCTATCAGAAGATACGCTCTTAAAGTCTATGGAGAATGCAGGAAATGAAGCCTTAGAAAAAGGTGTAGAAGTGAAATACCCTCATCTCAATTCGTCAGCAACTCATTCTTCGTGGGACGAAATGGACTAGGGCAGACCTAGGAAAGGACTTGGAACTCCGGCAACAAGGGCAGGGATTATTGAAAATTTAATTTTTAAAGGTTTTATTGGAAGAGATAAAAAGAATCTTATTGCCACACATAAAGGAATAAGCCTTGTAACGATTGTAGCGGATACTTTTAAATCAGCAGAAACAACCGCAAAGTGGGAAATGGAGTTATCGGATATTGCACAGGGAAAATCCTCAAAGGAAAAATTTTTAGAAGCGATGGAAAATGGGATAAAAGAAGTGGTTTTAACTTATAACAAGTAAGATGACACTAATTTCAAGCTGGAAAAATGCCCTAAAAATGCTACAATCTTTCGTAGGAAAAGTAGGTAGAAAGACAAACGAGTATGAAAGATACATTTATGGATACTGCAAAAGTTATGTCAAAGGGGCAAGTTACCATTCCAAAAAGGATAAGAGAACTTTTGGACTTACAAAATGGAGATTATGTTACTTTTATAGTCAATAAAGATAAAGTGCAAATTCAAAACTCCAAGACTTTCATTGAAGAAAATATGGATAAATAACATATTTATAGAGGTAAATAAATAATGAATAAAGATAAGATGGTATTGCAGAATACAGATGTGGTAAAAGATAATCATCAATTTGATGATATTGTTAAGATTATTGAAGGTGCAAAGGATCGTGCTTATAGAAGAGTCAATGAAGAACTGATTTTGATGTATCAGGAAGTGGGAAAGTATATAAGTGAGAAAAGTAAAGAAGCAAGTTATGGATCAAATTTTGTGGAAAATGTTGCTGACTTTTTCTCTGAAAATTATCCTGATTTAAAAGGGTTTACCCGTAGAGGACTTTACAGAATGAAGCAATTCTATGAGCTATACAAAGATGATGAAAAAGTGTCACCACCGGTGACACAATTGAGCTGGACTAATCACTTGAAAATAATGTCAGCTTCTAAAAGTCAAGAAGAGAGAAGATTTTATATTGAATTGGCAGTAAAAGAAAGATATTCAAAGCGTGAATTGGAAAGACAGATGGATAGTGGCTACTATGAACGCTATATGCTCTCAAATGGTAATAATTTGCCTGTTATACAAAGAGCAAAACAAGAAACACATAATCTATTTATGGATAGCTATGTGTTGGAATTTCTTGATGCACCAAAGATTGGAAGTGAAAGAGATTTTCAAAAATCAATTCTTGAAAATCTAAAGAATTTCATATTGGAAATTGATAAAGATTTCTCATTCATAGGAAATGAATACAGGGTACAGGTTGGTAATCATGATTACTATATAGATTTGTTATTCTATCATAGAGGGTTATCTTGCTTAGTTGCATTTGAACTAAAGATAGGGGAGTTTAAACCGGAATATATCGGAAAAATGAACCTGTATTTAGAAGCATTGGATAGAGAAGTAAAGAAACAAGCTGAAAATCCAAGTGCAGGAGTAATCCTTTGTGCTTCAAAAGATGATGAGGTAGTAGAATTTGCGTTAAGTAGGAGCCTTTCACCTACAATGGTATCTGAATATAGATTAAAATTGATAGATAAGAATTTGTTGCAACGAAAATTAAAAGAATATATAGATATTGCGGAAGAAACAAATGAATAAAATTATATTATTATGGGACAGAGGTATAGAAATTTCGATAATAGTAATAGTGAAAAACCACCATGAAATCTACTACTAAAATTACGATGAAAACCTGTTATTTGAGGAAGGGGACACATTCAGAGCGATTATTTCTCTGAAGAAGATAGCTGCGCAGAAGGTTGTGAGCGACAATGTCGTTCGCAATGTCTCTTAAGATGTCCCTCGAAGAAAATGAAAATATAATCAGAGTTCATGGTAGCACTACTCAAGAAACTACCAAAGAAAAAAGTAGTATCCAAGAACAAATAGTTCTTCTTATGAAAAGTAATCCAAGTATTACTGTGCAACAGATAGCCGTCCTCTCTTTTCATTTGTTGTGTGTTGACCACTACCGCAACTCCTATGACAGTATTATTTGTAATTCATCATGAAAAAATAATTAGCACTAAAATACATAAAAAACAAATGCTTGCTTCTAGTAAATAACAATAAATGAAAAAATTTTCTGAAAATTATTTCATATAAATGAAATGAATTTGAAAAAATATCGAGAAAATTCTTGCAAATGATAGACAAAAGAATGAAAAAAAATTACTATAATCAATGTGAGGCACAATAGCCTTAGGAGGGATTATGAAAACAGGTTTTAAAAAAGGCTTGGCTATTTTAGTTACTGCTACAACTCTTGTTGGTTGTAGTGGTGGAAAAGGTGGCACAGCTCTGACAACATCTGAAGATTTTAATTATGTGTATGCGACTGATCCGATAACTTTCGACTATACAGCATCACAACGAGGCGAGGATACAAAGCACTTAGTTAATTTTGTGGATGGTTTGGTTGAAAATGACCGCTATGGTAACTATGTAGGCGCTTTAGCTGAAAAGATTGAGCACAGTGCTGATTATAAGACATGGACATTTAAACTACGCAAAGGTGTTAAATGGTACACAAATGAACAAGAAGAATACGCTGAAACAACAGCCCATGACTTTGTGACCGGTTTACAGCATGCAATAGATGCGGATTCCGGTTCGAAGTTTTTAGTAAACAGATTAATTAAGAATCTTGCAGAATATGAACAAGGTAAAGTACCATTTAATCAAGTTGGTGTTAAGGCTTTAGATGATTATACAGTTCAATACGAACTTACTAAGCCGGTAACTTATTTTAATTCCTTAGCTTCTTATGCTATTCTTTATCCGGTCAATAAAAAATTCTTAGAATCCAAGGGAGAAGGCTGTAAGTTAGGTGCTTATAAGGCAACGAAGTGTAGCTTTGGTAAGACTGATCCAAGCTCTATTCTTTACAATGGCGCTTACTTCTTAACAAACTTCACAACGAAATCCAAGATTGAATACACCAAGAACCCTAACTACTGGGATAAAGATCATGTTTACATCAATAAAGTAAATTTAATTTATGATGATGGACAAGATAGTCACTCGGTTATGAATGGTTTTGAAAAGGGAAACTATGTTCAGGGCGGTATCTCCGGTGCATGGGATCCAAGTGAACAAAAATCTTACAAAGATAAATACGCCGGTAAGGTGACTTATGGTTTACCTGATACAACCACATTCAATTTGGCTTTCAACTTGAACCGTAAGGCTTATAAATATTCTAATAAAACAGAAGAACAAAAGAAGAATACGCAATTTGCACTTCGTAATGTAAACTTCCGTAAAGCTTTCCGTGCCGCTTTTGATCGTGTGGCTTTTGCGACACAAAGAACGGGTTCCGAAGACTTAGCTAAGAAGATGATTCGTAATACAATGACAAAGGGTGACTTTGTGAGTGTTAATAAGAAGACTTTTGCGGAAACGGTGGCCGCTAATGTGAAGGATAAGAACCAGATTCGTGGTGATTTCAACGATGGTAACGATGCTTTCTTCAATCCGAAAATGGTGCAAAAGTACATCGATGCCGCTAAGGCTGAAGGTGTTAAATTCCCTGTAACGTTGGACTTAGTGAATTATGATGCGGCTATTTTTAATGCCCAAGCCGCTTCCATGAAGGCTTCGATTGAAAAGAACTCAAATAAACAAATTTTAATTAACGTTCATTCCGAAAAGAACCAAAATAAGTATCTGGCTGTTACTTATGATGTTAACAATGCGAAGGACTTTGACTGGGATATTTCGACGGCTACAGGTTGGTCCCCGGACTATTTAGATCCTAAGTCTTACTTAAGCGTCTATTCGCCAAACAATGGAGATATGATTAAGACCGCAGGTATCAATTCTAAATCTAATTCTTCGTTCTATAACGATAGTGATAAGGTTGCCGCTGAAGCTGTTAAGTTGAGTGAGTATGAGTCCCTATTAGAAAAAGCGGATGCGATTTCTGATGATATGAATAAACGTTATGAAGCTTATGCGAAAGCGGAAGCTTGGCTAACCGATAATGCTTTAGAAATTCCAATATCTTGTACACCAATTGGTTATCGTGTTTCCAGAGTGAAGCCATTTACAGCAGCATACTCCGATGCTGGTCCGGGTGGCGAAAAGTACAAACACTGGGTTATCCAAAAGGAAATCGTGACAGCTGAAGAGTACAACAAGGCTAAAGAAGAATGGATGAATAAGCGTACTGCTAAATAAAAGTCGTTTGATAAGGGAGGTTCGTGAAAACTTCCCTTTTTCTATTTTTGTAAGATAAATGAAAAAGTTTTCATAAATTGTTTTGAAAAAAATGTCATAAATGACGTGAAAATGACTTAAGGTTATGATAAACTATAACAGATATAAGAAAGGGTGAGATTATGAGCCGTTATGTTATAGGAAGATTGATTCGCTCGGTATTCTCCATTGTTGCGGTTGTGATTATCGCACTAACACTGGTGTATACCCAAATCGATCGCTCGAAGATCTTCCAACAAGATCCAACATGGGTGAAGTTAAATGATGAAGATTCCAAAACCCGCTATATGAATAGCGTGTATCAACGTTTGGGTTATTTAGATTTCAAGGAACAAGGTGATATTTGTCGAGGTAAGGGAGATGGCTGTATGGTCACAAACTCGAAAGAAGCCAAAGTTGCGTTTGATGAATTAAAAAATAAGGGTTATACCGTTAAGACTTATCGTACAGGACTATACTATGCAACAAAGGAGTATAGTATTTTAGACTTGGTTAAAAATTGGTTTGGGCATTTAATTGAAGTGGATCATCCATGGCGTGTTTCGGATGATCAAAATCCGAATTTAGAAAGAAAATTTTATATTGAAAATGACTATAATGGCTTACCGGCCATTAAAGGATCGGGAACGGTTCATAAATATCTTCTTTATTTCGATGATAAATTCCCTTTCATTCATCAAAACTTTATTGGTTTGAACTTTGGGGTTTCTTATCCGACTTTTGGTGGTGTGGATGTCAAAGATGTATTGACGCAAACACAGGGCTCTAGTAAGCCATTACCAATTACTTTTGAAACAGGTAAGAAAGCCAATAGTGCTTTACAGTTGCATGCTTGTAAATATAAAGCAACGAGTACGATGGATGATTTAGATAAAGGTCGTTTCTTGGATAACTATGCGAATTGTGACAATTTACATGCGGATCCTTCTATGATTGCAACTTCCATGATGATGGGTATTATTGCCTTAATTATTACCTATCTCATTGGTATTCCGGCGGGTATGACTATGGCTTCGCATAAGGATAAATGGCAAGATAAATTAGGCACCGTTTATATCAATGTTATGTCGGCAGTACCATCTCTTGCCTTCATTTACTTTGTTCAATTCATTGGTTTGAAGATTGGTTTGCCAGATAAATTTCCAACTTTGGGTGCCCATAATATTCGTTCGTATATTATACCGGTCTTAATTTTAGGCTTGATGTCTACGGGTGGTATTATGATGTGGATGCGCAGATTTATGTTGGATCAGGCAAGTTCTGATTATGTTAAGTTCGCAAGAGCGAAGGGTTTATCGCAAAGAGAAATCTTCCGTAAACATATTTTACGCAATGCTTCAATTCCCCTAGTGAATGGTATTCCGGCTGCAGTTATTTTAACAATTTCCGGGGCGGTGATTACAGAAACTGTCTTTGCGATTCCGGGCATGGGTAAGATGCTGCCGGATGCGATTAAGGCATACAATAACCCAATGGTTATTGCGATTACCTTTATCTTGACAACATTATCGATTATCTCATTATTGTTAGGTGACTTATTGGTAACGGTTGTTGACCCTCGTATTCAATTAACCTCGAAAGGAGAAAGCCGATAATGAATGATGAATTATTTACATTTGTGGATATTGATTCAGAAGCATCCGAACATATTGCTAGTCCTCATTACTCTTATTGGAAATCAGTTTCCCGTAAATTCTTTTCTAGTAAGACTGCTATTTTCTTCTTAGTGTTGTCCTTAATTGTTATATTAATGGCAATTATTTATCCATCTATTTCAGGCTTTAATCCAGCGTTGAAGCCACATGTTAATGACTTTTCCAGACGTTTTATTAAACCGAATGCGACTTTCTGGTTTGGAACGGATACCGTTGGCGATTCCTTATTTGATTCCGTTTGGTTAGGAACAAGGACATCTTTAAACTTAGCGATTATTGCGACCATTATCACAAACGTTGTTGGTGTTGTGGTTGGTGCTTTTTGGGGATATTCCAAGAAATTAGATGTCTTCATGTTAGAGCTTTATAATGTTATTGCTAATGTTCCATTCACGTTAGTGGTTATGGTCTTGATGTATGTTATCGGGCAAGGTTTCTGGCAATTGATTTTTGCTTTAACCGTTACTTCTTGGTTAGGAACGGCGTACTCTATCCGTATTCAAGTTATGATGATTCGTGACCGTGAATACAACTTGGCTTCCCGCTGTTTAGGAACATCAACCCCAAAGATTATTCGTCATAATATTTTACCTTATTTGGTATCGGTTATTGTGACACAAGTTTCTCGTGATGTGCCAAACTATATTTCCTATGAGGTGTTCTTATCTTTCTTAGGCATTGGTTTAAGTGCAAACGACGTTTCTTTAGGACAATTGATTTCAAAATATTCGACTTTTATGACATCAGCAGCGTATCTATTCTGGATTCCTGTCTTCATGTCGGCGATTATTTCCGTATCGCTTTATATCGTTGGACAGACTTTAGCGGATGCTTCTGATCCAAGAACCCATATGTAAGGAGGGAAATCATGTCAGAGATGAAAATGAATTTAGACGCTTCTTTAGATAAAAATGGGAGTAAGGAAGCGGTCTTAAGTGCTCGGGATATTATCGTTAAGTTTCATGTTCGTGAACGTATCTTAACCGCCATTCGTAATGTTTCGATTGATTTATACGATGGTGAAACTTTAGCGATTGTGGGTGAATCCGGCTCCGGTAAGTCGGTTTTCACAAAGACGTTTACAGGTATGTTAGAAGCTAATGGTTTTATTCCTCAAGGACGCATTGTGTTTGAGGGAAAAAATCTATTGGATAATAAGAATGATAAGGAATGGGAAGCCATTCGTGGTAAAAAGATTGCGACTATTTTCCAAGATCCGATGACCTCTTTAAATCCTATTCGTTCCATTGGTTCCCAAATTACGGAAGTCATCATGAGGCACCAAGGTAAATCCATCAGTGAGGCGCGTGTTGAAGCGGTTAGCTTGATGAAGAAAGTTGGTATTAATAATGCCGAGAAACGCTTTGATGAATATCCTTTCCAATATTCCGGGGGGATGCGTCAGCGTATCGTTATTGCGATTGCCTTGGCTTGTCATCCCAAGATTTTAATCTGTGATGAGCCAACAACGGCTTTGGATGTTACAATTCAAGCTCAAATCATTAAATTGATTAAGGATTTATCGGCTGAATACCACTTCACAACAGTTTATATTACCCACGACTTAGGGGTGGTGGCGAATGTAGCGGATAAGGTTGCCGTTATGTATGCTGGTCAAATTGTGGAATATGGTACGGTAGAAGAAATCTTCTATGATCCAAAACATCCATATACGTGGGCATTATTAAGCTCTTTACCTCAGTTAGGGATTAAAGGTCAAGATTTATACGCCATTACCGGAACCCCTCCAAGTCTATTTGAAGAGATTAAAGGGGATGCCTTTGCGCCACGTAATCCATATGCGATGAAGATTGATTTTGAACAAGAACCACCCATGTTTGCGGTAACGAATACCCATTTGGCGAAGACTTGGTTAATGGATCCGCGAGCACCAAAGGTGGAAAAACCGGAAGCGATTCGCAACTTGCATGAACGTTTATTAAATACATTAGGAGAAGGAGGTATCTATCATGGCTAAGACAGATAAAGAAGTATTGATTTCAGCCAAGAATTTAGAAGTTACCTTTGGTTCTGGACATAATAAGTTTGTGGCGGTTAAGGATGTGAACTTTGATGTTTATCGAGGTGAAACCTTTTCGCTTGTGGGTGAATCGGGTTCCGGTAAGACAACCGTTGCCCGTGCTTTAATTCGTATTAATCCATTAAGCGATGGTGAAGTTATTTTTGAAGGTAAGAAAATTTCCGGTAAAATTTCAAAAGAATTGGATCGTGAAGTTGTTAAGAAAATCCAAATGGTTTTCCAAGATCCGGCCGCTTCTTTAAATGAAAGGGCAACGGTAGATTATATTGTTTCTGAAGGACTATCGAATTTCCATCTATACAAAGATGAGGAAGAACGTCGTAAGAAAGTGATCGATGCTCTTATGGAAGTGGGTCTTTTAGAGGAACATTTATCTCGTTATCCACATGAATTCTCAGGTGGTCAACGTCAACGTATTGGTATTGCACGTGCTATTATTATGGAACCGGAATTGTTAATAGCCGATGAGCCTATTTCAGCGTTGGATGTGTCCATTCGTGCCCAAGTTTTAAATTTATTGAAGAGGCTTCAAAAGGAAAGAAACTTAACAACCGTCTTTATTGCCCATGACTTATCGGTGGTTCGCTTTATCTCCGATCGTATTGGGGTTATTCATTTAGGTCGTATTGTTGAATTGGCGGAAACGAATGAATTGTTCCGTAATCCATTGCATCCATATACGCAATCATTACTGGCGGCTGTACCAATTCCCGATCCGCAAATTGAAAAGAACAAGATGGTTCCTTCTTATTCCATTGATGCCCACCATTATGATACGGATAAACCAAGTTTCCAAGAAATCAAGCCCGGTCATTTTATTTGGGCAAATGAAGCGGAAATGAAAGCGTATCGTAAGGAATTAAAATAAGACTTAAGCGAGCTTAAGTCTTTTCTTCCATCCAATCAATAAAAAATGGTTCTAGGAACCGGTATCAGTAAAATAAATGCAAGACTACACAAAGAACTAATACAACAAAAGAAGCGTAAAAAATGGTATTGGGAATATCTTTTCTTCTTTCGATGATATTTTCTCGGTAGGTTTTAAAATCATGGTGTTTGAGCTTTCGATAACTTAGAAAGGCATAATCCCCTTTAATCCAAGAAAGACGGAAAATTCCAATCGCAAAGTAAATGAAGCCAACCATGGCTAGGGTATTGATAAAATGCAGGAGTGTTTTTTGAAAGAAAAGGGAAATGAAAGCTACTAAAATAGCTAGACCAACCCAGATCCAAGTATTTAAGTTGCGATAGGCTTTTAACATGTTAGTGGTATTATAAAAGAAAAAAACAAGAATGAAAAGTGTATTCAGAAAGAAAAACTGATATAATTTGAAAAGAGATAAAAGAGGTATAGATATGGGTTTTGATAAATTAAAGAACTGGATTGCTCCAATTGATGAAGAAGACGAAGATGCTTTAGAAGTCAATACACAAGAAATGGAAACCATTTCGCCGGTGAGCAGTTATGAAACAACGAAGTCGAATATAAAGAAAGTAGCAGGTGATACGCAAGTGGTATTATTTGAACCCCGTGATTTTAGCCAAGCGGAAGAGGTTGGCAAACATTTGAAAGAACGTCGTGCAGCGGTTGTTAATTTACATAAGTTACCAAGGGATGCAGCGCAACGCATGATTGATTTCTTAACCGGTGTTGTTTATGCTGTGGATGGCTCTATTCAAAAAATTGGGCATAATGTGATTTTATGCACACCAAAGAATGTTCCGGTAGAAGGCGCTATCAATTTAAACAGTGATGAAGACTAGGGATTTTGATACCTTAGTAGCTCATTTGCGTGACTTACAGTTAAAAAGTGAATTATGGAATACTTGTATCTGTTCAAACTTTTTAGAGGAAGCTGAACAAACAAAGCTATTACCTTTATTTCCTGAGAGTAGTTGTCTTTATTACTTTGGTGGATACAAAGGTGCCATGAAGAAAAAAGTCATCTTCTCACCAATGGGAGAGGATGGCTTTTCTGATATTGTTTGCCTAAAAGCAAAGATTGACCAAAGATTTCGTAAGATTGGTCATAAGGATGTTTTAGGAGCACTGATGAGCTTACAAGTGGAAAGAAGTTCCTTTGGTGATTTCTGGATAGAAAACGATGCGATTTATCTTTACACAAGTGAAGACATGGTTTCCTTTTTTGAGCAACATCTCACGCAAGTGAATCAGTTGCGTATTCATTGGGAAAGACTAACGGATTATCCTGTTTATGAAAGAGCTTTTCGTGAGTTTGAAGTGATTGTGGCTAGTTATCGAATTGATGCGATGGTATCTGCATTGATGAAAACATCACGGGAAAAAGCGAAGCACCAAATTCAAGCCGGACAAGTATCGGTAAATCATGAAATGATTGAAGATGCCGGTAAATTGTGCCATAATGGGACTACGATTTCTATACGTGGCTGTGGAAGATTTCAATTTATTGAGATAATTCGGCGGACGAAAAGCGGTCGTCTGGTTGCGCATATGAAGCAATATATCTGAAAGGAGAATCCATGGTTCAGCGAGCAAGATTTCGAAAAACCAAAAATGGTTATGATCGTTTTGCGGTTGACGCAAAAATGGAAGAAATGGAAGCTAGTTTATCTGTGCTGACACGAAAATTGGAGTTGTACCAAAATAGTATGGTTGAACTTCAAATGGAGAATGATCGATTGCGTCAAGAATTAGCACTTCTACAAAATAAAAATCAAGAAGCGGAAGTTCAAGCCAACCAAATTAAGTCGTTAGCCCTCAATGAAGCAACGAAGATTATCAATACCGCTCATGAAAATGCGGACATGATGATTCAAGAAACGCTGGCGAATGCTCATTCTGTTCTAAGACAATTAACCGTTCTATACGAAGATGCGGGCATTGTGAAGAAGGAAATGAAAGAACAATTAGCGCAAATCAATAAGGAATTGGATGCGTTTAAGCTTCCTGATTTACCGGATCAAGAATGGCTAAAGTATTTTGAATAAGTGATTACGATGAACAGGACAAGCCAACTTGTCGGAAATATAGAGAGCCTTTGCTTGCTGGAAAAAGGCAAGAAGACAAGAAATGGATATCACCCGGGAGTAAACGTGATTCTGCGTTAAGGAAAAATGAAGGGTATGGTCTTTGACTATAAACTAAGGTGGTACCGCGTTTTATAACGTCCTTAGAAGATAAGGACGTTTTCTTTTGTAAAGGAGGTCACAATGGATTACAAAGAAACTCTAAATATGCCAAAAACAGATTTTGAAATGAGAGGAAATTTGGCGAAGAAGGAACCAGCTATTTTAAAGAATTGGGAAGATAAGAAGCATTATGAAAGTATCCTAAAGCAACATGAAGGACAGCCATCTTTTGTATTGCATGATGGTCCTCCTTATGCGAATGGTAACTTACACGCCGGAACAGCGATGAATCGTTCCATCAAGGATTTTATTGTGAGAAGTCATGCGATGCTTGGTTATTACACACCATTCTTTCCGGGTTGGGATACCCATGGTTTACCAATCGAAAATGCGATTCAGAAATTGGGTGTGGATCGTAAGTCAATTTCAGCCACTGAATTCCGTCGTAAGTGCGAAGAGTTTGCCCATGGTCAAATGGCAAGCCAAATGGAAACGGAAAAGCGTTTGGGACAAATTGCCGATTATGATCACCCATATATTAGCTTACAAAAAGAATTTGAAGGTCGCCAAATTCGCAGCTTTGCGAATATGGCTTTAAAGGGAATGATTTTCCAAGGCTTAAAGCCGGTGTATTGGTCGCCTTTTAATGAAACAGCCGTAGCGGATTCGGAAATTATCTATAAAGATGTCAAAGACACGACGATTTATTTGAAGTTTCCAATTGCGGATGGGAAAGGTGTTTTAGATGAAGAGGATAACTTCGTTATCTGGACAACAACCCCCTGGACCATTCCTTCTAATGAAGCCGTAGCGGTGCATCCTGATTTAGTGTATGCACAGGTATTAACCGATGCTGGTAAACTAGTGCTTTTAGAAAAGTTTGTTGAGAAATTATTAGCCAAATTTCAATTAGAAAATAAAGGTATTTTAAGAACCTTTAAAGGTCGTGAATTAGAAAATATTACCTATCATCATGTGGTCTTAGAGAAAGATTGTCCTTGTTTGTTAGGAAACCATGTGACCGATGAAGATGGTACAGGGGTTGTTCATACCGCAGGCGGTCATGGTTTGGATGACTATTTGGTTTGTCAAAAGTATGGTATTGCGCCAATTTGTTCGGTCAATGCACGTGGATACATGAATGAAGAAGCAGGTAAATATGAAGGCATGTTCTTTGAAGATTGCTCGAAGGCTATTCTTCATGATATGAATGAAAAAAAATTCTTATTGGCTGTAGAAAATATCACCCACTCGTATCCGCACGATGACCGTTTAAAGAAGAAAGTCATTTTTAGAGCTGTCAAGCAGTGGTTCTGTTCGATTGATAAAGTTCGCACACAAGCTTTAAAAGAAATTGATGAAGAAATTAAATGGCACAATTCCTTTGGTCAAAAGCGAATGCATAATATGATTGCTGACCGTGGAGATTGGTGTATTTCGCGTCAACGTCTATGGGGAGTTCCCATTCCCATCCTCTACAATGAAGATGGTAGTCCAATTATGGAAAAAGAAGTTTTTGAGCATATCGCTCATTTAGTAGATGAGTTTGGATCGAATATTTGGTTTGAAAAACAAGCACAAGATTTATTGCCGGAAGGATATACGAATCCAGCTTCACCAAATGGTTTGTTTAGTAAAGAAAAAGATATTATGGACGTTTGGTTTGACTCGGGTTCTTCTTGGAATGAACTAAGTGCACGTGGCTATGATTATCCATGTGACTTGTATTTTGAGGGTTCAGATCAATACCGCGGTTGGTTTAACTCATCCTTGATTGTTTCAACAGCTGTAAATGGTAGAGCCCCTTATAAAGAAGTGTTAAGCCATGGCTATGTGGTGGATTCAAAAGGTGAAAAGATGTCAAAATCACTTGGTAATGTTGTCAATCCATTGGATATTATTAAGGTGAATGGAGCCGACGTATTTCGTCTTTGGGCAATGACTTCCGACTTTAAAGAAGATTTGAAGTTAGGGGATAGTAATATCAAACAAACTTCTGAACAATATCGTAAAATTCGTAATACTTTCCGTTTCTTGTTAGGAAATATTTCGCGTGATGATTTTAATCCAAGCAAAGATTTAGTCGCTTTTGAGCAACTAGAAAAGGTTGATCAACAAGTTCTTGTGTTGCTAAATGATCTTGTGAAGCAAGTCCGTAAGGATGTCGAAGAATACAATTACTTAGCTGTGAATAAGGAATTAATGTATTTCATGGTGAATGTGCTTTCTTCTTATTATTGTGATTTCACAAAAGATATTCTGTATGTGTCCGCAAAAGAAGATAAACGCCGTCGCCAAGTTCAAACGGTATACTGGACTTGTGTGGATGCTTTAGTGAAGTTATGGGCACCATTCTTAGTCTATACGACGGAAGAAATTTGGATCCATTTCTCCCATTTAGGAAAAGAATCGGTTCATTATGAAGAATTCCCAAAGGTTCAAAATTATGGGCAAGAAATAGAATTACGAGAAGAAATCAATCGTTTATTCGATTTGCGTTCATTAGTCACCAAAGCAATTGAAGAAGCTCGTCATGAAAAAATAGTGGCTTCTTCACAAGAAGCGAAGCTTGTTTTAACTCTTAGCAAAGAAAACAAGAGCTTATTGGAAAGGAATTTAGGCTCTTCTTTAGCCCAATGGCTGATTGTCAGCCAAGTGGAATTGAATGTGGGAGAACAAAGGGTTGAAGTTCTAAAGGCAAGTGGTCAAAAATGCCCTCGTTGTTGGAATTATGATGAACAGGTGGATGAGAATGGTTTATGTCCCCGTTGTCATCAAGTGATGGAAACTTTTAAAATCATTCGATAGGATAAAATCGCTAGTGTTTCACTAGTGATTTTTCTTTATATAGACCATTAGTTTAATAGGTTTCTATGGTATGATAGTACTGCTGATAAGGGGGATAAATAATGAAAAAGTTTTTGTCAGTTATCTTGTTAGCTTTTACTTTGGTTTTGAGTGCTTGTTCACCAAAGTCTAGTTTAAGTTTTAAAGCCGGTACTTATACAGGTAGTGCTAAGGGCAGAAATGGTGATGTGGCAGTTGAAGTGACTTTAAGCGAAAAGAAGATTGAAACTGTTAAGATTACCAAGCAAGAAGAAACAAAGGAGATTGCATCGACTGCTTTGAAGAAGATTCCCGAAGAAATCGTGAAGAATCAATCTTTGGCTGTCGATAGTGTTTCGGGTGCTACTTTAACAAGTAAAGCTATTTTATCGGCTACGGAAGCGGCGATTAAGTCTTCCGGTGCTGATGTAAATGCTTTAAAGAAAGCTATTAAGAAGGAAAAAAAGAAAGAAGAAACATTAAACACGGATGTGGTCGTTGTTGGTGCCGGCGGGGCCGGGTTAACCGCCGCTATTACAGCGAAACAAGCCGGAAAGAACGTGGTTGTTTTAGAAAAGAAAGCCATTGCGGGTGGTAACAGTACTTTATCTACAGGTGGTATGAACGCAGCCAAAACAAAACTTCAAGATAAAAATAAGTTTGTTGAAGGTTCCGGTATTGAAAAGACATTGAAGAATGCTGAAAAGTATCCGGAATTAAAACCTTTGGCAGATAAAGTGAAAACACAATACACGGAATACAAAAAGAATCCAAGCGGTTATTTTGACTCTGTCGATTTATTCGTCTTAGATACTATGATTGGTGGTAAGAATTTGAATAATCGTACTTTAGTAGAAACATTGACTAAAAATAGTGCTTCAGCCATTGATTGGTTAAAAGAAAATGGGGCTGATTTATCGCAAGTTGGCTCTTTCGGTGGTGCTAGTGTTAAGAGAATCCATAAGCCGGTGAATGCGGAAGGTAAGACAATTGCGGTTGGTTCTTATTTAGTTCCAATTCTGCAAAAGAAAGCGGAAGAACTGGGTGTGAAGATTATTTATGAAGCGGCAGTAAAGGAAATATTAGTGAAGGATGGCAAGGCTGTTGGGGTTAAAGCGGATGGTTATACAGTCAATGCGAAATCGGTTGTTTTAACAACGGGAGGTTTTGCGGGTAACGCAGAAATGGTTGTAAAGTTAAAACCTGAATTAAAGAGTATGGCAACAACCAATACATCCGGTATCACAGGTGATGGTATTAAGATGGCAGAAGCCATTGGGGCTAATACAGTGGACATGAACCAAATTCAAATTCATCCAACGGTTGAATATGAATCAAAATCTTTGATTACAGAAGGTCTTCGTGGTGATGGAGCTATCTTAGTAAATTCAGAAGGTAAGCGTTTCTTTGATGAAGTTGGTACACGTGATGCGGTATCACAAGCTGAATTGAAGCAACCGGGCGGTTTTGCATGGTTGGTTGTGGATCAGGCTATGGTAGATAAATCCAGTGTTATTGCCGGCTATATCAAGAAAGGTTACACCAAGACCGGTAAGAGTGCAGAAGAATTAGCAAAAGTGATTGGTGCTGATGAAGTAAATTTAGCGAACACCTTAAAGACATGGAATGGTTATGTTGCCAATAAGAAGGATCCGGAATTCAATCGTACAAGTTTTACAAATCCTTTAAATAAAGCACCATACTATGCAATTAAAGTAAGCCCCGGTGTACACCACACAATGGGCGGTATCCAAATCAATGAAAAGGCTGAAGTATTGAATAAAGAAGGAAAAACCATTGCGAACTTATTCGCTGCCGGTGAAGTAACTGGTGGGGTGCATGGGGCTAACCGTTTAGGTGGTAATGCGGTAGCTGACTTCGTTATTTTCGGACGTATTGCCGGAACAAATGCAGCTAATAATGTTAAATAAGAATTGAAAAGTCAGTGAAAGCTGACTTTTTTAAATGGTATTGCCGGAATTGGAAGGTGAAGCGAAAGATTCTGACTACCAATGAAAATTGATACATTAGTGGCTGATTTTAATTTAATTGAAGATGGAAAGTTTGAACAGTTCACTACTAAGAATGAAGTACTTAAAAAGCCTCACTAGAGGCTGATTTTTTTAAATTGTTCCCAGGGGAGATAAGGTTTACCAAAGTGACCATAATTGGTGGTTTGGGTATAGATAGGTCTTTCAAGGTCTAATTCTTGAATCATATTTTTTACCGAGAAGTTAAAGTTTTTTTGTACAATAGCTTCTAGTTCTTTATCGCTGTAAGCAGATGTACCAAAGCTATTCACATTGATAGAAATAGGATTTGGTTCACCAATTGCATAGGACAATTCAATTTGGCATTTCTTAGCTAAACCATTTGCGACAAGATTGCGACAAACATAACGAGCATAATATGCGGCGCTACGGTCTACTTTCGTTGGATCTTTGGATGAGAAACAACCACCGCCAATTGGCGCATAACCACCATAAGTATCCACAACAATCTTTCGACCCGTCGTTCCTGAATCTCCCCAAGAGCCCCCGACAACAAAGGAACCGGATGGGTTGATTAAGAATTTCGTATTTTCATCTATCAATTCAGGTTTGACAACAGGAACAATAACTTGCTCATGAATAAGTTTTTTCAATTCTTCTTGACAGATGCTTTGGCTATGTTGGCTTGAAATAACAATAGTTTCAATTCGCTTTAACTCACCATCTTCATACTCAACAGTTACCTGCGTTTTCCCATCCGGACCTAGTAAAGTTGGATTTTCTCGACGAACTTGTTCGAGACGTTTCGCTAACATATGGGCACAATCAATCGCAAAAGGCATATAAGATTTCGTTTCATCCGACGCAAAGCCAAACATAATGCCTTGGTCACCGGCACTATATTCCTCATGATTAACAGCGGAGTTAATTTCTGCGGATTGTTTATTAACTTTTAAAATCACATGGTATTCCTCCGGATAACCAATGTCTTTTAAGACTTTCTTGGCAATGCCTTCATAATCAATCTTTGCGCCGGTGAAAGCTTCTCCATAAACAAAGATGGTATCGTCTTTGATGGTCGCTTCCACAGCCATGTGGGATTTGGGATCTTGTGCTAAAGCCGCATCAAGAATAGAGTCCGCAATTAAATCACAGATTTTATCCGAATGTCCAGAAGTAACCGATTCAGATGTAAAATAATATTTTGCCACAATAAAAAGCTCCTTTCCTATGTCTTATACGAGTAGTGGAAGAGCTTCCGGGGATTTCTCCTTCTTCATCGTTGTCAGCTGTACCACCTTGCGTTTGCAGGTTGGCATGAGTTCCTAGAACTGACTCTCTCCCTCATTCTTGATAAAAGACCTTCACTTTATAGCATGCAAAAAAAGGACTGTCAAATAAAGTGTTCTACGCTATAATAAGCAAGAAGGAGTGCTTATGAATTGGAAAAATATAAAACCGGAAACACGAGAACAGATTTTATCGCTAACGATTTCGGGAATGATATTGATAGTATTTTATTTTGCGATTAGATATATTCCCTTTGTGATGCAATTATGGTCAAGTGCCATTCGCGCTTTAATGCCATTTGTGTTTGGCTTTATATTCGCTTTCTTATTAAATCCAATTCGCAAGATTATCGAATATAATGTGCTAAAACCGATGGGTTGGACAGAACGAATGAAAAGAATGGTCGCCAGTTTCATTTCTATCATCATCTTTTTATTGATACTGATAGGTTTCTTCTCTATCTTAATTCCTCAACTATACGCTAGTGTACAGACCTTCTCCAATGCCTTTCCGGGATATATGCAGTCAGGGTATCGTTATTTAGAAAGTTTACCAATCAATTTGAATGAGGTTTGGAATTATCTTAACGCTACCTTACAAACTTTCTTAGCATCTCTGCAAAAATGGTTAACCCTAAATACGGCTGGAGGAATTAGTCAGTTATACTATTCAGCCGTTTCTTTTGCACGGGGTATATTAGATTTCCTTATTGGTATTATCATAGCGTTCTATATACTTTTGGATGAAGAAAAGTTGAAATCGCAATTACGAAAAGTTGTTTTTTCCCTTGTTCCTTTTCCAAGAGCAACCAGCTTTTTCAGTGTTTGTCGTATGGTGATTGATACCTTCAATAACTTTATTGCCGGTAAGGCTTTGGATTCTTTGATTATTGGTATTGTTTGTTACGTGGGCTGTTTGCTATTAAGAATTCCATACGCACCACTAGTATCAGTCATTATCGGTGTGACGAATATGATACCTGTTTTTGGACCATTTATTGGTGGCATCCCATTAACGATTATGATTATCTTAATTAATCCATGGCGTGGCTTAACATTGGGGCTATTCATCTTTATTTTACAACAGGTGGACGGCAATATCATTGGTCCAAGAATTCTTGGCTCGGCAGTTGGTTTACCATCTATTTGGGTGATGTTTTCCATTATTGCAGGGGGTGCTATGTTCGGCATCGTCGGCATGATTATTGGTGTTCCTTTATTCTCGGTGATTTATGTTTTGTTACGTAATAAAACAACGGAACGCTTGAAAGAGAAAAAAATCCACTTAAAATGAAGTGAATCTCCTTTATTGGTTTGTCCAACTTTTGGGCTTCACTTAAAAAGACCAGTCTTTTTAGTAATATGGAGTGAATTGACTATAAGGATTCGCTTCTAACATTTTAACGTCTTTGACTTCAGGAACTTCATCCATTAAGATGGCTTTAATTCCATCATTCAGTGTTACATCGATGATACCGCAACCTTGGCAAGCACCGGTCATCGATACAATAACAACACCATCATCAAAGCCAACCAATTCACAATCACCACCATCCGCTTGGATGTAGGGTCTAATCTTATCTAATGTGTGTTGGATTCTTCCTAAAAGTTCCTTTCTTTCAGGATGAATCGCAATTTTATCAATAACATCGGGCATACGTTATTTTTTCTCCTCTTTATACCTATATCCTACTATTAAGTTTTTTTAACTGTCCACTGAAGTGATTAAGGATTGTGCTATACTTAGTAACGGTAGGGGCAAGAAATGGAATATAAAGTTGGACAAGTTGTAGAAGGAAAAGTAACAGGATTACAGCCATATGGAGCTTTTGTGTCAATTGATAAAAACATAAGTGGTTTAATCCATATTTCCGAAATTTCCGATGGCTTTGTGAAAGATATTCATTCTTATGTAGAAGTTGGTCAGCTTATTAAAGCGAAGATTATTGATTTGGATGAAAAAAATAGTCAAGTGAAATTAAGCTTAAAGGCTCTTCAAAAAAGACGCTTTCACCAACGCCATGTAAGTTTGAGGGACGATAGACCAAGCTTGCCTCTGATGAGAAGGGGGTTTCGTAGCATCGAAATTCAGTTAGATAAATGGATTGAAGAGGCTAAAAAGGAGATGAAATGATGATGAAATTAGACACCGGTCATGCAAATTTAAAAGAAGATATTTTTTCTTATCAAGAAAAAGTAAGTGAATTACATCAAGCCATTATCAACCAAACCGGAGCCGGAAATGACTTCATGGGTTGGGTACACTGGGCTAAAAATTACGATCAAGAAGAACTTTCTCGGATTAAAGAAGTGGCAACGAAGGTAAAGGATAAGGCAGAGGTTTTAGTTGTTTGTGGTATTGGGGGTTCTTATCTGGGTGCTCGGGCAGCGATTGAAATGATTCAAGGCTTGTATTCGGATAATAAGACAGAGCTTATTTTTATTGGCAATACCTTTTCTTCAACGTATATTTCCCAAGTGATGAAGTACATTGAAAATAAATCGGTTGTTTTAAATGTGATTTCAAAGTCGGGAACAACAACCGAAACAGCTCTTTCTTTTCGTTTATTAAAAGAATTCATGGAAAAGAAGTATGGTAAAGAAGAATGTAAAACACGTATTATTGCGACAACCGATAAAGTGCGTGGAACTTTAAAGGCTTTAAGTCATCAAGAAGGATATGAAACTTTTGTGATTCCAGATGATATTGGTGGTCGTTTCTCTGTTATTACACCGGTTGGCTTAGTGCCGATGGCGATTATGGGTATTGATATCGATGAAGTTTATGCGGGTTTAATGAAGGCTTATGAGGAATTAAACACAGCTGATTTGCATCAAAATCCAGCTTATCAATACGCCATTTGTCGTCGTATCTTGCAAAATCAGGGCTACAATGTCGAATTGTTTGTGGCTTATGAACCACAATTAGCAATGTTAGCTGAATGGTGGAAGCAGTTATTAGGTGAAAGTGAGGGAAAGAATGGTCTGGGTATTTTACCGGATTCCGCTAACTTCTCGACCGATTTGCATTCCTTAGGGCAATTTATCCAAGAAGGAAAGAAGATTTTATTTGAAACAATTCTTCATGTGAATCAACCGCAAGAAGAAGTCTTCATTCCAAACGATGCGCAAAACTTAGATGGTATGAATTATTTAAGCGGCAAAGGCGTCGACTGGGTGAATAAGATGGCAGAACAGGGAACATTAGAAGCCCATACGGAAGTGGGTGCTGTTCCTAATCTTGTGATTTCTATGGAAGATATGTCGGCTTATAGCTTTGGTTATTTGTGCTATTTCTTCTTCTTAGCAACGGCTATGACTTGTTATATGATGGATATTAATCCATTTAATCAACCGGGGGTAGAAGTTTATAAGGCGAATATGTTCCGCTTATTAGGTAAGCCGGTGAAATAAGGTAGAAAGTGGGGTATATAGATGAGTGAAAAACATAATAGTCAATATATCCGCATGACCCAAACACCGGTGAACCGCTTAATTGTATCACTGGCGATACCGACGATTATTTCCATGTTGGTAACGAATATTTATAATATGGCAGACACTTACTTTGTTGGTACGATTGGTACTTCAGCCACAGCCGCAACAGGTGTTGTCGTAGCTATTATGGCTATTCTACAGGCCTTCGGTTTTATGTTTGGCCACGGTGCCGGTTCAAATATTTCCCGCTTATTAGGAAGTGAAAATAAGGAAGGAGCTCGTGAATATGGGGCGACTTCCTTTTGGCTTTCTATTTTTGTTGGTGTTTTAAGTGCTGTTTTGGGAGTATTGTTTTTAGATTCAATGTTGCGACTAATGGGTTCTACGGATACCATTCTTCCTTATGCCCGAATTTATGGTTGGTACATCTTGATTGCGGCGCCGGCTTTTACTGCTTCTTGTGTCTGCAATAATATTCTTCGCTATGAAGGAATGGCTTTTTTTGCGATGCTTGGCTTAACCGCAGGTGCTGTTTTAAATATCTTCGGTGATTATCTTTTCGTTCGGATTATGAATAGGGGAATTGCGGGAGCCGGATTAAGTACAACAATTTCACAATATATTTCTTTGTTTATATTGATTCTTCCCTTTGCCCAAGGCAAAACCCAATCAAAATTAAACATTCGTTATTTTAAAGGAAAATATGAATATATTAAAAATATTGTGACTTGTGGTCTACCTTCTTTAGCAAGGCAGGGATTAAACTCAATTTCAACCATGATTTTAAATAGCTCAGCCTCACTGTATGGAGATGCGGCGGTAGCGGCGATTTCAATTGCGACAAGAGTGGTGAACTTCATGTTCTGCATTGCGATTGGTATTGGTCAAGGCCTACAGCCGGTAGCGGCTTTTAACTATGGTGCAAAATATTATTCAAGGGTAAAAGAGGGAATGAAGTTTGCTTTAATGACCGCTTCTTCTTTGATGCTGGTTCTGGCATTGGCTACTTTCTTTAGTGCGGATGTATTAGTACGATTATTCCGTGATGATGCGGAAGTAATGGCGATTGGGAAAGTGGCTTTGCGCTTTCTTTGTGTGAGTTTTGTGTTTATGCCGATAGCCTCTTATGGTTCAATGCTGTTTCAGGCAATTGGTGAAAGTGGGATTGCAACCATTCTTTCGATACTACGTAGTGGCGGCATTTTAATTCCCATGATTCTTTTATTGTCCAATTTGCTTGGTTTAAGGGGCTTAGAAACGGCACAAGCTATTTCGGAAATTGTAAGTGGTTTATTAGCTATTCCATTTATTCTTCGCTCCATTCACCGCTTTCCAAAAGATTTTTATGGCTAAGAAGGAAGTTTATCTTCCTTTTTTTGGTTTTTCATACAAAAGGGGTTACATTTCGTGAAAGAATGAACTAATATGAAAGTAATGGGAGGTTTCAAGATATGAAGAAAGTGAGCAAGACTTTATTATCTGTACTACTTGCGACGTCCATGTTTGGTTGTTCAAAGGGTAGCACTACTTCTTCAAAGATGAAAGCCGGCACGTATACCGTTAGTGAAATGGGTATGAATGATAAGGTTGAAGTCTCGGTAGAAGTAGATGAAACAAGGATTAAGAGTGTTAAAGTAACAAAGCACTCGGAAACACCTGGTATTGGTGGTGAATTGAAAGATAGTAAAGGTCAAGTGATGCGAGCAGGCGGTGTTGCCCCAGTGGAATTGATTCCCCAAGAGATTGTAAAAAATCAAAGCTTAAAAGTGGATAATGTGACAGGGGCAACGATTACTTCAGCGGCGATTGTTCGTGGGGTTGAAAAGGCAATCAAAGATGCCGGCGGAAACCCGGATTCTTTCAAGAAGACAGTAAATTATGAAGCTCGTAAGGATGTTTCCGCTGATGTGGCTGTATTAGGTGGCGGTGGTGCCGGTTTGGCGGCGGCCATCGGTGCCGCTCAAAAAGGTAAAAAAGTTGTTATTATCGAAAAAGCAGGGGCTATTGGTGGCGATACATTAGTCTGTGGAGCAATTTATAATGCTCCCGATCCAGCTATGCAATCCAAGGTAAAGATGAGTGCAACAGTTAAAACAACGATTGAAAAAGCACTTAGTGAAAAACCGGTGAATGAAGCCCATAAGGCATTACAAGCAGAGGTTCAAAAGCAATGGAATACCTATAAATCAAGTGGGCAAAAAGGCTTGTTTGATACGAAAGAATGGTATGCTTTACAAACTTGGATTAATGGTGATAAAGTCGCTAATCTTGAATTGGTGAAAGTATTATGTTACCAATCGTATGGTGGTATGGCTTGGATTCAAAAAATGGGTATGACGTTCAAGGATAGTATTAGTCAAGGTGCAGGTTCTTTATGGCAAAGAACGCACACTTCAACGATGCCTATGGGAACAGGCTTTATGTCTGTTTATGCAAAACAATTGGATAGCTTAAAAGATAAGATTAGCTTCATCAATGAAGCGAAAGCCTCTAAGTTAATTATGAAAGATGGTAAGGCTGTTGGGGCTGTGGTTGTGGATAATCATACAAAGAAGGAATTCAAAGTCGAAGCGAAAGACGGTGTTGTTTTAGCAACAGGCGGTTTTGCGGCGAATGCGAAGATGGTTCAGGAATATAACAAGTCCGGTAAATGGCAAGATTTAAGCAAGACAGCATCAACCAATCGTTTCTCTTCTTCTCAGGGTGATGGTATTGTGATGGCGAAAGAGGCCGGTGCTTCTTTGACCGATATGGAACAAATCCAACTCTTGTACTTAGGAAATACAAAAGATGGACAATTAACGAAATATCCGGCTCGTGCAGCTTCGGGAACAGACCAAATTCTTTTCGTGAATAAAGAAGGTAAGAGATTTGTTCGTGAAGATGGTCGTCGTGATGAAATTTGTTTGAATGTTTTGAAACAAAAAGATGCTATGTTCTATATTGTGGAATCAGCAGATGGACCCGGTTATAAAGATATTAAAGATCCAAATTGGCGTTCAGCCGATGGCTTTACTTTCAAGTATCTGGAAGAAAATGGTTATGTTGTATCCGCGGATACTTTAGAAGAATTGGCTAAGAAGTTAAAGATGGATCCGGCTGCCTTAAAGGCTAGTGTGGATCAATTCAACGCTTCTGTGGATTCTGGAAAAGATGAGTTTGGTCGAACACTTTATACAACAAAACTAACTAAGGGACCATGGGTTGCGACTTCCAGGCAAGCTTGTATCCATCATACAATGGGTGGTATCACAATTGATACAAAGGGTCGTGTATTGAATGAAGCGAAGAAGCCGATTGCGAATTTATACGCGGCCGGTGAAGTAACCGGCGGTATTCATGGTGGAAACCGCTTAGGCGGTAACGCTGTTGTGGATACAGTTGTCTTTGGTAAGCTTGTATCGGATACCTTAGTGGCTGATCATAAGTAAGAAGAAAAAAGATGCTTGAGTAGGGAACGGTTCTCTACGAGAGCATCTTTTTTATTGGTTGAAAGTTAATTGGTCTTTTAATCCATCGGTATAAGAAATCGCGTATTGGTCTACCATGGTGTAATTCTTATCTTGAACTTTATCGGGGTTCATAACCCAAACTGCATTTATTTCTTGTCCGCTTTCTTGTTTGATTTTTTCAATTAGTTTCTTTCCATCTTCAATGCTTAGAGTAAATAAGCTTGTACTCATTGCATCAGCCAAACCGGAGTCAGCTGTTAATACGGTTACAGAACGATATTTATTGGCCGGGAATAAGGTTTTTGGATCGATGATATGGGAATAAGTTTTACCATCGCTTGCTATGTAATAACGTTCATAATCTCCCGATGTCACAAAGGAGAAATTACCTTGTTTCTTATAAGCTAATAAACCACCCGGTAGTTTACCTTCCGGATCGGTGATACCAATGGACCAAGCTTCGTTATTTGGTTTTGAACCAATGGTACGAATGTTTCTACCAACATTCACATAACCGGAGTGGACACCACGCTTTTCCAATTCTTTCGCTACCAGTTCACTCGCATAACCCTTCGCAATACCACCAACATCCAAACTAACTTTTGGATCCGTGATAAAGACCGTTTTCTTTTCTTCATCAATTTGGATTTTATCCCAACCACGATGGGACTTCGTTGCTTCTAATTCAGCTTTACTTGGCAGATTGCCCCTTTTCTTTTTCTGATTAAGAGCCATTCCTTCTTCTCGGTATTGATGCCAAAGTTTTAAAGTAGCCCCCATGGTAACATCAAATTCACCCTTGGATAAGTCGTACATCTTCTTCGCTTCTTTTAATAAATCAATGATTTCTTGTTCAACTTGAACCGGTTTTTTACCAGCTTGGTCATTGATGGTTTTTAGATTATGGATACCACTATAGCTACGATAAATATCGAAGAGTTCATTGTAATGTTTTAGAAGCTTGCTGCTTTCAATGAAATTTTTCTTAGCCTCTGCTTCCGTTTTCTTGGTATTTTCAAGATAAGCATACGAGGTATCAAAACCGGAGTCATAGCTGACATTTTTGTAGCTTGTGATTTTTGTTTCGGAACAAGCACTGAACAGGGTGACACTTAAGAGGGCGATAAGCATTTTTTTAGAAATTTTTTTCATACGCAATCAGTGTATCATATTTTGAAAGACAACATTCAAAAAGTTGAAATGTGGTATAATGTTATGCGTATTCGGGGAAAGGACTGAGATATTATGTCGATTTTTAAAGGGCCTATGAAAAGACATTTGGATGGCCATAAAGATTTAACGACATCTGTAGATGTTAATCACTCGATTGACCCTAATGATGTATGGGTGCCGATCGCCAGTGGTCCATCAGACATGACTGTTTGTGTTGAAATTGGATCGGAAGTAAAAATTGGTACAAAGTTGGCGGAAAGAAATAATCATTTCTACCTGCCGGTATTCTCACCGGTGTCTGGTACAGTGACAGAAGAAAAGAAAATGTTAGCAGGGGATGGTCGTCTGCACAATCATTTGCATATTGTGAACAACCATAAAAATGAATCTGCCCAAGCATTCCAGCCTCTTGATTACACGAAAGCAAGCCGTGAGGAATTACTGGACTTCGTTAAAAATGCGGGAGTTTTGGGTCTTGGTGGTGCCGGCTTTCCAACGTATGTGAAATACACTAAAGTGGATGGCATTGAAATGTTAGTGATTAATGCAGTTGAATGTGAACCTTTCTTAACAGCTGACTACAAAGCTATGGAAGAAAATATGGATGATTTAAAGTTAGGTGTTTTAGCCCTTGGTAAATTATCTAAAGCGGCTAAGGTGGTACTTGCAATTAAAGAAAATAAGAAAGCCATGATTGCTAAACTGAAAGAGACATTTGCCGGAACAAATGTTGAAATCAAGGCCGTTCCGGACGTGTATCCAATGGGTTATGAAAGAACATTAGCTTATCAACTAACAAAGAAGAATTATGATCGTTTACCAAGTGAAATTGGTTTAATCATCAATAATGCGAATACTGCCATTGCTTTAGGGAAAGCCTTAGTAACGGGTATGCCTATTACCCATAAGTATGTGACGGTTTCCGGGGATGCCGTTAAAAATCCACAAACTATGTATGCACCGGTGGGAACAACTTCAGGTGAATTATTAAAAGTGGCTGGTGGTGTGAAAGATGGCATTGAAGATGTTTTATTGATTAATGGTGGACCGATGATGGGTCGTGTTGTACCGAATGATCAATGGACTATTTCACAAAGTACCAATGGTGTAACGGTTATGAAACATGTCAAAGTCGATGCTGTTAACTGTTTGAGATGTGGTGCTTGTGTGGATCATTGTCCAATGGGTTTAGAACCGGTTCGTATTGCTGATGAACATAAAGTAGTGGATTATGCTCACCTAGTGAAGCTAAGAGCGATGGATTGTATTGAATGTGGATTATGCACCTATGTTTGTCCTTCTAAGATTGATGTAACGGAAAAGATGCGTCGTGCGAAGACTTTTGTTGGAGCTAAGATGAAGGCTGCTCAAACGGCTAAGGGAGGTAAATAGATTATGAAGTTCTCATTTCATTCAGCTCCTAACTATCGAGCAAAGCGTTCAATTGATGGCATTATGATGGATGTCAGTCTTGGCTTATTTGTTGTTCTTATCTATGCGATGGTTTGGTATGGTCTTAATAGTGGTTGGAATTATAGCTTACGAATTGGTTTCATGACCATCACTACTTGTGTGAGTGCCTTTTTAACGGAAGCAGTTTATTTCAAAGTGATGAAGAAGGATGTTTGCTTGTCTTTGAAACATTCTTATGTTTGGATTACAGCTTTGATTATTGCCTTAATCACGCGTATCAATGTGAGCTGTTACGCATTGATTATTGCGACTGTTATTGCGGTTTTATTTGGTAAGCTAATCTTTGGCGGTTTTGGCCAAAATATTTTTAATCCCGCAGCTTTTGCGGAAGCCATTATCATGAATTCTTTTGGGGCAAGTGTAGCGACGGATTTCACAACGGGGGCAACACCAATGTCTACCATGGCTAGTCATGGTTGGGTCATTAGTGGTTCTGCATTGGATTCGGTACTAAATCAATTCAATGGCTTAACCGGTTTATTATTAGGAAATTATTACAGTACAATCGGTGCTAGTTTTGCTCTATGTATTTTGTTGGTTGGTGCCTATTTGATTTACCGTAAAGCTATTGATTGGCGTTTGACTTGTACTTATTTAGCAGCGGTTTTTGGGATGAGTTTTATCACCGGTTTATTTCATGGCAATGCACTTGAATTTGCGATTGTAAATGTCTTAGGTGGTGGTGTTGTGTTTGGGGCTGTGTTTATGTTGACAGATCCTGTGACTTCACCAGTTAGTCCGGCCGGTAAGTATGTGTTCGCCTTTGGGGCTGCAGCTTTGACTTTATTGATTCGTTGGAAAGCCAATTTACCAGATGGTGCTTTGTTCTCAATTTTATTGATGAATATGTTAACACCTGCGATTGATAAGATGGTGGATGGTAGTCAAGTAAAGGATTTCAAGCGTATTTGGCGTAATACAGCGATTGTGCTTTGTGTTTGTTTGGTGGTTCCGGTTTTAGTGGGAGCTAATTTACAAGCGAAGGAAGTAAAAGCTGAGCAAGCAAAGACTTCGGAAAAGCCAAAAGTCAAAGCTTTAAAGGATAGTGATTTCAGTAGTAATGAAGCGAAGTGTACAAAGAAGAGTAAAGGAGTGTATGCTTGTGAAGCCAAAGGCTTTGAAGGTGTTTCAAAAGCAACAATCACGCTTGAAGGAAATAAAGTAAAGAATGTTGTTGTGGATTCCTTCGGGGATACAGAAGGGGTTGGCGATAAGGCAACGGAAGCAACAGAGCTAAAGAAATATGAAGCGGTGACAATGGATTCAACGATTGATGCCACAAGTGGAGCGACCCTTACCTCCAATGCGTTAAAGGCAATGGTTTATAAAGCTTTACAAGAGGCAAGTAAATAGGAGGGATTATGAAGAAAAAAGAGTTTTCAAGTGTTTATAAGACAGTCCTATTAGTAGCCTTGTGTGCTATATGTGGCTTTGTGTTATCACTTATCAATGCGCTAACTGCACCAAAGATTGCGGAAAATGCGATTGCGTCGGTTAAGTCTACTTTAGAAAAAATTTGGTCAGGTGCTACGTTTTCAGATGTGAGTTCGCAATATTTGGCTAAGGATAAAACGGGTTTAATCACAGGTGTTTATGAAGCAAAAGATAAAGGTTTAGCCTTCACTTTAAAAGTAAAAGGCTATAATGCGGATGGTTTTACTTTTATTGTTGGCTTTAATAACGATGGGACGGTTGCCGGGTATAGTGCTATTGAAGAAAATGAAACCAAAGGTAAGGGTTCAAAGGCTTTTGATTCAGACTATGTTGAAAAGATGAAGAAATTAACTTCTAAGGATTCAGTGGAATTAATTTCCGGAGCAACGGTAACGACGGCAGGTGTTAGTGATGGATTTAACGCAGCCAAGGCAGTCTTTAATGAAGCTAAGGGCATTCGTTATGATCCAAATGCGAAGCCGAAGGAAGCTGAAAAGCCAAAAGTCAAAGCTTTAAAGGATAGTGATTTCAGTAGTAATGAAGCGAAGTGTACAAAGAAGAGTAAAGGAGTGTATGCTTGTGAAGCCAAAGGCTTTGAAGGTGTTTCAAAAGCAACAATCACGCTTGAAGGAAATAAAGTAAAGAATGTTGTTGTGGATTCCTTCGGGGATACAGAAGGGGTTGGCGATAAGGCAACGGAAGCAACAGAGCTAAAGAAATATGAAGCGGCGACAATGGATTCAACGATTGATGCCACAAGTGGAGCGACCCTTAGCTCCAATGCGTTAAAGGCAATGGTTTATAAAGCTTTACAAGAGGCAAGTAAATAGGAGGGATTATGAGTGAAAAACAAGTTAAAAAACAAGGATTCTTCGGTCGTTTAATTAGCGATAACCCTGTATTTAGCATGTATCTTGGCTTGTGTTCAGTATTAGCGATTTCCACGAGTTTGAATAATGCGCTTGGTATGGGTATTGGTGTTATCTTTGTGTTAGTGTTATCCAATATGTTGGTATCATTGGTTCGTAATATTACTCCCGATGATATTCATATTCCTGTCTACATCACGATTATTGCGACTTTAGTAACGGTGTTATCGATGTTGATGCACGCATTTACACCAACTTTATTTACAGCTTTAGGGGCTTTCTTAGACTTAATTACAGTAAACTGTATTATTTTAGGTCGTGCCGAAGCCTTTGCTTGTAAGAATAATGTCGTTGATTCTATTAAAGATGGTTTCCAAATGGGCTTGGCTTATACAGGTGCTTTATTGTGTATGGCTTTCATTCGCCAAATTGTTGGAACGGGTGCTTTATCGTTAAGCAATCCATTTAATGACCGGTTGATTTTTAATCTTCAATTGATTCCGACCGGATTTGAGATTCCATTATTTACGGAACAGTTTGGGGCATTTATCACCTTTGCTTGTCTAGCGGCATTAGTTGCCAACTATAAAAATAAGTTAACTCTACAAGAAAAGAGAGGTAAATAAATATGGACTTATTTACTTTATTGATTAGTGGTTTATTTATCAACAATATCATCCTAACGAAATTCTTGGGTATGTGTCCTTTTATGGGTGTTTCAACTAAGATGGAATCGGCTTTAGGAATGGGTGTTGCGGTTATCTTCGTTATTTTTGGATCATCCATTATTTCTTGGACGATTTATCATTATGTATTAGTTCCACTTCATATTGAATACATGGAATTGATTACTTTTATCTTATTAATCGCCGCCTTTGTTCAATTTGTGGAATTGTTTATTAAGAAGAGTGCACCATCTTTGTATAAGAGCTTAGGTATCTATCTTCCTTTGATTACAACGAACTGTGCCGTTTTATATGTGGCGCAAAATAACATTAGCCAAGCATATGATTTAGTGCATACCATGGTCAATTCGATTGCGATTCCATCCGGCTTTGCGTTGATGTTACTGATTTTCTCAACTATTCGTACCCGTCTTCAACAAAATGATGTACCAAAGGCATTCCAAGGCAATCCAATCGCCATGATTTGTGCAGCTATTATGGCAGTTGCGTTCTCGGCTTTGGCAGGTTTAGTTTAATGCCGGCAGGAATGATTACCGCTTCAATCGCAGTTGGATTAGTGGCTTTGAATGTTTGGCTATTAAGGGCTAATCGTAAAACACCCGTTCCAAAGGATTGTGAAAATATGAAGCCGGATTGTGAAGCTTGTGGTTTGTTGGATTGTGAAATACGAAATTTATACAAAGAGAATAAGGTAGAGGAAGGTAAGTAATATGGAATTTGTTTATCCAACGGTTTCGATGATTGTTTTAGGAGCTTTAATAGGAGTCATCTTATCTTTTGCTTCAAAGAAGTTTGCGGTTGAAGTGGATACACGGGTAGAGGATGTTCGGGCTCTTCTTCCAGGTTTAAATTGTGGAGCATGTGGAACGCCCGGTTGTGATGCGATGGCACAAATGTTGGTGAATGGAGAAATTGATGTAAGTCGTTGTCGTCCATCTAATCCAACTCAAAAGGAAGCGATTAAGCAATATTTAGCAGAAAATAAGTAGAAATCAGAAGTGGCTATAGCCACTTTTTATATCTGGGGAAATATATTAAGGAAAGTAAGCAACGATTGCCTTCAATGGGCTATCCGAGTTTTATACAGGCAATAATAAAAAGCCTGAATCCCATCATCTATTAGTTGAAAATGAACTGCTTTGTTAGAGATACGATTTTACTTACACGTAGACTGTAATTTTGATAGAATAATACAGTTCTATAGAGGAGGATAAGAAATGAAGAACGGTTTTAAACGTGTGCTTACAACCTTTCTGGTTGCGACACTTCTTGTGGCTTGCACTAGTAAAAAAGCATCTGTAAGCCTAAAAGCAGGTACTTACTCAGCATCTGCCAAGGGCAAGAATGGAAATGTTACGGTGGAAGTTGAATTTGATACATCATCCATTAAATCCGTTAAGGTAAAACAGCAACAAGAAACTCCGGATATCGCTGCCGGAGCATTAAAGAAAATTCCGGAAGAAATTGTTAAGAAACAATCAGTAGAGGTGGATACTGTTTCTGGTGCTACTATAACAAGCAATGCGATTATTAATGCGGTTAAGGATACTGTAAAACAAGCTGGCGGTTCTGATGATACATTTACCGGAAAGCAATCAGCCACGAAGAAAGAAACGCAAAAATACGAAGCGGATATTGTTATTGTTGGAGCAGGTGCGGCCGGCTTATCGGCCGCTTTGCGTGCAACGCAAGCAGGGGTGAAAGTATTGGTGGTAGAAAAGGCATCATCTATTGGCTTTAGTAATGGAGCAATTGCCGGTGGTCCTGCAACGGCTTCTAATAAAGTACAAGCTGCTGAAAAGCAAGAAGTTTCCGTGGAAACATTATTTAAGAAACAATATGCTTGGTCTAGGGGAACAGTCAACGCTTTATTGTTGAAGAAAGTCGTTGAAGAAGGTGGACCACTGATTGATGATATGGTGAAGATGGGTTTGAAGGCTACACTTCGTCCGGATAACTACGGTGCCGGTTTCCGTGCTCGCTTGAAGTTAGAAGAAAAGGGAGAAGGTCGTTTTAAGTTCATTCAAAACTATGTTGAAAAACAAGGTGGAAAATTCTTATTTAATACAACTGGAGAGCATGTTGTACTAAATGATAAGGGTATTGTGACCGGTATTAAGGGAAAAACATCCACTGGAGCACCGGTTGAAGTGAAAGCTAAAGCGGTTTTATTGTCGACTGGTGGATACCTTGGTAATAAAAAGCTTTTAGCAGAGAAATTTGGTCATGTTGGTGTTGTTCCATTGGGTAGTACATTAAGTACCGGCGATGGTCTTGCTATGGCAAAAGAAGCCGGTGGGGTTGAGGAAAAGAATTCTTTCTCTCTTATCTTCAATGAATTTGCCGGTGAAAATGAAAAGAGTGAAGGCTGGCGAAAGAATGATAATCTTAAATACGCTATCTATGGCGGTTTATTAGTAAATGGTAATGGTGATCGTTTCATGAATGAAGAAATTATGGCAACGAAACCATTGGCCGGTGGAGAAGAAACACTTCGCCAAGGTTATTTCTACTCCATTATTGACCAAGATTACTTAAATGGTATGAGTTCTGTTGGTGTTTATGAATATTTAGGTAAACCGGAAGGCTGGTATGTTGGTAAAATGACCCAAAAAGGCAAGGTTTTAAAAGCGAAAGGTGAACAGTTAGATAAGGCAATCAAACAAGGCTGGGCATTCAAAGCGGACACAATTGAAGAACTGGCAAAGAAGGTTAATATGCCTAATCTTACAAAGACAGTAAACACTTATAACAAGATGGCTACTAATAAGAAAGATACCATGTTCTATAAGAGTTCTTACTTTATGACGCCCATTTCAAAAGGTCCATTCTATGCCTTTCAATATCAATCTAGTGCATGGGGAACCCTTGGTGGTGTAAAGGTGGATGATCAACTTCGTGTTATCAAGGCTGATTTCAAAGCTATTCCAGGATTATACGCAGCTGGTGTTGATGCAGGCAGTGCATTCACAACGCCATACTATGATAATGAAGGAGCCGCATTTGGTACGTCCTTATCTTCAGGTGGATTAGCTGGAAAAGAAATGGCAAAATACGTAAAAAAAGTAAAATAGTTTTATCGAAAAGGTCTGTCGAAGTGATGTGACCCCCAAAAGTTAGACTTTTTTAGCGTAGCAGTTTGTATGGCCGCTCCGCTATTTTTATGCAGCCAAGAGTCTAAGCCTGTATTGCACCGGACTTAGCCATCCCGGTTTTTCTTTTCTTCTTTCATTTTTTCTCTTTCTTCTTGCAAAATAAATTTATTTTTTAAAAATTTTCAAATGAAAAAGTGGAATGACTCCACTTTGTTTTTCAACTAGAACAAGTCACTATGTGTTCCTGTTCGTGTTAAGTACAAAATCAACTCACCATCGAAAATTTCATAAATTAAAAGCCAATCCGGAGCAATATGATACTCCCTATACTCTTTGAAATTTCCGGTTAAAGTATGGTCTTTATTCTTTTCCGGCAATGGCTTTCCAGTTGCCGGAAGGTTTAGAATATCAGTCAATAAAGATAAATCATACCCTCTCTTCTTCATCCGCTTTAGGTCTGTTTTCTTGTTTGTTAGAATAATGCACTTGAAAAAATAGCTTTGCAAGATAAATAATAAATACAAAGGAGGAATGGATATGAAAACAGCTATTTTTTTAGCCAATGGCTTTGAAACATGTGAAGCCTTAATTACCGTTGATTTATTAAGAAGAGCCGGTATGTGTATTGATATGGTATCCATGAATGAGAATTTAAAGGTTGAAAGTTCGCATAAAGTAGCGGTTCAAGCCAATGTTTTATTTAAAGAAACAAAGATAGAGGAATACGATATTCTAATTCTGCCTGGTGGAAAGCTGGGGACTATGAATTTGGAAGCCAATGAAGAATTAAAAAAGGCGATTCAAAAACACTTTGAACAAGGAAGATTCATTTGCGCCATTTGTGCGGCACCTTCTATTTTAGGCCATCTGGGTTTATTAAAAGGCAAGAAGTATACTTGCTATCCAGGCTTTGAGGAAGAACGTTTTGCTGGTGAGTACCAACAAAGTTTAATTGCTCAAGATGGCAATATAATCACCGGAAGAGGAATGGGAGCTACCATTGATTTTGCTTTAGCGATTATTGAAAGATGTGTTGGTTTAGATGCACGTAAACAAGTTGAAAAAGGAATTCAATATGAACACTCCTTTTTAGAACAATAACCTCAGAGATGAGGTTATTATTGACTATAGTCCGAAATCAGACTAATATGGACGTGTACAATAGGGGAAGATATGGATAAAAAGATACAAGAACAACTGTCTATCATGAATCATAGTATTAAGGAGATCATGGGGATTTATCGAAGCGCTGTTTCCCAAACCGGTATATCCGAAAATGAATTTTGGGTATGGTATACCTTAATTACTTCTGATGAAGCAGTTCGCCAACAAGAGCTTGTGTCGATGTGGTCTTTATCCAAACAAACCATTCACTCGATTGTCAATCGAATGGTATCGAAAGGGCAAATCAGTTTAGAAGTAGACATTAAAAATAAGCAGAAAAAAGTTATTCGACTAACCGAAGAAGGAAAAAAGTTCGGTGAATCCATTGTTCGACCGGTACTGAAGGCAGAAAGACGATCCTTTGCGAAGGTGGATGAAAAAGATCGTTTAGCAGCCATTCATTTTTTACAAACTTATATTCAAATTGTACAAAAAGAGATTGGTCTTAAAGAAGACTAGAAAGGAAAGAAAATGATATTTTGGATGATCGTACTAGCTGTGTTGTTGTATTTTCTATATACCTTTTTCATTTCCTTAGGAAAGGCTTTTAGAGTTTATCCAAAGACAGAAATATATCACCATTTTGCTCTTTTAATTCCGGCTCGGAATGAAGAAGTGGTGATTGGTCCCCTGATTGAATCACTTCAAAAACAGAATTATCCAAAGGAGGCTTATGATATTTATGTCTTGGTCAATAATAGCCAAGACCGTACTGAAGAGATTGCTTTAAGTAAAGGGGCGAAGAGGATTAGTATGGATCGCCCGGTGCATTCTAAAGCGGATGTATTAAAAGTGGCTTTTGAAAAATTAGATACCAATCAAGAGATAGAAGCTTATATTATTTTTGATGCAGACAATTTAGTTGATGCTCATTTTTTAGAGAATATGAACCGCGCTTATGGACAAGGTTACCGACTATACCAAGGTAGAAGAACAGGTAAAAATGTTCAGGATAATTGGTTAACCTCTTGTTATGAAGTGTTTTATATTTTACAAAATATGGTGTTTAATCATGCTCACGTGCAAGAAGGACATAGTGCTTCTTTAAATGGTACAGCTTGGATGATGGAAAAATCTTTCTTAAAAGACTATGGTTTTTCGGCTGAATTATTGACCGAAGATATTGAATTAAGCACGATAGCTCTACTACATGGTGAAAAGATTGGTTATGTGCATGAAGCTTTTGTTTATGATGAATATCCGGCTAAGCTAAAAACCGCTTGGATTCAATTAAAACGTTGGGTGTTTGGGCAATTACAATGTATGCGAAAATATACTTGGCAATTATTAAAAGAAACGGTGATTCATCGTTCTTTAAGCTGCTTGGATATGGTGGTGATATTGGTTTTCCCATTAATCGTGGTTTTATTTTTTGCGATAGTAATTGGAATGTATTTTTTACAAGCCGGCTTTGCCCGGTGGTTAGGGAAATCCATTCTTTGGATTTTGTTAGTAGCCTATGGCTTGATGCTGATAGTATGGTCTTTTGCGATTCGAAAGAATGGCTCAAAGCTGGTAGAACTTTGGAAAGGAATGGTTTTTTTCCCCGGGTTTATCTTTTTGTTTATATTACTGATTGTCTTGAATTTATTCCGTAAAAAGATTGAATGGCAAGCAGTTGTTCATGATCGGAAGCTTAGAATTGAGGATATGAAATGATGGAATTTTTAATGAAATGTTGGGGAATGTTTGTGGCACCAAGAGGAACTTATGAGGCTGCCGGTATGTTTTCTTGGGGGCATTGGCTGTTACTTGCAATGACAATTATTGGTGTTACCATAGCATTAAAGAAAACTTTACAGTTACCTTATAAGCAAATTGAAAACATCATTCATAATTTAATTGTTTTATTGACTATTTTAGAAATTATAAAAATATACTTTAACTTCCGTATTGGCAATGCGGCTATTTTAACGGCTTGGGTACCAATGTACTATTGCACCATTTGTATCTATGCCGGCTGGTTGATGATATATGGTCAAGGCACATGGAAATATTGTGGAGAAGTGTTTTTAGCGACAGGTAGTTTGGTTGGTGGAAGTTGTTTCTTGTTGTATCCAAGTTCTTCTTTATTACTCTATCCAGCTTTGCATTTCTTATGTGTACATAGTTTTTTCTATCATGGTTGCATGGTTTATATTGGTATATTGATGAATCGAAGCGGCTATTTTAAAATTCAGAAACAAGACTTTGATTTATATGCTCTTTATGTGTCTGCCTTTTGTGTGGTGAGTTGGATTTTGAATATCTTTTTAGATACGAACTTTATGTTTATTTCTATTCCTTTTGAAGGAACTTTCTTAGAAACATTATTTAATGTATTAGGATCTTCTTATACATTATTGTTGATTATTGTGCAAGTAACAGCACCATTTTGGCTTGTCCGATGGATCCAAAAGAAAACAAGTTTATTATCAAGACCGGCTTGGTATCCGGACATTTCATTAAGACTAGAAGAAGAAAAGAAGGTGGTTCCAATCAACTTACCAAAACATATTGGTTAATAGGAGGATGGTATGGTAGGAAAATATCAGGTTGTCACATTGTGTGGAAGTACTCGTTTCGAAGATGAATTTATGCAAGTACAAAAGAATCTTACTTTAGCTGGTAAGATTGTGATTGGTGTTGGCTTATTTGGTCATTCTGGTGATAATGAGGTTTGGGAAAAGATGGATGAGGGTACTTTGACGAAAACCAAAGAAATGTTAGATGATATGCATAAAAGAAAAATTGATATGGCGGATGAAATCTTTGTGATTAATAAAAATGGTTATATCGGCGATAGTACAAAATCAGAGATTGCTTACGCTAAGAAAATGGGTAAAAAGATTTCTTATTTAGAAGAAGCTAAGTAGGTATACACTAAAAAACAATGTCTTTTGAGGACATTGTTTTTATATTAAACATGGATTTCATTTGCTTGTTTCAAAGCAAACTTAGCCGCTAATGGTCCAATTAGTTCATAGACTAAAGTGGCGGAAAGAATAATAGTTTGAATTTCCTTACCAATTTCTCCCGGCATATCTTTGATGACTAAAGTAGCTAAACCAATGGCTACTCCAGCTTGAGGCATAAGGGCAAAGCCAATGTAGTTTTTAATGACAGATGGTTGTTTTGATAAACCAGAACCAAGATAAGATCCCAACCACTTTCCACCAAAACGAAGTACGATGTAAAGAACGCCTAAAACACCAACTTTTGGTAAAGCGGCTAAATCTAATTCAGCTCCCGATAAAACAAAGAAAAGAATGAAAAGAGGGTAAGTCCAATCATTGATGGACAGCAATACTTTTTGAGCATCTTTTCGAGTATTCACATAAGCAGAACCCAAAGCCATGCAGACCAATAAATCGCTTAAGCCAAGGTATTTCGCTAAAGCACAAGCCATTAGTACAAAACTAACACATAGGGACATTCGGTTCATAACCACTTGGAAATAGCGATGTAAGAATGATAGACAAATGCCTAAAACAATTCCTAGGACTAAAGAACCAAGTACCTTTGCGATTGGTAATAAAATGGTACTTATAAAAGAGAAACTTTGGTGGTTAACCATGCCAACGGCAATGGAAATAGAAATAGAATAAGCGATTAAACCAATTGCGTCATCCGCCGCCACAACGGGTAGTAACATTCTTGTTAAAGGACCATCTGCTTTGTATTGGCGAATAATCATCAAAGTGGCGGCGGGGGCTGTTGAAGCGGCCAGTGCGCCAAGGATAAGACATTCCGCTGGTGGAAAGCCTAATAATAAAGTGATTGTATCCACAATAAGAACTGCCCCTAAGGCTTCAAAAAGAGTGATTATTAAAGCCGGTTTTCCAATCGCCTTTAAAGCTTTCAATTCAAATTCATCACCAATGGAAAAAGCGATAAATCCCAAAGCCACTTCGGGAATGACTCCTAAAGACGATAAGATATCATGGTTGATAAATTGTAAAAGATGAGGGCCAATCAATACGCCAATAAGAATATACGCTGTTACATTTGGTAATTGAGCTTTTTTAGTGAGTAGGGTTAATAGTAATCCGGTTAAAATGGCTAAACCAAGATGAAAGGTAATACTCATCAATCGCTTACCCCTTCCCATCTAGTGACAGGTACACAGAATAGAACCCCACTATTTGGTAATTTTAAGTCACCGGAAATTTGATGAATGATTTCAATTCCTTTTTGGATTTGTTCATCTTTGAGAACAACCATAATGAGCTTGTTTTGAGGGCGTTCCGGATTTAGGAATTGACGTAAGCCGCCGAACATAGATAGTTCACTTACGGCATTGGAATTGTTTAAATTCGCTAACATCCCTTCACAGTCCAAGACACTAGCACCATGGAAGCCGGCTTCCATCATTTTCGCCAAAATGGGAGAAATACTTTCTTCGTGATTTGTAATATGAACAAGTAATTGCATAAATAGATAAATATCCCTTTCCTTCTATTATTATAAGATTAGTTAGGGTATGTTCAAGAAAAGTTCGGATTTAATCTGATCTATCTCAGGAAATAACATTTGAATATTATCGCATTTATAATCACATAATAATTGAGCAATAATTCAACTATAAAGGCAGATAACACTTGCGTGAATATTCATTCAAATGAACAATCAAAGCATTGAAAAGCCTTATTTTATCGTTATTTTTAATAGATTTTATCTTTTTGAATAATAAGGCTTGACGAGTGAAACATAGATGAGTATATTTGTGATATTGAATTCATTTCATTCAACTATTAGATTAGGGAAAGAGAGGAAAAAATGAACCATCCGATTAAAAAACTATTGGCTGTTTTCTTGGTTTCAACTTTGGGATTGGCTGGATGTTCGAGAAAAGCAACGACACGTGAAGCAAAACAAAAGAAGAAAGTCATTTATACGACCTTTTATCCAGTGCGGGATTTAACGAAGCGTATCGTTGGCGATAAGATGGAAGTCCATCAAATTATCAGAGGGGATCAAGAGCCTCATGATTATGAACTTCAAACCAAGGATATGGCTGAAATTTCAAAGGCTGATTTGATTGTTTATAATGGGGCAGGGATGGAATCCTTTATGGATAGTCTTAAAAAAACGGTAAAAGAAGATAAGAAGTTTCTTGATTTATCGAATGGCTTAACGCTTCTTGAAGCAAAAGCGAACCATGACCATGATAAGAAAGAAGAGCATAAGAAGGAACATAAAGAAGAACATCATGTGAATCCACATACTTGGTTAAGTATAAAAAATGCGATGGTTGAATTACGAAGCATTTATGAAAAAGTATCACAACTAGATTCAGAAAATAAAGATTTTTATAAGAAAAACTTAGAGAAGTCTTTAGCTGAATTTAAGAAATTAGATGAAAAATTTAAGACAGAATTAGCGAAATTACCGGCTAATTCGGAGAAATATTTTGTGGTATCTCATTCTGCCTTTAACTACTTAGCAAGGGATTATGGTTTAAAACAAGTTGCGGTTGCGGGTATTTCTCCGGAGGAAGAACCAACAGCGAAACAGTTAAAAACATTGGCAGATTTTGTGAAGAGTCATAAAATCAAAGTGATTTTCTTTGAAGGTAAGGCAACGCCAAAAGTAGCGGAAACCTTAGCAAAAGAAACGGGTGTTCGTACCGATGTTCTTTATACCTTAGAAAGTGTAACAAGCGAAGAAGAGAAACTAGGGTATCTTGGATTGATGGAAAAGAACTTAGAAAATTTGGTGAAATCATTTCATGAATAAAATTCTTCAGCTATCCAATGTAGGCTATACCTATGACAACAAAGAATGGATTTTGCGCCATTTAAATAGTGGCATAAATGAAGGTGAGTTCGTTGCGATGGTTGGAGAAAATGGGGCTGGAAAGAGCACTTTGCTCAATCTAATCCTAGGCAATCTAAAAGCCCAAGAGGGTGAAATTCGCTTATTTGGGGATTTGGTGCAAGAGAAGAATCACTATGAAGATATCGCTTATATCTCGCAAAATTCCGTCATGAATTATCGCCATTTTCCAACAACTGTTAGCGAAGTGGTTAAAGTTCATTTGCGTTATTTAAAAAAAGGAAAAGATGATTCATCCTATTTGAAGCTGGTTAACTTAGAAGAACAGGGCAATAAGACATTAAGTGAATTATCCGGCGGTCAGCTTCAAAGAGTAGCTATTTTGTTGGCGTTGATTAAGAACGCAAAATTCATCCTTCTGGATGAACCAACCACAGGGGTAGACCAAGTCTTTTCGGAAGAACTCTATCAAATGCTTGAACAATTGAGGAAAGAAGGCAGAACCATTTTAATGGTTACGCATCATCTTCAGGATGTGCAAAGTCATGTTGATCGAGTTTTAAAAATTGTGAATGGACAATGTGAGGAGGTTCAGTATGCTTAATTTGTTAAGCTATGAATTCATGCAAAGAGCCTTCCTTGTGGGAACTTTATTAGCGATTATCTTACCTTGTATAGGCTTACCAATTCTATTAAAGCGTCTATCCATGATGGGTGATACCTTGGCACATTCTTCTTTAGCGGGTGTTGCGATTGGTTTGTGCTTAGGAATTAATCCTTTATTAGGAGCTATTGTTGCCTGTGTGATAGCTGGTCTTAGCATCGAGTTTATTCAACAAAAATTAAAGTCTTATCAAGAAATATCAACGGTGATTATTCTGGCCGCCGCAATTGGCTTAGCCGGTATCTTCTCCGGTTTTACAGGAAATAGTAATTCCATTAATTCCTATTTGTTTGGGTCAATCGTAACCATTTCGGATGATGAGTTTTATTTGGTTATAGGAATATCAATACTGGTGATTGTCCTTTATCGATGGATATACGATCAATTGTATTTAAGCGTCTTTGACGCAAAGGCGGCTCCAATTTTAGGAGTCAATGCAAAGTTTGTGAATTTTGTATTCACCTTCTTAAGTGCAATTGCGATTTCTATTTCTGCGAAAACCATTGGCTCTTTGATTGTGTCCTCCTTGTTGGTTATACCGGTCATCTGTGCGATGCAATTTGCACGCACTTATAAGGCGACCTTATTCTTATCCATTGGTTTATCATTTTTGTTTGTTTACTTAGGATTGTTGGTTTCTTATTATGCCAATTTGAAACCGGGATCCGTGATTGTGTTAATCGCGGTGGCTTTCTTAATCATCGCAATGTTTATTAAAAGAAAGTAAAAAAGGAAGAAACATGAATTCTATTGTTAAAAAATCAAGTATGGCTATTTTGACTATTCTTTCTTTAAGTGCGTGTACTTTAACGCAAAAGCCGGTTTCTAAAACAGAGCCTGAAAAGAAAGAAGTTGTGGAAACAAAAGTCACAACCTATGAAAAAGATACGACGACAACGGTCTTAGTGGATGACACAAACATCCAAAAATCCAACATTACCAAAGTTGTAAAACATGGGGATCATTGGCATGTTTATACCAAAGATGGTAAAGAACATATTACTTACACGAATCCATCTCATTTAAAGGATGCTAATCATTTGGATTTAATTCCAGTTATCACGTTAAAGCAGTTAAAAACAAAGAAAGTGGTGTCTATCAAGGTTCATGGTAATCATTGGCATGTGTATACAGCGGATGGTAAAGAATATTTAACTTACCAAAATCCATCTTCACTATTTAAGAAAATTAAGATTGCTAAGTATGAAGGTTCTCATCATCCTAAAAAACCAAGTCATTCTATTCAAAATTTAGATTCTAAACCATCGGTGTATAAGATTCTAAAACATGGCGATCACTATCATATTTACACAACAGATGGTGGAGAATTCATCACCCACCAAGATCCTCGTCCCTTTTATCCAAACGCTAAATATGGTGAATACAAGGGAAATCATGCGGACCATCCTACCAATAAGCCAAAAAACCCAAAGGCGCTTTTACCAAAGCCAAGTGTTCCTAATCAAGATAAAGAAATGGGACCAATTGTCGGTGTTTTGCGTTTATCGGATTTAAAGGGTAAAAATATCACAAAGATTGTTGACCATGGTGACCATTTTCATGTGTATGAAAATGGCAAAGAAATTGGTATCACAAAGGAAAATCCAAAGGCTATGTTCCCTAAGGCAGAATATATTCCGAATGAAACCAAACCCGAGAAACAACCGGAAATTCAAGATAAAGATAAATTCACTTATGAGGATGTGAAAGAAAGGTTTGATAAAAAGGTAGAAAAAGTTCTATCTAAGAACCTACAAAAAATGACGCATTATGGAATGGTTACAGATGGCTTGGCTGTCTTTGGTATTCAAACACCAGATAAAAATGGTAAGTATTTCTACTGGTTACATGATTCCCATTATCATGCGATTAGTATCAATGACATCATTGCTATGGAAAAGCAAGGTTATTTTAATGGTGTTACAGCGAAAGAAGTGGTTGCGTTTTTGAAGTATAAAGTTAACCATGGTTATGAAATCAAAGATAAAATTGATACCGAAGAAGAAATGGAAGCTAAGGCAAAGTTTATTGCTGATTACTATAAGGTACCAGTTAGAAGAGTACGATGGTTTCTAGGTAATTATGTGATTATCGTCAATGGGGATGAGTTGGTAAGAATTTCAGCTTCTGATTTAAGTTATGAAGACGGCGTTGTAAAAGCACTAACTGTTTTACCCAAAATGAAAGAATTATCAAAATAAGGAACTAACAAAATTGAGCTAGAAACAGCTCTTTTTTCATATAATAATAACAAGAGGTAGACTATGAAAATGCATTTATACGGAAACTTACAAGAACAAAAACCTATTTTGTATCTATTTATGGAAACAAAAGAGCGATTGGCTTTTGAAGAAATGTACGCCAACACAAACTTTGTTGCACAAATTCATTTGGTGATGATAGATGAATTTGATTGGAACGGGGATTTAAGCCCTTGGCCAAGTGAAAAGCTGTTTAAAAAGGCAGATGATTTCAAAGGTCATGCGTCTAATTTCTTAGAAGCCTTTGAAAAGGAACGATTGGATATTGAAAAAGGAATTTCTTTTTCACAACGTTGGATTGGCGGGTATTCCTTAGCCGGTTTATTTGCTTTATATAGTTCGATACAATCAACCAGCTTTCAAGCTGTTTTATCAGTATCAGCATCGCTTTGGTACGATAACTTTGTGTCTTATTTGAAACAAAATACTGTTTATGCCAAAAAGGTTTATTTTAGTTTAGGCAATAAAGAAGCACAATCTAAGAATAATCGGATGGCTAAAGTTGAAATATGTACGAAAGAAATTTATGGTGTTTTAAAACAAAGAGGAATTGAAACTACATTTGAATGGAATGAAGGTGGGCATTTTCAAGATCCGGAGGCAAGAATTCTAAAGGGTATTCAATGGCTGTTGAAAAAGAAAAATTAGGAAAGATGGATTAAAAATGAAAAATGTAAAAAATTAAAAGTTCATGAAAGAATGAAATAAAAACAAATTTAAAAGGCTCAAAATACTGCTTTTTTGAATTATTTTATTCTTTAAAGTAAAAGGAAAAGTGAAAAAAATTTAAAATTTCAAACAATAAAAGAAAAAAAGATGGGAATTTGATGGGATTTTGAAATTTTTTTACTTGAATTTAAGGATGGAGGAGCTAATATAAATATATAAAGTGAAATCGTTCACATAATTAGGAGGTAGATTCGTATGTCTGAAAAAGCTGTTCAAAAAGAAACAGTTGGTTCATTTATTCTTAAAATCTTAAATGGGACAACTATTGCGATTGTAGTGGCTTTAATTCCAAATGCGATTTTAGCAACATTTCTAAAGCCATTTGCGTCAAATCCATTGGTTGCGGATTGGCTACATATTGTAACCGTATTCCAATTCTTTACACCAATTATGGCTGGTTTCTTGATTGGTATGCAATTTAAGATGAATGCTATTCAGTCCGCTACATTAGGTGGAACGACCTACATTGCTTCGGGAGCTTGGAAGTATGTGACGGCTATGGTGGCCGGTAAGGAAGTTGGTTTGTTCCAATTGGCCGGTATTGGTGATGTTATTAATACCATGTTGATAGCGGCTTTGGCTGTTTTGGTGATTAAAGCCGTTAGTCCAAAGCTAGGTTCATTGAACTTAGTTCTCTTACCAATTATTGTTGGTTTTGGTGTAGGTTGGATTGGAACACTTACATTACCTTATGTTTCCATGATTACAACCTTAATTGGTAAAGGTATTAATTCCTTTACCACTCTACAACCAATCTTAATGAGTATTCTTATTTCAATTTCATTCTCTATCATTATCATTTCGCCAATCTCGACTGTTGCAATTGGTTTAGCCATTGGTTTAAATGGTATGTCCTCAGCGGCGGCCGGTATGGGCGTTGCTAGTGCGGCGGCTTTGTTGGTGTGGGCAACCTTAAAAGTAAATAAACCTGGCGTTCCTACAGCCATTGCTTTAGGTGGTATGAAGATGATGATGCCTAATTTCCTAACCAATCCAATTATGGCTTTGCCGGTTGCGACAACGGCGGCGATTAGTTCCTTAACAGTTCCTCTTTTAGGAATGGTTGGTACACCTAGTTCAGCAGGATTCGGTTTTGTTGGATTAGTTTCACCATTAGCGGCTTTAAACGCCGGTTCAGTGAATGTGTGGATGATGTTAGTGGCTTGGATTGTGGTTCCTTTCGCAGTTGGCTATATCGTTGACAAAGTGTTAGGGGATATGCTACATCTGTATAAGAAAGAAATATTCGTGTTTAAAGGTTAATCAATTATAGAAAGAAGGATAAAAAATGTTAACATATATTGCCGGTTCAGGTGCGATGGGATGTCGCTTTGGTTATCAATTATTTAAAGCAGGTAAAGAAGTTATTTTATTAGATAAGTGGGAAGATCATATTAAAGCCATTCAAGAAAATGGTTTAAAGATTGTTGGTGATCAAGAAGATTGTGTTCGTATTCCAATTATGAAACCGGAGGAAGCGACACAAAAAGCTGATTTCATCATCTTATTCACAAAAGCAATGCAGCTGGAAAATATGCTACAAAGCTTAAAAGGAATTATCACGGATAAAACAAAGGTTCTATGCTTACTAAATGGTTTAGGACATGAGGATGTGATTAAAAAGTATATCCCGGAAAAAGATATTTTGATGGGTGTTACGGTTTGGACAGCTGGTCTAAAGGGACCGGGAACGGCTTTATTAACCTCCACCGGTTCGGTTAACTTACAATCCATTGATCCAAAGGGAGAAGCAGAAGCGAAAGCTTTTGTGGACTTAATGAATGAAGCCGGTTTGAAGGTTACTTATGATAAAGATGTGGTTCCATCTATTTGGCGTAAAGCTTGTGTTAATGGAACGATGAACTCCACTTGTGCTTTGTTAGATTGTACCATTGGTGAATTCTTTGCAAGTGAAGAAGCACTAAGGGTTGTCAATACAATCATTCATGAATTTGTAGCAGTTGGCGAAGCGACCGGTGTTGAACTGGATGAACAGGCGATTAAGGATTATGTGATGCATACATCCGTTGTGGCGGCCGGTCACTATCCATCTATGCATCAAGATTTAGTTCAAAATCATCGTCTAACGGAAATTGATTACATCAATGGAGCAGTAGCGAAGAAAGGTGATGCCTTAGGTATTCCAACCCCTTATTGCCATATGATTACAGATTTAGTTCATGCTAAGGAACATGTTTTAAAGATTAAATAGAGGCTGATTTTTCAGCCTTTTTCTTTTGTAAGAAGTTAGTCTTTTCTAACATGGCTTGTCAGTTGTACAATCAAATTACGAGGAGGATTTATTCATGCCGGTGACAGTTGATAAAGATACTTGTATTGGTTGTGGAGCTTGTGTTGACACTTGCCCCGTAGGAGCTTTAAGCTTAGATGAAGATGGAAAATCCGAATGCGATGAAAACACCTGTATTTCTTGTTTCTCATGCATTCCCGTTTGCCCAGTCGAAGCAATTTCCGAAAAAGACTAATCAACAACATGAGAAGAGCCAATGCCCGGGCTCTTTTTCATTTCTCTAAGACGATAGAAACAATTGAAAGAAAGCCGGAAGAAAGTTATCATAATTCAGTAAACATCGCTATTTTTTGGTGTGCTGATAGGAGAAAGAAATGAAGAAAATAGATGTTAAAATCCCAAATAAGAGCTATTCTATTTATCTGGAAGATGGATTGCTTGCTCATTTAAATACCTATCTAAATACACAAAAAAGGTACATCATCATTAGCGATACAGGTGTTCCAAAGAAATGGAAAGATTTGATATTAGACCAATTATCAAATACCGCTCTAATTGAATTTGAACAAGGAGAAAAACATAAATCCTTAGAAACATATTCTTTTCTTTTAAAGAAACTTGTGTCCTTAAAGGTAACACGCAAGGATATGATATTGGCTTTAGGGGGCGGGGTTGTTGGTGATTTAGCCGGTTTTGTAGCGAGTACTTATCGACGTGGAATTGCCTATATTCAAATACCCACAACCACTTTATCCATGGTGGATTCTTCGATTGGTGGAAAAACAGCGATTGATTTAGAAGGCTATAAAAATATAGTGGGAACATTCTATCAACCGGAGTTGGTTCTTATCGATCCTTTGGTTTTAAAGACATTACCGGTAAGACAAGTTTATAATGGCTTAATAGAGGCTTTAAAAGCCGGTTTGATTGCGGATTCCAGTTTATTTCAACTCTTTGAACAAGATGAATGGGTGATGGAAGATATTATCGAAAAAAGTCTATTTGTTAAAAAGAAAATTGTCGAGAAAGATGAAAAAGAACTTGGATTAAGAATGATTTTAAATTTCGGACATACATGGGGACACGCTTATGAAGCTTATGCGAAAGGAAAATTATTGCATGGCGAAGCGGTTGGTCTGGGTATGCTGGAAATGTTAGAAGAACCATTAAAAACAAGGCTTCAACGTGTTTTAAAGAAAATGAATTGTCCGATTCACTATGAAGTCAATCGTGAAAAACTCTTACCTTATATGGAACAAGATAAAAAAGTCAATTCTGCCGGCATTTCCATTGTTTTGGTTAAACAACTAGGAGAAGCCACAATTCAAACCATTTCATTTTCGGAATTAGAAAGGATGGTCGTATGTCCAACCATATCGGTGAAATAATTCGTCTAACGGTTTTCGGGGAAAGTCATGGAACTAAGCTGGGTGGTGTTTTAGAAGGTATTCCAGCAGGTATTTTATTACCGCTTGACTACATTCAAGACAAATTAAAGTTAAGAAAGGCGAAGAGCTCTATCTCAACGGCTCGTCAAGAAGAAGATCGACCTGTCTTTTTATCAGGTATTCATCATGGTTATACCGAGGGAACGGCGATTTCGTTTGTGCTGGAAAATAAGAATGCACAATCCAAGGATTATGAATTAAATAAACCAAGACCATCGCACGCCGACTATGTGGCCTATGAAAAGTATTTTGGTTATATGAATATGGCGGGTGGAAATATGTTTAGTGGTCGTTTAACCGCTATTTTTGTCGTTGCCGGAGCGCTTTGTCAGAAATTATTGGAAGATAAGGGAATTTATATTGGCAGTCATATTGAACAACTATATAATCTTCAAGATCGACCATTTCAGGTGTATAAGGAAGATATTCAAGTGTTAAGTCAATTGGATTTTCCGGTTTTAGATAGCTCTATTGCAAAAACTATGCAAGAATTGATTTTAGAAACAAAAGAAGAAAAGAATTCTCTTGGGGGTATTTTAGAGACGGTTGTCATTGGTCTACCACTTGGCTTAGGGAATCCGTTGTTTGATGGTTTAGAAAGTGAATTATCGAAGTCTTTATTTTCTATCCCGGCTATTAAAGGAATTTCATTTGGCTTAGGTTTTGATTTTACAAAATACAAAGGTTCAGAAATCAACGATGCTTTGTACTATGATAATGGTGCTGTTAAAACAAAGACCAACCACAATGGCGGTATCAATGGTGGTATTTCAAATGGAATGCCATTGATCTTCCATACCGTTGTAAAACCAACATCATCGATTGGCTTATCGCAAGATACGATTGATTTAGCAAACAAAAAGAACACAAGGCTTGCCATCCGAGGAAGACACGATCCGGCCATCATTCATCGGGCAAGAGTGGTCGTTGACGCTATGACTGCTTTTGTGATTTTAAACGCCTATATGAAACGAGAACAGGAATGTCTATGGCACGATTAGGTTTAATAGGTCATCCCTTACATCACTCCATGTCTTCTTTTATCCATCATTTTTTCTTAAATAAAGAGTATCAATTATGGGATATTTCCGAACAAGAGTTGGCTTCTTTTATCCAAGAAGAAGATAGTTTGAATGTGACTATACCGTATAAAGAAAAAGTTCTATCTCTTTTAAAAAGTTTAAGTAAAGAAGCGAAAGAAATAGGGGCTGTGAATACCATTCATCATTGTATTGGCTATAATACCGATGCTTTGGCTTTTGCGGATTGTTTAAAAGTCCATGGTTTTAAGGCAAAGAAGAAAAGGGTTTTAGTTTTAGGAACAGGTGGCGTTTCTAAGGCAATTCGTTATGTATTAAAAAAAGAAGGAGCTGTGGTTCAACCGGTTTCTCGAAGCAAAAAAGACAACGCGATTGCTTATGAAGAAATTAAGGATATGGATTACCAAGCCATTGTGAACTGTACACCAGTGGGCATGTTTCCAAGATTAAATGAAAGCTTAACTAAGTATTTGGATTTTTCAAAAGTTGAATGGTTGGTGGATGTTATCGCTAATCCATTGCGTACGAAGTTATTGCAAGAAGCTCCTTGCCCCTCCATGAGTGGTTTAGAAATGTTGGTTCGTCAAGCTGCTAAGGCGGATGAAATCTTTTTTGGTGTGGACATAAATGAAAAACAAATTCAATCTTGTTTAAAGGCACTTTGTTTTGAACAAAGGAATATTGTTTTCATTGGTATGGCAACTTCCGGCAAAAGCACCATCGCAAAAGCCTTTAATAAAGAGGCTTTGGATATGGATGCTATCATTGAAAAAAGAGAAGGTCTTTCCATAAATTGTCTTTTTCAAGAAAAAGGAGAAGTTTATTTTCGGGAAAAAGAATTAGAAGTAGCGAAAGAATTAGCGTTATCCAATCACCAAGTCATTGCGACAGGTGGGGGAATTGTTTTGAATGAAGAAGCGATGACTTACTTAAGAGCCAATGGTATTCTTATTTGGGTGAAACGGGATGTGGATAAAATGATTTTAGATAATCATCGTCCACTTTATCCATCAAAGAAAAAACTATATCAAATTTATGCGGAAAGAAAAGAATTGTATGCGAAATATGCGGATATAGAATTAGATAATAATTCATCCATAGCGGAAACCATCTTTCGCTTGAAGGAGAAAATGAAATGATTATAACGATGAAAAAAGAAATGCCAAGAGAAGAAATGGGAAAAATGCGAGCGCATTTTGAAAGCCTTGGTTTACAGGTGCATGAAATACCGGCCGATGAATTCTATATCTTTGGTTTGACAGGTGATACAGCTTCCTTAGATGAAAGTTCCATTAAAGCAAGTCCTTGGGTAGAAGTGGTGCGTCGTATTTCAGTCCCTTATAAATTGGCTAACCGTGCTTTTCATCCGGAAGATTCTCTTGTTCAAGTGGCTGATTTCAAGATTGGTGGTCAAGAAAAGATTGTTTTAATGGCGGGTCCTTGTTCTGTGGAAAGTGAAGAACAAATTATTCGTATTGGTACAGCGGTGAAAGAGTGTGGTGCTTCGGTTTTAAGAGGTGGCGCATACAAACCTAGAACATCGCCTTATTCCTTTCAGGGTTTGGGCTATGAAGGTATCTTAGCCATGAAAAAAGCGAAAGAAAAAACAGGATTGCCTATTATTTCAGAATTAATGTCGAGTGATAAATTAGAGGAATTTGTTGAAAATGTGGACATCATTCAAATTGGCGCACGAAATATGCAAAACTATGATTTATTGAAAGCGGTTGGTCGCACGAAGAAACCAATTTTATTAAAAAGAGCTTTGTCAGCCACGATTGAAGAGTGGATTATGTCAGCCGAATATATTCTTTCATCCGGTAATCCAAATGTGATTTTGTGTGAACGAGGTATTCGTGGTTTTGAAAAGTATACGCGAAACACCATGGATTTAGCGGTGGTTCCTATTATTAAACAAAGAACGCATTTACCAATTGTGATTGACCCATCGCATGCGACAGGGGATTGGAAATTAATTGAAGCGGTATCGTTGGCATCCATTGCGGCAGGGGCGGATGGCTTGTTGATAGAAGCTCATGATAATCCAGAGAAAGCGTGGTCTGATGGAGCGCAATCCTTAAAACCGGAAAAGTTAAAAGAGTTGATTCCAAAAGCAAAATTGGTTGCGAAGGCGATAGGGCGTGAATTATGACTTCCGTTTGTATTGAACATTTTAATGGGCAAGAAATAAGTTTAAAGGTACCGACTTCTAAGTCTTATGGTCACCGTGCTTTAATAGCGGCTTCTTTAGCCAAAGGGATTTCCAGCATTCAAAATCTTTCGGATAATCAAGATATTCAGGCAACTATGGCTTGTTTAAGAGGCTTGGGTGTTTCTTTTCGACAAGATGGAACTCAAACCTTTGTGCAATCTAATTTTCATCTACAAGATAAATTAGTACTAGATTGTCATGAAAGTGCTTCAACACTTCGTTTCTTAATTCCTTTGGCATTGACAGGTAATTCACCAATTGAATTCACCGGTACGAAACGACTTTTAGAAAGAGGACAAATGGTTTATGAAAAACTGGCGAAAGAAAAAGACTTTCTCTTCCAAAAAGAAGCTTATTCAATTCTAGTAAAAGGACCCATTCAAGCGGGTCATTATGTGGTGGATGGTGGTATTTCTTCACAATTCATCACCGGTCTTTTATTTGCGTTACCGTTATTAGATGGAAATTCCAGCTTAGAGATAAAAGGAAAGTTGGTTTCAAAAGATTACGTTGAAATGACTTTAGATATGCTTCGCTTAGCGAAAATTAAGGTTGAGAAACAAGGAAATTGTTATTTCATAGAAGGTAATCAAAACTATCAAGCCTTTGATTATGGAGTTGAAGGGGATTATAGTTCCGCCGCTTTTCTATTTGCGCTAGCCTTTTTACAGAATAAAGATATTCATATTGAAAATTTAAATAGCCATTCCAAGCAAGCCGATTTTAAAATAATCGAATTTTTAAAACAGCTTGAAACAAGGCAAGCTTCCTTTTTCGATGTAGAAGATTGTCCGGATCTTGCGCCTATCTTAATGGCGGTTGCTTCACAATTAGAGGGTAGAAGTCACTTTAAGAATATTCACCGCTTACGTATGAAAGAAAGCGATCGTGTTCAAGCCATGAAAGAGGAACTAGAGAAGCTTGGGATTGAAATGGAAGTCTATGCAAATGATGCTTTTATTACCGGGGGAAGGTTAAAACCAAATCAAGTGTTATATGGTCATCAGGATCATCGCATTGTGATGGCTTTGTCGGTATTGGCTACTTTAACTAACCATACTATGATTCAAGGTAGCGAAGCCGTGCAAAAAAGTTATCCGCAATTCTTTAATGATTTAAAGAAACTGGGCGTTAGAGTGGAGGAAAAAGAATGAAAACCATTTGGATTATCAATGGACCAAATTTAAATATGTTGGGTATTCGTGAAAAAGAAATCTATGGAAGAAAAAGCCTGAAGGATTTAGAGAAACAATTATTAAAAGATAATCCAAAGGTTCAATTGGAGTTTTTTCAGTCCAATCATGAAGGTCAAATCATTGATTGGCTTCAAGAAGCTTATTTTAAAAAAGTGGATGGTATTGTTATTAATCCGGCCGGTTATACCCATAGCTCGATTGCGTTAGCCGATGCCATCAAAGCCATTTCACCGCTTCCCGTTATCGAGGTCCATCTTTCTAAAGTAGATGAAAGAGAAGAATTCCGAAAAATTTCATACATCAAACCTTATTGTTTAAAACAAATTCAAGGAGAAGGATTTCAGAGTTATCAATTAGCGATAGATGATTTATTGAAATATATAGAATAAATCTTGTGGACTGTCATTAAATAGAAGTTCAAATTAGATGAGATGGGAATAGGCTTTAGAAATGAAAGTCAGTTTATTTGTCGACGCAAAGAATCTAGTTCCAGATATTATGATATAAGTGATACATCATTAAGTAAAAGTAGATTTAATCTTTTAAATAAGCGGTTTAAACCTTATCTTCAACGATGCTTCATATTGCTTGAATTCTTACATATTGAAAAACACCTTAGGCTATTATAAGCATGAATATATTGATTAACAAAAATAGGATACGATATAATGTCTTTGTAAGATTGTAATAAATTTAGGAGGATATTATGTTTAAGAAAAAGTCTATTTTAATACTATCTGCACTGTTATTATTAACTGCTTGTTCAACACCTGCTAAAAAGGCAACAGAAGCGCCTAAGCAACCAGTTGCAACTCAAGAAAAGAAAGACGGCGTTAAATTACCTGCTCAGGGAATGATGGCTGTTGCTTGGTATCAAACTTCTGCTGAAGCCAAGGCACTTTATACTCAAGGATATAATGCTGCTATTAAATCATTAGAAGAAAAAATCAAAAATAATAAATCAAACAAAAAATTAGCAGTTGTTCTTGACTTAGACGAAACTGTATTGGATAACTCACCAATTCAAGCACATTATGCCGTTAATGGCAAAGCATATCCGAAAGGATGGCACGAATGGGTTATGTATGGAAAAGCTGATGTTGTTTATGGCGCAAAAGAATTTTTAGATTTTGCTAACAAAAACGGTGTTGGAATTTTCTATGTAACAGATAGGAATGCTGAAACCGAATTTGAAGCTACTAAGAAAAATCTTATAGAAAAGAAACTTCCTTTACAATCCGATGCAAATCTAATGTTAAAAGCTAAGGGAGAAAAAGGGAAAGACGCTAGAAGAAAGAAAGTTGAAGAAACACACAAAATTGTTATGTTAGTTGGGGATAACTTACACGACTTCGCGACTCCAAAAGATGGCTCTCTACAAGGAAGAGATAATTTCGTTAAAGAAAATGCTAAAGAATGGGGAGATAAATTCATCATGTTACCAAACCCAATGTATGGAAGCTGGGAAGGAACATTATACAACAACGACTTCAAAAAATCAGACGAAGAGAAAGACAAACTTAGAAAATCAGCTTTAAAAATATTTAATATAGAAAAAAAGACAGTTGAAGAATATAAATAAAAAAATAAATATTACAATTTTACAAAAATAAAAACACTCCGTTGTAAAATGAAGTGTAACAAAAAAAGACATGCTCATCGGATATACTAAGTCGCAAAATAAGTATAGAAAGAGATGAGTATGCCTGCTGTTTATTTTACCACAAAACACTCTTATCATCACCTTTCCAAAGCAGGAGGTTCGGGTAAAATGAAGTTTTGACAATCCTAGACTGTTATATAAAGTTTTTCAATTTATGTCTTGCAAAGAAAAGAAATATTCGGTAATATATTAAAGCAACTTAAATAAGTAACGGTTCCTTAGCCAAGTGGTAAGGCAGCTGACTGCAACTCAGCGAGCGCCGGTCCGACTCCGGCAGGAACCTCTTGGGGAAGTGGCGGAATGGTAGACGCACAGGACTTAAAATCCTGTGTTGGAGACAGCGTGTGGGTTCGAGTCCCATCTTCCCCATCACGAGAAGTCAGGTAAAAACCCTGGCTTTTTTCATGTAAAAAAGGACTTGAGTTGATATAATAAAAAAGCATGAAGGAGGTAGATAAGATGGATGAATTCATGGAAGAAATGAGTGTCAGACAACTTAGAGAGATGATTGATCATTCAGAAGCTGCTTCCCTTTCGGAATATATACATGAAATCAATGCGGTGGATATTGCTCATTGTGCTAAAGAGTTAGAAGATGAAGAAATATGGAAGCTTCTTTCACTTCTAAATGTGCAAGATATTGCGCTTATTCTGGAACAATCCGATGAAGAATTGGGGATGCGTATTATTGATAATATTCCTTTAGAGGATGTGATGGATGTTTTGAGTTACATGCAAAAGGACGATATTGTTGACTTGATTGGTGAAATGCCTATTGGAAAAAGAAAGAATTTTATCAATAAGATGCACAAAGGAGATCGAAGCATCATCTCGCGTTTGTTGGAATATCCAGAAGATTCGGCGGGTGGTATTATGACCACTGCTTATATTGCTTTGAAAAGTGATTTACCGGTCGCAGAAGGTTTGCATAAAATTCGTGAAATTGCCCCAAAAACAGAAGTGATTGAAACCATTTATGTCGTTAATTCTCGTGGTCAACTAATAGGAACAGCTGATTTACGTAATTTCTTAACAGCACCAAAAGAGGATTTGATTTCCAGTTTTGCAAAAGGAAATGTGATTTCTGTTCCACCGGAAATGGACCAAGAAGAAGTAGCTCGTTTGGTTTCTAAATATGACTTAAATGCGATTCCTGTGGTGAATAAACATAATGTGATTTTAGGCATTATTACCGTCGATGATGTCATTGATGTCATGATTGAAGAGTATAACGAAGACATCTTGGAATTAGGGGGTGTATCAAAGGAAGAAAGTTTAGATACAACCTTATGGGAATCGGTTCGCTTACGCTTACCATGGTTATTGATTAATTTAGCGACAGCCTTTTTAGCTTCTATGACAGTTAAGATGTTTGAGAATACGATTGCTCAAGTCGTTGCCCTTAGTTCCATTATGACGATTGTGACAGGAATGGGAGGCAATTCCGGCAGTCAGACACAATCCATTATGGTTAGAGCCATTGCTACGGAAGAGATTAGCTTTAAGAAACACTTCCAATCTTTTAATAAAGAAATACTTCTTGGTATCATCAATGGTGCTATCAATGGCTTGGTTACCGGTATTGCGGTATGGATAATTTATCACAATTTCTATTTAGCATTGATTATCTTTATCGCAATGATTGGTAATTTAATTGTTGGTGGGGTATTTGGTTTTGCGGTTCCGGTATTATTAAAAAAACTGGGAGCTGATCCGGCGGTTGCTTCCAGTATCTTTTTGACGACGGCTACGGATGTATTGGGTTTCTTTATATTCTTATCCCTAGCGAAGTTATTCTTGCCATGGTTGGTGTAGAATATGACGAATGGTTTGGGTGTCATAGATATAAAATTTGATTTTTTCTTCCTCTAATGTTTCATCAATCCGACTGTAATACAGTTGGATTTTTTTGTATAAAGACTGATAGGATTCACTCATTTGAAAATCTTGTCCTGTGTATAAGGAATAAAAATACCAGAAGCTAAGTGTCCACATGACTTCATAGCAACTTTCTTCAATCCAAAAATCGCCTTTCTCTAAAGGGAGATCAACTTGTTCCAATAATTTTTCGATTAGAAATAAACCGTCCTGTGGAGATTGCCAAATATCCGTGTACACATAATTAAACGAATTTAGATATTCTTCATTAAAATAATCAAAAGCATCACCTAACATAAAATGAACTTTTTTTGTTTGTGGGAATTGTGGGTAAAGAAAGCGCTGAAACATCGAAAGAACAGCTTCACTTTTTTCAATTACGGTAATTTCTTTAACCTTTGGATTATCCAAAGCAAACCATAGGAAATAGCCAATTCCCAAACCGAAGGTAAGTACTTTTCCATGAGCCTTTTGAGCAGGGCGATAATTAGTATTGTATTCACTTGGAGCATCCATCATCCAATCCTTATCGTCTTGATAGAGATAAAGAGTTTCAAAGTGTTGATCCATGGCTCTTAATTTCATCCAATCGTTTAATTCCCGTTGCGGATCTTTTTGAATTTCATCACTATTGAATAATTCAAAACCGGCTGTCTTTTCTTTCTTGAAAGAGAAATGTTCATCTTTAACATAATCTAAGTGAATCTGCTGGTGATAGGGATTATTTTCCCATTCTTTTGTGGATAGAAAAAGAGAGGGCCATTCTTTCTTAGGACCTTGAAATTCCGCAAAGTTAGCTTCTTGGAGTAATTTCTGAACCTTTCTTTCGCCAGCTTTGGTTACATGATAAGCCAAAAAATCAGCTTTATAGTCTTGTTGGATATGGGCTAGACAACGATTAAAAAAGGCATCTAATGTTTTAGAAACTTGGATATTCATTTCTACTATTATACTGAAAGTGTTAAGATATTAGAATGTCGAAAGAGGAGAATTTATGGCACTGGCTCTTGGAATTTTTATTGTCATGTATGGCTTACTTTTATTTTTGCCGAACTATCGCCCTTATATTGCCTTAGGGGCGGCTGTTCTTTTTGTGTTAGTGGGAATCTTACCAATTTCTCATGTTCTCGGGGCAATCAACCGGAATGTGATTTTGATGCTAGCGGGAACGATGATGGTTGTTGAATTATTTATTCAGTCGCAAATGCCAATGTTGATGGCAGAAAAGTTACTTCAGATGACACCAAATGTGAAATGGGCAGTGATTGTATTAAGTTTATTTGCGGGAATCGTGAGTGCCTTTGTCGATAATGTAGCGACTTTATTGATGTTAGCACCAATTGGTTTATCGGTTTCTAAGAAGCTAAATATCAATCCAATCCCAATTATTATTTCCATTTCAGTCTCTTCTAATTTACAAGGAGCGGCGACTTTGGTGGGGGACACAACTTCTATTTTATTAGGTGCTTATGCCCATATGAGTTTTAATGATTTTTTCTTTTATCAAGGTCGACTATCGATTGCTTTTTCAACAGAGATAGGGGCTTTACTAACAATACCTGTTTTATTGTTCTTGTTTCGGAAAGAAAATGAAAAAGTATCGGTTCAAGTGGAAACGAAGGTAATGAATTTGGTGCCTAGTGGTTTGTTAATGGGGATGGTTGCTTCTTTGATTTTCGCTTCTCAATTTGAAAATAAACCAGAATTAACCAATGGTATGATTTGCGTAGGATTTGCATTATTTGGATTGTTATATGAAGTGCTTATTCGTAAAAAGAAAGAAAATGCTTTATTGGTGATGAAAGCGATTGATGTTAAGACTTTATTACTATTGACCGGCTTGTTTATTGTCATTCAAGGTATTACTGATGCTGGTGTGATTACGGAGATTGCGAAGCTTTTTGTGAAGATTGGCGGTCATTCTGTTCTATTGATGTATGTTTTGATATTGGTAGTATCGGTTGTGCTTTCAGCTTTTGTGGATAATATTCCTTATGTAGCGACAATGTTACCGGTGGTGCAAGGTATTGCCATGAATATGGGTATTCAACCAACGCTTCTTTATTTTGGCTTATTGATCGGATCTACTTTAGGTGGTAATTTAACACCGATTGGAGCTACCGCAAATATCACCGGTATTGGTATCTTAAATCGTGCCGGTTATGAGGTTAGCACGAAAGATTTTATGAAGATTGGTATCCCGTTTACCTTAGTAGCTGTCATTGGTGGCGGTCTATTCACTTGGTTTATTTGGGGAATTTAGCTGTTAAAAGAAAAACGCCTTTTTTCATGCTTGATAGAGATTTAACAGTTTCTTTTGTGATAGATTTTCATTTTCTGTTTTCTCGTAAGTTTTGCCATAATAAAAAGTAAATCTCCTTTAATTGCTTATCCAATTTTTGGGGGTTCACTTCATTTTTTATTCTTTTTTTGTGGATTGTCGAACGATCAATTCAACAGGGAGAAGAAGTTGATAGTTATATTGCGTATTGGTTTTGATTTGTTTGGATAATAACTTAGCTCCTTCATATCCCATTTGTTTGGATGGTAAGTCAACGGTTGTTATAGGTGGGTCAAAATTGGCGGAAAGGGGATTGTTGTTGAAACCAACGACAGCAATATCATCAGGACAATTTTTTCCAAGTTCTTTTAATCTTGAAATAACGGTGGTTGCTAGGGCGTCTGATCCGGCAAAGATAGCTTCAACATCCGGATGTCGTTCCAGCAATTCATCAACCTTTTCAGCACATATTTCTGCATTCCATTGGCAATCAAATAGATAACTTGAATCAAAATTGATTCCATGAACATCTAAGGCGTTTTTATAGACCATTAAGCGAATAGGATGATAATAATTATCATCGCTTGTGCCCCCGATATAGGCAATTTTTTGATAATGACTTTGAAATAAATGATTCATAATGAGTTGATTAGCATGAACTTTATCGTAACCAATGTTTGCGTAACCAGGTACAAAATGATCAATGAAAACAAACTTACAGTGTAGACTAGATAGAAATTCTTCTCTTTGATTGGGCAAATCTGTAACAATGAGTCCATCGAGTTGTTTTAACTGATTTTCAATATGAGAATAATTGTCATGAAATTGCTCGTAATTGGCAATCAGAGAAATGACGACATCATGCTTGGAACAGTATTCTTGTATACCTGCCAAAATATCATAAAAGAAAGAATCTCCATAGGTATAAGTAAGAGACATGAGTATTCCAATATGAATTGATTGTTTGTTGTTGTATTTTCTTGGTTTATAGCCTAATTCCTGCACGGTTTGCAAAATTTTTTCTTTGGTTTCGTTGGAAATCTTAAAAGCAGGGTCTTCTTTTAAAACCCTAGAAACAGTAGCGGGGGATAGATTTAATTTTTTTGCTATAGCTCTAATAGTGGTCATTTTTTCTCCTTGTGAAATATTTACTAAACAATTTTAACTCTTTCTATCATATATTTCAATAAAAAGTCATTATTTTTTGCTGTAAGCCTTTACAAAGAAAAAACTTCAGAATATAATTCAATTATAGAAAGTAAACAAATATAATGTTTACTAAACATAGGAGGAGGAAATGAAAAAGTTTGCTTTTATTGGAGCCGGTTCTCTTGATTTTACGAAAGATCTGGTTCGCGACATTTTGACCTTTGAAGCATTTCGAGACTGTGAACTTTACATGATGGACATCAATCCAATTCGTTTAAAGTATGCAGTAAAAGGGGTTCAAAAAATAATTGATGCAGGGAAATATCCTGCCAAAGTGGTTGGAACATTAGATCGAAGGGAAGCCTTAAAAAAGGCCGATGGTGTTTTGATTACCATTTTACAAGGTGGCGTGGATGTTTGGCGTCACGACATTGAAATTCCAAAAAAATATGGTGTGGATGTCTGTGTTGGTGATACACGTGGTCCTTCCGGGATTTTCCGCTTTTTAAGAACAGCTCCGGTCATCTTGGATATCATTCGTGATGCCGAAGAAGTTTGTCCGAATGCTGTTATTTTAAATTACACAAATCCAATGGCAATGTTGGTTAGCTATCTACAGTCCATGACTAAGATGAATATTACAGGCTTATGTCATAGTGTTCAAGGAACGGCAGAAATGCTGGCAAGATGGATTGGCGCGAGTGATAAGAAGGTGGAATATACCTGTGCCGGGATTAACCATCAAGCTTTCTATTTGGAATATAAGGTCGATGGCAAAGATGCTTACCCGGATATCTACAAAGCGATTCAGCGAGAAGAAATTGCTAATGAAGAACCGGTCCGAATTGAAATGTTTAAAAATCTTGGTTATTTTGTGACAGAATCTTCCGGTCATAATTCTGAATATGTATCTTGGTTTAGAAAACGTCCTGATTTAATTGAAAAGTATTGTACGCATGGAACAGGTTGGAATCCGGGAGCTCATGCGTATATTCTGGATGAATATTTAGGTAGAGAAGACACTTGGGAAAAGGAATATCAAGAATGGTTAAATTCAAGTGATGTCGAGCTAGAGAGAGGTCAAGAATATGCCTCCAATATCTTTAATGCTATTTTTGGCGATCAAACACCATTTTTCTTCAATGGCAATTTAAAAAATCATAATTTGGTAACGAATTTAAAAGAAGGAGCTTGTGTGGAAGTTCCGGTGGTCGCTACCAAAGAAGGTATCACACCAATTAAACAAGTCACCCTTCCAGACCACTTATCCATCTTAGTGAATAACTCTGCCATGATTGAAGAATTGGCAGTGAAGGCAGCCATAAATGGAGATCCAAATCTTGTTTATCAAGCTTGTTTATATGATCCTTTGACAGCTGCGGTATGTAGTATGACAGAAGTGAAAGAGATGGTTCAAGAAATGTTAAATCAAAATAAAGAATACTTATCTTATTTTAAAACACTAACAATCGATATGGAGAAAGTACATGAAAAAAATAATTAGTGCCATTATGGCAATACTTTTCTTAGTCAATATTGCCGGATGTTCTAAGGGTTCTAGCACAAGCCAAAAATCCGATAAAAAAGTCGTTTTGAAGATGTGGGCTCATCAAAATGAACCTTGGAATAATGCGTATAAGGATATCATAGCGAATTTTGAAAAAGAAAATCCAAATATTCGTGTAGAATTGGAAACATTTCCTTATAATGATTTTGAATCGAAGGTACAAACTTCTTTGATTAATAAAGAAGGAGGTGCTGATATCTATGAGTTGTGGGGTGGTTGGGCCCTAGATTTTGCGCCAACAGGAGCTTTAAAAGAAATTCCAAAAGAATTTGCTGAAAAAGTGAAAAAAGAATGCTATCCAGCAACTTATGGTGCTTTGGTGCATAAAAATAAATTATATGCTGTACCGATTGAGTTTAATATTGAAAATGGAGGTATGGTGGTTAATCTTCATCTATTAAAAGAAGCTGGTTTGAAAGTGCCGAAAACTTGGGAAGAATTAAAACAAACAGCTATTAAAGGAACTAGAAAAGATGGGAATAAATTTAAAGTAAAAGGGTTTGATTTTGTTAACTGGGATTCCGTATCTTATTATTTCTTGTCCTTTATTCTTCAACAAAAGGGAGCTTATATCAATGAAGATGGCACAGCTTTTAATTTCGAGACTGCAGAAGCCAAAAAATCCTTTGCAGAATTAGCTAAATTGGTGAAAGAAGATAAAGTAACAAATTTAGAGGGGCTGACTGGCGGAGGTAATTTAGAGGGTTATCAACAATTATATGCCAAACGAGCAATGATGGTTCCTCGAGGACCATGGATTGTTTCGGAAGGGATTCAATCGTTTAATCTTAAATTAGGAAAAGACTTTGATTATGTTGGGGTTCCTTGGTATACCAATCAACACCGATTTGCGGCTGAAACGGGATGGTCCTTAGCTATTAATGCAAAATCAAAGGAAGCGGCGGCCGCTCAGAAGTTTATTGAATATGTTTATCAACCAAAAGTAATGGAAAAATTAAATATTCGTTGTACTCAAATTCCTGCCCAAAAAGAAATTTCTCAAAGTGCATCTTATCAAAAGGAAATGCCTTATACAAAAGTGTTATTAGATATTTTGGATAATTCTCAATTCATTGGTCGCTTCAATACCGATCGTTTGAAAGAGGTTGTGAATGATACTTTTGTTAAATATTGTTCAAATGAATATAAGACGATAGAGGAAGCACTGAAAGAATTAAATAAAAAAGCGAATGCTTTTCTGAAGAAGAAATAAGCAATTGGCAAGGAATCTATCCTTGCCAATTTTATCAGTAGATAGAAGGACTTATGAAAAATAAAAAATTTATTTATTCCGTGATAATACCAACGGTTGTATTTATGTTCATTTTCATTGTGATTCCAATTGGAATAGGTTTAGCCATCTCCTTTTTCAACTATAATCCCTTGCGTGATAACAATGCTTTTGTTGGCTTTGAAAATTTTGTAAAGTTATTAAAAGATAAAGAATTCCTAGTGGCTATGAAAAATACATTTGTTTTTGTTTTTGGGACGGTTTTCTTAAATATCTGTCTTTCTTTAGCTTTAGCGTATTTTATTAGTCGTTTTAAATCCAATAAAGTAAGAAGTCTATTTCGTATGATTTTTTTCTTACCATGTATTGCACCGGTCGTTGCCACATCAGTCGTTTTTTCAAGATCAATTTTTCCAACGGATACAGGACTATTAAACATGGGATTAAATGCGCTTGGTCTAGGAAGTGTTAATTGGCTCGGGGATCCTAATGTATTAATGATTTCGGTTATTGTCTATACTCTTTGGGTGGATGTGGGATATAACATTATTTTATTTTCAGCCGGGATGGATGGTATTCCAAATCACATTTATGAGGCTAGTGATTTAGATAATACTAGTGAATTTAGAAAATTTTTTAAAATCACTTTACCTCTATTGGGTCGGACTTTTCAATTTGTGTTGGTGCAGACTTTAATTAGTCATTTTCAAATGTTTGCTCAATTTTCTGTTTTGATTTTGAAAGATGGTTCAAAAAATTCCGGTTTGGTTCTTTCCCGATATATTTACAAAACAGCTTTTGAACATAAAGATATGGGATATGCCTCGGCTGTTTCACTCGTTCTTTTCATCATCATCATGATTTTATCTTTCATTGAACAAAAGAAAACACAAGTGGATTGGGAGTATTAACTTATGAAAAAAGATATAAAAATATCAAAAATGATTCGTATTGTTTGTTTGGTGGTTTTTTCTCTACTTTTTTTAGCACCATATTTTTGGATGCTTTCAAATTCTTTTAAATCGACATCCGAAATTTTGTTAGAACCACAGCATTTATTACCCACAAAATTTACGTTGGCCGGATATATCAAAGTTCTGACAAAATCACCATTTTTTAGATGGCTTTTGAATAGTTTATTCATTACGATTATCGACACCGTAGTTATTTTATTTACTAGTTCTATCATAGGCTTTGTGCTTTCTAAATATCGATTTAAGTTAAGAAAAACAATGTTTTATATCATCCTGTTGACGATGATGGTACCGGCAACGGCTATGATGATTCCTAATTTTCTGTTGATTTCTACATTGGGCTGGTATGATAAATTAATTGCCCTCATTGTGCCTACTTTTTTCAATGCCTTTGGCATTTTCCTTTGTAAGCAATATATTGATGACTTGCCGAAAGAATTGTTTGAAAGCGCCATGTTGGACAATGCGTCTGACTTAAAAATCTATTTTAAAATTGTATTACCATCGATTAAGCCGGCCATTGGTAGTTTAGCGATTTTTACCTTTTTAGCTCTTTGGAATGATTATTTAACTCCACTGATTATGCTAAATTCAGCAAAGAATATGACATTACCATTAGCGTTATCCTTTTTCAGTGCACAACATATGTCCGACTTGTCAGCAACGATGGCGGCCGCTTCTTTGATTATGATTCCTGCTTCTGCTATTTTTATTCTTTTCCAAAATCAATTTATTAAAGGCATTACCATGAGTGGTATGAAATAAAAGGAGGAATGTGATAATGGTCAATGTAAAATTAAAAGATATCAATAAAGTTTATAACAATAAGACACATGTGGTTCATGATTTTAATTTGGATATCCAAGATCAAGAATTTGTTGTTTTTGTTGGACCTTCAGGTTGTGGTAAAACAACGACCTTGAGAATGATTGCCGGTTTGGAAGATATTAGTGCAGGAGAATTGTGGATTGATGGTAAAAAGGTCAATGAAGTGGAAGCGAAAAAGAGACATGTTGCCATGGTTTTTCAAAACTATGCTTTATATCCTCATATGACCGTTTATAAAAATTTATCTTTTTCCTTAGAAAACAATAAAGTTCCAAAGGAAGTGATAGAACAAAAAGTGCATGAAACCGCAAAAATTTTGGGTATTGAAGAATATTTAGAACGAAAGCCAAAACAATTATCTGGTGGGCAGCGTCAACGTGTCGCTTTAGGAAGAGCAATTGTACGAGACGCTAAGGTTTATCTTATGGATGAACCATTAAGTAATTTGGATGCTAAATTAAGAATCCAAATGCGAACAGAGCTGATTGAGCTCCACAAAAAAATTAAGGCAACCACCATTTATGTAACGCATGATCAAACAGAAGCGATGACAATGGCGGATAAAATTGTTGTGATGAAAGATGGCTATATTCAGCAAGTGGGTTCCCCGGAAGAAGTTTATGAAAAACCGGTTAATCGTTTCGTTGCCGGCTTTTTAGGTAGTCCACAAATCAATTTTTTGGAAGGGATATTTGATGGAAAACAGTTCTTGATAGATGGAACAATGAATTTTGATATACCAGAATTCATGTTAGCGAGTTTAAAAGAATATAAGGGAAAACCTTTGGTGGTGGGAATAAGACCGGAAGATATTTATGTGGAAGATATTGTTAAATGTACATTTCCGAGTGCGGTTTTCGATTTTAAAATTCATGTAAAGGAAATGCTGGGGCATGAATATATCCTTCATGGAGATATTCAAGGGCAAACACTCATCATTAGAGCTCCATTAAGGATTTTAGATAAAAATACACAAAATTTATCGGTGGCTTTTGACTTAAATAAAATACACTTATTTGATTTAGATTCAGGAGGTTCACTTTTATGATTTCATTAGAACAATTTAATCCTATCAGCGAGGCGGTTGTCAAAAAAACAAAGATTGATCAAGCGAAATACCCTGTTATCGACTTTCATACTCATATGGGAAAACTATTGTTGAAAGATCAGTATGATTTTTTGTATGATACCGAAACTTTTTGTGCTGAACTAGATTCCTTGAATATTAAACATTCTGTCAATTTAGATGGTTTTTTTGGGGAAGAACTAGTTAAAATGAACGAGAAAATCGGGAATTATAAAAATAGAATTACAACCTTTATGGGGATTGATTTTACAGAGTTTGATTCTCCTTATTTTCCGGAAATGACCCGAAATAGCATTTTAGAGTCCTATACCCAAGGAGCTAGGGGAATTAAATTATGGAAGAATATTACTTTATACAAAGGGATTCGAATGGATAATCCTAAATTAAATGTTATTTATGAAACGGCAGCTGAATTGGATATTCCAATTCTAGTGCATATAGCGGATCCAATTGCCTTTTTCAGACCTTTAAGCAGCAGCAATGAAAGGTATGAAGAATTAATTAAAAATCCAGAATGGAATTTTTCAGATCGCTCTAAATATCCTAGCTTTGAAGAATTGATGGCTATGCAAGAGAAAATGATTCAAGAGCATCCGAAGACTAAGTTTGTGATTGCCCATATGGGCAGTTACGCAGAAAATTTAGCTTGGGTAGCGGAACAATTGGATAAGTATCCTAATATGTTTGTGGATATAGCGGCTAGAGTGGCAGAGGTGGGACGAGTTCCATATTCTGCCAAAAGGTTTTTTACCAAGTACTCCAAGCGTATTTTATATGGGACCGATTCTCTTCCAACAGACTTGAGATTGCAGAAGGTTATGTTTCGGTTTTTGGAAACGGATGATGAATATTTTCCGTATCAGCCAGAAGGGGAAAAACCGGACCAAGGAAGATTTTCCATTTATGGAATTTCCTTGCCGGATGAAGCATTAAAGGATATCTATTATAGAAATGCTTGTTCGCTTTTGCATATAGATGTAAAAACGTTTGAAAAGAAAGGTTTGGAAAAATGAAAGAAAGCTATGTAATGGGAGTAGATGGTGGTGGAACTAAAACGGCTTTTGCTCTTTCTAAAAAAGATGGAATTATTTTGTCTTATATAGAGCTTTCAAGTATTAATTATCATGAATATGGCATAGAAACATGTAAAGAAATTATACAGAGTGGTATAGCAACTTTGTTGAAATCATCGGGAATTTCGATGGAAGAAGTAGAGGCAATTTGTTTTGGATTACCTTGTTATGGGGAAAATAGAGAATTAGATAATTCAATAGAAAGAGCTTTAAATGAAAGTCTGAAGATTCCTAACAAAATCTATGTGAATGATGGTGTGGTTGCTTATTTTGGAGCTTTAGATGGCTGTCCCGGAATAAATATTGTGTCAGGAACCGGTTCCATTGCCTATGGAATGGATGAAAAGGGGAAAATAGCTAGAGTAGGTGGCTGGTCAGAACAAATTGGTGATGAAGGAAGTTGTTATTGGATTGCTAAAAAAGGACTAGAGCTTTTTTGTAAGGAAGCCGATGGTCGCTTAAAAAAAGGGGCTTTATATGATTTGTGCTATCAGTATTATTCCTTGGTTGAAGATTGGGATTTTGTGAAAGTCATTGAAAAGCATTTTCTACAAAATAGAAGAAATACCGCTTCTTTTCAAAAGGTGGTATTAGAGGCCGCTAGGTTAAAGGATGAAGAGGCTATCAAATTGTATGAATTAGCCGCAAAGGAGCTTGTGTTACATGCAGTCGCTTTAAAAAGACAACTTCATTTTAATGAAACACAAGTTTTTGTGTCCTTAACAGGCGGTTTATTAAATGCGAAAGAATTCATAATAGAACCATTGACTAAGGAATTAAAAGAATCCGGTTTCCAATATTGTGCTTATAAGAAATCCCCTTTGGAGGGAGCTTTATTATTGGCTATACAAAAAATAGGGTCTAAAAGAAAGGTAACTGGTATTTGAAGTCGCCTTTTCAAAGGGGATTTTATAACCAGTTAAGCATCCTTGGTAGGATTTCATAAACGAGAGATATTGATGTGATGTCGATACATCATAAATAACTAGAGAGAATAAGAACTTCAAAAGCGAAATAATAACTCAGTGATATATACACACGCAAAACTTATCATAATTTTAATTCTCCTAGAGTTTATTTGGGAAATTTAAAAAATACCTCTTTCCAAAAATTGAAGTAAGTTTATAATAGTCAAAGTAAGAGGAAAAAATCATGAACCGGAAAGTATTAGCGATTCGTTATTTTAGTAAGACAGGTAGTATTAAAAAGTTAGCCGAAGCAATGGCTCAACAAATTCATGTGGATGCTTTGGATGTTAGTCATCCTGTCCTAAAGGCAGATATTCTATTTCTAGGTGCTTCCGTGTATTGGTTTGGTTTGGATCCTAATGTAAAAGAATTTGTGAAAACACTTCACCCTGACCAAGTAAAGAAAGTGGTTATTTTTTCAACCGCAACCTTTATAGAAAGGGCATATTCGGAATTAAAAGAGCTGCTTGAAAGACAAAATATTGAAGTGATTAATCGCCATTTTTGTTGTCATGAAAGCTTTATGCCTTTTCACTCAGATTGTCCAACAACAGAGGATGTTAGTGACGCAAAGCGTTTTGCAAAGGTATTAAGTGAAAAGTTAGATTGATTCGACGATGATAGGCACCCAATTTCTTGGGCGTTAAAATAAATATACGATCCATTAGTACATAGGGATTGATTTCTTGTATATAGAAGAAGTCAATCCTTTTCATTTGTATGAAATCCATTTCGTTTAAAAGCTACCGCATCAATGAGAAACACAAATAAAAAAGTCATTCGGGGAAAATGATAAAGTGATAGTGGAGGTGTCATCATGAAACAATTTGTGGTAGATAAAAAGTTTATAGAACGTGTTTCTTATGCATTAAGATTGTGTGCTGAGCAAAATGTGATTGGCTATGAACTTTTTTTACATGGTAAAACAATTCTGTATTATAGCGACATTCAATTAAGCTTAGATAAAGGGAATTGGATTAAAAGAAAACGCAAAACTTGCATCCGATTTGAACAATCCACTTTAGACTTAAGTATAAAAAATCAGGGTGACTTAGCGAAATTTTATCTTAAGTATGGTCTGCAAGAACAGTTTTATTGTTTAACGCCCGGTTCAGTACCCATCTTTAATGAAAATGAACAGTGTGTTGGTGCACTAACAATCACCGGTCTAACGCCTGAAGAGGATCATAAAATGGCTCTGGAAGTATTAGGCATAGAAGGAGGCATATAATGTTTAAATATTCACAGAAAACAATTGTCAATTATGGAGTAGGAAGCTTATCAGAAATTGGAAAACTTGTATTCCGTTATGGAAAGCGCTGTTTATTTATTAATAATGGCGAACCTTTTTTAGAATCAGCCTATAAAATTGTAAGAGCGTCTTTAGTAGACCAAGATATTCGTTTTGATGAGTTTTCTAATATTCAAGCCAATCCAAGTGTTGAAAATGTTATGGAAGGCATTGCCTTGACGTTACAAAATGATTATGACATTGTCTTCGGTTTAGGTGGAGGCAGTGTGATGGATAGTGCTAAAGCCATCTCTTTTCTTGCCAAAGAGACCAATATTAATTGGCAGGATGTATTTTCAACGTATACCTCACCCCACACCGATTATGAAGATCGCAAAGATGTATTACCACTCATTCTTACACCAACCACATCAGGAACAGGATCAGAAATCACTCAGGCTGCTGTTTTAACTTATGGTGATGAAAAATTAAGCATCTTCCATCCACAAATACGGGCTAAAGAAACCCTTATTGACCTGGAGTTAATGTTAACCTTACCCGCTTCAGTAACAGCCCAAAGTGGCTTCGATGCTTTTACGCATGCTTTTGAAAGTTATGTCAGTTTGAATGCCAATCCATTGGCACAACAGGATGCTTTACATGCGATGAAAAAGATTGTTGAAACATTACCGGCTTTAATGAATGATCTTAATAATCTTGAACTTAGAGAAGCGATGGCTCTTGCTTCTCTTGTAGCAGGTCGTGCTTTATCTAATTCAGCCGCTTCAATTCCCCATCCTTTAGCTGAAGTAATAGGGGGTTATACGAATAGAGCTCATGGTGCTATTCTTGCGTCATTGTATCCATCCTATATTCAAACATGTCAAAAAGAGAATACACCGGCTTTTCAAACAATTTCAAACTATGTATTTGGTAGTGAAGATTTATATGAAAATATTGTGGGCTTCTTAGAACAAATTCAACTTCATCATACTTTAATGAACTTTATTGAGCAGGAAGAAACATTAGAAAAAATATTAGCCCATCCTGTAATGGAACATTTACCTTTTGCTGATGCTAAGACACTGAGGACCATCATTAAAAATGCCTAAAATCATTGCAATTGATCTAGACGGTACTTTGCTGGATGATGAAAAAAAAGTATCTCAAGCCAATCAAAAGGCAATCCAAACGGCACTAAACGCCGGTTATCAAATATATTTATGCTCTGGTAGACCCTATGCGTTTGTCATGAAAATCAAAGCACAATTAGATGATCGCTTAAACATCGTGGCGTTTAATGGTGCTTATTGTCAAAATGAAAAAAAGGTCAAAAGTGTGCCACTTACCTATTTAGATTTAATCGCGATTGATCAAACGATCGATGACAATGCACCTTGTTTTTTTAAATCAATGGATTCGGTGTATTACACCCATGAAGATGAACGTTTCTTTTATGAAGGAATGGCAAAAAAACAAATCAATAAAATAGAAGACATAAAGTCTTGTGAAATTTTAAAAGTAGTGATTCTTAAGCAAAACAAGCATGCCCAAGCGCTGAAAGATTTTGTACAGGTTTATGAGTATGGTGATGCGGGTATGGAAATATCGTGTAAACAGGTAGATAAGGCTCTTCACTTTCAGAAAAATCATTATTATGCCATTGGCGATGGTATGAATGATTTGCCTTTATTTAAAAAAGCGACACGTAGTTTTGCGATGAGTAATGGTGATAAACTTTTACTTGAATATGCGGATACTATTGTTTCAAATAATAGTCATGAAGGAGTTGCAAAAGCGATTGCCATGATTTTAAACTTACCGCATTAATACAGTACCTAAATATATACTATCAACATAAAAACAACTTATAATAACGATGGAGGGACAATTATGAAACACATTAAAATTGCAGCCGGTTTAGCCCATGTTGACTATGGGCATATTGCAGATATTGTTAAAGAAGTAAGCGATGCAGGAGCGGATTATATTCACTCCGATGCCGCTGATATGCATGATTTACAAAATATGAAATTAATGGGAGGTCACCAAGTGATTGCCGGGATTCGTCCTTATACAAAAGCCCCCATTGAATGTCATATCTATACGGTCACAATGGACCGTATGTTTATTGAACAAATTGCTGAAGCAGGTGCTCAAATGCTCATCATTCCGGCGGAGCATTTTATTGGTGCACAGCTTGCGTATATCATTAATTGGTGTCGTGAATTGAATTTAAAAATCGGCTTAACCTTGGGGTGCTATACACCACTATGCTTTGTTGAAGAATCAATTTACGATATTGATAGATTGCATATTGTTACCCATGGTGTTGATGAAACGGATGGTAAAGACAATTGGGGCTGGCGAAGAAGTGTAACCGACCTTGTCAAAAGAGCTCGCGTTATGATTGATGAGAAAAATCCTGATTGTGAACTGGCAATTGATGGTGGTCTACGTCAAGAAAACATGGATGAATTAATCGCCTGTAATCCAGATGTCATCGTTTTATCTTCCGCTATTTTCAAAGATCCACAAGGACTAGTAGCCGGTTATAAAAATTGTCGTAGGGTAATTGATGCAGCAAGCCAAAAATACAATCTTGAATAAAATACAAGCGCAAGCGAAAACAGTGATAGCAATCATTTTGATTTCCTTACTTACCACACTTGCTGTCAACTTCTTTTTCGTCTTTGATAATCTTGCGCCGGGGGGCTTAACGGGACTGGCTTTAGTGTTGGCACGAATCATTAAGCTACCCATAGAGTACATGGTGCCCTGTATTACAATTCCATTATTCATTATCGGCTCTTTGCGACTTGGTGCCTCTTTTGGGATTAAAACCTTAAGCATCAGTCTATTGACTTCATTGATGATGAGGCTTGTGGCTAAAATGGATGTATTACACTTAGTGCGTCAATTTTCTCCAATATTGGCATTTGCCTTGTCGGCATTGATTGCAGGTGTTTTCATTGGAATTTCTATCAGCATTTCCATTAAAAACAAGGCAAGTACAGGTGGAACTGATTTATTAGCTGCCTTAATTAAATCGTTTTTTCATTGGAACTTAGCTATGCCAAAAGTGATTGCTTTGATTGATACGACCATTATTGTTTTAAGCGGTATCATCAATCGTAATATTGCGGTTTCCTTTTGGAGTTTCATCTCGTTACGCATTATCGTTAAAACGATAGAAAAAACGACTCGGATTAAGTGATGTTTTCCGGATCGTTTTTCTTATTGTAGTAATACAAAATTTCATTTCTGAGATAATCAAGATCGTCTTTAGAAGGAAGTACATTAATACTAAGTATAGGAGTTTTATATTGATTCTCTTTTGTTGCTTGAGAGTTAATGATCAGTAAATCAGCGTCATGCTCCATTTCTTTAAATTCATTATAGGGAATAATTTTCTCTATCTTAATTTCCGGAATGCTATGTTCTAAACGATATTTGAGTAATTGACCGCCGGAAGGGGCAATCGTACAAATCAGAATTGTCCGTAGTGGTTTTTTAAAACGTTCAATCGCCGAAGCGAGATGAAGGGCTAAAAAACTCATCTCATTTTCTTCCAGCTGATTCCAAAAAGGATCATTAATCATGGCAATGCTCCTTTTAACAATGCGAAACGTATTTTTATACTGTTTCTCGATATCAGGTAAAAGGGGATTTTGGATGATAATATCATGTGCCAAGCGAATGGCTGTTGGTTTAAGGTGATTTAAAAGATTTTGAATTAATTGCATATCTGCCACAAAAGCATGGGGTAAAAGGCTTGTCCAAGTGACTATCAATTGATTGACAAATTGTTCCACTTGATAATTATTCTCTTCTTTAGTATTTAGATAGGCCAACAAATAAACTTGCAAATAATAGTATTCATGTTCATGATACTCGGTTTTCTGAATCTTTTCTAAAAGGGCAATGATTTGGCTTGCGACGTCAAGATAAGGTTTTTCTTGCAGGGCTAATTTGAAGGTCTCTGAAATCTCGACAGTGGGAGAAAATTTCTGACGCGACATCATGACGAGAATTCTAATAATAAAGTGTGCATAATTATTGATAGAATCAAACTTAGAAGAGAAATCCGGTAAATGTTCAATAAGATAAGCAATCTCATCATCAGTCATATCAAAACCGGGATGTAAAAAATCACCACTACAAGCCCCTTTTTCTTTTTTAATAATTTTAAAAAGGATATGAAGGGTCTGTTCTTTGGCTAATAAATCAAAGATAGCATTGCGCAGGGCACGTTCTTTACCACTTAAATAAAAAGTTTTATCTTCATACCTTTGTAAAGTTAGATGGTAATATAAAAATAACTTTTCTATCGATTTAATATCACTATAAACACTTGATTTTGAAATATAAAAAAGTTCAGAAAGATTGTCCATGTTGTAATTTGTTTCAGTTAAAAGCGTTAAAGCAATCGCATCTTGTCTTATTTTAGGGCTTAAATCAGGATCTTGATCGTATGACTCTAAGAGCATTTTTAACTGATGTTGCTGTTTTTCACTACAATTAAGTAGGATACCATACCCTGTTTTTCTTTCTAGCGTTATACCATATTGGGCTAAAAAAGGCTCAATTAAGTCTAAATCGTTTCGGATGGTTTTATTGGAAACATCTAATTGCTCTGCTAATTGACTACTAGAAATGTAATTGTTTTGATCACATAAAATATTGAGTAACTGTTTGCGCCGTTGTTGCATCATAGAACCTCCTATTGTTGTATCATAGAGCCTCCTAACATTAATTTAACTATATCACAGGAAAGGATGAATATTGATGAATGAAAAAGAATTTTTAGATGACTTAACAAAACTAATCGCACAAAGATCCATCCGCGATTTATCAACCCGAACAGCTAATGCCCCTTTTGGTAAAGGTATTAGAAACGCAATGGATACGTATTTAGAAATCGCTGAAAGATTGGGATTTAAAACAGGCGATGTTGATGGTTATGCCGTCTATGCCCAACTAGGTGATAATGAAAGAGAACTAGGCATTTTAGGGCATTTAGATGTTGTTGAAGTGACAGATTTAAAGGCATGGAGACATGATCCTTTCCAACTAAGCCGAGAAGGGGATTTGTTAATTGCTAGAGGTGTCAATGATGACAAAGGTCCTTTGTTATGTGCACTTTATGCAGCCAAAGAAGCCTACGATAGGGCACAAGAACCTAAAAGAAGCGTCCGAATCATTGCCGGCGGTGCGGAAGAAACAACTTGGGAATGCATGGAGTATTACTTCCAACACCACGCACAACCGGAGCTCGGCTTTTCTCCCGATGGTAATTTTCCAATCGTTAATGGCGAAAAAGGAATTATTTGCTTTTCACTTAAGTTTAAAAATGAAGTCCACGATAAAATAAGTTCAACCCCTATCGTCAATTATATCTGCCATGATTTAAAGTTTAATAATAAAAGTTATACAGGGGATAAAATATTATCACGCAACCCACAACGGGGGGATAATTCCATTGATAAATTATTGGATGATTTAGATGGTCAAGCTATTGCTGAAAGAGCTTGGGCAAAGCTTATTAGAGATTTCTTTTATCATAATCCCTATTTAAACAACACAAAATTCCATTCAGAACACTTCGCAATGGGAAAACTAAGCGCTTGTTTGATGTCTTTAAATAGTGATGAAGACCAAGTGATTTTAAATGTTGATTTTCGATATCCGATATCCACCAATAAGCAAGAGATTATCGGCAATCTTGAAGTAATGAAATCACTTTATGATTTTGAATATGAAGTGATTCGTGAAAAACAACCTCTCTATGTCGCAGAAGAAAGTGAACTTATTCAAAAACTTAAGACAGCCTATGAGACGGTGATGAAACAAAAGGCAGATGTCTTAACTAAAGGTGGTGCGTCTTATGCCCGAGTCATGGATTGCGGCGTTGCTTTTGGTGCCTCATTTCCTTGGGATGATCCGAAACCACATATGCCTAATGAACAAATGTCCATCGACTCATTAAGAAAAGCGTATGCTATATATGTCGAAGCAATCAGGCTGTTATTGGAAATTTAAAAGCTTCCCCATTGATATGGCACATCAATAATTGTGAAACGAAATACATAATCATAAAATATAAACGAAAGGGGAGGATATCATGAAGAGACTTCAAGCAAAACTACAAACATTTTCAGGAGCAATGATGGTACCAATCATCTTACTTGTTCTTGTCGGTTTTTTTGTGGGTATTGGAAGCGCATTCACGAATTATATTTTTACAAAAGGAACAGTTTTACACGGTTTATTTAGTCTTATTACGAGTTTAGGTTTTATGTTTATGAATAACTTACCTGTATGGTTTGCTATAGCGATTGCATTTACCCTCGCTAAAAAAGAAAAGGGTTGGGCGGCCTTTGCAGGTATCGTACTTTATTTATCCTATATGACCGGTATTAAAAACTTCGCCGCCCTTCAAGGATGGACAGCAGAAACAACCAGTATCAAAGCCTTACTCAGTCAAGGTTATACAGAATTAGAAGCCATGAACTTTAATAACCTATGGGGAACTTCACTAGGTATATTCACTTACAACATGGGCATTTTCTCAGGTATTGTAACGGGACTTGTCACAGCGAAAATCCATAACCGCTTTGTGGATACAGAACTGCCTACAATGCTTGGCTTTTTCGCAGGAACCAAAACGGTCATTATTATGGTTGTCCTTGCCTCCATACCCCTTGCGATAGGAACCTACTATCTTTGGCCGTTTATCGCAAAAGGGCTTGCAAGTATTACTCATTTTATTGGTAAATCCGGCTTATTTGGAACTTTTGTCTTTGGTACGGTTGATAAAATGTTATTACCATTTGGTTTACATCACCTTATTGCCTTCCCGATTGAATATTCAGCAGTCGGTGGCGTGATGAAAGTTGATGGAGTGGTCTATGAAGGAATTAAAAACATCATGAATGCCCAAGCGGCCAGTGCCGGAGCAACCGGGTATCTTATAAGAAACTTTACCTCAGGAAGAATCCTATTCCAATTGGCTGGTTTGCCGGGGGCGGCTTATGCTATGTACAAACTTGCAAAACCGGAAAATAGAAAGAAAGTTGCAGCACTGCTTGTACCGGCGGTTATGACATTAGCTCTTGTTGGTATATCAGAACCAATTGAATATACATTTTTATTCTTGGCACCGCAATTGTATTTCTTCATCTACGCACCATTATGTGGTTTAGCTTATGTGATTGCAGAGGTGTTCAAAATATCTATTGTAGGTAATGCATTGCTATTTATGATACCAAACCTATTCCAACCACATAAGGTTCATGCGATGAGTTTAATCTTCTTATTGCCATTAACCTTTGCTGTTTACTACTATGTATTCAAAGTCGCAATTCAAAAATTAAATCTGAATACACCGGGACGTAAAAGTTCTGATGCGGAGTTAATCTCTAAAAAAGAATACCAAAAAATTCAAGCCGTACGCGAGGTAGAAGGAAAAGAATTAACCCTCGAAGAAAAAATAATTGAAGCACTTGGTGGCTACAATAACATCATCTCAGTTACAAACTGTGCAACCCGACTCCGTGTTGAAGTTAAAGACGCAGATAAAGTCCTTGACCGTGCTATTTGGGAAAATGAACTCCATGCTTTAGGGGTGGTTCAAGCCAAGAATAATTTCCAAATTATCTATGGTGTTCAAGTACAATCGATTGCTACGAAAGTAAAAGATTTACTAGGTATTGATTAGTTGTCTAAGGGGATTAAATCGTGAATTCAGGAAAGATAGATTAGGAATCTATCTTTTTTATTCTAATCAATCATAAAGATGTTTTCTTAGCTAAAGAAAGAATGCTGTTTTTTTATGAAAATTTATAAATTTTATCAAGATATTATAAATACCCTAAACCTTGTCTTTTCTATAATGGAAGTAGATAAAAATAGGAGGAGAAAAGATGTTTAGAAAGACTGTGTTAAATTTAACACTTGCTTGTACATTAGCTTTGGCTGTTGCCGGTTGTTCACAAAAGAAAATGACTAGTCTAAAAGATGGCACTTACACCGCCAGTACAACGGGTCATAATGGACCATTAGAAGTCAAGGTAACTGTCGCTCTTGGAAAGATTAAGGACATTGATGCAACGAAGAATGTTGAAACAAAAGGGATTGGCAGTTTAGCGATTGAAAAAATCAAGAATAAAGTTATTGCGAAACAAACTTTAAATCTGGATACAGCAACTGGTGCAACGATTAGTTCTGCAGCAACGTTAAGAGCCTTAAAGGATGCGTTAAAAGAAGCCGGTTTAACGAAAGAATCAGTGGATGGAATGCCGAAAGAAAGCATTAACCAAGTTTTAAGTGAAAAAGAATACCAATACGATGTGGTGGTTATTGGTGCTGGTGGGGCCGGTTTAACCGCCGCTATTCAAGCAAGAGCTAAGGGGGCTAAAGTTTTAGTTTTAGAGAAAACAAGTCAAGTTGGTGGTAACACGTTAGTATCCGGTGGTGGAATCAATGTGCCGGGTACCGATTTACAAAAAAAGAAGGGCATTACTGATTCGGTTGAACTTTATAAGAAAGACACATTAAAAGGTGGTGATAATGTAGGAAATCCAGAATTAGTCGATACGTTGTCTTCAAAGGCTTTAGATGCTTATCAATGGTTGGTAAAGGATGTGAAAATGAACTTCATCCAAGACCGTGTGCAACAATTTGGTGGTCATTCAGTGGCTCGTGCTGTTATTCCAGTTGGTAATTCCGGTTATGAAATGATGTCTAAATTAGAAAAATTAGCGATGGATAAGGGTGTTGATATTTTCAAAAACACCGGTGCTAAGAAGTTGATGGTGGACGATAAGGGAGTTATTACTGCTGTGATTGCTGAAAATGCCGGTAAAGAAGTGAGATTCATAGCGAAGAAAGCGGTTGTTTTAGCTTCTGGTGGTTTTGGTTCAAATATTGCAATGCGTAAAGAATACAATCCAGCTTACGATGAAAAGTACAAGACAACTTGTATTTCAGCCAGTTCCGGTGACGGTATCAATATGGCGAAAGATATTGGTGCCGCTTTAGTGGATATGAAACAAATTCAAGTTTATCCAACTTGCAATCCACAAACGGGTATTATTTCTTATGTCGCAAATGCTCGCTTTGATGGTGGTATCTTAGTGAACCAAGAAGGTAAGCGATTTGTGAATGATATGGGACGTCGTGATGTTATTTCCAACGCTATCTTAGCTCAACCGGGTAAGTATGCTTATCTATTATGGGGTCAAGAAGTCGAAAAGAATGGTCACATGACCAAAATGCACAAGAATGAATTTGAAAACTTAAAGAAATCCGCTTTGTTATTTGAAGCGAACAGCATTGAAGAATTAGCTGAAAAGACAAAGATTGATGTCACAACATTAAAGAAAACATTAGAGGCGTACAATGGCTATGTGAAGGCAGGTAGTGACCCGGAACAACAACGTGGGGGAAAATTACGTACGATTTTGCAAGGACCTTTCTACATTCAAAAAGTAGCCCCGGCCACGCATCATACAATGGGTGGCGTGAAGATTAACTCAAAGGCAGAAGTTTTAAATAAAGATGGAAAAGCAATTCAACACTTATTCGCAGCCGGTGAGGTGGCTGGTGGTGTTCATGGTACCAATCGTTTAGGTGGTAATGCGATTACAGACATTGTTGTGTTTGGTCGTATCGCCGGTGAAAACGCCGCTAAGTAAATAAACTTTGAACTGAGGTACATCAGTACTTCAGTTTTTTTGTGATACACCTTAAAATAAGTCTATGAAAAGATTATATGATGTTATTGTCCATCGTGTTTTTTTGATGTTGATTGCGTCTATTCTTTGTATCTCATCTATTTCTGTATTCACAATTTATCGTTATATATTACCCAATATGCAACAATTGGTAGACAATCATGTGAAGACCCAAGTTAGTGATATAAATTTATGGTTCCAATTTAATAGTGAATTAATTCGTTTGTATGCTACGCAATTTCAAAATGAAGAAATATCCTCTAAAAATAAAATCCACCTTCTGCATAAGCTTGAAGAATTTAAGGAAAAGTCCAACATTCAATACGATTCCTTGGGATTTATTACAAAGGAAGGGCGTAAGTATGTGACCGATAATTCCAGCTTTAGTGTGGATGATCGTTCCTATTTTGCAAAATTAAAATCAAGTAATCAAGATGTGGTGATTTCCGATGTGATTGAATCGAAATCAAATAAAAATAAAATTATCTTAATCCTAGCAAAAATATACGATGAAAAGCACCAAGAGAAAGGTTATATCAGCGCCGCCTTAAAGACTGAATATATCGAAAATCTAATGACCAATGTCGCAAGAGATTTCCATGCTTATTTGAAAAATAATAAGAATGAAACAGTGTTAGGAAATGATCAATTTCAACATACAGGCATTCATTTTGAAAAACAGTTGTATTCCTATTTAAATTTAACGTATGTTTTGGATATTCCACGAAGTTATTACATGAATACCATTCTTCTAACGGTTGTTCTTATTACTTTAGTGACGATGCTTTTATTGCTCGTTACCCAAAGAGTAACGCATCATGTGGTACATCGTTTAGTGCATCCAATTCAAAGCTTGGAATCGGTTATGCTGAAAACAAAGGATGGTGTTTTAGAAAAAAATGAGGAAGAAACGGAAATTCTTGAATTTAATCGTTTAAACCAAAAATATAACCAAATGATTGATGAAATTCATCATTTATTACAACAAGTCAAAGCAAAAGAAATAGAGCGCAACGATGCGAATAATAAAGCTATGTATGCCCAAATAAAACCTCATTTCTTGTATAACACATTAGAAACAATTCAAGCCATGGCATTTGATCATGAGGATGAAGATGTTGAGAAGGCTATTCATGATTTAGCGGTTTTCTTTCGCATTAGTTTGAGCAATGATCGACAAATTATCACTGTTCAAGAGGAAATTAAGCATGCACAAAGCTATCTGAATATTCAAAAGTTACGCTATCAAGATGTTCTTCAATATTCTTTTAATGTCCAAGATTTTGATTTAGAAAGACCATTTTTGAAATTTACTTTACAACCATTAGTGGAGAATGCAATTTACCACGGCATCAAGCTATTGAAGAAAAAAGAGTTAATTGTAATTCGTGTTTATCAAAGGGATGAAGATATTGTGATGGAGGTTGAAAATGTGTTTGAAGAACTAGATTTCAAATATATTGAAGAAATCAATCGAACTTTAAAGACAGGGAATAGATCGGATAATCAAAAGGGTTATGGTTTATTTAACGTGAACGCTAGAATTAAGCATCAATATGGGGAAAAGTATGGTGTTTGTTTAATAGCTGAAAATAATCGTTTTATTAGTCGTATGGTGCAACCGGGGAGATGAAGATGAATATATTGATTGCGGATGATGAAGAAATTATTAGACAAAATTTTATGAAACGCATTATAAAGGCCGGTCTACCATTTGACCTTATCTTTAAGGCAACGAATGGTGAGGAAGCTTTACAACTATTCAAGGAAGAAAGTATGGATATCGCTTTAATTGACATCAATATGCCTTTTAAAAATGGATTGGACTTAATTCGTGATATTCGTCAACAAAATAAAGAAGTTATCCTAATTATCGTATCGGGTTATGATAACTTCCGTTTTGCTCAACAAGCTTTGGAATTAGGGGTATTTCGTTACCTTTTAAAGCCGGTGGATGCGCAAGAATTTATTTCGGTTATTCAAGAAGCTATGGAACAGATTAATCAACATAAAAAGCCGCCGTATTCTTTATTAACGAAGAAAATATTGGAAGATATTCAAGCTAATATCAGTAATGAAAGCTATGGCTTAAAAGATTTGGCTAATCATCTTCAATTCAGTGAAGGACATATCACAAAGCTGATTAAAAAAGAATTGGCGAAAACATTCGTGGATTTAGTCACAGAACTTCGTATTCAACATGCCAAATATTTAATTGATAACAATGAAGTTAATTATAAAATGTATGAAATTGCGGAGGCTTGTGGTTTTCATAATCAATATTATTTCTCTCAAGTGTTTAAAAAGGTGGTGGGTGTTTCACCAAAGCAATATAGTTTTCGGAATTTAAATCCGGTAATAGAAAAGTAGATTTCTTATTTTGAAATCTACTTTATTAGTATAGAAGCAAGAACCGGCAGTACCAATGATAAAGAAGCATATAGAAAAAATGGCTTAAAAATGGTACAGTATCAAGCAATATAAACAAAAATAGTTTAAATTTAGAGGTAGTGTAAGATGAGGTTTCATGAATTTGGCGATAAAAAATTTCCACATATATTACTGATACATGGTGGAGGTAATTCTTGGTGGACTTATCTTCGACAAGCTCGTATATTATCAGATCAATTCCATGTGATTTTACCAACACTTGATGGTCATGGAGAAGAATATCAAAAAGATTATATTTCAACTGAAAAATCTGCACAACAAATCATGGATTACATAAAAAATAATTGTAATGGAAAATTGTTTGCTATAGGCGGTGTTTCTTTGGGTGGTCAAATTGCAATTGAGTTATTATCATTAGATAGTGATATAGCTCAGAAAGCAATAATAGATGGTAGTATTTGTATTCCGCAACCAAATTTATCACGAATTAGTACGATTATTGTAAAAATATTTGGAAAACTTATGTTTAGCAAATCAGCCGGCAAAATTCAATTAAGTTTGATGAAAAAAATGTATCCTAATATGGCTTATCCCGAAGAAATAGGAAATTATTATATGGAAGATATGCCAAGGTTACCCATGAAAACATTAATAAAAATGTATGAAACATACATGGGAACGTATAGATTGAAAGAAAGTATTACAGAAAACAAAGCACAGGTTCTATATATTTATGGTGAGAAAGAAATGCGTTGTGTCAAGGAATCAGCTAAACTATTTCAAAAGATGCATCCTGCTTGTATTCTCTACGAAGCTAAAGGTTATAATCATGGGTATTTATCTGCATATTTACCATTAGAGTGGATACAACCGGTTAATCCCTTTTTAACTAATTGATAATTTAATAAAAACCAACATAGAACAGTAAATCAAAAAATGAAAAGCTGGACTTAGCTGTTTCAAGTCATGAACTTTTATAAAAATATATGGCAAATTATGCTTAACTATAGGAAATTTTTTAGATGATTATCTTCAAAAATTATCTAAGCTTAAGATTACGAAAGATATGAGTGCACAGATGCAATATCAACTAAGTAACCATTATGGTGTTCTTATATGGCTAGGTTGTATACTTATATCAATTTTAATTTCTGTAATAATAGGATTAATAAATAAGAAGGGAAAATGCATCCTAAAATAAATGAGAACTTGAATAAACTTTACTTGAGATTTGTAGAGTACCTCCATAGGAAGATGATTAGATATTAAGGAACATGAATGCTATGAGCCATTATTGAGTTGTTGCACTTGATTTATCAATTGGAAAAGTACAAAAAAAAGGAAGCCTAGCTTCCCTAATCGACAGGGGTGGAGAGAATCGAACTCCCGTCAGCGGTTTTGGAGACCGATGTACTACCATTGTACGACACCCCTATAAAAAAATAAGTGACGCGTACGGGATTCGAACCCGTGAATGCCGCCGTGAAAGGGCGGTGTGTTAAGCCGCTTCACCAACGCGCCATATCGTGCTAGATGATAATAACATGATAGGGTTGTAATGACAAGCATTTTTGAAAAAAATACAAAAAATTATTATAATAAATTAAAGGAGAATTATATATGATTGATTATACAGAAGGATCAGGAAAACAGTATCATATTGGCGTTGGCAAAGGTGATGTTGGACGCTACGTTTTCTTGCCAGGTGATCCAAAGCGTTGTGAAAAAATTGCGAAGTATTTTGACCGACCAATCATGGTTGGTGATTCAAGAGAGTTCATCACTTATACGGGTTATCTAAACGGTGTAAAGGTTTCCGTTACTTCAACCGGAATTGGTGGTCCAAGTGCTTCTATTGCTATGGAAGAATTAGTGGCATGTGGAGCGGATACTTTTATCCGTGTTGGAACTTGTGGAGGTATGGATATTAATGTGAAAGCCGGTGACATTGTTGTAGCGACCGGTGCTATTAGAATGGAAGGAACCAGCAAAGAATATGCACCAATTGAATACCCTGCCGTAGCTGACTTAGATATGGTTAATGCTTTAGTTGAAGGTGCTAAGAGAGTGGATGCCTCCTATCATACAGGTGTTGTCGAATGCAAAGATGCTTTCTATGGTCAACATCGTCCAGAAACCTTGCCAAACGGTCAGGATTTATTAAGAAAGTGGGATGCTTGGTTAGGCATGGGCTGTAAAGCTTCGGAAATGGAATCCGCCGCTTTGTTTATCGTGGCCGGGTATTTGCATGTTCGTTGCGGGACAACGCTATTAGTTGTTGCCAACCAAGAAAGAGCGAAACAAGGCTTGCCAAATCCACAAGTGCATGACACAGATTTAGCCATTCGTTCCGCTATTGAAGCGGTTAAATACTTAATCGAAACAGACGAAGATAACTAATAGAAATACAAGCGATAAGGATCAAATGCAGAAGAGAAAGCCAAGAGCGAACTCTTCTTTTTTTCTAGCCATTGATAATCAAGAAAAGGGAATTCTTCACTCACTTCAATTGCGTAAGCTTCAATTTGCCAAATACGATGGGAAAAGATATGTTTATGATTTTTTAATTTAGTGTAGGAAAGAACGGGAAGGGAATATTCCTTTAGGAAATCATCAATTTTTATAAAAGAATTTAAGTTAACCGGTTCGTATAAATTCGCTAATAAGCTATCAGCGGAACGTCTATGAACTAAAATTTTATCTTTCGTGTAGAAAATTAAAAAACTATGATTCTCCGTTTTCTTTTTTGTCTTAGAAATACGGACGGGTAATTCATTTTGTTTTCGTTGTAAGAAACTAAAACACTTTTTAAAAATAGGACAATTTTGACAATTTGGATTTTTAGGTAAACAAACTTGTTCACCAAGTTCCATGATAGCTTGATTAAAATCACCATTATCCGTACTATTTTCTTTTGTGTATAAAGGTAAAAGCTGTTCTTTAACAAGTGACTTCATGGTCGGATCTAAGACATTTTGATAAATTCCTTCGTGACGACTATACACTCGTAGAACATTACCATCAATGGCTGGTACTCCTAAACCAAACGCAAAGGATGCAATCGCTCCGGCGGTATAATCACCAATACCGGCCAGCGATTGAATATCTTCTAATTTATGAGGGAAGATACCTTGAAATTTATCTTCAATTTGAATCGCCGCTTTTTTAAGATTACGAGCTCTGGAATAATAACCCAATCCTTCCCATAGGAACATTAAATGGTCATCTGAAACAGTCGCTAAATCATGAATGCTAGGTAATTCTTGCATAAAACGTTCGTATTTTGGCAAGACGGCTTCAATCCGTGTTTGTTGCAACATAATCTCAGAAATCCAAATAGGATAAGGATTTTTAGATAGACGCCATGGATAATTAATATGATGACTTCGGTACCAGTGGATTAATTGTTGAAATTCTTTTGCTTGAAAGGACATGCTTCTATACTAACAGACTTTTTTGTTTAAAATATGACTATGCTTCAAGTCAATTTTTAAAATTAGGGCTTTTCTTTTTTCCTAAATTTCCTTTATACTAAGCAAGTATGGATCAATTTTTTAGTACGCAAGGAACAGCGAGTGCTTTTGTGCCCCCAATGTGGGTATATGTTTCAGCTATTATTGTGATGGCTTTAGAAATGGTTTTTTGTTTGAAATATCACGATAAAGCATGGCTGAAGAAGTTCTTTTGGCTTTTTCAGCTTATTCAACTAGTCATCCTTTATGGTTTTTACATGGTTCAAAGAATTTCAATTTCAATTAGTTTGCCTTTATACCATTGTCGAGCCGCCATGTTTTCTTTGATGTTTATGAAAGACAGCAAGCTTAAAAAAATGTTTGCGGTGATTGGTATTTTTGGTGGGTTGCTGGCAATTTTTATTCCAATCATGGATAAATATGCTTGGCCACATGTGACCTTGGTTTCTTTCTATTGGGGACATTTTGCGCTATTTGGAAATTCCTTATTGTACCTTTTAGAAACCAAAAAGAAACTTTCACTTAAAGAAATTATTGGCATCAATTTGCTTATTGATGTTTTCTTGGCACTGGTTAATGAACTAACAAATGGAAATTATGGTTTCCTAAGAGAAACACCACTTATTGCCGGTTGGTCATTTTTAGCTAGATTAGTTTGTGTCACTTTATTCTTCTGCTTGGTTACGTATGGCATTCAAAAACTTACGGATTATCTTCAAACAAGAGTAAGTGTTTAGTTGAATAGATAGGATTGGCAAAATGCCAATTTTTTTATTGAATGAAGTGTAGAAGCTTTGTAATAAATAAAAAATCCCCTTGATTTGGGATAATAAACATAAAAGCAGGCGACGAGAATCGAACTCGCGTATTAACCTTGGGAAGGTCACATTCTACCATTGAATCACGCCTGCAACACCTTTAGTATAGCACTTGTCTTTCTTTCTGTTAAAAAAATTGAAAGCTAAGGCAATCGGTATCTTTTCTTTTTCCTTAAATTCGATTAGAATTTATTCTGTAGGAATGCGCAAAGCATGGAGGAAACGAATGAATCTAAGTAGTTTGCGATGGGATGTGATTTTAGGAGGGTTCGGTTTATTCCTCTTTGGTATTGGTTTTATGGGGGATGGTCTAAAAGCCGTTGCCGGTGATAAATTAAGAGATTACATCAATAAATACACCACCAACCCGTTTTCCGCTTTGATTATTGGTATTTTAATTACAATTATTATGCAGTCATCTTCGGCTTCAACCGCCATTACAATTGGTTTGGTGCGAGCCGGTTTGATGACTTTACCACAAGCTGCCGGCATCATTATGGGCGCTAATATTGGAACGACTTTTACCTCTTTATTAATTTCTTTGAATATTGATAACTATGTTTTATATTTTGTATTCTTGGGGGCAATGATTGTTAGTTTTGGTAAGAAAGCAAAAGTCAAGTCTCTTGGTACGATTATAATGGGCTTTGGTTTAATCTTCTATGGATTAAACGCAATGGGTTCAGCTTTAAGTGCCATCAAGGATTTACCGGAATTTGCTCAATTTGCGAAGGATATGGCAACTAATCCATTCTTAGGCTTATTTGCAGGTACGGTAATGACGGGAGCTGTACAGGCTTCTTCGGCAACGATTGGTATTGTGCAGAAATTATATGCGGCCGGGGCTTTGGAATTCATTGCGGTTTTACCATTTGTATTTGGGGCAAATATCGGGACAACTGTAACGGGTATCTTGGCTTGTATTGGTGGTAGTACAGCCGCCAAACGAACAGCCGGTATCCATATCTTATTCAATATCATAGGAACAACCGTAGGAATGATTTTCTTGCGTCCATATACCAACTTTATTGTTTGGCTATCAGGAATATTTGGTATTACGGGTATGGCGCAAATAGCGGTAGCGCATATGGTGTTTAATACAACCGCAACCATTGTTTTCTTCCCATTCATGAACCAATTCTGTGATTTAATTCGTAAAATTCTTCCCGGTGAAGAACCAAAACGTATTGAAATCAATATTGATGAATTAGATAGTAACTTAGCGGTGAACACCATTCCTTCTGTAGCGATTGACTCAGCTAAGACAGCAATCGTGAAGATGGCTTCAGTGGTGGATCAAGATAATCAAGATATTAAAGGGTATCTAAATAAACCGGGAAATGATGAAGATTATGAAAACCTAATGACCGGTGAAGATACAGTGAATAAATTGGATAAGAAGATTACCGAATTCTTAATTGCGATTTCTAAAAATCAACAATTAACACCATCGGATCAAACAGAATTGCGTCGTGGTTTAGAAATTACGAAGAACTTGGAACGTATTGGTGACTTAGGTATTAATTTAGTGGAATTCTTTAATATGGTTCGTGAGGATAAGACCACTTTCTCACCAGCAGCGATTGTGGATATGAACACCATGTTTGATGAATTAAATGAAATGATGAAGCTGTGTATTCGAGTGTATGAAGAACGGGATGAATTGGTTTATCATGAATTAATGGGAAAAGAAAATGAGATGGATGAAACAGAGTACGCCGCTCGTCAGGGTCACTTCACACGGATGGCTAATGGTGAGTGTACATCCTCGATTGCCTCTTCGGTGTATGTGGATATACTGGGAACGATTGAGCGTATGGGTGACCATGCTTGTAATATTGCTCGTTCAGCTATCTTGGATTATATTGATCAGGATGAACCTGACTTTGAAAAGCACTAATAAAAATAGAAAAATTAGGACTGGCTCCTAATTTTTTGTCTATTTAGAATGGTGCCGCCAATCCTTAGCCTTTACCCAAAGATTGAATTGTTTTTGATTGGATAAAGAAGTTAAGAAATTTTCTTTGGCGGTTGGGAAAGTGTGATAAATTTGCTTTAATAATTCTTTGGTTTCTTGGCGTTTGGTGTAGCCGTCGTTTGGACAAGTGCTTTTCACAAGTGGAAGCTTTTCGTGTTTGACGGTTTTACGAATCTCGTTTTCAAAGCAATAAATGAAAGGACGAATAAAATCCATATTCGATACTTTTAAGTGCATAGCAGGAGAAAAGGTAGAAATACGGGCTCCATAAATCATATTCATAAATAAAGTTTCGATGGCATCATCAGCATGATGGGCAAAGGCTACTTTATTACAACCATGTTCTTGCGCAGCCCGAATAATCGCTCCCTTTTTTAATTTAGAACATAAGGAACATTGGATTTTATCATTCTTGGGATGTAGTTTTAAAATTTCGTAGAGTTGAGTAGGATAATCCACGTATTCAATCTCTTTTTCTTGAAAGAAAGCTTTCAGGTCAGTAAAATCCATATTTCCAAACCCCATTTCCAAATGAATTCCAAGGACGGAGAAATCTTTATTAGCAATACGTTTGGCCGCTTTTTGATAAAGTGATAATGCATAGAGTAATAAGACAGAATCTTTACCACCAGACACACCAACACAGATACGATCACCATTTTGAATTAAATTAAAATCCGTGTCGGCTTTAAATAGTTTACCAATCACTTTTTTCATTGACATGTAACTAATTTTAACAGAATTTTTAGTTTTGTTTATAGAAATGATTAGCTTTTAGCAAGCTTTTTTATAGGAAATGAATATAATGAAATTGGAGGTAAAGTTATGAGTATTAATTTTAGAAAGGTTGCCGTCATTGGGACTGGTTTTGTCGGCTCATCGAGTGCATTTGCGTTAATGCAAAGCGGTCTTTTTTCGGAGATGGTCTTAGTGGATGTTATGAAAGATAAGGCAGAAGGAGAAGCGATGGATATTAATCATGGTGCCGCTTTATGCAATCCAATGAATATCTATGCTGGTGATTATGCGGATATTAAAGATGCGGCTATCATTATTTTAACGGCCGGTGCTAATCAAAAGCCCGGCGAAACACGTTTGGATTTACTAAAGAAGAATATTGCCATTCATTCATCCATTATGGCGGAAATTCGTAAACAAAATTGTGAAGGTATTTTATTAGTTGTCGCCAATCCGGTGGATGTTTTAACCCTCTATGCTCAGAAGCATTCTGGTATGCCTGAAAATCGTGTCTTTGGTTCAGGGACAGTATTGGATACGGCACGTCTTCGTTATTTGATTGGTAATAAATTAGATGTGGATGCACGTTCAGTGCATGCTTATGTGATTGGTGAACATGGGGATTCAGAAATAGTAACTTGGTCAAATGCGAATGTGTCCGGTGTCCCTTTAGCGGATTTCTTCGCTTTAAGAGGTATGCAAGGCAGTCTTGATTTAGAAACAGCTCAGAAAGATATTGCGGATGATGTGAAGAATGCCGCATATAAGATTATTGAACGCAAACATGCCACATACTATGGTATTGCCGCTTCAGTCGTTCGTATTTGTCGTGCCGTTTTAAAAGATGAAAAGAGCATTTTGCCAATTAGTACAGGCTTGCATGGGGAATATGGAATTGATGATGTTAGTTTAAGTGTTCCTGCCATTGTTGGTCGTAATGGGGTGGAGGAATTAGTGCCTATTCTTCTTTCTGAACAAGAAAGAGATGATTTATCAAAGTCAGCGAGTGTTTTAAAGAAGTCTTTGGAAGAATTGGATATGTAGGGGTGAAAAATGAAGGTATTAAGCTTTGGTTCCTTGAATTTTGATTATGTGTATGAAATGGATCATTTTGTTCAAGCAAAAGAAACTATTTCATCACTGCATTATAGTCGCAATTTTGGTGGTAAGGGCTTAAATCAGTCCATTGCTTTAGCGAAGGCGGGACTTGAAGTCTATCATGCCGGTATGGTTGGATTGGATGGTCAAGCATTTATTGATTACTTGCAGAAATATGGTGTTAAAACGGATTATTTAACTAAAAATGAAAGTCTTGCGACAGGGCATGCCATCATTCAAGTTTGTCAGGGTGAGAATTGCATTATCTTACATGGTGGTGCGAATGAAGCGATTGATTTTAAACAAGTGGATGAAGTACTAAGTCATTTTGAAAAGGGAGATTTGTTGTTAATTCAAAATGAAATCTCTTCTTTAGCGTATTTAATTGAAAGGGCACATGAAAAGGGATTAAAGATTGCATTTAATGTGGCACCAATGAATGATAAAGTGTTCCAATATCCTTTATCGTTTATAGATTATTTAATTGTGAATGAAGTCGAAGCAAAAGGTTTAGGAAATTGTGATTCTGATAAGATTGAAGATATTATTACTTCCCTGCAAAAAGCATATCCACAGACGGAAATTGTGATGACAGTGGGTAGCCGGGGTTCTTATTACATTCATGGTCAAGAATTAGTACACCAAGAAGCTTTTGTGGTTCAAGCGAAAGATACTACCGCGGCCGGCGATACGTTTACGGGTTTTTTCTTGGCAACGCTGTTCCAAGGAAGCACAATACAAAAAGCCTTACAAGTCGCTAGTAAGGCTGGTAGTATTGCTGTAACCAGAAATGGGGCAGCCCAAAGTATTCCAAGCATAGAAGAAGTAAAGAACTAAGGATTATTGTACCGAGTCCTAAAAATCTAACTTTTGGAGGTCATCTTATATTCCATTAAATTTTTGATGCAATTGATAAATGGCTTCTAAAGCTGTGACAATTTCTCTTCGTTCTCCTTCCATGGTTTTCTGTCCTTCATCCACGTAATTGCCAATTGAATCAGCGGTGTCTTTTTCCCATAACACAACATTGTTTAGGATTGACATCGTTTTAATATGGCGCAATTTTCCAACGGTGAACAAAGTCGCTGTTTCCATATCAGCCCCTAAGATACCAAGATTAGACCATTGTGCTTCTTCTTGAGCATTGGTGTCGGCATAGAAGCTTTCATGACTATGAACAATGCCCACATGATAAGACCATTGCTTTTCTTTCGCAACATTGATACAAGCTTGTAAGAAATCAGAATCACTAACAGCCGGGTAGCGAATATCAACATAAGCTTTGGAAGTTCCATCATCACGAACGGCCGCTTGGGCAAAGATTAAATCGCCAAGTTGAATATCACTTTGTAAGGCGCCACAAGAACCAATGCGAATCATGGTATCTACACCAATGTGTTTTAACTCCTCTATTGCAATGGCGGTAGAAGAACCACCAATTCCAGTTGAAATAGCGATCATATCCACACCTTTATAGCTACCTTTCATGCTTCGAAACTCACGATTGTATGCTAATTCAACACAGTTTTCTAAATAAGGTTTAATACGGTCTAAACGAGCCGGATCACCAGGCATAATGGCGTATTTCACTTGTAGAGTATCATTTAGATGAATGTGGGGTTCTAACATATTTCAGCCTCCTTTAAAGCTTGCTTTAATTCTTGTATGATTTCTTGTTTTTCATAATCGCTAATAAAAGCGGATTGAATGGCATAAAGGTTCATTTGAATAATATCTTTCTTTCTAAAGCCCATTTCATTAATACAGTGTCTATATTCATCCTCTAAAGTAACACCGGCTAAAGTCATATTATCGGTATTAATGGAAACAGGAACACCAAGATCATATAGCTTTTTTACTGGATGTTTTTGATAAGAAGGAACGGTTTGGCACTGGACATTGGAAGTAGGACATATTTCTAATAGAATGTGTTTTTCTTTTGTTGTTTGGCATAGTTTTAAGTTATCAATCAGATGATGACCATGTCCAATTCTCTGCACACCAAAGTCGATTGCATCTTGAATGGATTGAACGGGTTCACTATCTCCTGCATGACAAGTACAAGGAATGCCAAGTTCTTTAGCTTTTATAAAGAAAGAACGAAAATCACTTAAAGCCACAATTCCTTCAGCACCAGCTAAATCTAAAGCTACCACGCCTTTTCCTAAATATTTTTGACAAAGTTCAATGGTTTCTAAATTTGCTTCTTTATTAACGGATATAGGTCCAAGACTCATCATACAAGTGATGATACCAATTTGAATGCCGGGATAAAGGAATAGAGCTTGTTTGCGACCTTCTAAGACAGCTTCAACGGCTTTGGTTTGGGATAAGCCTTGTTGCGTATGCAACTGAGGAGCAAAACGGATTTCAGCATAGCGAAGATTTTGTTTGGCTAAATCTTCAATCAATTCTTTGGTGATGCGAATTAGAGAGGCTTCATCTTGCATCACTTTTAAAGGATGATCAAACATTTTCAGGTATTCATTTACACTTTTAGCATGAGAGCAACGACGAATGTATTCTTTGTATTCAGATAGTGTATTAGTAGGCATTGTTATCCTTTTTTGCGTTGCTAATTCCCAAAGGGTTTTCATACGAAAAGAACCATCTAAATGAAGATGTAAATCAATTTTAGGAAAAGAAAATTCACTCATTAAAAAGGACCTCCGATTTTTTCTCTTATTTTTGTATATAAACTTGTTGACAAAGGAACGCTTGTCGCAATAGAATGATGATAGTGAAAACGCTTACAGATATTTTAACTCATTTGGGTTGATTTTGTAAAAGTTAAATCGCTTTGGAAGGAGAAAAGATGAAAAAATTATACAAAGCACTTTTAGCGCTATTCTTAATCGTTCCATTAGTTGGTTGTGGCGCTAAGAAAGATGATGGAAAGGCTTCAACAGACAAGAAAGGTAAAGTCTATAAGGTAGCTTATTTGATTAATGGTAACTTAGGTGACAAATCTTTCTTTGATTCAGCGATGGCCGGCTTAACGAAACTTCAAAAGGATGGTCGCATCACGTTAAAGACAATTGAAATGGGCGGTACGGAACAAGATAAACCAAAATGGTTATCTACTTTATATGAAGTTTCCGAGAGTAAGGAATACGATGTGATTGTTGTGGGTACATACCAAATGCCTGACTATCTAAAGGAAGTGGCTACGAAGTATCCTAATCAAAAATATGCTATTTTTGATGATAACACACATGTAGGCGCAAACAAGAACGTCTTGAACCTAACTTACAAGCAAAATGAATTAGGTTATGTGGTAGGAACATTCGCCGCTTGTATGACAAAAGATACAAAGGTAAAGAATATCAACCCAGAAAAGGTATTAGGTTTCGTTGGTGGTGTGGATAGTCCGGTTATCAATGACTTCTTATATGGTTATATTGAAGGAGCACGTGCTGTGGATCCGGAAATGAAAGTGGATACTCGTTATACCAATGACTATGTAGATACCGCTAAAGCTAAGGAATACGCTTTATCCATGATTGCTGATAAGAAGGCAGATATTATTTGGGGTGTTGCCGGTAATGCCGGTAATGGTGCTGTGGAAGCGGCTTTGGAAAAGAAAGCTTGGTTTATTGGGGTTGACTCCGACCAAGAGTTATCTTTATCCGCAAACGCCGCCGCCGCTACATTAACTTCCGGTTTAAAGAATATTGGTAATTCTTTGATTTGGGTATTTGATGAATTAGATGCTGGTAAAGAACACTGGGGAACAGAAGTTTCTTTAGGCTTGAAAGAAAATGGTGTTGGTATTGTAACGGATAAGAATTTTAAGAAGTATGCTTCGGAAGAGACACAAAAGAAAGTTAATGAAGCCTTGAAGGCTGTCTTAGATGGTAAAGTGAAAGTTCCGTCTGCTTTAGGCGATAAAGAAAAGAAATTAGAAAAATTGCGCGAACAAGTGCGCCCTTAATCACGTAAAGAAAGATTGATGAGATAGGGCAACTTATCACATTCATCCTCTATTTTTACGAGAAGTAAAAATTTATCGTACGTCTTGTGTTTAGATCCAATTTTCTTCTCATTTCCAAGGGAGGGGGATTGGATTTCTTTTTTCATCATTTAAATAATCAATTAAAGAGAGGTAAACATTATGAATGAAGAATATGTCATTCAAATGAAGGGCATCAAAAAGATTTATCCGAATGGTGTAGTTGCCAATCAAGGTGTTAATTTGGATGTTCGTAAAGGTGAAATTCATGCTCTGATGGGTGAAAATGGAGCTGGTAAATCAACTTTGATGAAGATGTTGTTTGGTTTGGAACAGCCAACGGAAGGAGAAATTTTCATCAATGGTGAAAAGGTGAATTTATCATCACCAAATGTGGCGATTGCAAAAGGAATTGGAATGGTGCATCAACACTTTATGTTGGTACCAAGTTTGACAGTAGCTGAAAATATTGTTTTAGGAATGACACCAAAGAAAAATGGCATTTTTATTGACCGTCAAAAAGCTATTCAAATTACAAAGGAGTATTCTAAGAAATTTAATTTGTTGGTGGATCCAAATGCACGCGTTGTGGATATTCCCGTTGGTATGAAACAAAAAGTGGAAATTTTAAAGGCATTGGTTCGTGGAGCTAAGATTTTAATTTTAGATGAGCCGACCGCAGTTTTAACCACCCAAGAAACAGTGGAACTGTTTAAAGAATTAATTCATTTAAAGCAACAAGGCTATACTTTAATCTTTATTTCCCACAAGTTGAATGAAATCATGGAAATTACCGATCGTTTAAGTATCTTACGAGGTGGTAAATTCTTAGGTGTTTATGAAACTGAAGATGTGACACCGGAGAAAATTTCTCGTTTGATGGTTGGTCGTGATGTGGTTTTACGAGTTGAAAAAGAATCAGCGAAGCCAAGTGAAGAAGTGCTTAAAGTGCGAGATTTAGAATTCGTGAATGATTGGGGCAAAAAAATGCTGGATAAAGTTTCTTTTTCGGTGCGCAAAGGAGAAATTCTAGGAATTGCCGGAGTGGAAGGAAATGGGCAAAAGGAATTGGTGGATATGTTATTTGGCTTGGATCGACCAAATGCGGGTTCTGTTACAGTTAATGGTGAAAACGTTCTTGGTCTAAAGCAACAACAGCTTCGTCAAAAACATATTTCCTTAGTTCCGGAAGATCGTATGTTATATGGAATTGCGGCTAGCGCATCAGTTGAAGAAAATCTTTTATCCGATCGTTGTTCGCATAAAGAATATAATAAGGGACTTTTATTCAATATGAAAGCCATTCATGAAGCTTCGGACAAACTCATTCAAGAGTATAAGGTTTTGTGCAAGAATCATGATCAAAAAGTGGCTATGTTATCGGGTGGTAATATTCAAAAGGTTGTTGTGGCGCGTGAATTTTCTAATCAACCGGAATTGATTATTGCTGATCAGCCAACACGTGGAATTGACGTTGGAGCAACGGAGTTCATTCGTAGGAAATTGGTGGAATTATCCCGCTCAGGTATTGGTGTTTTATTAGTATCGGCAGATTTAAATGAAGTCATGGAATTATCGGATAGCTTGATTGTGATGTATGGTGGAAAGATTGTGGCTTATTTTGAAGATACGTCGAAATTGGACGATGAAACCATGGGACGTTATATGTTAGGACTTCAGAAACAAACACCAGAAGAAATAAAGAGGGTATGTCATGAATAAGAAAAGAAGCTTGATGTTCAATGTGGTTCGAGGAGCCATGGCGATTGGAATTGCTTTATTGGTAGCGGCTGTGTTTATCTTTATTAGTTCTAAAGGTGATTCTTTAGGGGAAAAGCTAAGCTCTACTTTCTCTGCTTTATCGACCATGTTATTTCGACCTTTATTTAAGGTCGACGGTAGTTTTAGTGTTAAGAGTTTTACCGATATTTTGGCAAGTATGATTCCAATTATCTTCACCGGTTTAGCAACTTGTGTGATGTTTTCTGCGAATCAATTTAACTTGGGGTCGGAAGGCGGTATTCTTCTTGGTGCTTTTGTGACTTCTTTGATAGCTGTTTATGTGCCTTTACCGGGGGCTTTATTACCAATAGTTGCTATATTGGCAGGAACTCTTGTGACGGGTCTAATGATGTTAATACCGGCGGTTTTTAAGGCAAAACTAAATGTGAGTGAGATGGTTAACTCATTGATGTTGAACTATGTCATTATGTACATCATCAAGTTCTTAATGAATACCTTTATAGCTGATAAAACAAAGGGTACAGTACAAACGGCAAATTTCCAAACAAACGCATTATTGCCACAACTAATTGATAATGGATCAAAATTATCGATTGGTTTTGTTGTGGCCATCGTGATGGTTATTCTCATTACTTTATTCATGTATCGCACGCGCTGGGGTTATGCGGTTCGCATGATTGGTATTAATAAAGAATTCTCGATGTATTCGGGATTGAATGTAGCCTTCATCATCATTTTGACCCAAGTGGTTGGTGGTTTATTAGCTGGAATGGGCGGCGGTATTGAAATGCTTGGTAAGAATATTTATTTTGACTGGACGACTTTACCGGGTTATGGCTGGACTGGGGTTACGGTTGCGATTTTGGCTGGCAATAATCCTGCTTTTACACCATTAGCAGCCTTCTTTATTGCGTATTTAGCAAAAGGCTGTACATTAATGTCTACTTATACAAGCGTACCAGCACAATTAATTGATATTATCCAAGCAACCATTTTCTTATTCTTTGCTGCGAATCAATTCTTAGCGAAGTATCGTCAACGCTTGGTAGTTAAGAGTGCTGAAGAAGAGCTAAAAGAAAAATTAATTAGTGAAGGAGGTAAACAATAATATGTTTGAACTAATATTAACTCCTGAATTCTTCTTCTCGGTATTTCGTATCACAGCTCCAATTCTATTTGCGGCATTAGCGGCGGTGATTTGTGAAAAGGCGGGAATTTCAAACATTGGTTTAGAAGGAACGATGATGCTATCAGCCTTGTTTGGTTCTTTGTTTGCGTATTATTCATCCAATTGGCTGATTGGTTTAATCGTAGCGATTGTAACGGGTATTTTAGTTAGTTTATTGATGGGCTTCTTTGCCTTTCACTTAAAGACCGATGTCATTTTGACGGGAACGGCCATCAATATGATTGGCTCTGGTGGAACCATTTTCTTGGTTAAGATTATTACAGGAATGACGGAAGGCAAACAATTTACTTCAACGACTTCTTTTATTACCAAAGAATTACAGATACCGGACATTCATATTCCTGGTTTGGAAGCTATTCCATTTATTGGTTCAGTTCTTTCGGGGCATAATTTATTGACCTATGTGGCTTTTATTTTAGTGGCTGTAACTTGGATTTTATTGTATCGAACATCCTTAGGCTTAAATATTCGTTCAGTTGGAGAAAATCCAAATGCGGCTTCTTCAGTGGGTGTTAGCGTAAAAAAAGTGAAGTACATTACAATGGCGATTGCTGGTATTCTTTGTGGATTGGGTGGTGCCTTCATGTCGATGTACTATGCGGCTGGTTGGTCTTTGGATATGGTAGCAGGACGTGGTTTTATCGCTTTAGCGGCACAAGCTATGGGAGCAGGTGAACCCGTAGGGGCGATGTTTGCGGCAATGATATTTGGTTTAGCTCAAGCTTTAGGTATCAAGATTTCAGCAACCGGTATTGATTCAAACCTGGTTTCGCCAATTCCATATTTGATTACCATCATTGGTTTAGTTATCTTTGCTTTACATGAAATTCGTAAAGCAAAACGTTCTCGCTCAAAAGAAGCTTTACAAGAAGTCAGTGGTGATAAATAAGGAAGCCTATGAAAAAGATAGCGTTAATTTTAGATGGGGATCCAGGACATGATGACGCAATTGCTTGGGTTTTAGCTAAGTCGAATCCACTTTTTGATATACTTGCGGTAACAAGTGTGGCAGGTAATCAGACTTTGAAAAAGACAACGTATAATACACAACGCATTTGTACATTATTAGGTATTCAAGCTCCGATTGCGAAAGGAAGAGAAGTGCCTTTAATGGCAGATTTAATTACAGCTAGTAATTTTCATGGAGAATCGGGTTTAGATGGACCCGCTTTACCGGAACCTAGTATGGAATTATCGCCTTTATCTTCGGTTTCTTTAATGGCAAAGGTTTTAAAGGAAAGTAAGGAAAAAGTAACGATTGTTGCGACAGGTCCTTTAACCAATGTAGCTGAATTATTATTGGTACACCCAGAACTAAAGGAAAAAATTGAACGCATCTCCATCATGGGAGGAGGTTTGCGTAATGGTAATTGGACATCAGCGGCTGAATTTAATATTTATGAAGATCCAGAAGCGGCGGATGTTGTTTTCAAAGCGGGTATTCCTTTGATTATGTGTGGTTTGGATGTGACCGAAAAAGCAATTGTCTATCCGGAAGATGCGCAGAAAATTAGGGAGGTTGGTAATCAAGTAGCGTCTATTGTGGCGGATTGGTTGGCCTTCTTCTTTAAGCATCATAAGGAACTTGGTTGGAATGGTTCACCCTTGCATGATCCTTGTGCTATAGCGGTTTTAATGAAGCCGGAAATCTTTGAAATCAGGAATGCTTATGTACAAATTGATACGAAAGGACAATATACAAGAGGAGCGACGATTGGTGATTTGGATGGTAAGTTAAGTGGAAAGGCTTGTAATGTTCAAGCTGTTATAGGCGTTGACCGTCATGCGTTTGTAGAATTGTTGGTGGAAAGCTGTCAAGCTTACCAAGGACATGAGGTGAAAATATGAGTGATGTTATTCCGATATGGATTGATACGGACACAGGTGTTGATGATGCGGTTGCTCTATTATGTGCTTTTCAATTAGATAATCTTTTGATTAAAGGTGTATCAGCGGTTGCTGGTAATGTTGGTCATGATCGAACCTTTGTGAACGCTAGAAATGTGTGTTCATTAGCCCAAAGAGAAGATATTAAAGTATATCCGGGGGCTAATAAGCCTTTGTTGATTGATTTAAAGGATGCGGCGTTTGTGCATGGAGCAGACGGTTTAGGTGGATCTATCCTTCCAGATTCAAATGCACCTTTGGAAGAAAAGAGTGCTTGGGATGCGATTTATGAAGCGGCTTTAGAAGAAAAAGGAAATTTAGAAATCGTTGCTGTAGGACCACTAACGAATCTGGCACTTTGTTTGTATAAGTATCCGGACTTAGTGAAATATGTAAAACGTATTTTAATCATGGCCGGGGCGGCGCAAGGGGGTAATAGTACACCATGTTCTGAATTTAATATTCATGTAGATCCACACGCGGCGGAAACAATCTTTAAATGTGGTATTCCAATTATAATGTTTGGTTTAGATGTGACCATGAAAGCTTACCTAGAAGTAGATGAAGTCAAGGAAATGGCGAAAGAAAAAACGGCTGTGAATGAATTTTATCTCGCTTCCACAAAATCGAACATTGATTTATACACCCGTTATTATCGTCCAATGTTGTGCTTACATGATGTTTGTCCAATTCTTTATTTGAAGTATCCCGATATTTTTAAAGGGCAAAAAGCCGGTGTTTATGTAGAAACTCAATCTGAGATTAGCTTTGGTAAAACCGTAACGGATCTTTGGAGTGATGCAAAGTTTCCGGACCGACACACTTTTGTGATATTAGATGTTCATCGAAATCGTTTTAAAGAAATCGTGTCTAATTTATTAGCCCAATACAAATGAAAACCACTTTTCTAAAAAAGTGGTTTTCATCACATAAATATTTTATAGGGGGAGAGAATGAGTATCAGTTCTTTTAACTGACACCCATAGAATAGAAGAAGAATATGGGAAGATAATGGATTTAATCTGAATTTTATGTGAACATTTCTTCTAGCCAAAAAGAAAACCGACCGAAGTCGGTTTTCTTTCTATAAATGGGAGAGAATGAAGAATCAGTTGTTATCAACTGACAGCTATACTATATCTAAAGGATGTGTGGAATAAATGAAAGACAGGTGAATTTTATCTGAACATTTAAAAAGAATTTTTAAAAAACAGTAATGCCGTTGAAAGCATTTTTATTTACTTTTACAATAGATACCGGAGGTTTGTAGAATATGAAAGTAAATGAATTTGCGAAAAGAATTGGTTTGCCAAATTCAACAATTCGTTTTTATGATCGAATTGATATTACTGAAAGTACGCGTGTTGAAACGAATAATTACCGTAATTATAATCATTTAGACGCATTAAATATTTATAGTGCCCAATCCTTAAGAGGCTTTCATTTTAGTATTGATAAAACCAAGCAAACTTTGAATTCAAACTTAGCGGAATGTATCGAAAATTTTAACAATGAAGAAAAAGAACTGGAATTAGAAATTCTTCGCTCTAAACAACGCTTATCCCGCTTACAAGAAATCATGCGCTTTGTTGATCAAGCAGAGAAAACGCATAACCAATGCTTTGAATACGATGTGGATGATTATTATATGGTTGAAAGCTTTGGTCAAGCAGAAGAAAAGAAGCTAAGTGAAAGGGAGAAAAAGAGCATTGAAGAGCTAAGTGATGCGTTACCATTTAGCTATGTAGCCATTCATATCCGTAAAGAAGATATTTTAAATGGAAAAGATAGAATTCCAACGCAAGTGGGCTTAGGAATTTTAGAGAATAAGCGAAAACTAATTGGCTTAGATTTGGATTCAAGTGTGCAAAAATTCCAAGGTGGAAAAAAATTATCAGTTTATGCTTATGTTGAAGATCCTTTCTTATTAGACCGCTCGCTTCTTTTGCCTGTTTTGGAGAAATTAGAAAAAGAAGGAAAAGAGCTAAGGGATTTTTATGGAAGATTGTACATTTCTTATACAGAAAATAACATTCGTTTCCATGGGATTACCGTTGGTTGTTCAATTGATTAAAATGAACGTATGAAAACAATTTTTTTTGATATTGATGGAACTTTATTATCTTTTCAAACACATCGTATTTCTAAACAAACCTTACAATCCTTATATCAATTAAAGGAAAAAGGCTTTCAATTAGCCATCGCTTCCGGTCGTTCACCCATTCAATTACCAAGCCTTGATTCTTCTTTAATCCGTTTTCCTTGGGACGCTTATGTATTATTGAACGGGCAGTACGTGTTAAATGCTAAGAAGGAATGTGTATATGATTTAGCAATCCCGGAAGAAAGTGTGCGTAAGTCTTTTGCGTATATGGCTAAAAAAGAAGCGGTTTGTGCTTACTTTGCGAAAGATCAATCGTTTTATGTTTGTCAGAATAAGAAAGTGATGGATTGTTTTAAACAAAATCCTTACTTACCTAACTTTTATGAAACAAATTCCATGGAAGAAATTTTAGCAAAGAAGATTTACCAAATTTGTCCTTATTTCTCCGAAGAGGAGGATAAAGCCTTTTTAGAAGCCGTTCCAGCTGTGAAATCACAACGTTGGATTGATGTGTTTGCGGATATGGTACCGGAAGAAGGTGGTAAATCGAAGGGTATTGAAAAGGCAATCGAATTATTTGGTTTTTCAAAAGAATGGGTTTGTTTTGGCGATGGTGGAAACGATAAGTCCATGCTTCAAAAGGCAACATTGAGCATTGCCATGGGGAATGCAAAAGAAGATATCAAAGCAATAGCGGATTATGTGACGGCAAGTGTAGATGATGAAGGTATTACACAAGCTTTAAAACATTTTGGATTTTTATCAAAATAGAATATACTTAAGAAAAAGGGAGAGTGTGTATGTTACTAAAAGTAGTTCGAGAAAAAGAAGTAACTTATTATAATAGTTACCAAATTAAAGCGGTTATCGTTAGTCGTGTGTATGAAGATGATGGTTCTTACGACGTTAGTTTCGACATGTATAATGGTTTAGAACCAATTCGTGTGTTTAAAGACAAGGAAAAAGCGGAAGAATTTGTGCAACGTTTGGCAACGATGATGTCAGATGAAAAAGCTTATGTCTTAGTCGATTGCGATAAACTCTAAGAGCTTAGGCTCTTTTTTATGAAAAAAGCTGATTACCCAGCTTTGAAAATACAAGAAATAGAATAAGCTTGATGATCGAAAGTGTAGGTTTGGAAATACTCTTCAGTTAATAGAGCATAAGTAGCTAAATGATTGCCTTTGGGAATAGCGACGCTACCAGGGTTTAAGAAATAAATATCTTCTTTTAAATTAACGCCTGGAATATGCGTGTGTCCAGAAAGAAAGAGATCACCTTTCTTTAGGAAAGAATAACTTTTGGGTTCATAGATATGACCATGACTTAAGAAACAACGCTTATTGCCCAGCTGAAAGAAGGAATAATCAGCAGTAATAGGAAAGTTTAAGACCATTTGGTCAACCTCGGAATCACAATTTCCACGCACGCAAATGATTTCTTTTTGATAAGTATTCAATAATTGAATGACTTCTTTTGGTTGGTAATCCTTTGGTAAATGATTGCGGGGACCATGATAAAGAAGATCACCTAAAAGTAAAATTCCATCCACTTGATGAAAATGGTAAGCATCCATGACTTTCTTACAAGCATCAAGTGAACCATGAATATCAGATGCGACTAAATAGGTTTTCATAAAGGCTCTCCTTTTCGACGTGCTATAATATCCACAAGTGAGGTATTGTATGATAAACAAACATATTGTACTTGGTATTACAGGAGGTATTGCGGCATTCAAAGCGACATCCCTCGTTACTAGTTTAAATAAACAAGGTTATGAAGTGCAAGTATTGATGACAAAATCAGCTTGTGAATTTATCACTCCTTTAACTTTTGAAACATTAACGAAGAAAAAGGTCTATGTGGATGTTTTTGATAAGAGTGAAGACGTTCTTGTCCATCATATTGAAATTGCAAAATGGGCGGATTTATTTGTGGTCGCACCAGCTACGGCAAATACGATTGCTAAGATGGCGAATGGTTTTGCGGACGATATGTTAACAAGTAGCTTTTTAGCGTCAACCTGTCCCAAATTGATAGTGCCTTCTATGAATACACATATGTTGGAAAATGCAATGACACAAGAAAATCTTAAAAAATTAGTGTCCTATGGCATTTCGGTGATGGAAAGTGATACAGGTTTATTAGCTTGTGGGGATGTGGGAAAAGGAAAATTCCCGGAGTCTGAAGCTATCATAGAAGAAATGGAACGTTTATTAGTACGTGAAAAAGATTTACTGGGTAAGACGGTTTTAATCAGTGCCGGACCTACTTTAGAAGCATTAGATCCGGTTCGTTATTTAAGTAATCATTCTTCGGGAAAGATGGGCTATGCTTTAGCGAAGGAAGCGAGAAATCGTGGCGCAAAGGTTTATCTGGTTAGTGGACCAGTTCGCTTGGGACAACCAAAGGATATGGAAGTTATTCCCGTTCAATCCGCAAAAGAAATGGCGGATGCCGTGTTTTCTCATTTTGAGCAAGCAGATATAACGATTATGGCAGCTGCGGTAGCGGATTATCGTCCATTAGAAATAAAGGAAGAAAAGATTAAGGAACAAGATTCAACTTGGACATTAACCTTAGAAAGAACAACCGATATTCTAGCTACTTTAGGAGAAAAGAAAAAAGCAACGCAAATTCTGGTTGGCTTTGCGATGGAAACTGAAAATTTATTAGAAAATGCACAAGCGAAGCTCATGAAAAAGAATTGTGATTACTTAGTTGCGAATTCTATTCGTGAAGTTGGCTCCGGTTTTGCCGGGGATACCAATCATGGCTATATCTTGTCAAAGAGCACCCAAGTGGATTTAGGCTTATTGACAAAAAAAGAATTGGCGAAGAAAATCATCGACCAAATCAGCAAAGGGGATTAAGAGGATGTTAGTGTGTGTGGATGTGGGGAATACGAATATTGCGATTGCTCTAATGCAAGGGAATACGATTGTGGATCGCTTTCGTTTGATGTCAAAGACACCTAGAACATCAGATGAATATGGTTTCTTTTTAATGAACTTGATGGACAAGGCCGGTGTGGAAGTGGCGGATTTAGAGGGAGTCATTTTATCCTCCGTTGTGCCAAAGTTAAATTATTCTTTGATTTCTGCTTTTAAAAAGTATTTGCATTGTAATACGATGATGGTTAACCATAAGATGAAATTAAACTTTCAATTGGTAACACCATATGCGGAACAAGTTGGTGCGGATCGAATTGTGAATTGTGCCTATATTCATCATTTTCATTCTAAGGGTGGTATTGTTGTCGACTTTGGAACAGCAACAACCTATGACTATGTGGATGAAAAAGGGGATTTTAAGTATGTTATTATTCAACCGGGTTTAGGTATTTCGGCAGCCGCTTTAACCAGTCAAACTGCTCAATTACCGGAAGTAGAGATTAAAAAACCAAACTCCATTTTGGGAACAAGTACTGTAACAGGTATGCAAGCGGGAATGGTGTATGGCTACCTAGGTGCAGTTAGAGAAATCATTCAAACGGCTAAGAAAGAATTGAATGATGAAGAAGCTTATGTGGTAGCGACGGGTGGTCTTGGTAAAGTCATTGCTAAAGAGTTGCAAGAAATTGATGAATATGATGGTGACTTAGCGTATCGAGGTATGCGTCATCTCTTTGACTTAAATAAAGAAGATTATGTAAAGAATTCAGATGACTGAGTTCTTTTTTCTTGGGCATTATAAGAGTACTATTTTTTTTCATCCGTATAATGAGGGTAAAGGAGGTATTCATATCATGAATTGGAAAAATGTGACAATTGCAGGTGGTGGTGTTTTAGGTAGCCAAATTGCTTTGCAGGTAGCTTACAGTGGATATAAAACAACGATATGGCTTAGAAGTGAGGATTCTATCACTCGTACTAAACCAAAGTTAGAAAGGTATAGAGATTTATACATCGCCGATTTAGAAAGTATGAAAGATGGGAAACATTACTTTCCTGGTTTGAGCAGACAAAAGAAACTTAGTGTTTCAGAAATGGATGCTTTGATTGAAAACTTTAAGAAAGCCTATCAGAACATTGTTTTAACAACTGATTGGCAAGAAGGTTTTGCGGATGCGGATTTTATTATTGAAGCAATCGCCGAAAATGTGGAAGAAAAGAAAGATTTCTATACGAAATTAAATGATTACACAAAGAATGATGTCGTAATAGCAACGAACTCTTCGACTTTATTGCCAAGTCAATTCAAGTCATGTATAAAGAATAAAGAGAATTATCTAGCTCTTCATTTTGCAAATCATATTTGGCGTCAAAACACGGCTGAAATTATGGGTCATGATGAAACGGATAAAAACTCTTTCGATGCTGTCGTAGACTTTGCTCAAAGTATCAACATGGTTCCTTTAAAGCTCTTTAAGGAACAGCCGGGTTATTTATTAAATTCTATGTTGGTGCCGTTCTTAAGTGCCGCGCAACAGTTATTGGCTGATGGTGTTGGTAATGTAGAAGATATTGATAAGGCTTGGACATTAGGAACAGGATCTCCGCTTGGTCCCTTCCGTATTCTCGATATTGTTGGCTTACAAACGGCTTATAATATTCAAATGATGAAGCCAAGCGCAAGTGACCCTCAAACACCGTCAGGGCGTGTGGCAACAATGTTGAAAGCGTATTTAGATGCGGGTAAAACAGGGGTTAACGCAAAGGAAGGCTTTTATTCCTACAAGGAAGAAGGAAAGTAATTTTCCTTCTTTTTTCATCTTGAAAGCCTTTTTTTATTTCATTATTATTATCTGAGAATAGGGGATTTTGTATGTCAGATATGGTTTTGATAAAGCCGAAAAGAGTTAGCGTTAAGAATATGATGATGATTGTCTTAGGATCCGCTATATACGCTTTTTCTGTGAATTATTTTTTATTACCATTAACGCTTTATTCGGGAGGGATACCAGGTACTTCCCAAGTATTAAGAACATTATTTTTTGCGCATGTTACACAAATGGATTTAGCAGGTTTGATTAACTTGCTATTTAATATTCCTTTGTTGATATTAGCCTATAAAACCATGAAAAAAAGAATGGTGGTTGGTACGATTGTTTCGGTCATTCTTCAAACATTGGTATTTACTTACTTTATGATGCCGAAAAAACCTATTTTAGATGATAAATTAGCGGGTATTGCGATAGCCGGTATTTTAGGTGGTGTTGGCTGCGGTTTGATTTTAAGTAATGGGGCCAGTGCTGGTGGTTTGGATTTAGTGGGTTTATATATGAGTTCAAAGAGTAAATCCATCTCTGTTGGTAAATTTAATACCTTGTATAACGTACTTTTATATATGGCTATGGCGCTGTTATTTAATGTTCAAACAGCTTTGTATTCGATTATTTATATTGTGGTATTTTCGTTAACAATCGACCGCTGGCACTTACAAAATATTGAAATCAAACTAATGATTTTTACGCATAATCCGACTGTCAAAGAAAAGATTATGAAAGAGTATGGTCGGGGAGTCACCTGTTGGGATGGTAAAGGAGCTTATACCAACCAACAAACCGAAGTGCTTGTGGTAATCGTAGATAAATCAGAAGTGAATGACGTGAAAAAGGATATTCGTCGTTTAGATAAGGAGGCTTTTGTGATAACGACCAGTGTCTTGGATATTAGTGGTGGCTACCAAAAGCGATTATTGTAGTTTTTTGAAGTGCCTGGAATGAATGGTGCTATAATGAATAGGGGAAAGGGAGTAAGTCGTACAATGTTAGTCAAGGATCTTTTAGCTGTTTATAATCGGAATGTGGATGATGAACAAAAGGCCATCATTATTGAGGATAATCATGAATTATTTCAGACCACGGAAATTTTAAGTCCTATTTATTTTTTGACGAAATTAAAGGAAATTTCCTATGCAGAATTGATTAATACATTTGGAGAACGAGAGGTGGATAACTTTTTTGATGAATTGGCTGACCAACGTTTTGGAACAACGTATTTAACCATTCGATTAAAATAATAGGAAGAGAAGAATGGAAAAAGGAGAAGAAATCATTTCTTCTCCTTTCTTTAATGAATAGGACTAATACTTTTTTTCAGTATTGTTGCGAATCACAAACGCCATCAACAAGCGGTTATCGTGAATAAGCTCAAGCCCAATGTACGCCAAGCCTTCACATTTGTTCCTTCTATGACATTCCAAGGAAGGATAGGGAAATTCATCCAAATTTATTTACTGGTCTTTGAGGCATTTTGTTTGTAGAATTTATAAGCTTCTAAAATAATACCGGCAATTAAGACAAGGCGACTTAATTGGAATAGGTAATAGCCGATTCCTTTTTGTAAAAGAGAAGAAGTCATTTTTTTACCTAAACCAAAGGCAGAACCCAGAGAGCTGATTTCTTGAAGGGTTTTATTGATTTGCCCAGTAGTAATGAAGCCAAGTAAAATGGTAATCAAAGCCAATCCAGGCAGAATATAGGATTTATATTTCCATTGAATTTTTTGTTTAAAAAAGATTGTAGCGATGCCGGCAATAGCTAGAATAAAGAAAATAAAACCATCACCAAGACTACCTGTTGGTGCGATTAAATTCATGGATTTGCCAAGCATTGAATAGTAGGGCAAGATACTTCCTAAGATAACAGACACAAATCCCACTAAATAAATGATTTCACTTAGATTCAACGAAATGCCTTGTACTTTTAACCTTTCTTTATCCGCAAAATCATTAGGGATGCTTTCATCCCATTTTTTCGTTGCATTGACGACATTGCCAAGCGTGTGTTGAGCCTTTTCTTTGATGTTATCTAAATCAATGGACTTTTTGAAAACTTCTTTTTTGAGGACTTCTTTTTCTTCATCCGATTTGGTGTTCCATTCTTCTTCTGTTAATCCAGTGTCCAGATAAGGTTTCCCGTCGGTTTCACAAAAGCGTTTTTCACCCTCTTCTAAGATATGAATCTTATCGCAAGATTCACAAATAAATACATGTTTCATCTATTTTCTCCCTTATTTATAACTTAATTTTATCATATAAAGAACATAAAAACCGATAAACTTTTGTGGCTTGTTTAGGCATCCGATCGCGAGAATCCATTCTTCATCAACAAGCTAGCTGTATATAGAACCTTATCTAAAGTTAGATATGTTTCTTTTTTCGCCATTTGAGCAATGGTTTCATTGGCTTGTTGGAGTAAGGAAATATCTTTCGTTGCCAAGAATTGTTGGTCGTTTTGACGAATGAGGGCATGACCTTGAGTTTGAACCGTATTTTGGTAGCGTTCAATCGTATTCGCTGTTTCCGCAAAATGAGCATCACTTAAGGCGGCAATAATACGATTTGCCCAATAGAAGTTTTCAGTGGTTACTTCAGCTGTGGTATTAGCTAAATAATCCGGTGTTTTCTCAATAGTGGTATAAAAAGGCACAAAAGCATTAAATACATTTGATCCATAACAAACCCATTCTATTGAACGATTTTCCTTTGGCATATAAGGGCGAATTTGCGTACAGGATAAGAAGTTATTACGGTTAATACCAATAGGACGATATTTTCCTTTTAATAAAGGATTAGCGTGGTTGCTGTAGGGATCAAAATCAGTCCCTTGATAATGATGAGAAAGAACGTATTTTACATCTTCAATCGTAATCTTTCTTTCTGGTTTTAAAGCAAATGGTAAACTATCCATTTCTGGTTTGTAATCGGCATGTTCACCATCCCATTGATAGGTGTTTGGGTTAAAGTATTTTAGCATCATCCAAGCTCTTGGTGTGTTATACACATGGTCAGCATCCGCATGAGAACCAAAAGTCCATCGCGGATTGAAAGTTCCATCTAAGGATAAGTCTAAGAAATTATCTTGCACAAAGTCTTTTAAATCTTTAGAACATAGATAATTCTCAGCATTTCCATAAGCATCCGCAAAGTCAAAATGGTCAATTCCTAATTGGTTAGGCATAACAACGTATTGATCATCAGGTACACGAATTGCCATCCAATGATGACCACCAATGGTTTCTAACCACCAGATTTCATCCACATCTTGAAAGGCAATCCCATTCATTTCATAAGTACCATATTTTTCCAATAAAGAACCTAAGCGTAAAATACCTTCACGAGCGGAATGAATGTAAGGCAGGGTAAGGGTGACGATGTCTTCTTCGCCAATGCCACCAATGATTTCAGGACGATTATCCGTTGCGGTCTTGTATTCAACTAAAGGATCCGCTGCTAGGACTAGTTCATTGGAAGTAATGGTTTCCGTTGCCGTCATGGCGATATTTTCTTCATTGACACCAGTCGCTGCCCAAATACCGATCTTACCTAAAGCATCGGGCATAGCGGTATAACGCATAGGATTTTTCGGTAATGGAATTTCCACATGAGATAAAACCGATTGATATATTTTTGCTTGCTCTTCCGGATGAACGACCACAAATTTCTTGGCTGTAAATTCTCCGGCTGGGGAATCTTCGTTTCTAGCCATCAGGGTTGAGCCATCATAACTGGCTTTTTTACCAACTAATAAGGTGGTACACGGCATAATTTTTTTCTCCTATCTAGTGTTTATTATGGTATCAACAGCATTTCATTATTTCAGTCGAAATAATTATAAAAATGCCTCCATTTATTTTATTATGCAGGAAACCATCCACAGATGAAAGAGAAAAAGAGTTATTTCTAGGTAAACAAAATAGGGGAGTGATGTATTCTAAACAAAAGGCTATAAACGGATATTAAGAAATAATCTTTGTTTTCCTACTTTTAAAAATATAATTATAGAAATATTTTAAGGATTGAATCAGATAGTATTTTTTAAGAGTTATTTTCATAATGATTTTCAAATATTTTTCTTTATAGTATTACCTTTATTTTTTGTTAAAACATATATGCTATAATATCTCAACGGAATGCTCCCCGTCATAAATGAATAGTAATATTGAAAGAATAGAAAAAATGGAACTGGTCAAAGTAGACGCCGCACGAATTAAGCAAGTAGTAGATACATATTTCCACTGGAAAACGCTTGATGCTGAAATTAAAACCCTATCCGGAACTAGAGGAATAAATTTCCCATCGGAACTATCAGAATATATGGCTTGTTATGCCTTGAATATTATGGTAAACAAAAAAGGTAGCGAGGGTGATGCGGTTGATATGACTGACCCAAATAATCCTTTGATTATTGAAATTAAAGGAAGTAGTGCAGAAAAAACTTCTGCACCTAATAGTTTTAGTCCCTCTGAACGTTTTGATGATTTGGTTTTTGTTAGACTAGAGAAATACGATGATGTGTTAAAAATATATCGCACAGGGATTAACTCTGAAAAATTAAAAAGCATAAAGGTTAATTCAACCCAAATTGTTGAAGATCAGCAAAAGCAAGGTCGTAGACCTAGATTTTCAATTCAAAAAATGATTGTTGAAGCCTATCAGTTAGAACCTGATGTAATTTTCAACATTCGAGATAAAACGATTGAACGCAAGAAATAGCAGAGAGGAGCAGGAGCATTCCTTTCTTTTCTGCTATAAATGTGCGACGTGCCGCAAATAATTTAAACAAGGAGGAAAACGTATGAAAAAAAGGACAGTAGGTAGTTTTTTTTCAGGTGTAGGAGGAATTGACTTAGGTTTTGAGAATACTGGTCTCTTTGAGATTGTCTATGCAAATGAAATTGATAAATATCCTGCTATAACATATGAAAGTAATTTTAATTTAAAAGTTGATGTAAGAGATATCAAAGATGTGAAAGGAAAAGAAATTCCTAATTTTGATATTATGGTTGGCGGTTTTCCGTGTCAATCATTCTCTTTGGCAGGATATAGACAGGGTTTTGATGATGAAAAAGGCAGAGGAACATTATTTTTTGAGATGGTTAGAATTTTGAAAGAAAAAAGAAAACTAAATAAACAACCTGGAGTTGTTTTCTTTGAAAACGTAAAAAATTTGGTAAGCCATGATAACGGGAATACATTTAGAGTAATTTTGGAAGAATTGAACGACTTAGGATATAAAGTGCAACAACAAGTTTTAAATGCTTGTGAATATGGAAATATTCCTCAAAATAGGGAAAGAATTTACATTGTTGGATTTCTAAATGACTTAGAATACGAAAAATTTCATTTCCCATTGCCCATTTTAATGGAAACAAAATTATCTGATGTTATTGATTTTAAACATAAACAAGATAGTAAATATTATTACACGAGTGAAAATTGTAAATTTTTTAACGAGTTAGAGAATAATATGAAAACGTCACATACAATTTATCAGTGGCGTAGAATTTATGTAAGAGAAAATAAAAGTAAGGTGTGTCCTACCTTAACAGCAAATATGGGGACAGGAGGACACAATGTTCCTTTGATAAGATGTAACACAGGTATAAGAAAATTAACACCTCGTGAGTGTTTTAATCTTCAAGGTTTTCCTAAAACATTCAAATTACCAAAAGATTTGAGCAATACTAGATTATATAAGCAAGCAGGAAATAGTGTTGTAGTATCTGTGATAGAAAAAATAGCATTTTGCATAGCAAAGGCTTTGTCTATTTAAAACGATAATCTATAACCGGACATGGCTGTGGAAAAACTGTACTTACAAGGTAGTAGAGAAGCATGACTTAATTGTTGGAAACTTAGACTGATAATGAAGGGACATAGAATACAGTTTTCCTGATTTAGATAAAATGATATTACTAAGTGAATATTTTTAAGTATCTAAGGTCCATTTATTAAAGGGAAAAGAAGATGTGCTTTTATTGAAATCAAAAAGCAACATGGTGTTGTGTACTATAGTTTTGATGAATTGAGATTAGAGATAGAAATATTTATACAGTATTATAACGAGCAACGAATAAAAGAAAAGTTTGAGGATTTCTGTTCAATACAGGCATCATCTTTTAACTACATAAAGAAAACGAGACAACCGAGGTCGTCTCGTAAAAAAGTCTAACTTTAAGGGGTCACCTCATTCACATACAGCTTTTTGTTTTAGTATAACTTAGCACCGGCCGGAATATGATTATCCACCATTAAGACATGAAGCACCTCTTCTTCCTTTTCAGTGTGTATAGCGGAAATAATCATCCCACAAGAATCAATTCCCATCATCTTACGGGCCGGCAGATTTGTGATTGCGATTAAGGTTTTGCCAAGCAATTCTTCTGGTTCATAGTACATATGAATCCCCGATAGAATAATACGGTCAACACCAGAGCCATCATCTAAAGTAAACTTCAATAGCTTAGTGGATTTAGGAACAGCTTCACAAGCTTTCACTTTAACAGCGCGGAAATCAGATTTAGAGAAAGTTTCAAAATCAACTTCTTCTTCAAACAAAGGCTCAATCTTAACTTTTGAGAAATCAAGTTTTTCGTTTGCTATAAAGAAACCATCATCCTTTGAACTCGATAATTTCTTTCCTTCTGTTCCTAAAGGCTTCATGGTTGGGAATAAGAGAACATCACGAATGGACTCATTTCCTGTCAGTAACATAACGAAACGGTCAATTCCAAAGCCAATACCACCTGTTGGAGGAAGACCATATTCTAAGGCTTCTACATAGTCTTGATCCATTTCTGAAGCTTCTTCATCCCCAGCCTCTTTAGCAACTAATTGATCTAAGAAACGCTGTTTCTGGTCAATTGGATCATTTAACTCAGAGAAAGCGTTGTTCATCTCAATACCCATAATGCTTAATTCAAAGCGCTCTGTGAAACGAGGGTCTTTACCTTTTTTCGCCAGTGGGGAAACTTCGATTGGATGACCCCAAATAAAGGTTGGTTGTTCAATCTTATCTTCACAGAATTTTTCAAAGAATAAACTAATGATATGACCAACAGACTTTTGGTGCTCTTCTACTTCAATATGATGTTCTTTCGCTAATTGAAGGGCTTCTTCTACAGACATTTCTTTCCAGAAATCAATACCGGTGCATTCCTTGACTGCATCGACCATATTCCATTTCTTGAATGGTGGTTTTAAAGAAATTGTCTTACCCATGAATACAAAGTCTGTCTTACCAAAGACTTCCATCGCTACATTTTCATAAAGACCTTCGGTTAAATCCATCATGCCTTGCATATCAGAATAAGCACAATAAGCTTCCATAGTAGTGAATTCAGGATTATGTTTTAAGTCCATTCCCTCGTTACGGAAAATACGACCAATTTCATATACACGTTCCAAACCACCAACAATTAATCGCTTCAAAGGTAATTCCGTTGCAATACGAAGATAGAAATCACGGTCTAAAGCATTATGGTGTGTGATAAAAGGACGAGCTGATGCACCGGTTAATAAAGGTTGTAAAACAGGTGTTTCAACTTCGATATAACCTTGGGAATCCATGTAATGACGAATAGCAGAAATAATTCTTGATCTTAAAATTGCCACATTTCTGGAATCATCATTGGTGATTAAGTCTAAATAACGACGGCGGTATCTTTCTTCTTTATTTTGCAGACCATGGAATTTATCGGGCAAAGGCAGTAAAGCTTTTGTTAGGTGAGTGTATTCATGCGCTTCAAGTGACAATTCACCTGTTTGTGTTTTCATAATAGAACCTTTAATGCCGATGATGTCCCCTAAATCACTTTTTTTGAATAATTCATAGCTTTCTTCACCAACAATGCGTTGATTCATCACAATTTGAATGCGACCAGTCTTATCTAGTAAGGAGATAAAACCCATTTTACCCATTCTGCGCTTCATCATGATACGACCGGCAACGGTTGTTTCAACTGGATTTTCTTCTAATTCTTCTTTGCTTTTAAATCCATACAAATCTTTGATTTCTTGGGCATGGGATTCTTGGTGGAATCCTTGACCAAAAGGGGCAATTCCTTGTTCAACTAAGGCGTTCATCTTATCTAAACGCGCTTGCATTTGGTCGTTTAATGGTAATTCTTGTTTCTGATTGTTTGCCATATAACCTCCTTAAGACAATAAAAGCACTTCGTTTAGGGACGAAGTGCTTGTTCGTGGTACCAACCCTAATTTACGGAATTATTCCGCCTATTTAGTCAAAAGTAACGTTTTTCACCGGTTCACTCCAGAGTCTTTAGCGCATACAACTTCCCTTGTCTAACTTTCACCATCATAGACTCGCTAAAAGGTTCTGTTCTAAGGCCTTCTCCATCAACGTGTACAGCACTATTCTACAATTGTTCTGAGTTCATTTCAATTCCTGTTTAGTGGTATAATGCAAAAAATAAGGAGGTGTTTCTATGAGCCAAGTCGCCGCTTTTTTTGACATTGATGGAACAATTTATCGAGAAGGGTTGATTACCGAGGTTTTTAAGAAGCTCGTTACCCATGAAATTATTGAAGGGGAACGCTGGCGTGATGAAGTTCAACCAGCTTATTTAGCTTGGGATCGACGCCAAGGGGACTATGATGATTATTTACAGAAAATGGTCGCTATTTTCAAGGAAGTGTCCGTTGGTATTTCTTCGGAACACATTACTCTAATTGCGGATCGCGTGATTCAACAAAAGGGGGAAAGAGTGTATCAATTTACCCGTAATGAAATTAAGAAACATAAAGAATTAGGTCATAAAATTATTGCGATTTCCGGTTCGCCGGATGCGTTGGTGAAGAAAATGGCAGAGAAATATGAATTTGATGATTGGCGTGGAACCATTTACCATGTGGATAAAAAGGGTTACTACACAGGAGAAGTAACTCCGATGTGGGATGCTGAAAGTAAACGAAAAGCCATTCATCAATTAGCTAAACAATATGATTTAAATTTACAAGAGTGCTACTCATATGGAGATACCAACGGTGACTTTGCGATGTTTGAGGAAACCGGATATCCAAGCTGTATCAATCCAACCAGAGAACTTCTTCATCGTATACAAATGACCGATGAAATTCGCAAGAAAATACAAGTGGTTGTGGAAAGAAAAGATGTGATTTATCACTTGAATATTGATCACATTTACTTAGATAGTTAAAAAGAAATGGATTTCCATTTCTTTTTAACTTCTAGTCCGCAACGGCTGCATCAAGAGCAATTTGCATCATACGGGTGAAACTGGTTTGTCTTTCTTCTGCGCTGGTTGCTTCATGAGAGACAACACTATCGGAGATGGTTAATAAACAAGCCGCATTCTTAGCTAAGATACGAGCATTGTTGAATAACGCAAAGCTTTCCATTTCAACACAAAGACAATGTTTCTCATTGACTAATTCTTCAAGGCGACTCTTAGCTTCGTTGTAGAAAACATCTGAGCTATGAATAACACCTTCATGAACGGGAATATCTAAATTTTTAGCTGCTCTCAATAGCTTTTCATTTAGTTCTTTCGATGGATAACCATATTCATCTTCATAACCTGATTGTACCTTTGCATAACTACTTTCAGAATAAGCCGCATTGGCTAAGATAACATCAAACATCTTTAACTCCGGAACATAAGCCCCGGCAGAACCAATACGGATGATATTTTCAACATCATAATCCTTGAATAGCTCATAGCTATAAATACCAATGGATGGCATACCCATACCAGAAGCCATAACGGATACCGGCTTACCTTTCCAAGTTCCTGTATAGCCTTGGATACCACGAACGTTATTCACTAAGACAGGATTTTCCAGGAATGTTTCAGCAATGAATTTTGCTCGTAATGGATCACCGGGCATTAAGACAGTTTTCGCAAATTGACCTTTTTCAGCACTATTGTGTGGAGTTGACATAATAACCTCGCTTTCTTATAGTTCCATTATATAGAAAGTTCGGCATTTTTTCCAAAGCTATCCTTATCAAGATGAAGTTTTACTTCCTTTAGAACCCTTACTACCACCTTTTGCCATATTTTCCAAGATATTAGATGAAAAAGAAGTGGTTAATTGATTACGACGACGTTCTCTATCTAAAGCTAGGGTAATCAGTTGGTTCATTAGCTTAGTGAAATCAACATCTTCTTCTTGCCATAAATAGAAAGCAAGGGAGCCGGGAATAGTATTAATTTCATTCACATAAATTTTCTTCGTTTCAGCATCCATAATGAAATCAATACGACAAACACCAGCTGAATCTAAAACACGGAAAGTGTCTTTTGCCAGTTGTTGAATGTATTTTGTTTCTTCGTTAGATAAAGGAGCGGGCACCATTCTTGAAGTCGCCGCCATACCAGAATCCCCTTTACTCCCCCCAGCTCCATACTTTTTATCAAAGTCTAATAATTCCTTTTCTTGTTGGGTTACTTCTTCTAAAACGGAAGCCTTTGAACCGGTATAATCACCAATTACAGAACAGTTGATTTCTCGCATTGGTTTGATAACTTTTTCAATAATAACTTTTTCATCATAACGCCTTGCGTCTTTAAATGATTCCAAAAAATCTTCATGATTATGAGCAACGGAGATGCCGATTGAAGACCCCGTACGAGCCGGTTTTAAAATGACCGGATAGCCTAGGGTATTCACTTTTTCTAAGATTTGTGTTTGATAGTTTTCAATATCTTGTCCATAAACCCAAAACCAAGGTGTAATTGGTAAGTGATTGTCATGAAGAATATGTTTTTGGAATACTTTATCCTGACCAACAACAGACCCATAAATATCACACCCCGCAAAAGGGATTTTCAGCATTTCAAATAGACCTTGAATGATACCGTCTTCACCGGTGGTGCCATGTATAACAGGGATAGCTAAATCAATATTTCCTAAATCCTTTTTTTGAAAAAAGCCAGTATGAATTGGACGAATGACACATTCATTACCTAAATTAACCAAAGTTACCTGTGTACTTTCCTTTAATAGAGCCGGAAGATTAGTGAAACTTTCCACCGCGAAAAATTTTTCTAAATTGTAATAAATTTTACGATCTTTTGCGATATAAAGAGGGATGACTTCATATTTATTCTTATCTAAGGCATGGATGGCTTGCTGGGCAGAAATAATTGATACCTCATGTTCAACCGACTCACCACCAAAAAAAACACCAACGCGTAATTTCATGTTAAAAACTCCTTTTTACTCATCCCATTATATAATGAGTTTAAGGTTTTGTGCTATGATGAACAAAAAGAGGTGAAAAGAAATGAGAGCCTTAGTTTTATCTGGCGGTGGCACAAAGGGGGCCTTTGAACTTGGAGCGGTAGAAGCATTGAAAGAAAGAGATGCGTATCATTTTAATTTGGTTTGTGGAACATCGGTCGGTGCTTTAAATGCCTTATTATTGGTTCAAAACGATTGGGATAAGATGAAAGATATGTATGCCCAACTAACAAGAGACCAAATTGTTCAAAATTTCATTCCTGATGACTTGAAGTTTCATACATTGATTGAACAACGCAAAAATTTGTCTACTAGTATCCGCGCTTATTTTCAACAAAAAGGATTGGATGTTAGTCCTTTAAAGCAGATGATTGATGATTATTATGACGAAGAAAAGTTTTTCTCTAGTCCGATTGATTTCGGGATTGTGGTAGCTCGAGCAAAAGATAAATCCGGCGTTTATGTGAATAAAGAAATGATGAAGGTACATGGCAAAGAATGGTTATTAGCCAGTGCTTCTGCCTACCCGGCTTTTCCAGTATGTACGATTGATGGGGAAGACTACATTGATGGTGGCTACTTTGATAATGTGCCGATTGATTGTGCTTTACAAAAAGGGGCTGATGAATTATTTGTGGTGGATTTAGGAGAAAAGCCACTACATCCGGAATGTGTCGGTGTTCCTTTTATTACCTATGTGCACCCACACTTAGAATTACCTCATTTCTTAGAATTTGATGTGAAGATGTTGGCTAGAAATCGTCGCTTAGGTTATCTTGAAACTAGGAAAGCACTCGGGGATTATGATGGTTATCATTATACTTTCCAACATTTTCCAACACCTCGGTTTTTCCGTTCTTTCTTTGTGAATTTACTTCGTTATGAAAGAAAGATTGAAGTGATTCATACGAAAGATAGTCATATTCATGCCGGTTATATTCAAGAAAGAGCTTTAGCTTTTAGTCTTGAGAAACAATTGGATGAAAAAGGTCTATTCATTTCTTTTTTAGAAGAAATAATGGTTTTCGCTAATTTGAATGATGAAATCATTTATTCCTATGAAGCCTTGAAGAATGAATTACTGATAGCCTTTAAAGAGGCTTTGATAGAACATATTTCTTTAAAAAAGAAGAAGGGATTGAATCCTGGAGAGGCCTTTGAGGCATTATTACAAACAAAAGTTTCGGGCAGGGAATGGATGAATGAAGAAGAGGCTTTGAATATTTATCCAAATGAATATGTGTTGGTGCAGTTCTTTATTGAAATGATGAAAGGATGAATTATGGCTATCGCAAAATTTGAAAAAGTGAGTTATGAACAATTTAAAAAAGATTTTTTAAAACAAGGCTATGGTGAAGAAGAGATTGAGAAGGCGTATCAGTTTGTACAATTACCAAAGCGTAGTACGGCCGGTTCAGCTGGTTATGATTTTGTTTGTCCTCTGGATGTCAATATAAATCAGGCAGGTCAGCTAATTCCAACAGGAATTCGTGCTAGAATAAAGGTCGGTTATGTTTTACTAGTGGTACCAAGATCTTCTTTGGGATTTAAGTGCCGTTTGGCCTTGGATAATAGTATTGGTGTTATTGATCGTGATTATTATCAATCGGATAATGAGGGTCATATTTTAGTGAAAGTGCATGCATCCAAGACAGTGGATTTAAAAGCCGGTGATCGTTTTGTACAGGGGATTTTTGTGCAATATGGTTTAGCGGAAGAAGAGGAAGTTGAAACCATGCGTAATGGTGGTATTGGTAGTACAAACGAATAGGAGAAAATATGGATCAAAAAAAATGGAAAGAAATCATGGAACAAGAACCCATTCCCAGTCATATCTTAGAAAAAATGCAGATGCTAAGAAGACATGGGGAAACGGTGATTGCCGATAAGTATATCAAAAGACCAACCATGATTGAAGGCATTCGTAAAGCTGCTACCTTGAATACAGCTGTATTAGATGAAGTTGAAAAACACATTCATGTGGGTATGAGCACACAAGAAATTGATGATATTGTGGCTGAATTCACCGAACAAAATGGTGGTATTTGTGCCCCTTATCATTTTGAAGGCTTTCCAAAGCACGTGTGTACTTCTGTGAATGAAGAAGTTTGTCATGGTATTCCAACGCGATTAAAGAAACTTCATGATGGGGATGTCATCAATGTGGATTGTACAACGATTGTGGATGGTTATTATGGGGATGCTTCGAGAATGTTTTACATCGGTGAGGTTTCAGAAGCAAGGAAGAAACTTTGCGAAGTTACGAAAGAAGCTTTGGAAATGGGCTTAAAGGCGGCCCAACCATGGGCTCATGTGGGTGATATTGGTTATGCTATACAAAATTACATCAAAAAAACCAGTTATTCGATTGTTCGCGATATTGGTGGTCATGGCGTTGGCTTGGAATTCCATGAAGATCCTTTCGTTGCTCATATTGGTCAGAAAGGAAGAGGCATGGTTTTAGTTCCCGGCATGGTGATTACCATTGAGCCAATGATTAATGCAGGTGGAGCCGGCGTGGTCATTGATCCTTATAATGATTGGACAATTTCAACCAGAGATGGTAAAGATTCTGCCCAATGGGAATATACGATCTTAATCACTGAAGAAGGAAATGAGGTATTAAGTTATTAATGTTAAATGAAACAATTTATGTGAGTGGTCATCGGCATCCGGATAGTGATGCGATTTGTAGTGCCATTGCGTATGCGAATTTATTGAATGAAACAGGAAGAAAAGCATTACCTTGTCGACAAGGACCATTAAATGAAGAAACGAAGTTTATTTTAAAGCGTTTTGGTTTGGATAATCCTTTATTGATGACGGATGCTAGAGCTCGTTTGTGTGATATTGAATTGGATACACCAACGACCATCAAAACACATGAGACAGTTCATCATGCTTGGCATTTGATGGAAAATACACAAAATAGAAGTCTATTTGTTGTGGATGATGAGGGAAGGTTAAAAGGGGTTTGCACAACTTCTGATTTATCGCGTTTTCGTTTTCATCCGGAAACAGACTTAGAACAATTGATGAAGACCGCTACTTTAGCGAACATTTCAAGAACCATTGGTGGTCACATTCGTTTTCAACCGGAACATTTCAGCTTTAATGGTCAAGTTCATGTGATTACAGTGGAAAAGATGGAAGATAGCCCCTATGAATTAAGGGATTGTATTGTGATGATGTCGGTGGGTTCAACGCGCCAAATCGATGCGATTCGAGAGGGAGCTAAGTGTCTTATCTTAACGATGGCGACTTGTGCATCGTTAGAGGTGATTAATGAAGCGAAGCGTTGGGGTTGTGCCATTATTGAAACATCTGAAAGTACCATGCACACGGCAGCTGTTATCAATGAGAGTTATTCAGTGGAACAAATTATGTCAGCTAATCCAATCACTTTTTTGGATATGGAGTATGTGGAAGATGTTGCTGTGAAGATGAATCATTCACGTGTGCGTTCCTATCCGGTTTTAAATGATAAGGGGGATATCGTTGGTGGAGTTTCACGATACCATACAAGAAATTATCATAAGTTACAAATTGCTTTGGTAGACCATTCCGCGACCAATCAATCGATGCAAAATATTGATAAGGGGGATATTGTAGCGATTGTGGATCATCATCATATTGGTGATATTACAACGAGTCATCCAATTGAATACCGCAATCATCGTTGTGGCTGTACTTGTACGATTGTTAATCTTTTATACAAAGAAGCTGGTTTAGCACCATCCAAACAAATGGCAGGGATAATGATGTCCGCTATTTTATCAGACACCTTGAATTTTAAGTCAGCAACAACAACGCAAGAAGATCAAGATACAGTGGAATATTTGGCTAAGATTGCGGAAATTGAAGATGTGAATGCTTATGCGATTGAAATGCTGGCGGCTTCGGTTGCTTTAAAGGATTCAACCCCAAAGGATATTCTTTACCGCGATTTGAAGTTCTACGATGTGGATCATTATCACATTGCGATTGGGCAAACAAATTTCTCTCATACAGAAGAAGTGCAATCCTTGATACCAAAGATGAAAGAACAGGTTTTCAAGGAACAAGAGAAGAAAGATTTGGATTTATTAGTTATGTTATTTACCGATGTCTTGGGCAATGGTTCTTACTTTGTGTATGGTGGTCCAATGGGCTATGTGTTAAAGGATTTATTGGAAACCATTATTGATGACCATAGCGGTTTTGATCCGAAAATTATTTCTCGTAAACAGCAATTAATGCCGAAGTTATCGGAATTATTAAAACAACAGTAAGAAAGAGGCAACATGATAGAAGTCCATTTAATTGGAACTGGTGGAACTGTTCCATTACCAAACCGTTGGTTAACTTCGCTATATATTAAGGTCAAAGGGAAAGCTACTTTGATAGATTGTGGTGAGGGAACACAGATTGCTCTACAAGAACAAGGGCTCTCTTTGAAACAAATTGATACGATTATTTTGACGCACTATCATGCGGACCATACGGCCGGTCTACCCGGTTTATTGCTAACTATGGCAAAAAATAGCCGTACGGAACCAATTCGTATTTATGGACCAAAAGGACTAAAGGAAATTATTCAAGGGGTTAGCTTAATTGCTCGTTTTATTCCCTTTGCGATTGAATGCATTGAAATGGATGGTCATTCTCATTTTAGACTAGAAGATTTAGAGGTACAGGCGTTTCCATTGGTGCATAGTGTGGAATGTTTGGGATACCGTTTTGATTTGAAGAGAAAACCAAAATTCTTAGTTGAAAAAGCACGGGCTTTCGGTTTGCCGGTGCAATATTGGTCTAAACTTCAAAAGGGAGAAACGATTACTTTCAATGGTCAAGAAATTCAACCAAGCGCTGTTTTAGGAGATAAGAGAAAAGGTATTTCTTTTGTATATGCGACAGATACTAGACCGGCTAGTTCCTTGGTGCAACAGTCTTTACAGGTGGATTTGTTGGTGGCGGAAGGAATGTATGGTGATGTTGAAAAGATAGAGAATGCACAAATGAATAAGCATATGATGATGCAAGAAGCTTGCGATATCGCTCGAAAGTGTCAAGTGAAACAACTTTGGTTAACGCACTATTCACCAGCCATGCCATTTCCGAAAATGTATGAAGATGAGTTGAAAGCAATTTATCCGAATGTAAAAATAAGTGGGGATGGACAAAATTGTATCCTTAGATTTGAGGAGGAATAGGCTTTGTGTATTATGTGATTGTAAATCCCGGTTCAGGATCGTACCGAAATAAAACATGGTTGTATGTAGAAAATGAATTTCAGAAAAGAGGTATTTTATATCAAGTATTCTTTTCGACGAAAAACCATGATGTCAACGATATTTTAAAAGGTTTACAGCATGGACAAGTGATGGATGTCATTATTATTGGTGGGGATGGTTCGATGAATTTAGCGGTCAATGCCATTCGCGATTTCACAAAGGTTCGTTTGGGGTATATACCAAGTGGATCGGGAAATGATTTTGGTCGGGGAATGAATATTACGCGTGATGCACAAGTGGCTTTAGAGGCTATTTTGAAAGAGGGATATCGGCAAGTGGATGTTCCGGAAATTCAAATTTTACAAGGGGATTATCCACAAAGACGTCGTTTCTTGATTTCTTGTGGAATTGGCTATGATGCTTTGGCTTGTTACCATGTATCCAAAAGTCATTGGAAAGCACCATTGAATAAGATTGGTATGGGACATTTGGTTTATCTTGCCTATGGTGCTTTATCCATGTTTGAATATAAACCATTTTCTTTAAGCGATGAAAAGGAAGAAATTGCCTTTATTGCGGTGATGAATCAACGCTATGAGGGTGGCGGTTTCTTATTTAGTCCTAACGCTAGTGCGGAAGATGGTTTATTGGATTTTGTTAAAATTTCTAAAATTAAGCGTTTTCGCATGGTGAGCTTGATACCAAGTGCTAGGGATGGTAAGCATGTGAATACACCCTATGTACATATTGAACAAAAAGATCAGGAACACTTTAAGTTTAATCAGCCTGTTTATATTCATGTGGATGGGGAAACCTTAGGTAAAGCAATTGAAGTAAAATTTTTGTTTTCATCAGGAAAACTTATTTTGTTGAATAATTAACTACACAAAAAAGCTTGTTGAAATCGCTATAAAATACAATCAACAAGCTTTTCTAGTGTGCTCGATGAGATTCGAACTCATAACCTTTTGATTCGGAATCAAATGCGCTGTCCACTTGCGCCACGAGCACATACCTTCATCATATTATATCATGATTTGTTAGGTTCATAACAAAGATTTAATATAAAATTTATGTGCTGAGGCAAGATTAAAGTTTATATCAAAATCCTAAAAGTGCTTTGTTTTAAAGGATGAATTCATACCATTCATCCTCTGTTTTTTGAAAACCAAGAATTTGAAAGAGGTATTGACTTTGTCTGTTGAAAGAATAGATATTGGCAATAACTTTATACATACCTTTTTCCTTCGCTAGTTTTATTATTTCTAACAAGCATTTTCTACCAATGTGTTTTCCTTGATATGGTTTGGATATAACAATGGCTATTTCGGAATTATCTCGCAAAGAAATATCACCTATTAAAACACCTTTGTATTCAATGTAGTAGCATTCACCATGTGTGTTTAGGTAATTGTACATACGATGTAAGCTTTCTAAATCATATGGTTTATTTCGGTTATCAACTTGTTTACAGATATCTAAATCTTGATACCAAGCAAGGAATACTTCATCATTTTGGTAATAAGGTATTAGTTTAAGGTCTTGATGAATAATCCTTTCTTTCATGAAATCACCCCTTGGAAAATATAGCAGATTTAAAAAGAATTGTAACTGTTTTTTGACTTTAGTACAATGATTGTAGGAAAAGTAAGGGGATAGAAACGGTTAGTTCATTTATCGATAATGCGAAAGTGATGGTAAAGGGATAAGTTATCACAAAAATTGGTATATTCTTTCGTTGTGAATCAGAGGATTATTCAAAAAGAAGACCTTACTTACTATTGGTCGGATGCAGAGGAAGACATCGTCTAAATAAAACCCGTTCATCTTTTGAAATGAATGGGTTTTATTTTTGTTTATCATGATGTATCTTTTCTTGATAAGAGTAGATGCAACCGCAATAATCTTGGCGATAGATATGATATCTTTGAACAAGTTCATTCGCTTTTTTAGCGCCATCGGCTTTCTTGAAATCCGAGAAGAAATACTTAGTTTTAGAAAAATGCTCTTGTAAAGAGGCGCCAATTTGATTGATTTTTTGCGAGTTCTTTTGGCGTGAAAAGGTCATAACTGTTGTGAAATAATCAAAGCCATGTTCTTCACCATAAAGATAAGATTCAACCATACGATCCTCATAGCACATAAAACAACGTTTCCATCCTTCCGGATCACTTGCTCTAGGTCTTAATTTTTCAATAAATTCAGCTTGTCGATAAGGCAATTCAATGATTGGTATTTCGTCCTTGTAACGCTCATGAAGATACCGTTTAACTTCATTAAAACGTTTATGATATTCACTTTCAGGATAAATATTAGAATTATTGAATATAATCGTTACATCAAAGTGTTCACGAAGAAATTCCAAAGGCCAACAAGCACAAACAATACAACAAACATGCAAGAGTAAACTTGGTTTATGACCGGGTTTTTCTTTTTTATTCTTTTCAATCTCTTTTAAAGACTGTAAATAATAGTTGGTTTTAAAAGAATGGCGAATGCCTTGGATGTATTTGATATATTCTTTCTTTTCTTCTTCAGTCATTGTCAATCAACATGCAATCGCCAAAAGAGAAGAAACGGTATTTTTCATCCACCGCATGGCGATAGGCTTCTTTCGTAAATTCATAGCCCATAAAAGAAGAAATCATCATTAACAAAGTGGACTTTGGCAAGTGAAAATTCGTTAGCATTACATCGCAAGTGTGCCATTCATAACCAGGATAAATGAACAAAGTTGTTTCACCATGGCATTCTTGAAATTGACCAAAGCGATTCCAAACGGTTTCTAAAGTACGAACGGAAGTGGTTCCAATCGCAACAATACGTCTCTTTTCTTGTTTTGCTCGGTTTAAAATAGAAGCTGTTTCTTTAGACATTTCATAGACTTCTGAATGCATGACATGATCATGGACATCTTCAACATCCATTGGTCGAAAAGTACCTAAGCCAACATGAAGCGTCACTTCTACAATTGTGATTCCTTTAGCTTTTAATTGTTCATCCACTTCTTTGGTGAAGTGTAAGCCGGCGGTTGGAGCGGCGGCTGAACCTTCTACTTTTGCGTACACGGTTTGGTAGCGTTCTGGATCAGCTAGTTTTTCCTTAATATAAGGTGGTAAAGGAACTTGTCCTAATTCATCCAGTATCTCTGTAAAAATACCTTCATAAATCATCTTCATTTGACGAAGTCCTTTTTCTTTGATAGAAAGACACTGTGCCTTTAAACATCCATCACCAAAAGAAACCATTGTGCCAACTTTAACCACTTTAGCATTACCGATTAAACATTCCCAAACGTCCTTTTCGTTTTGTTTCAATAATAATAATTCCACATGAGCACCGGTTTCTTCTTTAATACCAAATAAACGGGCTGGGATAACACGAGTGTTATTTCTCACAATGACATCCCCAGGTTTTAAAATATCCACAATATCATGGAAATGTTTGTCTTCATAACTTTGACTTTGCTTATGAATCCATAACATTTTAGAAGTTGCTCGGTCTTTTAAAGGACTTTGAGCAATGAGTTCATGGGGCAAATCATAATCAAAATCACCGGTTTTCCAATCTGTTTTCATCTAAAATCCTCTTTCATCAAAGCCCATATTGGCTAGGGTTTCATTCATAAAGTCCAAATAACGATCTTCTTTAATCGCCTTTCTTGCCTTTTCCATTAAACGAATTAAGAAACGAATATTATGAATCGACATTAAGCGAGTTCCAAAACCTTCTTTGGTTTTGAAAAGATGGTGAAGATAAGCACGACTATAATTTTCACAACAATAGCAATCACATTTCTTATCCAAAGGACGAAAGTCATCCTTGTAAATTGCTTTATGAATATTGATACGACCTTCACTGGTTAATAAAGTACCATGACGAGCAATACGAGTTGGTAGGACACAATCGCACATATCAATATTTCTTAAGACCGCTCCTAATAAATCATTCACCGCTCCAACCCCCATTAAATACCTTGGTTTATCTTCCGGCAGATAAGGGGTGCAATAATCCACCATACGCATCATCGTTTCTTTATCTTCACCAACGGAAGTACCACCAATCGCATAACCGGAAAAGTCCATTTCAACTAGTTTCTCAGCACAATAACGGCGTAAATCCTCATTATCCCCACCTTGAACAATACCAAATAAAGCTTGTTCATCAGGGCGCTCATTGGCTTTTTTACCGCGCGTTGCCCAACGAAGTGTTCTTTCCATGGACTTTTTAGCGTAATCATACGTGGCGGGGTAAGGGATACATTCATCGAAAGACATTATAATATCTGCACCAATTTTATTTTGGATTTGAATGGATTTTTCGGGAGATAAGAATAAAGAATCCCCATTGAAGATATTCTTGAAGTAAACACCTTCTTCAGCAATCTTTCTTGTATCCGAAAGAGAGAAAACCTGAAAGCCTCCTGAATCTGTCAACATGGGTCCTTTATAATTCATAAATTTTTGAACACCCCCAGCCCTAGCAATAATATCTTCACCGGGTCTTAGCCATAAATGATACGTATTGGCTAAAACAACACCGGTGTGCATCGCATAAAGTTCTTCCGGAGAAATGAATTTAACAGTAGCTAAAGTGCCAACAGGCATAAACATGGGCGTTTCCACATCACCATGTGGCGTATGAAGGATACCGGTTCTAGCTGCTGATTGTTTACAAATATGTGTAATTTCAAAATTGATAGGGCTTTTCATAGAACCTCTCTTCCAATTTAGTATTATAACAGGAAAATAGAAAGTGCTATAATATTTCCATGAAATCGCACGTGATAGCGGTGGCTAATTTGGATAGCCGACGATTGATTGAAAAACGTTTTTATGCTAAACCGAAATTTGTGCTATATATGGTATTATTTTTATCATTGGCTTTGTTTGCGGTAAATGTGGTCTGGGGATTGATGGGTCTTGTGATAGCGGCGTATTGTTTAATTTGTCTATTCCAGTTTCCTGATATTCCTTTACTAGAAGTAACGAAAGATTATTTGGTCTTATATCAAAAAAGAGAGGAAGTCTTTTTATTGTATTGGGATGAACTGTATCGTTGGTCCTATGAAAAAGATTGGGAACAAGATCGAATCCGTTTTGTGTTATGTGATGATTCCATTCAAGTGATACCATTTTATAATAAAAAAAGGATTCAAGTGTATATGGATAGATATGCGCCAAAGAAAGAAGGGAAAGCATGAGTATTGTAGACGAAAGAGCAGTTGCGAAAGCGAAGATGGCAATGATTACAGAGGAAGATATTGCCGGTATGTCGATGATTTTTTCAATGTTTGCGGATGGAACTCGTTTGAAAATTATGTCGGCCTTATTTGTTTCAGAGATGTGTGTGGGTGATTTAGCTATTTTATTGAATATGAGTACATCAGCCATTTCCCATCAGCTCGCTTCTTTAAAGAAAACAAAATTGGTGCGTATGCGTAAAGAAGGTAAGAATGTTTTTTATTCAATGGATGATGAACATATTGAAAAAATCTTCCAAGTCACGTATTTACATGTGAAGGAAGACCATGACTAGAGTTATTGCAGTGGATGTCGAAACCGCCAATTCTAATCATAAAAGTATGTGTGCAATTGGATTAAGTGTTTTAGAAGATGGGGTATTAGAAGAAACTTTTTATAGTTTGATTAAGCCGGCTAAAAACGCCAATCACTTTGAATACTTCAATATGAAGGTACATGGTATTCACCCTAAGGATGTACAGGATGCACCAACTTTGCCGGAGGTTTATCCAAAGATCAAAGACTTGTTGGAAAGTGGAATTGTCGTAGCCCATAATGCTTTGTTTGATATGTCGGTGATACGAGATTGTTGCTTGAATACAGGTTGTCCTTTACCAAAGGTAGTTTATTTTGATTCGGTTCCTTTATCCAAAAGAGCCTTTCCTTTATTGGTCAATCATAAATTAAATACCGTAGCACAGTATTTGGATGTTCCTTTGAATCATCATCATGCCGGTTCGGATGCTTATGCTTGTTTAGCGATTGTGGCAGCGGTAATGTCGAAATATGAAATCTATGATTGTGAAGCTATGTTGCAACATTTAAAAATCCCATTGAAACACATGTAAAAAGTTTCAAAATGTTTCGTAATTATTTACATTTTCTTTTGAAAATAGTAGAATGATAAAGATGTTCAAGGGGAATCGTATGGAACTACAAAACAGTGCTTATTTTTGGCAAAAGGTTGATACACTATTTTTATCAAGTGGATATACCATTCTAAGAAAAAAAGGGGAAAGACATCCCCAATTTCCAAATTTAATTTATCCGGCTGACTATGGTTATGTAAATGAAACTAAGAGTACCAATGGTAATGGTGCTAGTCTTTATGCCGGTAGTGAAAATCGGAATAAGATTACTTCTTTAGTGATAGCAGTTGATATTCTTAGTCGCGAAATGGATGTTAAGATTTTAGTGGGCTGTAGTCCTGAGGAAGAGGAAGCCATCCTTCGTTACCTCAATCAAACGGATTACCAAAAGACTATCTTAGTTCGTAAGGGTGAAGAATTGCCAAGCTGGGCACAAACAGACGATTAGTCGTTTGTGTCTTTTTTTATTGGTCGACCATTGAAGTCACAAAGCAAGTAAGGATCTAAATGTTCGTTCATAATCGAAGCTGCGACAACACATGCTTTACCATAAACTTCAGGATAACTTAGTTTACTGACACCTAATTCTGTTTGGATGGCTTCATGCTGTAAATTTAGAAAATCTAAAGCTGAGTCCTGTTTTAGCATCATCGAAGATATAAAGGGATTTAAGCCATAAAACTTTTCAATACGCCTTACCCATTTGAATTTGGTCGCATTTGGTTTTAAAAGCAGTAAACCAATCTCAAAGTCTGCCAAACAAGAAATAAGTTTCTTGACCTTTACATCCACATGAAAGATTTCTTTGAATAAACACTGATACATTGTAGCGACTAATTCTTTATTGACATGGTTTAGATGGACGTGTTTATGCACTCGATAATCTTGAATTTTCAATCCTTGTTGAGACAAAGACCAAGTATCAATCTGTGATTCAATTTCAATATGAGCATTCTTATGATTTAGCTCTTTCGCTTTGGCGTCAATAAAGGGATGTGAGAAAGCGTCTAATACATAATGAGAAATAAAACCTGCTACATAGGGCTTTAAACGTGGCTTTAGTTGCTGATACGATGTAAGAAATTCTAATGTTTCTTTTACTTTCTCCCGATGCAAACGCCTGCCTAATTGATTAAGTTGACCAAAAGAAGTGGAGGAGAAGAAAAGAAAGTCCGGACCTTGAGAGCCTAAAAGATAAAGCGCATTAAAAGGAATTTCTTGACGAACAGATGGTGAATATAAGCGATACACGGCCTTCGCAAAGATGTCATGAGTTGTAGCGGCTGGCATTATAATTCTCCTTGTATTTCTTTTAAGCGTTTGGCTAGACCATCTATTTTCACTAATGGTAAGGAACAAAGGGCAATACGAATTCCCTTTGGAACAAGAGCACAATAAATATGGTGCTTGATAAGAGCTTGATGATAAGCTTCTCGTTTTTCATCACAAACCAAGGTCAAGAAGAAACCTTCTTTAAAAGGATAATAGCGTAAACCACAAGCATCAGCTTGTTGCATAAATAAGTCAGCTCTTTTTTTCAATAATTGAACGGCTAAGTCTTTTTCTTTTAAATAAGCTTCCGGATGAATTAAGATGTTGGCAATATTTTCCATACCGGAATTGGATATATTTGACCACAAAGAACGTGCTTGTTTATCCATGACATGTAGCACAGCATCCACAACTTCTTGTTTTTGATGGAGCATAAGTAAAGCACCAAGACGCATACCGTAAGAGGTAAAGCTTTTAGAACAACTATAAGCAATCAAAGCTAAAATGTTATGATCTAATTCATTCCAAACTTCTAAGAAAGCACGACCATCACTATGGAAAGTATAATCCATATAAGCCACATCATTTAATAAAATGATGTGCTTATCTTTAGGTAAGCTATTTAGAAAAGAAACCAGTTCTTGCCATTCGGAAAGACTTAAGCTATAACCAGTTGGATTTTGACATGGATCATTGATGACAAGCAGGAATTTATCATTGGATGGAAGCTGTTCTAAAATAAGTTTTTTAAGACCATTTAAATTAAAATGATTTTCTTCAAATAAGGAATAATAAACAGCTTTTAAATTATGTTCACTAGCCATTAACTGATACACAGGCCAAGCAATCTCAGGGATTAAAACCGTTTGACCTGCTTCTAAGAAATTCGAAAAAGCTAGGGCGACAGCTCCTGTACCCCCCGGTGTCGCAATGACTTCTTTTTTAAATTGAACTTTTTTATCTTGAAAAACCCATTTTAAAATGGCTTGACGATAATTTTCATTTCCTTTAAAGGCTGAAGCGTAAGCGGCTTTAACCGTATGGGGAATTTCATCATATGGCGCAAAGACGCTATCAAAAGCGAATAGTTGACCATTTTCATCATACAAAGTACCAATTGTCGCATTAACTGTTGTTGGCTCGAAATCCTTCTTTGCTGTTTCGGATAACGAAAAAACCGTATCCACCAGTTCATCTGTATTTTTTGTTTTCTTTAAAAAGCTCATATACATAATCCTCTTTTCACCATTATACTCCAAAACAAAAGGCATTTTGAAAAGCCTAGAAACGCAATGGAAAGTCATTTTTGACTGTACGTAGATGTTTGGCATTAAGAATAGGAATTAAAGCATTGAATAATAGAAGGAGAAGAATAACTTCCAGTGGGAATAAACTTGTGTTTTTAATGGCTGAAGCAGTCATATAGCCCCAAAGTGTTTTTTTGGTATAAAGCATAGAGGACCAAAGACTATTTAAGAAAATATTGGTAAAGATGGAGTTGCACATTTTAGCTAGAATTAAATGACGAACTTTAATTTGATTGCCATATAAGAAGATGCCGTAAAAGAAACTACCTAACATAGCGGTTAAGATATAGCCTGGAAAGTAAGTCCCATTTGGTTGCAACATAAAACCAAGGGTATCGGTAATAGCTGCTGACAGCATGCCGGCCACAGGACCTAAGATACTAGCTTCAACTGCCACTAAAACAAATCCAAATCCAGCTCTTAAATTATGGGATACAGTGATGTGAAGATAGTTGGTAGCGATAATTTTTAAAGCAATGAAAATAGCCATGATGGCAAGATAACGGACATCTTTTAAGTTTTTAGCACTGTTTGAAAACCTTTCTTTTAAATTCATCAAATTCTCTATCCTTTCTAAATTAGACCTATCTAAAATAGCATAGACCTAACCATAAGACAATTAAGAACAAGAGTATCGTATATCATCAAATGGATGGCTATCGTGTATAATGATTCTATGACTTATTTATCCATCACAATAGACAACTTAGAAGATGTAGAAAGCTTTGAAAAGGCAGGGGCTGAAGAGTTTATCTTTGCTTTTCAAAATAGTTGCTTTAGTTCCGCTCGTTCTTTTCTGAAGGAAGAGTTGATTCATTTAAAAAAAAGAATGATGAAAGAACGGAGAATGGCGGTTTTAATGAATCGCTTATTTTCCCAGTTTGAAATTAAACAAGCTCAAAAGGATTTACAGGATTTGTTAGAAGCGGGAATAGAAAGCATCTTGTTCGCTGATCTAGCTTTGTTACAGAAAGCAAAGGAATTAGGTAGAATGAAGCAATTGATTTATTCGCCGGAAACACTAGTTACTTCTTCTTTAGATGCTGAAATATGGATGAGCCTTGGTCTTCAAAGAGCCGTTATTTCACCTTTATTAACGGAAAGGGAAATCATGACAATTTCATCGATGGTTCCGCATCTTTCTTTACCCATTCATGGCTATCAGATGATGTCTGTTTCCAAGCGTCATTTGTTAAGTGCGTATCAAAATTACAGCCATTTAGAGCACAGCTTGGTCCGTAATCAAAAACTTTGGATTCAAGAAACCCATCGCGATGGACATATGCCTATTTATGAGGATGAATTTGGAACCGTGATTTATACGGATTTTGTTTTACAAAGTTTTAAGTATATTCAAAAGTTTGTTGAAAGGGGAGTTGAACGCTTGGAAATGAATTCTCATTATTTAAGTAAAGAAGAAAATGAACAGGCTATTCAATCTTATAGTAAGATTTTAAATGGAGCCAACTATGAAGAAGAGGAAATGAAGTATAGAAAGGCATTTTCCGATTTGCCGTTGGAAGATGGTTATTATGGTCAAAAAACGATACGGTGAGGGTATGAAAAAACCGGAATTATTAGCGCCGGCCGGTGATTTAGCCAGAGCGAAAACAGCTATTCTATATGGGGCGGATGCCATCTTCCTAGGTGGACAGAATTTTTCATTGCGTTCTCGAGCTTCAAATTTCAGCTTAGAAGATATTCAAGAAGCTTGTGTTTTTGCGAAAGAACATGGTTCCAGAGTGCACGTGACGGTTAATGTGATACCGCATGAGGAAGATTTTGATGGTTTAAAAGAGTATTTGAAAAGGCTGGAGGACTTTGGTGTAACAGCGATTATCGTCGCTTCCCCGGCGATTATGCGTATTGCTAAAGAGGTGGCACCGAAACTAGAGCTACATTGTTCTACACAAATGTCGATTACTAATGTGGAAACAGCGAAATTCTTAGTGGATGAATTTCATTTAGACCGCGTTGTTTTAGCTAGGGAATGTTCTATTGAAGAAGTAAGAGCTATCACAAAAGAATGTCCGGTGGAAGTGGAAGCCTTTATTCATGGTGGTATGTGTGTAAATTATTCGGGGCGTTGTACTTTATCTAATCGTATGACTCTAAGAGATGCCAATCGTGGTGGATGTGCACAATCGTGTCGTTGGGAATATAAGTTGTTTGATGGAGATGAAGAATTAAGTCAGAGACAATTATTTACCATGAGTTCAAAGGATTTAATGGCAGCTGAATACATTTATGATTTAATGGCGGCGAATGTGCCTTCCTTTAAGATCGAAGGAAGAATGAAGACGGAATATTATGTAGCGAATGTGGTGCGTGCTTATCGTGAATTGATTGATGCAATTTATTTGAAACAAGCACCATTAACGAAGGAAGAAATGGCAGTTCATTTAAAAGAGATTGCCCGTGTGGAAAATCGCGAAACAGCGAGCGGTTTGTACCCGGGTGAAAACGATATAGAAACAATTCTTTATCATCCAACGACCAATCATGATGTTAATCATGATTTCATTTCAACCATTATGGAATATAAAAATGGGACTGCTAAAATGCAGGTACGGAATGCGTTTTGCCTTGGGGAAACACTGGAAGTATTATCACCAGGCATGCCAAAGCGTTCTTTCGTGGTAAGCCATATTCAAAACATCAATGGTGAGGTTATGGAAAGAGCGAAAAGACCAATGGAAATTGTTGAAATTCCAGTTCCCTTTGCATTGAAGAAGGATGATATTATCCGTCGAGGTAGAGTATGATTTTAGAAGGAGCAACTTCCATCAAAGCGGCTTTGGAAGCCAAAAAAAGAGTTATCAAGGCCTTGTATGTGGTTGAAAAGAAAAGAGACCGAAATTTAAATTATATTTTATTTAAAGCTCATGAAGCCGGTGTTCCTATTCATCGGGTTCAACGAGAAGAGATTGATGCTTTAGCATTGGGTAAAACCCATGGTGGTCTTTTAGCGGATGTCAGTGAAAGAAAAATGGATGAATTGGATATACAAAACAGCTCTTTTCTTTTAGTGGTAGAAGGAGTTGTGGATCCATTTAATTTTGGTTATATTGTTCGGACTGCCTATAGTGCCGGGGTGGATGGCATTTTAATGCCGGAGTATCATTGGCATGATTTAGAATCGGTTATTTTAAAGTCTTCGGCAGGAGCTTTTGACCATTGCCCCATCATTCAATCCAAAGATTTAGCTGGTGATTTAAAGCTTTTGAAACAAAAGGGCTTTACTGTTTATGCAGGCTATCGTCATCAGGCGATTGTGTATGATGAAGCCGATTACACAAAACCGTCTATTCTATGCGTTGGTGGTGAACTAAGAGGTTTATCCAAACAGGTGTTGGAACAGGTGAATCAAGCGGTTTATATTCCTTATGCGAACGGCTTTAAGAATGCTTTAAATGCGGCGAGCGCTTGTTCGGTATTCTGCTTTGAAGTATTACGACAAAGGAGGCATCATTAATGGAAAAGATTACTTCTTTACAAAATAAGAAAGTAAAAATATGGACTTCTTTACAAACGAAAAAGGGTCGGGATGAACATCAGCTTTTCCTAGTTGAAACGGAACATTTGATAGAGGAAGCGAATAATGCTCATGTTTTAAAAGCCATTCTTTCGGATGAGGATGGGGATATTCTTGTCACAAAAGAAATCATCCGGAAATTAAAAACATCGCAATCCACCATTCATAAACTTGGTTTATGTGCAATACCTCATTTTGAAAAAAAGAGATATAAGAAAGTTATTTTGTTAGATGAAGTACAGGATCCAGGTAATCTTGGAACGATTATTCGAACGGCTAAATCGTTTGGCTTTGGAGCTATTTATTGTAGTGAGAATTGTTGCGATGCTTTTAATGCGAAGTGTGTGCAATCTTCACAAGGGGCTATTTTTTCAATGCCTATCTTTCGCCAGGATTTAAAGAGTGTGATTGCTTTTTTAAAGAAGCAAGGTTTAAAAGTTTTAGGCACCAGTCTAAAAAAATCCATTCCATTAAAAGAAGTTCAGAAAATAAATGACATCGCTATCCTTTTAGGTAATGAAGGACAAGGCGTTAAGGATGAATTATTGGCCTTATGTGATGAAATCACACGCATTGAAATGGATGGTTTTGAGAGTTTAAATGTGGCAATAGCGGGAGCTATTTTAATGTATACCTTGCAATAGGATAAAATGGTTGTCAATGTTCAGTGAAAATGTCCCAAAAAATTTGTAATATAAGCGGGGAATCTTAATGAAGTGCCCCCTAAAAGTTAGACACCAATCCAACTTTTTGGAGTTATATTTTTTTATCCAAAAGAAAACGTGGTATTGTTGAAATACCACGTTTTAGATTAGTGTTGATTGTAAGTGATTACTTCACCAGTATAAGCGGCCTTCATAATATCCATCATATCTTGAATCATAGGCACACGAGGATTTGCTGGTGAACATTGATCTTCATAAGCTAAGTAAGCAATCTTCTCACGGTTTTCATCCCAAGTCTTTTCATCAATTCCTTGTGACTTGAAATTCATTTCCATACCAACATCAATTCCTAAGTCATAAACAGCTTGGGCAAACTTTTGAACACCTTCTTGAACCGTATCAAACTTCAAACCAATGGCACGAGCTAATTCACAATAGCGTTCATCAGCATTGTAGTATTGATATTTAGGCCATAAACCTGGTTTTTCCGGCTTTGTGCCATTATAACGAATGACATAAGGTAAGAAAGTAGCACAAGTTCTACCGTGAACTGTATGGAATTCGGCTCCAACTTTATGGGATAGTGAGTGACACATACCCAAGTAAGCATTTGCGAAAGCCATACCAGCCATGGTGGACGCATTATGCATCTTTTCACGAGCTTCTTCATCTTTAGCGCCATTATGAACGGCACGAGATAGGTATTCAAAGACCATTGTAACGGCTTTAAGTGCTAAAGCATCGGTATAGTCCGTTGCCATGACAGATACGTAAGCTTCACAAGCGTGAGTTAAGACGTCCATGCCGGAGTCGGCAGTTACTTTAGAAGGTAAGTTCATCACCAAGGCAGGGTCAACAATCGCAACGGTTGGGGTTAAGGAATAGTCAGCTAATGGATATTTTAAGTTTTTTTCTTTATCGGTAATAACAGCGAATGGAGAAACTTCAGATCCAGTACCGGAAGTGGTTGGGATACATACTAAGTTGGATTTCTTACCTAGTTCAGGATATTGGAAAGCACGTTTACGAACGTCCATGAATTTTTGTTTCAAGTCAGCGAAATCAACTTCTGGATGTTCATAGAATAACCACATTCCCTTAGCGGCATCCATGGCGGATCCACCACCTAAAGCAATGATAGTATCTGGTTTAAAAGATTGCATCAATTCCCAACCTTTTTTAACCGTTTGTAAGCTTGGATCAGGCTCAACATCACAGAATAATTGCACTTGGACAGGTTTTAAACGAGACGCTAATTGTTCACGAATGCGTTGTACATAGCCCAAGTCAACCATGGTACGATCGGTTACGATGAAGGCACGAGTGATTTCACGCATATCGCGTAGGTAAGTAATGGAGTTTTGTTCGATGTAAATCTTGCTTGGAATCTTGAACCATTGCATAGTATTTCTTCTCTTTCCTATCTTTTTGACATTGATTAAATTGATTGGACCAACGTTACCGGATACAGAGTTATGTCCATATGATCCACAACCTAATGTTAAGGATGGAATAAAGGAATTATAGATATTACCAATACCACCAAAGGTTGTAGGGGAGTTCCAAATCAAACGACAAGCTTTCATACGCTTACCAAAATCTTTTGCGAGCTTTTCATTTCTAGTATGAATGGCGGCAGTATGACCAATCCCATTTAACATAACCGTCGCTTCTGCTTTATCAAAGCCATCCGCAATACTATCTGCTTTTTCCATAGCTAGAACAGGGGATAGTTTTTCACGAGATAATGGTTCTTTCACACCCGGTTCTTTTACTTCAGCAATTAAGATAGAAGTCTTAGGATCCACTGTAAAGCCTGCTTGTTTAGCTATCCAAGCCGCCGCTTTACCAGCAACAGCGCTATTTAATCTTGCTTGTTCAACATTCTTGTCGTTGGCTTCACAACCAAACATGTATTTTTCCAATAGTTTCTTTTCTTTAGCGTTACAGAAGTGTACATTGTAATGCTTGAATTCTTCTTTGACATCGTTGTAAATTTCTTTATCCACAATAACCGTTTGTTCTGAAGCACAAATCATACCATTATCAAAGGCTTTGGACATAGCAATATCATTAACAGCTTGTTTGATGTTGGCGGTTGCTTCAATATAAGCGGGAGCGTTACCAGCCCCTACTCCCAAGGCAGGTTTTCCGCAACTATAGGCTGCTTTGACCATCGCATTACCACCAGTGGCTAAGATGGTTGAAACACCAGGATGGTTCATTAAAGCTGTTGTAGCATCCATGGATGGATTTTCAATCCATTGAACACAGTTCTTAGGAGCACCAGCCTTTAGAGCCGCCTCATAAACAATGCGAGCGGCTTCAGCAGAAGACTTTTGTGCATTTGGATGGAATGCAAAGATAATTGGATTTCTTGTCTTTAAGGAAATAAGACTCTTAAAGATAGCCGTTGAAGTGGGGTTGGTTACCGGGGTTAATCCAGCTACCACGCCAACCGGCTCGGCAACTTCGGTAATACCTGTTACTGAATCTTCACTGATGACACCAACTGTCTTTAAGTTACGCATGTAGTTCACCATGTATTCACAAGCAAATAGGTTCTTTGTGGCTTTATCTTCAAAGACCCCACGACCTGTTTCTTCTACGGCTAAACGAGCTAAGGTACCATGTTGATCCAAAGCGGCAACAGTAGCTTTTGCTACAATGTAGTCGATTTTTTCTTGATTGTAGCCAGCGTAATCATCTAAAGCAATTAAGGCTTTTTCAACCAATTCGTTGACTTCTTCTTGTGGACTTAAATTTTTTTCAGACATAACTTTCTCCTTCGTTATTGTTTTCACAAGTTCTATTCTACCTGCTTTAAAGGGGATTGCAATAGTATTTATTATTTTTTTCACATGTAAGCGATTTCAAATTGTTTTTTGATTCACAAATTCATTTTTAAGAAGAAATTGAAAATAATATGGTGACACTTATAGAAGTTCCAATATATGAATCTCCGTGTTTTTGGGCATTATTAACATTGACACGAACATAAGCAAAAAAAGTAGTGACAACGGTTATGAAGAATTAAAGTCAGAAATTGAACGATATATAAGGTACTACAATGAACAACGAATTAAAGAAAAACTAGGATGGATGCCACCTGTACAATACAGGATAGCATCCATGTGTTCCGCCTAGTTTATAAATATGTGTCCGGGATTCCGGGTACATATCAAAGTCTAACTTTTGGGGGTCGGTACACTTCCGGCAACCAAGAGAGATTAATAATAGGAAAACTTTTTCTCATTAGGAACTAAGTCAACTTCTTTGACTTGATAATCTTTAACTTGAATAAAACGACCATCCCCCTGTTGAATTTGATCTAAGAAAACCATTAGTCTTGTTTCGTCACCTTGCACATAAAATTCCACATTTCCATTATCTAAATTTCTAACTAAGCCAGTCAAACCTAAACGTAGGGCATTGGATTGACAAAAATAACGAAAGCCGACGCCCTGCACACGACCACTTACAACTCCATAATAACGTTTCATACTACAAACATTATGAATTAAAAGTTATACTAGTGGCAAGGAGTTCTTATGAAACAAATCATTTTATCCACTGCTTCTTTGGCTCAATCTTGGCTAGCCGATGACCTTTTGCCTCTTCTTCATAGGGAAAGTCGAGTTCTTGTCCTAACCTGTATTCGAGAAGAATTTCATGTGATTGGTGAAAGCTTAGAAGCTTCAACTCAAAAAGAAATTGCTCGTTCACTTTTTTATTATGGTGTCCCAAAAAACCAAATGTGTTTTTGCCGTTTGTTTGAACAGAATATTTCTAAAATCCGTCATGCTTTGGAGAATTGTGATGTAGTTATCTTTGTCGGTAATGATGCCTTATTGGCGCATCATCGTCTACTGGATTTTGATTTAATGGCAGATATTCAACGATATAAAGGGACAGAAATTTTAATTGGACCAATGGCTTATTTGTTTATTGGGAATAGTCAATTTTATCCTCTCAAAAGTGACATTCAGAATATATCCGGTTTGGATGTATTGTTTCATTATGTGGAAAGTGAAGAAAGTTTACGGGCTATTTTAAATGTATTAGAGGATCAAGCCTATGCAGTCATTGCTTTGAAGGAAAGTGCCGGTTTTATATATGAAGAAGGAGAGCTTATTCCGTTAGGGGATGCCTATTTATTTCAACCGAGTCAAATAGATGAGCTTTATGAAGCTTATTTGACTTATCAAGAGAATTAAATAATGGCGTTACAACTTTTTCTTGAATTCAGAACTATACTTAGCCATAAAATACCAACCTCCAATCGTTAGATTTTTAGTCTAACGCCATTGTGATATTGCTTCTAATTTTATGTTTCGCATTAAATATCAGAAGAGATATAAAGAAGTAAAAAATCTAATTTATGTTATTTGCGTAAATTGCAATAATAAGTTGAACATTGACAGTTAAGAAAACCGTCGTATTGAAAAGGACTAAACACTTGAAAATAAGCGTGTTTATCTCTATAATTTAAGCAATACGATGATAAAAGAGTAGTAACTTTCACTTGTATTAGGTAGAGAGATTCCGGTAGCTGAAAAGGAATTCTAATCAAGAAAGCGAATTCACTTTTGGAGTGAGATTAACCCTCTCCGCTAACGCCCGTTAAGCGTAATCAAGTTGCGTATGAAATACATGCGAAACAGGATGGTACCGCGTATATTTACGTTCCTGCAATTGTCAGGGACGTTTTTTATTGCAAGAAAGGAAGATTATGAACGAATCCATTAAACATTTACAAGAAAAAGCTTTGCAAGTTATTCAAGAGGCTAAAGATTTAGATATTTTAAATCAACTAAGAATTGATTATTTAGGAAAGAAAGGTTCTATCCAAGCATTAATGAGCCAAATGAAAGACTTACCAAAAGAAGAAAAGCCGGCTTTTGGTCAAGAAGTCAATGCCTTAAAACAAAGTGTTACGAAGGCTATCGAACAAGTTCAAAAGATTCTTGAAGAACAACAACTCTTCGCCCGTTTAGAAAAAGAAAAAATTGATATTAGTTTAAATGGTCACCAAAGAAAGTTGGGAACAAAGCATCCACTATTAGCCATTCAAGACGATATTGAAGAACTATTCTTAGGTATGGGCTATACCATTGCGGATGGACCGGAGGTCGAACTAGACCATTACAATTTTGAGCTGGCGAATATCCCTAAGGACCATCCAGCTAGGGACATGCAGGATACCTTCTATATTGATCCAAACACCTTATTAAGAACACACACCACTGCTATGCAGATGAGAGAATTAGAAAAAGCTAATGGTCAAGGAACGATTAAGCTGATTTGTCCGGGAAAGGTGTATCGTCGTGATGATGATGATGCGACACACTCTCACCAATTTATGCAATGCGAAGGATTGGTTGTGGGTGAGGATATCCGTTTATCCGATTTAAAGGGTACTTTATTAGCCTTGGCAAACACTATGTTTGGTAAAGGTAGACAAATTCGTTTCCGTCCTTCCTATTTTCCTTTTACAGAGCCTTCAGTAGAAGTGGATGTGTCTTGTCCGTTTTGTGAAGGAAGTGGTTGTCATGTTTGTAAGCAATCCGGCTGGATTGAAATTTTAGGAGCTGGTATGGTGCATCCAAAAGTTTTAGAGATGAACGGCTTTAATTCTAAAAAATACAACGGCTTTGCGTTTGGGGTTGGTTTGGAAAGAGTAGCTATGTTGAAGTATGGTATTGATGATATCCGTCATTTCTATACCAATGACACCCGTTTCTTAGACCAATTTCAAGAACTGGACTAGGAGGGAAGAAAGATGAAATTAAGTTATAAATGGTTATCACAATATGTGGATTTAAAGGGTATTTCAGCCCAAGAATTAGCTCAATCTTTAACCCGTTCCGGTCATGAAGTTGAAGGACTAGAAACCTTAGCAAGTGCAACAGGCTTGGTGATTGGTGAAATCATTGAATCAGAGCCTATTCCAAAAACCCATTTGAATAAAGTTCAAGTACGTATTTCCGATACAGATATTAAACAAATTATTTGCGGAGCTCCAAATTGTCGAACAGGATTGAAAGTAATCGTCGCTTTACCGGGAGCTAAGTTACCAATGGGTGAAATCAGTGCCAAACCAGTTCATAATTTAGAATCGAATGGTATGTTATGTAGCTTAAAGGAATTAGGTGTTGATACCAAATTACTCAGGGATAAACAAATCAATGGTATTGAAGAATTAAATCAGGATGCTCCAGTTGGTGAAACGAATGTGTTAGCCTATCTTGGTTTAGATGATACGATTTTAGATATTTCTTTAACTGCTAACCGTTCGGACTGTTTATCAATGTGGGCAATGGCTAGAGAAGTAGCGGCGATTGTAAATAGAAAGGTAACACTGCCAACATTACAAGAACATAGGGAAGTGCCATCTTCCTTTCAAATTCACTTAAAGACTGAAAAAGCATCGTATTATTTAGGAAAAGTAATTGGTAGAGTGAAAGTTGGTCCTAGTCCAAAGTGGTTAAAGGAAGCCCTTATTTCTTCCGGCATCAACAGTATTAATAATGTTGTCGATATTTCCAATTACGTTATGTTAGAAACAGGGCAACCGCTTCATTTTTATCAACTTAGTAAATTAAAAAACCATTCCATTGAAGTGGTAGATGGTCATCAAGAAAAAATTAGAGCCTTAGATGGTGTGGAATTCCAATTAGAACCAGAAGATATTGTTATTGAAACAAGTGGTCATTTTGCGGGCATTGCCGGTGTAATGGGTGGTGAAGAGTCCATGATTGATGATGAAACAACTTCGATTTTCATGGAAGCGGCACATTTCTCAACTGTACAAATTCGTCATACCGCAACGCGCTTGAATTTAATGACAGAGGCGGCTTCTCGTTTCATAAAGGGAATGGATCCATTAGCGGCTCAACAAGCTATTCAAAGGGCAACGGATCTTCTGGTTGAACTAGCAGAAGGTGCTGAGATTGAAGAAACGGTTGAAGCAGGACAGGATGGCTATACCGCTATTGAAATCAAAGAGACACTAAGTCATTTAAATCAAGTTTTAGGCACTAAATTCACCTTAGAACAAGTTTCTTCCATTCTCGAAAGATTGAATTTTACACCATTGGTGCAAGGAGATGAAATCACTTGTTATATTCCAAGCTATAGAAGAGATATGGAATTAGATGCGGATGTACAAGAAGAAGTGATTCGTTTGTTAGGATACGATGATTTAGATACAACCCTACCACGCATGGAAGCAACCGTCGGGGAAAGAAACGAACGCCAAATAGCCAAGCGTAAGACAAGAGAAACACTTATCTCTTTTGGTTTACAAGAGATTGTGACTTATACGTTACAATCCAAAGAAGAAAGTGAAAAAGCTTTATGGCCTTTGGGAGAAGCGATTTCTTTATCCATGCCGATGTCAGAGGCGAGAAGCCATTTGCGTACTTCTTTAATGACATCTGTATTAGCCAGTGTTCAATACAACATAGCCCATAAGAATTATCCATTAGCTTTCTATGAAATTTCAAAAGTGTATGCGAAGGGATTGGAACAAGAACGCTTATCCATTTTCTTAGAAGGAAATTATCAAGAGGATAAGTTATTTGGTTTAGAAGAAAAAAGTGATTTCTATACCTTAAAAGGTATTTTAATGGCTTGGTTAAAGAAATTTGGTATTCAGCAAGATCACATTGAAATCAAGGAAAACAATGAATATATAAGCCACTTTCATCCATACCGTTCGGCTTTGGTTTACTTGAATCATCAACTCTTAGCTATTTTTGGTGAAGTTCATCCAACGCTTCAAAAACAATATTCCTTAAAAGAAGCTTTCTATGCGGAAGTAAACTTAGAAGTTTTCTATCAAGTGAAAAGAAAGCTTCTTCACTTTAAGGAATTAGACCGCTATCCTTCAGTGGATCGTGACATTGCCTTGGTTGTTAAGAAGGAAATACCCGCGCAAAAGATTGTTGATACCATTCGTCAAAATGGGAAGCAGTTAGTTCGTCAAGTGGATATTTTTGATGTTTATGAAGGAAAACACGTTGCTAAAGAAGACAAGTCCATTGCTTTAAGAATTCGTTATCAAGATAGTGAACATACATTACAAGAAAGTGAAGTTAATGAGATTCATGAAAGTATTTTGCATGAATTAAAAGAAAAGTGTCAAGCGGTTTTACGTTCGTAAAAAGAAAAGGAAATATTTTTGGAATTTTCCTTATTCTTGAATTGTCAAGCTGAGTGCAACACAGTTGAATAATAGGCTTCATAGGGTGTTTTGAAACCAAGTCATCCCGTCGTGCTTTTTAGTTTGAGTGTGGTGTATAGCTTGATGATGCCTTATTTTTAATTCTTAGAACAAAGCAGTATCAAAGGTTTATATCAAGCCACAACGATGCGTGCTTGTGTCTTTATTCTGCTTTAAAGTGTTTTATAAATACTTATAGTGAATGAATTGACAGGGAAAGATATTGTGCTAAACTACTAATTAGCACATAACAGGCAAGAGTGCTAAAGGAGGTAATTATGTTAAAACCATTGCGAGATTATGTTGTGTTGGAAAAAGTAAAGGAAGAAACCGTTACGGCATCCGGAATCGTTTTGAAGACAAAAGAAGCTGGCGATGAACCAAGTCATGCGTTAGTCTTAGCGGTTGGTCCGGGTTTAACCGAAAATGGAAACTTAATTCCAATTGATTTGAAAAAAGGTCAACATGTCATCTATAAGAAGTATAGTGGTACAGAAGTAAAAGATAATGACGAAGAATATTTATTGATTAAGGCTGAAGATATTTTAGCCATTGTTGAATAGGAGGTTTTTATGGCAAAAGAATTAAAATATGCAAAAGAAGCACGTGATTTAATGGTAGAGGGAGTCAATCAATTAGCCGATGCAGTTAAGATTACTCTTGGTCCAAAGGGAAGAAATGTGGTGTTGGAAAAGTCATTTGGTTCACCGGTGATTACCAATGATGGTGTCACCATTGCCAAAGAAGTGGAATTAGAGGATAAGTTTCAAAATATGGGGGCGAAGTTGGTTTATGAAGCAGCGAATAACACCAATGAAGTAGCAGGAGATGGAACCACCACTGCCACTATCTTGACACAAGCCATGATTAACGCTGGCTTAAAGGCAGTGGATAAAGGAGCTAATCCGGTTTTAATGAGAGAAGGAATGGAAAAAGCGGCTAAGGAAGCAGCGAAGGCTTTATTAAATTCTTCTAAACAAATCACCACTAATGAAGATATTAAAAACATTGCGACGATTTCTTCGGGAAGTGAAGAAGTAGGTGAAATCATTGCTCAAGCAATGTCTAAAGTTGGTAATGATGGTGTTATCAATGTGGATGAATCTCGTTCTTTTGAAACAGTATTAGAAATGACGGAAGGTATGCAGTACGATAAGGGATATGTTTCTCCATATATGGTTTCTGATCGCGATAAGATGGAAGTTTCTTTAGATAGCCCTTATATTTTAGTGACAGATCAAAAGATTAACACCATTCAAGAAATTCTTCCTTTGCTAGAAGAAGTAGTGAAAGTGAATAAGCCATTGGTCTTGATTGCGGAAGATTATGATAATGAAGTGATGAGTACTTTAATTATCAATAAGCTAAGAGGAACCTTTAATGTGGTCGCAACGAAGGCGCCGGGTTTTGGTGATAACTCGAAGAACCAATTAGCAGACATTGCCGTTATGACTGGTGCTTCTTTCTGCTCAAAGGATTTAAATCAAAATTTAGCAGACTTAACTTTAGCTGATCTTGGTTCAGCGAAGAAGGTGGTTGTATCGAAAGATAAGACAACGATTATTGATGGTGCTGGTGATAAAGAAGAAGTTTCAAATCGTGTTTCGGAAATTAAGAAGACGATTGAAAATACAACATCTGATTATGATAAGAAAAAACTTCAAGAACGCTTAGGTAAGCTAACCAATGGTGTTGCTTTGATTAAGGTTGGAGCAACCACAGAAACAGAATTAAAAGAAAAGAAATTGAGAATCGAAGATGCCTTGAATGCAACGAAAGCCGCTGTTGAAGAAGGTGTTGTGTCTGGTGGCGGCTTAGCGTTGATTGAAGCTTATAAGGAAGTGAAGTCTAGTCTTAAGGAAGATGTAGTGGATGTACAACGTGGTGTAAATGTTGTGCTAGAAGCTTTAAAAACACCAATTTGTCAGATTGCTGAAAACGCCGGTTTTGATGGCAATGAAATTCTTGAAAGACAATTAGCGGAAAATAAGGGGATTGGTTTTAATGCTAAGAAAGGTGAATGGGTAAATCTCTCTAAGACAGGTATTATTGATCCAACTAAGGTGACTCGTTCAGCTTTACTCAATGCGGCTAGTATCTCTGGTTTATTCTTGACAACGGAAGCGGCGATTGCGGATTTACCAAGTAAAGAAGCTCCTGTTCCACAAATGCCTCAATATTAAAAACATAGAGTAACGAAGTAAAGTCAATTTCAAATTAATATATAAGGATTGATTTCTGTATTCTACAGGGGTTAATCCTTTTAATTTTGTGGTAATTCTTTGATTATTATCATCAATGCACTCTTCCATCCCCTTTTGTAATTCATCTAATGAATGAAATGTATATTCAACTCCATAAAACAGTATTATTCCGATAAGATGGTATAATGATGTGACCCCAAAAAGTTAGACTTTTGTTTTTGGACAAGAAAAGAAAAGTCCATTAAAATAGTAAAGGTGAATGGGAGACTAGTATGGTACTAGGAATTTTAGTAAGCGTTGCGTCTGTTGTCTTATGGGAAGCCTTAGGACACTGGGTTCAACATGTGCTTCATTTTAGTAAAAATAAAGAATATGGCTTTCCACTAGGAATTGTGGCTAGCTTTGGTATATTGGAATTTCTTTTCTTAATTGGTATCGGACTTCACTTCGGTCGTGGTTGGTTTGTGTTTTGGACCATTGTTCTAATTGCTTTTATGTTGTTTACGCTATGGTCACAACATACTAAGACATTTCATTCTTTGTTTCGTTGGCAATCCTTGGTTGTCTTGGGTAGTTGTATCTTAGGTTTTTTTCTTGTGAAACAATACGCTAGTTTGGATATCAATTTCGTTGATGGTTCTTTACTACAAGGCTTTCCTCTTTGGCAACAAGCTCTGCAATATTGTTTGCGTTATTTTCAAATTTCCTTTGGCTTATGGATTATTGTTATGAGTCTTTGGTTTTTAGGATCTTTGACCTTTAATATCGTGGATAGTTTTCACTTAAAAAATCCATGGTTTTGTTTCTGCGTGTTGTTAGCGGGTATTTTTTTCAGTTCCTTCCGTAGTCATCAATTGATTCAACTTGGTTCGATGAATTATTGGCGAATGCTGTTAGCGTCGTATTTGTTGTTTGTGTTGTATCGTCTTTTCTCTGAAAAAGAAGAAGTGGTTCATGTTTCTTTTATTCCCATGACAATTTTAGCCGGCTTATTTGTATCAGATGGCTTTGTTTTAATTAGTGTGGAATTATTGTTAGCTTATTTTATCTTTTGTTTGTCACGAAAAGAAATCCGTATTTTATATTGTTTGATTTTCTTGAATTTTCCATTAGTTCTTTATTTTGCCAGCTATTTGGGACAAAAAAATGTCTTTGCTTTTTTGCTGGTAGCTATTGGGTATGGCTTTTTACTAAAGATTAGAGATAATCAAAAAGTTTATGTGTATTTAATTGATGCGGAAATGTTTTTCTTGGATTACTATAAGATGATTTTTTTTGTAATTTGTCCAATTATATTGATGTTAGTAACCTTATTTCTTCGTTTTGCGATGCCCGATAATTTTATTACTTACCATTCCTTTTTGAACTACATAAAGGCGCAACCGGTGAATTATTATTTCTTTATTCGTAGCAATTGGCTGGAAATTATTTTAAGTACAATTCGTTGGATTGGCGTGATTATCTTCTTATGGCAATCACATAAACGAGAAGAGGATAGGTGGGTTCGTACTTTATTAGTTATGATGGTACTTTGGTTCGTTAATCCACTAACAATGGGTTTATTGGTTAAGATGAGTGGCTTAAATGCATTGACACTAGGTTTTGAAATTCTTTTTAATCCATTAACAGATTTATTATCTTTTATTGCTATCTATGAAATGTTCCAATGGACAGTTATTGGACAATGGGTATTGGAGTTAGTATTGGTTCTTGCTACTTTATTTGGTCACACATTTTCTTATTTACATGTACCGGCTGGACTGTATACCAATCTAATTGATGGCACAATGGAGGTCAAGAAATGAATGTCTATGATTGGGATAAGACTATTTATGATGGTGATTCTACTTTTGGTTTTATTCGCTATTTATTTTGCCATTATCCAAAGACTTTACTTAATTTACCAAGAATCATCTTTTTTGGAATTGGCTATGGCTTACAGCTTGTTTCAAAACAAAGCTTCAAGGAAAACCTGTTTCATTTGTTTGTGTATGTGAAAGATATGCCTCTTGCAACAAAACGGTTCTGTGAAAGTCATTTAGACCATGTAAAATCCTTTTATCAACAAAAAGAAGATGATGTGATAATTTCTGCTTCCCCTGAATTTTTAATTCAAGAATTTGGTCGTTTACTACACATCCAATGCATTATAGCGTCACCTGTTGAACAAAAAACAGGTCATTATATGGGTCTAAATTGTCATGGAGAAGAGAAGGTAAAACGTTTTTACAAACGTTTTCCAAAGGGAGAAATTCATGAATTTTACTCGGATTCATTAAGCGATACACTTTTGGCGCAACTAGCAAAAAAAGCCTTTTTAGTAAAAAAGGAGAAAGTGTTCGATTGGCCAAAATAAAAAGAGGATTAGATACAACTTACTCTGTACCTAATCTTCTTTTTTGTTTGATTATTTTTGTTGAGCTTGAACAGCAGTTAATGCGACAACACCAACAATATCTTCCCAAGAACAACCACGGGATAAATCATTCACCGGTTTCGCAATTCCTTGTAACATAGGACCATAGGCTTCCGCATTACCTAAGCGTTGAACTAATTTATAACCAATATTACCAGCATCTAGGTTAGGGAATACCAAGACATTGGCATGTCCTGCTACAGTGGAGTTTGTTGCCTTTAAGGCGGCAACTTCCGGAATAATAGCTGCATCCAATTGCAATTCACCATCGGATTTCAAATCACTATAGTCACGAGCGGCGATTTCAGCCGCTTCTCTTACTTTATCCACTAAAGCATGTTTAGCACTACCTTTTGTGGAATGACTTAAGAAAGCTACTTTCGCTTCTCCGCCAACAAGATACTCAAAACTCTTAGCCGAATCAGCCCCAATTGAAGCTAATTGTTCAGCTGTTGGATCTTGATTTAAACCACAGTCAGCGAAAATGAAGGTACCATTTTCACCTAAATCCTTATTCACCGTACTCATCACAAAGAAAGCAGAAACTAACTTAGCGTTTGCCGCCGTCTTTAAGATTTGTAAAGCAGGGCGTAGGGTATTGGCGGTTGAGTGACAAGCACCTGATACCAACCCATCTGCTTCGTCTAACTTCACCATCATAACACCAAAAGTCGTGTTATCTTCACTCAAAGTCTTACGAGCTAATTCTTCACTCATCCCTTTTGCTTTACGAAGTTCAGTTAAAGTTGTTACATAGATATCTAACTTATCACTTGTTTTTGGATTGATGATGGTTGCTTGGTCAATATTCAAAGCCAATTTTTTAGCATCATCTTTCACTTTTTCTTTATCCCCCAATAAAATTAAATTTGCTAAATCTTCTTCTAAAATTTTAGCCGCGGCACGGAGGGTTCTTTCATCTTCCGCTTCAGGCAAAACAATCGTTTTTTTATCCGCTTTCGCTTTTTCCTTAATGGAATCAATAAATGCCATACTGTTTTATTTCTCCTTTTAACCATCTTATTATAAACCAACTATTACCTTTATGCTTAATATGGGAAAGAGTATACTAACAAAGGGGTGAATATGAGTACATATACAATTGAAAATCAATGGGTTTTGGTTCAAGTTGATGAACAAGCCGCTGAAATTCATCATTTCCAATCCAAAGAAAATGGTTTGGAATATATGTGGCAAGGTAATCCGAAGTATTGGTCCGGTAGAAATCCAACACTTTTTCCTATGGTTGGAAAAAGTAAGAGTGGCTATTTAACCATCAAAGGGAAGCCTTATCAGATGGGTAACCACGGCTTTACAAGAAATAGCTTATTTCATTGCATACATCACGATGAAAATACCATTGCGATGGTTTTAGAGGATAGTGAAGACACATTAAAGCAATATCCATACCACTTTCGCTTAGTGATTGACTACATATTAGTTGCTAAAAAGTTAGTGATTCATTATTCCATTGAAAATAAGAATGAAGAAGTGATGCCCTTTCATTTCGGCTTGCATCCAGCTTTCAATTGTCCTTTAGAAAAAGGAAAGCATCAACAAGACTATCACATTGAACTTGCGCAAGAAGAACTAGTGAATGGTGTTTTAACAAGCAAGATTGATTTAGATCCAGTGGAATTGCGAAAAACCATCATTTTAGAAAAGCCAAGTAGTCGATGGTCAAAATTAAGCGATGGAAAACATTTTGTAAAAGTTTTTCATGATGGCTATCCTTGGCTTGCTTATTGGTCACCAGAAGCGCCTTTTGTTTGCATAGAACCGTGGTATTCTCATACCGATTTTACAGAAAATCATTTGGACTATGAGGAAAGAGAAGGATGTATTAAAATAGAACCTAAGGGAGTATGGCAGTGTTCCTATTCCATTGAAATTGATTAAGGAGAAAAGTATGTTTAAAATCATGGTTAAGAAAAATTATGAGGAAGTTTCAGAAGCTGCTTTTGAAGCATTCCGTCCGGTGATGGATAAAGAAAATTGTGTATTAGGTTTGGCGACCGGTTCTAGTCCGCTTGGCTTATACAAGAAAATGATTGAAGACCATCAAAAAAATGGTACATCCTATGCTAAGGCAATTAGCTTTAATTTAGATGAATACGTTGGTTTACCAAGAAATCACAAAGAAAGCTATTATACTTTTATGCATGAAAATTTATTTAATCATATTGATATTAAAGAAGAAAATACGCATGTTCCAAATGGTGAAACCGGCAATCCTGAACAAGAATGCAAAGATTATGAAACTGCTTTAAAGAAGGTATCCGTGGATGTACAAATCTTAGGTATTGGATCCGATGGTCATATTGCCTTTAATGAACCGGGGGCTTCTTTTGAAAGTGAAACACATGTTATGGAATTAACGGAACAAACACGTCAAGATAATGCTCGTTTCTTTGCGGGGGACATAAACCAAGTGCCTACCTTAGCTATTACGCAAGGTTTGGCTTCTATTATGCGCGCTAAGAAAATTATCTTAATTGCGACTGGTGCCAATAAAGCCCAAGCGGTTAAGAATATGTTAGAAGGGGAGAAGAGTGTGGATTGTCCAGCTTCTATTCTTCAAGACCATGCGGATGTGACAGTTATCTTAGATGAGATGGCAGCTTCTTCTTTGAGCAAATAAATTGTCATAAAAATTGTTTCTGTCATACTAAGAGCATAGAGAAAAGGAGAACTTAAAATGAATGTAATTAAAAATATGGCTGAATACGATGCAATCCTAAAAGACAATGAAAAAGTATTTGTGGATTTCTATGCGGATTGGTGTGGTCCATGTAAGATGGTTGGTCCATTAGTGGAACAATTATCCAATGAAATTAGTGACGTAACTTTTGTGAAAGTGAATGTGGATGAACAGCCAGAAATTGCTCAACGTTATGGTATTATGTCTATTCCAACATTGATTGCTTTCAAGAATGGTCAAGCTGTTACAACAACGGTTGGTTTCAAACCGAAGGAAGAATTAGAACAAGTTATCAAGGCTTTATAAAAACTGGGTTTCCATCCAGTTTTTCTTTTGTTTATAATTTATAAACTTTTTGTTTAAAAATATTGAATATCAGTTAAAAGATTGGTATCATCACTTTGGTATTGCCAATCTTTTTGTTTGGTAATACAAAACAAAGGAAAAAGTATGATTGATATTGGTGCAAGAATAAAACAATTAAGATTAAAAAATGATCTCACATTAGAGGAATTGGCTTCAAGAACGGAATTAACCAAGGGTTTTTTATCCCAATTAGAACGAAATCTGACTTCGCCATCCATTCAAAGTTTGGCTGATGTGGCAGAAGCCTTAGGGGTAAATTTAAGTGGTTTTTTTCAAGAAGATGTTGAGGAACAAATTGTCTTTCAAGCAGAAGATGCTTTTGTGGATGAACAAGAGGGTGTCAAAACCTTTTGGATTGTCCCCAATGCGCAGAAAAATAGAATGGAACCCATTCGTTTGGTTATTGAACCAAATCATCAATCAAAAGTCTTAGAGCCCCATGAGGGTGAAGAATTCGGTTATGTGTTAAGTGGAAGAGTCCATGTGGTTACCCAATCCCATCCAAAAGGATATGTGGTTCGTAAGGGAGATAGCTTTTATCTAACTGGAAAAGAAATCCATTGGATTGAAAATAGAGCTAAAAAAATGGCGGAATTATTGTGGGTATCAACCCCACCAAAATTTTAGGGAGAGATTATGGCAAAAAGACTAATAGAAATCAAGAATGTAGTGAAAACTTTTGGTCAACAAGTGGTACTAAAAGGCATTAATTTAGATATTTATGAAAATGAATTCGTTACTTTATTGGGACCATCCGGTTGTGGTAAGACCACTTTATTACGTATTATTGCCGGTTTTTTAGAAACCGATGGTGGCTCCGTTTTGATGAACGGTGAGGATATTGCGACCTTACCGGCGTATAAACGAGATGTAAATACGGTCTTTCAGCATTACGCTTTATTCCCACACTTAAATGTCTATGACAACATCGCTTTTGGTTTGAAAATCAAGAAAGAACCAAAAGACATCATTAATCAAAAAGTAATGCGTATGTTAAGTCTGGTTGGTTTGGAAGGCTATGAAAAACGCGATGTGACACGATTATCCGGTGGTCAACAACAACGGGTGGCGATTGCTCGAGCGCTGATTAATGAACCAAAAGTGCTATTGCTAGATGAATCATTGAGTGCCTTGGATAAGAATTTAAGAAAAGAAATGCAGTTGGAATTGAAGGAAATTCAACGTGAAGTTGGTATTACGTTTGTTTTTGTAACGCATGACCAAGAAGAAGCCCTTACGATGTCTGATAAGATTGTCATTATGCGTGAGGGGGAAATTGAACAGGTGGGCAGTCCTTTAGCGGTTTATAATGAACCGATTAATGAATATTGTGCTCGTTTTATTGGCGATTCCAATATTATTGATGGCACCATGGTAGCAGACCGTTTGGTTAGTTTTGATGAAAAAGAATACGTTTGTACAGATTATGGATTTGAAGCCAATCAAGAAGTGGATATTATGATTCGTCCGGAAGATATTGATATTGTTGCTAGAAATAAAGGCTTATTAAATGGCGAAGTGAAATCGGTTCTATTTAAGGGTGTTCATTATGAAGTGATTGTTGAAACCGCCAGTGGTACGGCTAAAACCATTACGATGCACGTCACCAAAGAACGTGATGTTGTCAATGAAGAATATGGGGAACGTATTTCTGCTTCAAACTTCTCGATGGACTTAGAAGATGTAGCGAATTTAAACGATGCTGAAGTTATTGCTCGCGCTAATGCTCAAGCTTGGCGTGAAGGGGAAGAAGAAAATATTTCTTTGACCGAAGTGCAATACCAAGTGGAAGAAAAGGTTGGTAGTTATGATTGTACCTTTGGAACGAGTAATGGTACTCGTATTACCATTCAAATTAAAGTGGTGGAGCCAAAAACAACTGAAAACCAAGCTAATCAAGAAGGAATTCAAGCCTTTGATTTCTATACAACTGTAGATGAGTTACAAGAATCCGTTGCTTTAGATACTGATTTAGTGCGTTGGGCAGATGCGTATGCTTGGGATATGGAAGATAATTCCAAGGTTGAAATTTGGGATGTGAAGTACGATTTTGATGTGGATGAAATCAAAGAAGGGGATTATAAGGTTACTTTCGCTACTCAAGGACGTGAATTAAAGCTAGAAACAACAGATGCGATTGCAGTGGGACAAAGAATTGGTTTGTCTTGGAAGCCAGAAGACATTCATGTCATGGAAAAGATGGTGTACTAATGAAGAGTTTTAAACGTTTGGTGTATCCATATGTAGTATGGATGACCATTATGATTGTGATTCCAATGTTGATGATTGTGTTCTATGCGTTCACAAAAAAGGGCAACTCGGTTTTAACCTTGCAGTTTACCTTGAATAACTTCATTCGTTTTTTCCAAGATCCAATCTTCCCGGCGGTTTTATGGCGTAGTTTAAAGATGGCATTTATCACAACGGTGATTTGTATTGTGACGGGTTATCCAACGGCCTATGCGATGGCGAAGCTAAAAGGAAATTCACAAGCTTTGATTTTATTGTTAGTGACGTTGCCAATGTGGATTAATATGTTGGTGCGTACCTACGCATGGCGCGGCATTTTAGCCATATTGAATTTGAGTCCGGAACTAAGGGTGTATGTGGGCATGGTGTACAACTTCTTACCATTTATGATTCTACAAATTTACACTTCTTTATCGAAGATTGATCCAAGTTTGTTAATTGCCGCTCATGATTTAGGTGCTAATGAGGCTCAGACTTTCCGTCGTGTTGTCTTGCCTTTATCGCTTTCAGGAGTGATTTCGGGGATTACATTAGTTTTCTTACCGGCAGTCTCTAGTTTTTTTATTCCAAAGCTATTGGGTGGTGGACAGTATGTGCTAATTGGTAATTTGATTGAAGATTATTTTGTTAGTACAGGTGATTGGAACTTTGGCTCAGCGATTAGTTTAATCATGGCAATCGTGATTTTAATTTCGATGTTTATTACCCGTCGCTTAGATCGTGAAACAAAGGGGGAATAATGCAAGAGAAACAATCTATTTTTTCAAAGGTTTATCTATGGTTGGTGCTTGCCTTCTTCTATGCGCCAATTCTATATGTGCTAATCTTTAGTTTTAACTCATCCAAATCTTTATCCAAGTTTGAAGGATTTTCAATGAAATGGTATGCCAAGATGTTTGCGAATCGAACGATTATGGAAGCCATTTGGTACACAGTGATTATTGCCTTATTAGCAACACTGATTTCAACCATCGTGGGAACAATTACGGCGATAGGTTTAAGTAAATCGAATCGGGTCTTAAAAGAAATGGTATCCCAAGTGAATAATTTACCGATGTTAAATCCGGAAATTGTAACGGCGATAGGGTTGATGTTATTTTTTACAAGTTTGAACATTGCTACTGGGTTTATGACGATGTTATTGGCACATATTGCCTTTTGTATACCATATGTGATTTTATCCATTATGCCACGTTTAAGAAGATTGGATCCAAACTTGGCTGATGCGGCTTTAGATCTTGGTTGCACACCAAACCAAGCCATGTGGAAAGTCATTATTCCACAAATTAAAGGAGGGATAATTGCTGGGGCTTTGGTTGCTTTTTCAATGTCTTTTGATGACTTTGTCATCTCCTTATTTACGACCGGTCCTGGTGTTTCCAATATTTCCATTTATGTGTATTCCAATGTAAAACGGGTGAATCCAACCATCAACGCTTTATCGAGTTTAATTGTCTATGTAATGACAATTATCTTAATTTTAATCAATGTAGTACCAATGGTACAAAAATATAGGAGAGAAAAGAAAAATGAAAAAAACAGTGAAGTTTATTAGCGTAGCCTTAGCTTTATCTCTATTAACTGCTTGTGGGAATAAGAAGGTGGAAACCACACAAATTGACGCCAAACAGAAATATGGTTGCAATAAAATTAATGTTTATAATGCATCAGAATATATCGCGGATGATACAATTAAAAACTTTGAGAAGAAGTATAACGCTCATGTCCAATACGATCTCTTTGATTCTAATGAAATGTTGCACACAAAGTTATTGGGAGGTAGTTCTTACGATGTGATTGTGCCATCAGATTATATGGTTGAACAATTATTAAAAGAAGATTACTTACAAAAGTTAGATAAGTCTTTAATTCCAAATTTATCCAATGTCAACCCAAGTCTTCTTAAGAAACAAAAAGACTTTGATCCAAAACAAGAATATTCAGTTCCTTATTTCTGGGGTAATGTGGGTATTGTTTACAATAAGAAAAAAGTCAATCCGGCTGATGTTGAAAAGTTGGGTTGGAATGTTTTTCGTGATACTAAGTACAAAGGAAAGATTTTTTTCTACGATAGCCAACGCGATGGGTTTATGGTGGCTTTAAAGGCTTTAGGGTATTCTATGAATACCAAGGATGATGGTGAAATAAAAAAAGCGTATGCTTGGTTACAAGAAATGAATAAGACAATGGCACCGTCCTATGTAACGGATGAAGTCATTGATGATATGGTCAATAATAAAAAAGACATTGCAATAATGTATTCGGGTGATGCTTCTTATGTTTTATTGGAAAATGAAGAGTTGGATTATTTCCAACCAAAGCAAGGTACAAATATCTGGACGGATGCCATGGTTATTCCTAAAAATGCAAGTTGCCCAGCTTTAGCTCATGCTTTCATTAATGAAATGGTTTCTAAAGAAGTTCAAAAGAATAACTCTAAAGCTGTTGGTTATACAGCTGTTATTCAAGAAGTGGAAGAAGAAATTGCGAATAATGAGTACGACGGCATCGCTTCTTATCGTCCTAGAACAAATTACAATAAGGATGAAGTGTTCCACTATAATCCAGGTGTGAAAGAAAAACTATCTGATCTCTGGACAAAAGTAAAAGTGCAGAAATAACGGGGAATAACCTCGTTTTTTTGTTATAATCGGATTATGACCATCGAAGAACTTATGCAAGCCATGGATATTAGTATCCGCTTAAAAGATCGAACAAGGCATTGTTATACACAAGAAGGAAGGCATGAAAGTGTTGCCGAACATTGCTGGATGTTGACAATGATGGCTTTTCTTTTAAAAGAAGAGTATCCCGATGTGGATATGAATAAAGTGATTGAAATGTGCATTATTCATGATTTGGGTGAAATCTTTACCGGTGATATTCCCAGCTTTGTAAAAAAAGAGAAAGATACCACTAAAGAAAAAGAACTTTTATTGGAATGGTTAGATCAATTATCACTTCCAACACAAGAAAGAATGAAGTCTTTGTATATTGAAATGGAAGAGCAGAAGAGTATGGAAGCGAAGATTTACAAGGCTTTGGATAAGATGGAAGCTGTTTTTCAACACAATCGTTCCAATATTCAAACTTGGCTTCCTTTGGAATATGATTTACAACTTACTTATGGTGAAAAAGAAGCTTCATTTTCAAGTTATTTAAAAGAATTAAGAGAAGCTATTCGTCAAGAAAGTCTTTTGAAAATTGAAAAAGAGACGTAAAAAGTATTTTCTTTTGAAAGGGCTTTATGTTATCATGAATTTGTAAAAAGCGTGTTACTGTAATGACAGGCATTAGCTCATTAGATTTTTTCTAATGAGCTTTTCTATATTAGAAGGGAAGAAGTATGGGTTTATTTTCAAAGAAGACGCAAGTGGTTGCTCCTTGTAATGGTCAGTTAAAACCACTAGAAAAAGTCAATGATCCGGTGTTTTCAAAAGGTTTAGCGGGAAAAGGCTTTGCGGTTATGCCAAGTGAAAATGAGATTGTTTCCTCGGTGGAGGGGGAAGTAACGATGGTTTTTCCGACTGGACATGCCTTTGGTGTAAAGGATAAAAAAGGTTGGGAATATTTAATTCATATGGGTTTAGATACAGTTACTTTAAAAGGTGAAGGCTTTGAAACAAAAGTAAAGGTTGGTCAGCATCTTAGAAAAGGGGATGTTGTTTCTTATATGGATTTAAATTTGATGAAAGAAAAAGGATTAGAAAGTGATGTTCTCGTTTTAGTTACCAATTCAGGCGATATGACAATGAAAGTATCTTATGGAAAAGTGGAAAAAGGACAAGTCGTTGCGGAAGTGAATCATGCTTAAAATTGAGAAAGTGTTAAATCACAATGTGGTTTTATGCCAAGATGATAAACAAAGAAATTTGATTGCTTTTGGGACTGGTCTTGGTTTTCAAAAGAAAGCCGGAGATAGTTTAGATGAAACGAAAATAGTGAATTTGTATGGGCTAAAGAATTTAGCTCGTTATGAAAAATTAATTAGTGAAACAGATAATCAAATTGTTTCTATATCGGAAGAAATCATTCGTGAATTAAAAGAATGCTTTTCACAAGATTTTGACCAAAACATCCATGTGTCTTTATTGGATCACTTACGCTTTAGTGTGAAACGCTATCATGAAAATATTGTTGTACAAAATGTGTTCGTAGATGAAACAGCTTATTTTTATCCCAAGGAATTTGCGTTTGCGAAAAAAGCTTTGCGTATGGTGAATGAAAGTTTAAAAATCAATCTTCCTTTAGCAGAAGCAGGTTTTCTTTGTATGCATATTCATGCGGCTTTGCACCATGAGGATTTAAGTTTTACAAACTTGAGCTTCCAAGTAATGAGTGATGTGCTTAGTCTGATTGAAAAGAACTTAGGCGTTGATTTAAGACAATACGAAGATGCTCGCCAACGCTTGATGACACATATTCGTTTTGCGGTAAGGAGATTTTTAGATCATAGTGAAATTCAAAATGATTTAAAGGAAGTCATTCAAGAACGTTATGCAAAAGCCTTCGCACTTGCGAAAAAGATTTCTGAAGTCATTGAAGAAAAATATGGTTTATTGCTAAATGAAGCGGAAATGGCTTATTTGAGTGTTCATTTAGAAAATATTATTCGTAGTATTCCCTTGGTCTAAACATAAGAATTCTTGTGTTCATACATAGAAAGAAAGGAGAGAATGTATGTTTAAGACATTACAAAAAATTGGTAAATCATTCATGTTGCCAATTGCTATTTTGCCGGCGGCCGGTTTACTTCTAGGTATCGGTGGTGCTTTATCTAACCCGACAACGGTAGCGGCTTATCCGGTTTTAGCGAATCCTGTTTTACAAGGGATTTTCCAAGTTATGTCGGCGGCAGGAAATGCGGTCTTCACAAATTTGGCTTTACTATTATGCATTGGTTTGTGCGTTGGTCTAGCAAAGAGGGATAAAGGAACAGCTGCTTTAGCAGGGGTTGTTGGTTATTTGGTGATGACGGCTACGATTTCTGCTTTATTAGCCATCTTTAATCCTAAAGGAAATGCGATTGATACAGGTGTGATTGGAGCTGTTGTGATTGGTCTGATTGCGGTCACATTGCATAATAAGTACCAAAATATTCAATTGCCTCAGGTATTAGGCTTCTTTGGCGGTTCTCGTTTTGTGCCGATTGTAACCAGTTTTGCGGCAATTGGTGTTGGTGCAATTTTCTTTGTGGTATGGCCTCCATTCCAAAACTTATTGGTGACTTCCGGTCAATACATTGCTAAGGCTGGTCCAATTGGAACATTCTTGTATGGTTTCTTAATGCGTTTATGTGGTGCAGTTGGTCTTCATCATATGGTTTATCCCATGTTCTGGTACACCGAACTTGGTGGTGTTGAAACGGTTGCAGGTGTTTCCGTGGCTGGTGCTCAGAAGATTTTCTTTGCTCAACTAGCCAATCCGAACCATGTTGGTTTATTTACCGAAGGAACGCGTTTCTTTGCTGGTCGTTTCTCAACAATGATGTTTGGTTTGCCGGCGGTTTGTCTGGCGATGTATCATTGCGTACCAAAAGAACGTCGTTCAAAGTACAAAGGCTTATTCATTGGTGTGGCTTTAACTTCCTTTATCACCGGAATTACGGAACCAATCGAATTTATGTTCTTGTTTGTTAATCCGTTGTTATATATTATTCATGCTTTCTTTGATGGTGTTAGTTTCTTGATTGCGGATGTATTGAATATTTCGATTGGTAACACTTTCTCTGGTGGGGTAATTGACTTCACATTGTTCGGTATCTTACAAGGAAATGAACATACAAATTGGGTATTACAAATTCCATTTGGGCTAGCGTGGTCCGTACTTTACTATTTCTTCTTTCGATTCTACATCACTAAGTTTAATGTGATGACACCTGGTCGAAGTGAAGAAGAGGAAGAAGAAATTAAGGTGGAATCGAAGTCCTCAATAAAGGAGGAATCAGTAGAAATTATTACGGCTTTAGGTGGCTCTGAAAATATTGAAGATGTGGATGCTTGTATCACTCGTTTGCGAGTGAATGTTAAGGATTCTTCAAAGGTAGATAAGGCAAAACTAAAGAAGATTGGCGCAACAGATGTATTGGATGTAGATGGTGGTATTCAAGCTATTTATGGAGCGAAAGCGGTTCTCTACAAGAATAATATGATTGAGATTTTAGATTTAGATGAATAAGAGATAGCCCTGAGATTGTACCGACCCCTAAAAGTTAGACCAAAATCTAACGATTGGAGGTCGGTATTTTTATGGCAAAATATTCATATGAGTTTAAGAAACAAATCGTTATGGAGTATCTGAAAGGAAATGATGGTTTTCAATCCAAAGGCGAAAAAAGAGTTAAAAAAAGCTCTTGTCAAAAGGGTTAGGCAATGGTAATATAAATGGGCACTGAAAAATAGATATGCGCCGATAGCTCAACTGGATAGAGTATTTGACTACGAATCAAAAGGTTGCGGGTTCGACTCCTGCTCGGCGCGCTTTCGGGATGTAGCACAGCTTGGTAGTGCACTTGATTTGGGATCAAGGGGTCACAGGTTCGAATCCTGCCATCCCGACCATTTGGCGAGATAGCTCAGTTGGCTAGAGCAATCGGTTCATACCCGGTAGGTCGTGAGTTCGAATCTCACTCTCGCTACCATTTGTTTTTTAACAAGAGTGTTACCACATGAGGACCCTTAGCTCAGTTGGTCAGAGCTATCGGCTCATAACCGATTGGTCGAAGGTTCGAGTCCTTCAGGGTCCACTATTGGAGGAATACCCAAGTGGTTGAAGGGTCCGGTCTTGAAAACCGGTAGGTCGAGAAATCGGCGCCTGGGTTCGAATCCCAGTTCCTCCGCCATTATTAACACTCAAACACATCGCGAGGTAGAGCAGTCCGGTTAGCTCGTCGGGCCCATAACCCGGAGGTCGTTGGTTCAAATCCTTCCCTCGCAACCATTGGCTCTGTAGCTCAGTCGGTAGAGCAAAGGACTGAAAATCCTTGTGTCGGCGGTTCGATTCCGCCTGGAGCCACCTTGTGGAAAACCCCAATGAAATTGGGGCTTTTTATTTGTTATAATGGTCATATGAAAAAAACACTTATTATTGGTACTGTACAAGCCGAATGGCTTGAATATGTTAAAGAATTACCTAAAGGGAATGAAGATTATGAAGTTCTTTCTTCTCATTTGCAACTAAGTGGTTCAGCTTTAAAAGCGGCCACTGTTTATCAACAATTTGGCTTTCCTTATGAAGTGATTGCTCCTGTGGGAGAGGGGAGCGTTGGTGATGAACTAGGTAATTATTTATCTGAGAAACAAATTGATGTGCAACATATTGAAGGCATTCATGGTTCATCGACTTTGCTTATTGATACAAAGAATCGTTCTAATCGCATTTATGCTCCAGGAGTTGAATTTAATATTTCAAATAATTTATTTACAACGATTGAGCCAAAAGACTTTGAACGTGTTTTGGTATTTGGGGATGCTTTGATTAGTGAAAATGCGAAAGATGTGCTTGGTTTATTAGAAGAAATCGGACAAGAAGTTTATTTCGCACCAGGTTCTTATTTCCAAGCCATTGAGGATGAACTATTAGATGCTATGTTGGATTTGCATCCAATTATGGTTTTAGAAGATACGGATTTATTATTAGAAAATTTTGATTATTTAGAAACGATGATTTCCGGTTTACAAGAAGAGAGCCAAAATACCATTTTATTCTTAGCTCAATTTCAAGCTTTATATGGCTTTGAATTAAAGCAAAAGTTCTTATTAGAAAATCGTGCATTTGCAGATGAAGAGTACATTGCAATTGCTTATTCACTGGCAAAGTTAGCTAATATTGACGCAAGGAACGCACTATTATTTGCCCAAGAAATGGGCATAGCTGCCAAAAACCATCAAACGCTTTCTTCTCAACAAATTACATTATTCAAACAACGATTAAAAGGAATGATTTTGCATGCATCATAAAACAAAAGATACTTTTTGGAAAGACCTCTTTTTAGAACATATTTTTACGTATTTTAATTTTTTAAATGTGCTTCTTTTTGTTTGGGTTGCTAGCATTGGGCGAATAGAAAATGGTCTTTTTATGGGCGCATGTTTGTTTGCGGTTGTCACAAGTGTGTACCACTCCGTTAAAGCAAGACACCAACTTAAAAAGATGGAATTATTTGTGCAAGAAAAATACCATGTTTATAAACAAGATAAACTTTTATTGCGAGATGAAATTGAAGTAGGTGATCAAATTGAAATATCCGTTGGTCAACAAATTCCGGTAGACGCTATTTTGCTAGAAGGAAATTTAGAAGTCAATGAGGCTTTATTAACTGGGGAAGAGCAGGAAGTCATTAAAAATCCGGGAAGTGCTTTAATTGGAGGAAGCTATGTGCTGTCAGGACAAGCTATCTTAAAAGCAAGCACAATAGCCCAAGAGAGTAAAGCCGAACAAATGATTCAAGAAGCTCGTAAAGTGAAAAAAGGAAAGATGGGTCTAGTGAAAGAGTTGGATCAATTCTTATGGTTGATTTCTATTTTATTAGCACCACTTGGCATTGCTTTATATCTTGTTCAAATTTCTAAGATTGGCTATGAAGCAACCGTTTTAGCAACAGTGGCCGCTTTGATTGGTATGATACCGGAAGGTCTGTTGGTATTGACCAGTATGTCTACGATGATTGGTGCTCTTCGTTTGAGCAAAAGGTATGTCCTAACCCAAAACTTGAATGCTTTAGAAAATTTAGCGAGAGTAGATACCATTTGTTTGGATAAAACAGGAACTCTAACAACCGGTCAATTAAAAGTTAAAGAAGTGACTTGGTTAGAAACTTCTTATGAAAGACAATTAAAATTGCACATCAGTCAAGAAACAACGAATAACCCAACGCAACTTGCATTACAGAAATATTTTGGTAAACAAGAGGAACGTTTAGAGGAGTATTTATCTTTTTCTTCTAAGCGAAAGTACAGTGCTTCTAAAATGAAGGATGGTTCTATTTTTTTGGTTGGCTCGATGGAATCGTTTGGTGGTGAATTACCGGAAAAGCTAATTTGGGAACAAGAAGCCGGGAATCGTGTGATTACTTTAGCTCAAGGAAAAGGAAAGTTAGATCAAATCGAAGGAGTAAAAGCAATCGGCTATGTGGTTTTAGAGGATGAATTGAAGAATCATATTCAAGAAACATTAGCCTATTTACAAAATGAACATGTAAACCTACGCATTATCTCTGGTGACCATGAAAGAACGGTCGCTTCAATTGCTCGTAAGGCTGGTTATCAAAATCTAACAAGAAGTGCTAATGTGAATGAAAAATTGGATTATTCTTTACAAGTGTTCGGTCGTACGCTTCCGGAACAGAAAAAGGATATTATTAAGCATCTTCAACAAGAAGGGCATATTGTTGCGATGGTTGGTGATGGGGTGAATGATGTATCGGCTTTAAAACAGGCGGATGTGTCAATTAGTTTTGAAAGAGCTCATGCAGCTGCTAAGAATGTGAGTGATATTGTCTTAGTTCATAATGATTTTGCGCAAGTCCCAAAGGCGATTGAAGAGGGAAGGAGAATTATTTTTAATATCTCCAATAGTGCTTCTTTGTATTTTATGAAGACTATTTATTCCTTTGTCCTTACGATTTTGTTGTTGGTTTTAAAATATAGTTATCCTTTTTTGCCTATTCATTTAACCGTTTTATCTGCCTTTGGTGTAGGTATACCTACTTTCTTATTACAATGGGAAAGTCATCCGGATCCAATTCAAAAAGATTATTTAAAAAGGGCTATTTTAAAAGCCGTTCCGTGTGCTTTTCAATTATTACTTGGTATCATCGTTCTTCGTTATTTACAATTGTCAAGATGGATTCTGCTTTGGTCAGCCATGAGTTATATTGTTGCTTTATTGGTGATATATCCACCAATTACTAAGATGAGAAAAATAGTCATTATTTCTATGGCATTAGCGTATAGTCTTATCTTTTTATGGTTAATGCTTCATCAATCTATGGATGTATCAAGTTTACAGTCCTTACAGGATATAGGAATATTGCTGGCACTCATCTTTGCCCAAAGTTTCTTCTACTTTGTCTTAATTGGATTAAAAAGGAAGAACTAGCACTTTGTTTTATCATAGAGTAAAATGGAATAGCCTTTAGGAAGGCTATTATAGGCGGTCATGGTGGAATGGTAGACACGCTGATCTCAGACGTCAGTGAGGAAACTCATGCAGGTTCAAGTCCTGTTGACCGCATTTGTAAAAGGAATATTCTCTTAGCTTAAGGAGATAAGGCAATCATTCGTCTAATCTTCAAATAGTATTCTTTGGATCAATCAACCTTTATGTAAAAAACAAGGCGTTTTTTCATATTTTAATAGTAATTATTCCAAATAAATTCTAAATCTAGTAAAAAATAGTGGTATTTTTTGTATAAATTCGTGTAGAATAAAACTATATATAAGAAAGCTTATAGCAGAGAAGGAGATTTTTATGAGAAAAGTACATAATGGAAAAGTTTATGATACAGAAACTTCTGTGTTTGTGATGTCGTTGAATATAGAAGGATTGAAGCGCGATCTTTATCAAAAATCAACAGGGGAGTTCTTCTTGTATGACGAAAATTCGGAAAGAATGCGTCCACTTCGTTTTAAAGAGGCTCAGCACTATGTATTTGAACAAGGCACAAAAGAAATCCAAAATAAATTCTTTGGTGCGATTGAAACGAATCATGAAAAGATTTTAATTTCAGCCTATATTACAAAAGCTCAAAAAGCTCATTTAAAGAGAGCGGCCGCTATTCACGGTAGTTCCATTTCAGCCTTGATTGGTCAATGGGCGGACTCTTTGGATTATTTCGATAAATAAGGAGACGAAAGTCTTCTTTTTTTATACAATAAGGGTATGAATTTATTCCAAGAAGAAAATGATGAATTGAAAGAACCGTTGGCACACCGTATGCGACCTAGGACATTAGAAGAAGTGGTTGGTCAGTCACATATTTTAGCAAAAGATAAATTGTTATATCGAGCTATCCAAGCCGACCGTTTGTCTTCGCTTATTTTAACGGGACCAACAGGAACAGGAAAAACAAGTTTAGCAATGGTGATTGCTCATAGTACAAAATCTAATTTTGAACAAGTCAATGCGACCATAGCGGGTAAAAAGGATTTAGAAAAAATTGTTGAAGAAGCTAGAAACTATAAGGAACAATATGGTAAAAAGACGATCTTGTTTATTGATGAAATTCATCGTTTCAATAAAGCCCAACAAGATTACTTACTACCTTTTGTTGAAGAAGGATTGGTCACTTTAATTGGGGCAACCACTGAAAATCCTTATTTTGAAGTCAATCGAGCTTTATTATCAAGAAGCACGGTCTTTCAATTAAAACCACTTTCTAAAGAAGATATTGTGCAACTTTTAAAAAGAGCTTGTGCTGACCATAAACGAGGAATGGCTGTCTTTATGCCCCTAGTTCAAGAAGATGTTTATAGCTTTTTGGCTCAAGCTAGTGATGGTGATGCAAGAGTAGCTCTTAATGCTCTTGAATTAGCGATATTAACAACCGATGCGAATGAGGAAGGTTATCGTGAAATCACATTAGAAATAGCGAGTGAATGTATTCAAAGAAAAGTACTTCGTTATGATAAGGATGGGGATAATCACTACGATACTATTTCTGCTTTTATTAAAAGTATGCGCGGTTCTGATCCCGATGCGACCATTTATTATCTGGCTAGGATGTTAGAGGCAGGGGAGGATGAACGTTTCATTGCTCGTCGTATTATGATTTGTGCTAGTGAAGATGTTGGTAACGCTGATCCTAGAGCGATTGAAATTGCGACAAGCTGTGCTTTGGCAATGGAAAGAGTCGGTTTACCGGAGGCGACGATTATTCTAGCTCAAGCTTGTACCTATGTGGCTTGTGCACCAAAATCAAATGCAAGCTACTTGGCACTTCATAAAGCTCAAGAGGCAGTTAAAAAGTATGGTAATCTTCCGATACCGGCCTATTTAAAGAATATCGTGATTGAGGGTGAAGAGAATATTGGTAAAGAAAAAGGCTACCAATACGCTCATGATTATCCTCATCATTATGTGGAGCAACAGTATTTGCCCGATGCGATTAGAAAAGAAGTCTTCTATCGTTTTAGTGATAATGCTTATGAAGCAAAACTGAAAAAATATTTTGCATATATCGGTAAAAAGAAAATCGGGAAAGAATGAGCGTAATATTAGCACTCATTCTTTTTAAGTGCTAAAATAATAGTCATAAAAGAAAGGTAACTAAACTATGGCAGAAATCGTTCCTATTTATAACGTTGTTATTCTTCCTCATTCCACAGTTTTCCTAACGAGTGAATCTTTTAAAGAAGCCACCGGCAAAGAAGCGAAAGTGGGTGAAAAAATATATTTTGCATTAGAGAAGAAAGCATTGAATGAAGAAAATTTTCTTCCTGAAAACTTTTATAGCTTAGGTGTATCGGGAACTATTACCGAAGTACATAACGATGGTTTTTTAATTGTTAAAACACACAATCGCATTGAGTTTGAAGATTTGTATTTAAATGCGAATCGTACTTTAGGGGTTACCAGTGTCATCAACAATCCTGAAAAAGAAGATGTGGAGGAAGAAAATTACCAAAGCCGTATTCAAGGTCTAAAGAATAGTTTAATTCAATTTACATCGCAATATCGTTGGGCATTAGGAGCAAAATCCTATATCCAACAGATGACTACAGCGGAAGAAATTATGACAGGCATGTCGCAACTCATCAGTATTAGCGCTGAGGATAAATATGCGTTGCTAGTTGAAGATTCGCAAGAAAAACGTTTATCGATGATTGAAAAATATGTTTTGGAATATACAGAGATGAGCAATGTATCCAAAGCGGCCAGTTCAGCTCAAGAGGAAGACAATCAGAAAGCTTATCGCGAAATGGCAATTAAGAAACAAATTGAATTCTTGCAAAAAGAGTTGGATGAGATGCATCCGGAAAATGTAAGTGATATTCGTAAACTGGAAAAAAGAATTCAAGAATCCGGGATGAATGAAACAGCTCTAAAAGAAGCTGAAAAAATTCTTTCTCGTATGAAACAAGAAGGTTCTAATTCACCGGAATATGGGAATCTTTATAACTATTTAGATTTTTTAACTTCATTATCTTGGCAAGTTCCTTTGGCTGAAAAAATTGATATTCATAAGGCGGAGGAAATCTTGGATGAAAATCACTATGGTTTAAGGAAAGTGAAAAAGCGTATTTTGGAACAAATTGCCGTGATGGATTTAAACCACCAACAAACCGGCTCTATTCTTTTGTTCGTGGGAGCTCCAGGAACCGGTAAGACCTCCGTTGGTAAATCCATTGCTCGTGCTTTAAAGCGTGAATATGTCCGTGTGGCTTTGGGTGGTGTTCGTGATAGTTCGGATATTCGTGGTCATCGTCGCACTTATATTGGAGCCATGCCCGGTCGTATTATGAATGGTATTCAGAAGTCCGGTTCTTCTAATCCGGTAATGGTGCTGGATGAAATTGATAAATTATCAGCTTCGTACAACGGGGATCCGGCTTCGGCTTTATTGGAAGTGTTGGACCCTGAACAAAATAACACCTTCACGGATCATTACATGAATGTACCTTATGATTTATCGAATGTTTTATTTATTTGTACAGCGAATAGCTTGGATTCTATTCCGGAGCCATTATTAAATCGTATGGAAGTGATTGAATTTCAAGGCTATACGGAAAGTGAAAAGTTCCAAATCGCTAAGCGTCATTTATTGCCAAAATCCATGGCAAAGATGGGTATTTCTAAATCCATGTTAACGGTCAGCGATGATAGTATTCGAGCTATCATTTCGGGTTACACGATGGAAGGCGGTGTGCGTGGCTTAAAAAAGAGGATGGACCAAATTTGTCGTTATACAGCGGTATTAGTTTCTCGAGGTCGCGCATCAAAATTCCGTGTCAGTCGAAAAAACTTATCAGAAGTATTGGATATGGATCCAATTGAACATGCTAAAATTCAAAGAAATGCCAAGGCCGGTATTGTGACCGGTTTAGCTTGGACAGCGGCCGGTGGTGAGATTCTCTTTATTGAAAGTCTAATGAGCGAGGGTAAAGGGAATATTAAGATGACGGGGCAACTTGGTTCAGTGATGCAAGAATCAGTGCAGATTGCTTTATCTCTAGTGAAGACGATATTTCCAAAAGAAGCGAAACAATTGGAAAACCATGATATTCATATTCACTTCCCATCTGGTGCTGTTAAGAAAGATGGTCCAAGTGCCGGCATAACGATTACGACGGCACTAGCTTCTTTGTTGACGAATCAAAAAGTTCATCCAAGTTTAGCAATGACAGGTGAGGTTTCACTTCGTGGCGGTGTGCTGGCGATTGGTGGTTTGCCTGAAAAGTTAATGGCAGCGCTTCGATCGGGGGTAAAAACAGTTTTAATTCCAAAGGATAATGAAAAGAATTTAAAGGATGTCCCACAAGAAGTAAAAGATCAGTTGAAGATTGTTCCCGTTGCAACAATTGAAGAGGTTCTATCGATTGCTGGAATTAAGAAGCAAAATAGTGTCATTCGGTAAATCTATAGACAGTTATCTATAACTAACTTATACTAAATAAAAAGGAGAGGAAATGGTATGAAAATTGAGTTAAAAGAAATTGAAAGACTAGAGAAAAAATATAGTAAGAATGAGAAAGCGACGGTATTACGTCATGCTTTAAGTACGCATCCATTAAATGATGTTGTCCACAATGAAATGGCAGACCGAGATAACCAAAACATGTTCTCCTTAGATTTAGAAACAATGCCGGTGACGAACCAACTTCAATCAGGACGTTGTTGGATTTTCTCGGCATTAAATGTTTTAAGAGAAGCGACAGCTAAGAAATATAACGTAGAAGAATTGGAATTCTCACAAAATTATGTAGCATTTTACGATAAATTAGAAAAAGCCAACTGGTTTATGACCTGTGCCATTCAAGAAATCGGGGCTGGATTAGATTCTGAAAAAATGCGTTTCTTACTCAAAGAAGCTGTTGGTGATGGTGGTCAATGGAATATGTTAGTGAGTTTGATTCGTAAGTATGGAATTGTTGTAAAGTCCGCAATGCCGGAAACTTACCAATCATCCCATACAAACTCCAATATTTTATTAAATCGTCGTCTACGCCGTTTTGTTTTGGATATTCAAGGCAAGAATGAAACGCAAATTGCTCAGTTGCATAAAGAGGCCCTAGAAGAAATTTATGGTTTATTAGCTTCTTGTTTCGGTTTACCACCCAAAACATTCACTTGGGAATATCGTGATAAAGACAAAAAATTCCATCGCTTAGAAAACCTAAATCCAGTGAAATTTTATGAAGATTTAGGTATTGCTTTAGAAGATTATATCTATATTATCAATGGACCAACCGCAGACAAGAAATTCTATCAAACATATTCGGTTGAATTATTGGGAAATGTAGTGGATGGTGAGGATATCTGTATGTTAAATCTACCAATGGATGAGCTGAAAGAAGCTGTTATTGCCCAAATGAAAGATGGTATGCCAACATGGTTCGGTTGTGATTGCTTACAGTTTGCTAATCGTACAACAGGGGCGTGGGATGATCAACAATATGCTTATGCTTCTAGCTTTGATATGAAATTAGAAATGAGTAAAGCAGAACTGTTGGATAGTCATGAATCCATGATGAATCACGCCATGGTTTTGACAGGTGTTAATTTAGTAAATAATCAACCAAATCGTTGGAAGATTGAGAATTCTTGGGGCGATACGATTGCTCATAAAGGCTATTTCGTTGCTTCGGATACATGGTTTGATCAATATGTTTATGTAGCAGCGGTCAATAAGAAGTATTTAAGTAAGAAAGCCTTGAACGCTTTAAAGAAACCATCAAAGGTCTTAAAACCTTGGGATCCGTTTGGAACGCTAGCAAGCACAAAATAAAGATGAGAGAAATCTCATCTTTTTCTTTGTATAATAGAGATGATGTTAGGAGATAAATGATGAAAACATATATTGGAATTGATTTAGGTGGAACGAATGTGCGAGTGGCTAAGGTCAGTGAAACAGGGGAAATATTAGCTAGTATAAAAAGCGCTTCTTATGGAAATGAAGGCGTTGAAAAGGTGTTATCTAATTTGAAATCTTTGGTTCGTGAAATTCCCAATTGGAAAAATTGTATAGCAATCGGTATTGGTGTTCCAGGTCCTGTCAACACCAAGACAGGAGCGATGAATTTAGAAACAAATTTACCGGGTTTTCAAGGCTATCCTTTAGCCGGTGAATTAAAGAAAGAATTTGGGATGCCTGTGTTTATTGATAATGATGCGAATGTGGCTGCTTTAGCGGAAGCGATGGTTGGTGCCGGAAAAGATTTTTCCAGTATTTACTACGTAACAATTTCAACGGGTATTGGTGGTGCTTTCGTTTGGCATAAACAAGTGATTTCGGGAAGTCATGGTTTTGGTGGAGAAATTGCGAATATTATCGTTGATCGTAATCGTGAGAAGATTAATTATTTAAATGTTGGGGCAATCGAAAATGAAGACAGTGGTACAGCGATTGTTCGAAAAGGAAAAGCTTTATTCCCTCAAGAAGATATTCAACACGCCGGTCAAGTATTCCAATTAGCGAAACAAGCTAATCCAGATGCCTTGAAATTAAAAGCAGAAATCGTCCGTGATTTAGGACAATTGTTTGCGACAATCTCTTGTGTTGTGGATCCTGAAGCTTTTGTGTTGGGCGGTGGCGTTATGAAATCAGCTGACTTGTTCTTTAGTGAAGTGATTGAATCCTTTAAAACACAATCACATACCTTTGTTGGTGATACACCATTTTTAATGGCAGAATGTGATGAGCCGGGGGTTATTGGGGCGGCAATGTTGCCAATGTCACAAGGATTATGATTTTTCATATGGCGGATGATCGTCTTTATCGTTATTGGGTTTGTTTATTCTAATATAGGTTTAAAGAAGAAAAAAGTGGACTTCGATGAGAAGAGAAAGCTTCAGTGTGAGATTAGGGAAGATAGTTTAAGGTTCATTTACCTTCATGAAAAGTATCTCTTGGTTGATGACACTCACGAAATGAAAATGCTAAAATAAAGGTAGAAAAGGGAAGAACCTTTTTCTATAGGAGGTATCATATGCGTTTTGAAATTGTTGGTAAGAATGTGGAAATCACAAAGGCTATGCGTAGCCAAATTGAAGACAAGCTAACCGGCTTAGAAAAGTATCTCTTAGTGGAGGATGATACAATAGCTCGTGTTGTGGCTCGTGTGTATCCAAAATCACAAAAGGTGGAAATTACCATTCCAACCAAGATTGGCACGGTTCGTGCTGAAGTTGTTCAAGAGGATTTCTACGCGGCTCTTGATTTGGCGATTGACAAGCTGGAGGATCAAATTCGTCGCCAAAAAACGCGTCTTTCGAAGCGCCATCGTGAACATTTAGCGAAAGCTTTCATTGATGAAAGCGCAAAAGCAGAGGAGAAAGAAGTTCCGGTTCGTACAAAAATTATTCAAGCGGATAAGATGTCCCTTGATGAAGCCATTCTTCAAATGGAATTATTGGGACATAGTTTCTATGTCTATACGGATGAGGAAACGAATAAAAAAGCCATTGTTTATCAACGTGATTTAGGTGGTTACGGTTTACTTGAGGTACAAGAATAAAAGGCACTAGTTGCCTTTTTTTAGTGGTAAAATTCAATTTAAATTGGTGTAACAATAGTTTATATAGAGGATTTATGATTTTAAGGGAATTTCACGTAGATTGGTAATACGTGGTTGAAAGGAATATAAGATGTGTATCCAGTGTTACCAAGATCAGCAAAGAATTCTGATGTACGTCGGTCAAGCTTACCAATGTTGTAAAAAGAAATTTCAACGAAGTGCATACGATGAACAATTTTTGAACTTGATCGAAAAGGCACTGATGACCTGTTCAACAGAAACAAATTGGATTATTCGTTATGATTATTTAGAAAAGAAGAAAAACAATTGGTACATGGAATATTTTGCTAAATCTTCTTATTATCGTTTAAAAAAAGTAGCGATTGTCGAATTCTTAAATTGCCTAGAACTCTCTTGAATGATAAAATTAGTAAAGCTTTTCCAAGGGGAATATAGGAGGACAAGTATGAAAGGTATTGCAGCATCGCAAGGTATTGCTATTGCGAAGGTTTATAAGCTAGAACAACCGGTTGTGGAAATTGGTGCAGAAGTAAAATCAGTGAATGAAGAAATGGCTATTTTAGATAAAGCCATGGCAAAGACTATTTCAGATATTGAAGCGATTAAGGAAGTAGCTTCTAAGAGCTTAAAGGCAGAAGAATTAGAAATCTTCGATGCTCATTTAATGATGGCAAATGATCCGGAATATCGCTCCTCCATTGAAAGTTCTATTCAAAATGATGGGGTTAGTGCCGCTAGTGCCGCTAAGAGTGTATCGGATAGGATGGTTGGCATGTTTGAAAGCATGGATGATGAATATATGAAAGCTCGTGCAACGGACATTAAGGATGTTTCATTCCGCCTTTTATGCAATATTTTAGGTAAAGAGATTCCAAATCTTGTGACTTTAAAGGAACCGGTTGTGATTGTAGCGAAAGATTTAACACCATCGGATACAGGTTCTTTAAATAAAGAATACGCAAAGGGTTTTGTGACTGAAATGGGTGGTCGTACTTCTCATTCGGCTATTATGGCTCGTTCTTTAGAGATTCCGGCTATTGTTGGTTGTGGTGATTTACTAAGCCAAGTTAAGAATGGTGATGAAATTATTTTAGATGCGATTGCAGGAGAAATCATTTTAAATCCAAGTTCTGAGCAAGTTGTATCTTATCAAGAAAAATGGCTGGATTTCCAAAAAGAAAAAGAGGAATTAAGGAGCTTAAAGGATAAAGATTCCATGACCTTGGATGGTCATAAAGTGGATTTAGTCGGTAACATCGGATCACCGGCAGATGTACAAGCTGTTTTGGATAACGGTGGTGAGGGTGTTGGTTTATTTCGTACTGAATTTTTATATATGAAGAGTGAGGAAGATTTCCCTAGTGAAGAGGTTCAATTTTCTGCTTATAAGCAAGTGTTAGAAGCGATGGAAGGTCGTCAAGTAGTTATTCGTACTTTGGATATTGGTGGCGATAAGAAATTAAAGTACTACCAATTTGAAGAAGAAATGAATCCCTTCTTAGGAGTTCGTGCGGTGCGTTTCTGCTTAATGAGAAAAGATGTTTTTCGTACTCAATTGCGAGCCCTATTAAAAGCTTCTGCTTATGGTAAGTTAGCGATTATGTTTCCAATGATTGCGACTGTGAATGAATTCCGTGAGGCTAAGGGATTGTATGATGAAGTTCGTGCTGAATTAGAAAAAGAAGGCGTGAAGATGGCTAAAGTTCAAGTTGGTATTATGATTGAAATTCCGGCAGCTGCGGTTAATGCAGACCAATTAGCGAAAGAAGCGGATTTCTTCTCTATTGGTACAAATGATTTAATCCAATACACCATGGCAGCTGACCGTATGAGTCAAAATGTTTCTTATCTATATCAACCATTCAATCCATCCGTTCTCCGTTTAATTAAGATGGCGATTGATGGCGCTCATTCACAGGGTAAATGGTGTGGTATGTGTGGTGAAATGGCTGGTGATGCTCAAGCTTCTCCTATTTTATTGGGACTAGGATTGGATGAATTCTCTATGTCAGCAGTTTCTATTTTGCCAGCGCGTAAGGTAATCAATTCTTTGAGTTATGAAGAGATGAAGAAACTAGCGGATGAATGTGTTCAATTGGCAACAGCAGAAGAAGTGAAAGCTCATATCGAAGAAGTATTAGGAAAATAAAAAAGAGGCTAAGACTTTAGTTGTGCAAGAATCTTTGCATAGAAGAAGTCTGCCTCTTTTCTTGTTGTTCTCTTTAGAGGGTTGAGCACGCAAAGCATGGGAAATAATAAACCATGATGTTTGGTGGTATAGGTGCTATTAGAAAAGCTTTAATAAGGTAAAAAATACCCCATAAGATGATTGATTATGTAGAGATAGATAAGTTTGCATACACTATTACCACTCAGCAAATGTGTATATCTAATTCAGGAATCATTGATTTAGGTAATGGCAATAAAAGAAGGAAAAGCTTGTAGTGAAGAGGTGTTTGAATAGATAAGCAAAGAAAAGGTACAATATCATCAATACTGTATAAAAAGCCATTCATCATGGCTTAACTTGTTTGGATGGTACTGAAAATTCTTGTTGATCATCTAATCTTAAACAAAGAAGACAACGACCAAAGACACAACCGCCATCAATATGAAAGACATCGTGGTCGGTATGAATGATATGGTTTTCATATTGTTTCCCATAAATGAAAGTTGGAACATGACCGACGATTAAAGTGCTATTAGAAAGAGAATTGGCAGTTAAATCCTCTTCACACCAAACCAATGTGTTTTCTTTAAGTGAAGGAATTAAATGGTAATCTTTTATTTCTTTTCCTAAACCAGCGTGCACAAGGGAGTATGGATGATTTTGTACTTTTAGGTTTTGATAAGGATTTAAACTTTCTAAGTAACATTTAATGTCATAGCATTCGGGATTAGATAAAGATAAAAATTGATCAATGGTCGAGGCACCACCATTGGCTTCCATCCACAAACGAAGTTCATAACAAGCCGGTTCTTTTTGACGATTGTTTTTTAAATCAATTAAGTAATCTGCATAATCTCTTAACCAAACATCATGATTACCTAAAATGACAGTCATATTTGACTGAGCCATAATAAATTGTAATAAAGGAATAGATTTAGGACCACGATCACAAATATCACCGTTGATGTACAGATGGTCATATTGATTGAAATGAATTTTATCTAACATTTCTAAAAATTCATCATAACAGCCGTGCAAATCACTCATAACATAGGTAGACATATTTCTATTCTAACACAAGCCATTTATCTATACAGAACGAAGGCTTTTTGATATAATGGCGTCGTTTACGAAAAGAAAGAAGGTATATCGATGGGAAGAGCACATGAAGTACGAGCTGCTTCGATGGCAAAAACAGCTGCCATGAAATCAAAATTATATTCGCGTTTCGGAAAGGAAATCTTTATTGCGGCGAAGTCTGGTGTTCCTGATCCTGAAATGAACTTAAATTTAAAACGAAAGATTGCGGAAGCTAAGAGCAATCAGGTTCCTGCCGATGTTATTAAGCGTGCCATTGAAAAGGCAAAAGGTGGCGATGCAGACAATTATTCAGCAGCTCGCTATGAAGGCTTTGGTCCTGCTGGAGCAACGGTTATTGTGGATTGCTTAACGGATAACACCAATCGCTCAATTACAGATGTTAAAACCTGTTTTAACAAGTGTAAAGGATTTAAGATGGTTAATGCCGGTAGTGCTTCTTATACTTATGAAAGTGTGGGATTATTTGTATTCCCATTTGAAGATGAAGAAGCCATGTTGGATGCCATGATGGAAGGCGATGTGGATGTTTTAGATATGAATGTTGAAGATGGCGTGATGACGGTTAAAACTTCTTTTACTGATTTTGGCAAGGCGCATGAAGTTTTTGAAGAAAAGTTTCCAAATTTAACATTTGAAACTTGCGAAGCCACTTGGTTGCCAAGTGAATATGTGACATTAACTGAACAGGAAGACATTGATGCCTATCACAAGTTAATGGATATGTTGAATGAAGTGGATGATGTGGATAAAGTCTACTCAAATGTTTTAATTCAATCAAAATAACAAAAGAAGGACCTAGGGCAATATGTATCGACCCCCAAAAGTCTACTGATTGGAGGTCACCTCAATAAATATAGGTCCTTTTACTTCGCGTTCGATGAGCTCTTGTTCGTGATGAACAAGGGCATAGCTGTAGGTGGTTCTTAATTCTATTTGACGAAGCTTTTCATCTAGCTTAGAGAATTTCACAATAGCGGGGAGCTTTTTATTTTCTTTTAACCATTTTCGCCCAATCGTATTGAAACCAAGAATACGAAATTGATGAAGTGGTTTTAGGGATTGAACATCTTCTTTTTTAATATGATTTAGGATTTGTAGACAAGTTCTTTGAATACGAGCTTGGGTGTAACGATAATTCACTGCCATATTGATGAATTTTTCAAAGTTTTCACATTCCTTAGCACAGTTGATTAAATGTTTCTCAATGCCTTCTTGGACTAGGAAAAAGGATTGTAACTCTTTTCTTGTGCTAGATAGAAGTTGGAAGCGAAGGAAAGGGTAATACTCGTTCCAATGATGAAATTGTTTGCCTTGAAAGGATAGCGGTGTTGCTTTGGAAACATCTTGTTTATGTCTTAAAGCATAACGGATGCCTTGGGCAGAGGCTAATTCTTTATTTTTCAAGCTATGATACGCTTCTCCTTGGCGTTGAATTAAATAAGGCTGGATGGAGGAGTTCTCTAAGGCTTTTAAGTAACTAACCGCTAGAATGTCATTTGGTAACATGGCTCCAGTTAATAAAGAATAAGCTTTTGGAAAGGAACTACCATCCCGCATTGCTTCGTGTAAATAATCGGGATTGACGGGAGTTTGGGCAATTTCTTTTAGATTTTCCAGATTACCACATTCACTACCAAAACAAACATAGTCCACTTGTGCTAACTGAAGGATTTTAATCGCAGCTTTGGCGAATTGAGAAGCACTTTGACTAGCATAAATATAAGGTAATTCAATGACCACATCCACACCTTGTTTCAAAACGTCTTCGGTCCTAGTCCATTTATCTAAGAGGGCCGGCTCTCCTCGTTGGACAAAATTACCAGATATCACAACAATGATAGCGTCTACTTGAAGCTCTTTTTTTATCTTTTGAATTTGGTAAAGATGACCAAAGTGAAAGGGATTGTATTCCACAACAATACCACAGGTTTTCATCTATTTTCTCCTTCTACCATGCTAGAATAGCAGGAAACTAGAACTTTAAGCAATGTATCTGTGGGTTTGATTGACTTTAGGCTTCCCTTTGGTATAATAATTAGGCGTTATTAGGTAAGGAGAACGAAGTGAAGTGGACGAAGGCGCAGTTATTGCAAAATGACAACTTACATTTGGATCAAGATTTACAGTTTTCACAAGCTGATTTGGAACAAATGCCGGAGATTTTAGCGCTTGAGAATGTTCATCTAGTCGCCCATGGTTATCTGAATGAAGAAGAAACAGAAGTTTTAGTTCATTTAGACTTGGAAGGTGATATGGTACTTCCCGATTCCATTACGAACAAACCTCTTCGCTTACCATTTCAAACGGAAAGCGATGAAGTGTATAGCTTCGTTCCAAGTGAAGAAGATGGTGTTCGCCTAGTTGAAAATGGTGTTGTGGATTTGCATAAAGCAATCTTAGATGTCATTCAATTAGAAGTTCCTCTACAAGTAACACAAGCAGCCGATGATGAGTATCCCGAAGGGGATGGCTGGAAGGTCTATAGTGAAGCTGCCTATCAACAAAGTCAGGCTAAGGAAATGGATTCTCGTTTGGCAAAGTTGAAAGAATTTAAAGAACAAGATTAGGAGGTGCAATAAGATGGCTGTTCAACAAAGAAGAAATTCAAAAACACGCAAGAACAAGAGAAGAACGCACTACAAATTAGCCGCTGCCACATTCGTGAAGTGCCCTAATTGTGGCGCTTACAAGCTTCCTCACCACGCATGCCCAAGCTGTGGTAGCACAGGTAAAGAAAGTTCTGCAGTAAATGCTTAAGACTGATCCTTTTGGAAAAGTCTTTTTATTTTTTAAAGAAGAAGAGAAGTTCTTTTCTTCTTTTTTTGTGTCTTATTAGAAGCTGTTTTCAACGATAAAACACTTGAAAAAGGATAATTTTTTGATAAAATGTGGTAGAAAGTGGTAAGAAGTGGGAAGGAGTTATGAAATGAGAATGTTTACAGGTGAATATCGCCATAACTTAGATGCTAAAAACCGTTTGATGATTCCTGCTAAATACCGTGACCAATTAACCCTCAAGATTTATGTGACCGAATGGCTGGATGGATGTTTAGCCGCCTTTGCACAAGAAGAATGGGAAACTTTGGTGCAAAAGCTCAACAGCTTACCAATAACCAATGCTAAGGCAAGAGCCTTTGTTCGTCGTATCACCGGAAAGGCGGATGAATGTGCTTTAGATAAACAAGGTCGTATTCTTCTTCCTCAATTCCAATTAAGTGATGAAGGGTTTGAAAAGGCTTGTGTGGTAGTTGGTGCTTCCAATCACTTTGAAATATGGCCGGAAAAGAAATACGACGAGTATAGCAAAATCGGTGGTGACAACTTTGAAAACTTTGCGGAAGACTTAACGGAGATGCTTCTATGAGTGAACACATTTCGGTTTTGTTAGAAGAAAGTATGGAAGCCTTAAATCTCCATCCGGATGGTATTTATGTGGATGCAACTTTAGGTCGAGCCGGGCATAGTACAGAGATTTTAAAGCAATTAAGCACCGGTCATTTATATGCTTTTGATAAAGATGAACAAGCTATTGAAGAGTGCTCTTTAAAACTTAAAGATTACGAAAAGAAAGTAACTTTAATTCATGCAGATTTTTCTCGAATGGTTGAAAAGCTTCATGAGTTAGGAGTTGAAAAAGTCGATGGTATTCTTTTTGACCTTGGTGTTAGTTCACCACAGTTTGATCAAGGTGAAAGAGGCTTTAGCTATCGATTTGAGGCACGCTTGGATATGCGCATGGATCAAAAGCAGGATTTGGATGCTTATCAAGTGGTCAACAATTATAGTGCTAAAGAGTTAACCGATATTTTCTTCAAGTATTCAGAAGAACGCTATGCACCTAAGATTGCTAGTAAGATTTGTGAAGTTCGTGCAATCCAACCAATTGAAACCACTTTTGAACTAGTAGACATCATTAAATCTTGTCTACCGGCAAAGGAGTTAAGAAAAAAGAAACATCCAGCAAAACAGGTGTTCCAAGCCATTCGTATGGAAGTTAATGATGAATTAGGATCGCTGGAACAAGCTTTAAATCAAGCTTGTTCATTATTGGAGGAAGGTGGTCGCTTGGCGGTCATTAGTTTCCACTCGATTGAGGATCGCATGGTCAAACATATTTTAAAGAAACATTGTGAAGTTGAACAACCGGACACAAGACTTCCAATTAAATCCAGGGATATAAAGCAAGCTGACTTTCGATTGGTGCATAAGAAACCAATCCTAGCAAAAGAAACAGAGCTAGAAATCAATCGTCGATCGCATAGTGCGAAGTTAAGAGTAATAGAGAGAAGGATAAAGGAATATGGCACGTCTTGTTAAGAAAACAAAAAAAGTGAAAAGAAATTTAGATGGTATTTATATGATGACATTTATTTTAGCGTTTATACTATATTTGGTATCATCTTTGTTCATTAGCAATTTGAATAACTCTTTAGCAACTCAAGTGCAAAAAGTGAAATCAGAAACAGCGACATTAGAGTTACAAAACAACGCTATTGCGGTTGAAACACAAAAGTTATTGGTTTCTGATCGCATTAATAAAATTGCAAATAAAAAAGGTTTAACTCGTAATCAAGCTAATATCACAACCGTTCAAACTCCTGATACCAAAATGGGTGAGTAAGTATGGCAAAAAAGAGAGTGATAGCAGAAAGTGGAAAAATATTAGTGGTTTCATCACTGGTTTTTTTCCTTTTGATCTATTCTGTCTTTCAGGTAAGCATTGGGAAATACCATATGCGTTCAAAGACGGATTTAAAACCATATATTGATAAAGCAAATGTAGTCACAAAAACTGAACAAGCTCTTCGGGGTGTGATTTATGATCGCAATGGTAATGTCTTAGCCCAAGATAATCGTACCTACGATATTATTTGTGTTTTGAAGGAGCGCTTAACCGGTGATAAAAAGCCGGCATATGTCAAAGATAAAGAACATACGGCTGAGGTTTTAAGCTCTATCTTAGGTATTTCAAAAGAAGAGCTTCGCAAAAAATTCAATCAAAAAATCTACCAAACTGAATTGGGTGTAAAAGGTCGTAATTTAAGCAAGGCAACAAAGGAAAAAATTGATGAAGCCAAGCTTCCCGGTATTGAATTCCGAGATTCTATTAAGCGTGTTTATCCAAATGGACAGTTTGCTACGAATTTGATTGGATATGCGGTTAGTGATACCAAAGGGAATACCGTTGGTAAGATGGGATTAGAAATGTATTTAAATAACTATCTCACAGGGGAAAATGGATCGATTGTTGAACAAAGAGATAAAAATGGCTATGTATTACCAGGTATGAAACAAGAAACCAAAGCGGCAGTGAATGGCAATAACGTGACTTTAACCTTGGATTCCGGTATTCAAAATACCCTCGAGGAGTCTATGAAACAAACTATGAAGAATATGAAAGCGGAAGCAGTTTGGGGCGCGGCGATGGAAATTGATACCGGTCGTGTGGTGGCTTGGGGTCAATCCAATTCTTTTAATCCAAATACACTTGAAAACATCAAGGAATACTCAAACTTTGGTATGCAAATGCCATATGAACCGGGTTCAACAATGAAATCGTTCACCTGGGCGGCGGCTATGAATGAAAGTAAGTATAATGGTGAAAAGAAAGCGGAGGGAAATAAATGGTGTTTTACATCCGATAATAAAAATAACCCTGTTCGTTCAAGTGAAAGCAATAGCTATGGTTGTATCTACAACGCTCGTCGTCGTCAATGGAATAGTCAAAGCTTAGATTCCGGTTTAATTCATTCTTTAAATACGATTGCGGCAACGATTTTAACCGAATACATCAATCCAACCATTTATTTGGAATATTTGAAGAAATTTCATTTCTTTCAAAATGTGGATACCGATGGTATTCCGGAAACCGCCACAAGTCTAAATTATAATTATCCGGGAGATAAGGTTGCTTTATCCTTTGGACAGGGTTCAACGGTAACACTGATTCAATTGTTGCAGGCTTATACGGCTTTAACCGGTAATGGAGAATTGGTAAAACCATATTTTGTGGAATCAATTAAGGATGCTTACGATTCTTCCAAGGTGATTTATCAAGCCAAGAAAACGGTTGTTGGTAAACCTATTAAAGCCGAAACAGCCAAGCAAATTCAAAAAGTAATGACACAGGTTGTTCATAATAAAACCGGTTCAGCGAAGTATTACCAAATTCCAAATGTGAAATTGATGGGTAAGACCGGAACAACCCAAGTAGCGGAAAAGGGTAGTTATGATACAGGAAAGACAATTTCTTCTTTCATGTGTGCGATGCCGGCTGAAAATCCAAAGGTTTTGGTGTATTATGCGTTTAAAGGACCGGATAATCTAAGTGCTCATGTCGATGTTGAGCCACAAAAGGCTTTCTTAAGAAAGGTTGCGATGACCTATGGTTTTAGTGATAAAACGGTAAAATCAAGTGAACAAAAAGATAAAGGAACACAACTGATTCAATCCACGATGCCAAATGTTGTGAATCATAGTTTGCCTTATGCTAAGCAACAATTGAAATCAAGCAAAGTCAATTTATTGGTTCTCGGAGAAGGACAATCGGTTATTAGTCAATATCCACTTGCGACACATCGTGTATTATCAAATGAAAAAGTATTTTTAGTGATGGATAAGAATCAATTTAATCTACCGGATTTGCGTGGTTGGTCGCGTAAAGAAATTGAATCATTACGAGATGTGACGGGATTAAATTTTGTCGTAAAGGGAAATGGTGTTGTCTTGAAACAGTCCGTTCCAGCTAACTCTGTGGTGCATAAAAATGATAAGATAGAAATTCAGCTAGGAACATAAGGGGAAAAAGAGAATGAAGAAAAAATATATAGAAATTGGTATTTATCTCTTAGGATGCATTATTGTTGCGCTTGGAATGCCGACTACATCAGCGATGGCTTTCTATTTAAGTAGTGCTTTAGTGTTGGTGATTATGCCTAAATTCATCCAATATTTAAAGAAAGTATCTATCCAACAAACCGAATCAGAATATGCTTTAGAAAAGAAAAGCGGAACACCTATTATGGCAGGACTATTGTTCTCCCTTGTGACAATGGTAACGACTATTATCTTTGCGCCAAATAAAGGCGATTTAACACTATGGATGTTAGTGCTAGGGCTTGTTGGCTTTGGAATGATTGGATTTGTGGATGATATGACGGTTGTTTTGAAACGAAATAACGCCGGTTTAAAAGCGAGAACTCGTTTATTGATTGAAGCCATTCTAGCTATTGTGATGACATTTCTTCTTTATCAAATGAAAGGCTTGGATTATTTAAAAGGAGCTTCTATTTTCCAATGCCTCGGCTTTCTTATCATTATCCTATTGATGTTTATGGGATCAACTAATGCGGTCAATTTAACCGATGGTATGGATGGTTTAGCCGGTGGGGTGAGTTTGATTGCTTTTATGGCTTATTTTATCTACGCTATTCAGAAACAATTACCAGTCATCGCTATCTTTTGTGCGGCTATGGGAGGTAGTTTATTTGGTTATTTATTCTTTAATCATAAACCGGCGAAGGTTTTTATGGGCGATACAGGCTCTTTAGCTTTGGGTGGTTCTTTAGCAACGATTGCCTTGATTACGCACACTGAATTAGCTTTGATATTAATTGCCGGTATTCCTGTTCTTGAAGCCATGAGTGTTATCATTCAAATTAGTGCAGTAAAATTATTTCATCATCGTGTTTTCCCTTATACACCAATTCATTATAGCTTTAAAATCTGGGGATTGAAGGAAGTTCAAGTTGTTTATTTATTCTGGTTATTGGAATTTTTCTTTGCGATGATTGGCTTATGGCTATTAATTCATTAAAAAGCTCTACAATAGAGCTCTTTTTTTTGTTATAATTGTCGAACTGGGAGGAAGAATGAACAAAGAAGTCTTCGATGTAAATCATCCATCGGTTCAATTAGCGATGGTTTTAAAATTAGAACAGATGAAAAGGACACAAGTTCCGACTCTTAGTTATAGTGACTTAGAAGACTATTTAACTTTGTTTATCTGGAAAAATGGAATAAGCGATAGCTTAACCGAGGCGGTGGATACGATTTGGAAGATTGAAGCGAAAGATATTATTCGTTTTTTATCGGTCCAAGCCATCCGTGAGGGGGCTAAGATGCCAATAACCGATTTTTCAGAAATGATTGGAGGATAAGATGCCAAAAAAGAAAAATAAAAGAGGAAGTCTAGGGGTATTCGGTTTAATCGTTGCTCTTTTGATTGTATTGGCTTCCACAACCTATAAGACCATTATTCGTCATATTAACCTTGGTCTTGATTTGCAAGGGGGATTTGAAATCCTTTACCAGATTGAGCCGCTTCAAAAAGGGAAAGCGGTGGACATGCCGTCGGTCATCAATAGTATCAGTAAGCGTGTGAATGTCTTAGGGGTAAACGAACCACAAATTAGTGTGGAAGGGAATAATCGTGTGCGTGTCCAATTGGCTGGTGCCAAGGATTTAGATACGGCTCGTAAGTTAATTGGAACTACCGCTAAGTTAACCTTCCGTGATGTGAATGATAAAGAGTTAGCCGATTCTTCCATCCTGCAAGAAGGTGGTGCTTCTTTAGCTTACCAAAATGGTGAACCGGTAGTTTCTTTTAAAGTAGCTAATAATGCGAAATTCCAAGCCATTACTAGAGAAATCTCCAGAAAAACCAAAGGTGAAAATGTTATGGTTATCTGGTTAGACTATAAGGAAGGTGATTCTTATAAAGCGGAAGCACAAAAACAAGCGCAAGGAAAAGAACCAAAATACGTTTCTGCGGCTTCGGTTAACCAAGCCTTATCAGGTGATTCCATTATTCAAGGTAATTTTACGGAAGAAAGTGCTCGTACCTTAGCGAACTTAATCAACTCCGGTTCTTTACCAGTGAAGTTAAATGAAATTTCTTCCAATGTTGTTTCGGCGGCTTATGGGCAAGACGCTCTTAGTAAGACTGCTTTTGCGGGTATGATTGGCGTTGGTATTGTGATGCTATTTATGATTTTCATGTATCGTTTACCGGGTATCATCGCTTCTATTATGTTGATATCTTATATTTGGGCTGTTTTTGGTATTTATGCCTTAATGGGTGCTACCTTTACTCTATCGGGTATTGGTGCCTTGGTATTGGGAATTGGCATGACAGTTGATGCGAATATTGTCAATTATGAACGTATTCGTCAAGAAATGTATGCTGGTAAATCGATTCGAACTGCTGTTAAAGAAGGGCAAAAGCTATCTTTTGCGGCTGTCTTTGATGCCCAATTCACAACCTTAATTGCGGCTTTAATTATGTATATTTGGGGTTCTGGTACGGTCAAAGGCTTTGCGACAATGTTGATGATTACTGTCTTTATGACATTGGTCTTAAATGTTGGTTTATCTAAGATTTTATTAGATCTTGTTGTGAAGTCTGGTGTTTGTGATAATCATCCAACTTGGTTTGCAGTAAAACCAAACCAAATTCCAGATGTTTCAAATGGTGAAAAACAGTTCTACACAGGAACACATCATGTGGATTATGTTGGTAAAGCGAAATATCTAATTCGTACAGCAATTGTAGTGATAGCACTTTTCTTAGGTCTGGGTATTTTTAATCAAGTCAAAGGCAATGGTTTCTTTAACTTAGGAATTGATTTTAGCTCTGGTACAAAATTAACCGTTGCTTCTAATAAGAACATTACAACAATGGAGGTTCAAAAGGAATTTGAAAAGTTGGGCTTAAAGGGCTATTCTTTCCAGGCGTCTGGAGATAAGACGGTTTATGCGACAACCAAGCAAGCTATCTCAACGGAACAACTAACCCAAGTGAAGAAAGATTTAAAGAAGGTTTATGGACAAGAACCCGGTGATAATATTGTTACACCGGTGGTTGGTCGTGACTTAGTTCATAATGCCTTTATCTTAACGATTGTGGCTTGGATTGCGATGATGTCTTATGTGACCATCCGTTATGAATGGGATTATGCCTTATCCTGTTTGCTGGCTTTGGTGCATGATGTCTTAATTGTGTTAGCCGTCTTTGGCATATTAAGGTTAGAAGTGAATATTGAGTTGATTTCAGTCTTATTGACGATTATTGGTTATTCGATTAATAACTCCATTATTGTCTTCGACCGTATTCGTGAACAAATGAGACTTCATAAGAATAAAGCAAGTGTTGACTATAAGATGGTTGTCAATGATGCCATTGATGCGACGATTAAAGAAGCCCTTAATTCTTCCTTTACAACGATTGTTCCAGTTATTATTTTATTAGCTTTTGGAAGTCGAGCTATCTTCACATTCATCTTTGCGATGCTAGTGGGACTAATGGCCGGTACTTTCTCATCTATTTTCATCTCACCAATTTTATGGAACTACATTCGTACACACCATAAACCAAAGGAAAAGAATAAGAAAAAGAAAGAAAGTCGAAAAGAACACTTGGATGAATACACTATTCCAGGTATCAATGCTTAAGAATAATTAGAAGCCGTAAAATCGAATGATCTTACGGCTTCTTTGCTGGGGGAGATATGGAAATAAAGGCACTATTGTTCGATTGTGATGGTTTGATGTTTGAAACTGAAAGCATTGCGAATAGGATTTGGCAAGAAGCAAGGAGTATTTATCATAAAGAATTACCCAATGATTTTTTTCGACATATCACTGGTTCCGGTGGAAAAGAAATAGCGGATTATCTGCATCAACTTCATTTTGACGATATTGAGATTTTCGTTAAAAAAAGACATTTTGATTTAGATTTTTGGTCGTATTCAAAAGGACTGTTTAAATCGCAAAGGATTAATTCCTTTATTTCAATACCTTGAAAAAGAAAAGTATAAGCTTGCGATTTGTTCGTCCTCCCATTCGGAGTATGTGCAAACTTTAGTAAATACTGTTTCTTACCCTTTGCAGTTTGAAACAATTATTGGCAGAGATATGGTTAAATATGCTAAACCAAATCCAGATATATTCTTGTTAGGGGCAAAAGTATTAGATGTAAATCCAAAAGAGTGTCTTGTTTCAGAAGATTCAAAAGCGGGTATCTTAGCCGCAAAAAAAGCAGGTATGCATTCTATCTTCATAGAGGATACAATAAAAGTGGATAATGACTTCAAGGAAGCGATTGATTTTAAACTTGATAGTTTATTAGATGTAGTGGATTTATTAGAGGAGAATAAGCATGTTGGAACAATGGAAAACTTTATGCAAAGATAAAAAAATAGCGATCTGGGGTTTAGGTCAAGAAGGAGAATCATCGTATTATTTTTTGCACCATTTATTACCGGAAATGGAACTCACTTTAATTGATCAAAAAGGTTCACCGGCTTTTCAAAAGAACTATGAAAAAGCTACTTTAAAGACCATTGAAGAAGTGAACTTACAAGATTTTGATTGCATCTTAAAAGCACCAGGTATCGTTTTAAAACCTGATCAAGAATTAGAAACCATTAGCTCGCAAACGGAATTATTTCTAAGAATGTATCGTGAACAAGTTATTGGTATTACTGGTACTAAGGGTAAAAGTACCACTAGCTCTTTAGTCTATGCGCTTTTAAAACAAGAGAAAAAAGTGGTTTTAGTTGGCAATATCGGTAAACCATGTTTCGAGGAAATCGAAGCTATGGAACAAGGTGCCTTGGCGGTTTTTGAATTATCTTGTCATCAAATGGAATATACACGTGTATCTCCTCATATTGCTGTGTTTTTAAATCTTTATGAAGAACATTTGGATCATTATGGCAGCTTTGCAAAATATGGTTTAGCGAAATCCCATATCTATGCTTACCAACAAGACAATGATTTAGCGATTGTTCATCCTGATTTACCGGATTTTTTACCAAAGCTTCAGAAAGCTTGGTATCTTCAAAAAGATGTTTATGCGAAAGATGGGTATTTCATCAATCCGGTTGCTAAAATGACTATGCCCAAGACAAAATTAATTGGTCATCATAATGAACAAAATATGGCGATAGCAGTGGCGATTGCTATGGAATTAGGGATGCATCGAAAAGCTATTGAACAAGGTCTAAAAGAATTTGAACCTTTGGAACATCGTTTGGAATACATAGGTGAATATAAAGGCATTCATTATGTGAATGATTCTATTTCCACCATTGGTCAATCTTGTATTCAAGCTATTGAAAGCCTTCCCTTGGTACAAACCATTTTAATTGGTGGTATGGATCGTGGCATTGATTATCAGGTATTGGAGAATTACATTCAAACCCATCCAATGTACTACTATATTTTCATGTATGCGACAGGAAAAAGAATTCTTTCGGAATTAGGAAAGAAAGAAAAGAATTTCTATGCAGTAGAAACGTTGAAAGAAGCTGTTTCACTAGCGAAAAAGATTACGAATCAAGGAAGAATGATTTTATTATCGCCAGCCGCTTCTTCTTACGATGCTTTTAAAAACTTTGAAGACCGTGGTCATCAATTTAAGGAAATGGTGAAAAATGATGTGGAATAAACAAAAGATAGAATATAATCCTTATCCCGTAGAAAACTTAGTGGGTAAGCTATTAAGCATGGTGACAGAAGATGAAACCAAAATTCAAGAAGTTTTATCAGCGCCTAGAGAAATTGTATATTCCAAAGCTGATTGTGTTTTAAAGTGTGTTGAGCGTTTAAAAATGGCGAAAGAGAAACAAGAGAAAGTCTTAATTGCCGGCGATTATGATTGTGATGGTGTTTGTTCAACCGGTATCATGAAATATAGCTTGGATCAATATGGGATTAAAAATGGTTATTATATTCCGGGCCGCGTCAAAGAGGGCTATGGCTTACAAGTGCATACGGTTGAGCTGGCGAAAGAAAAAGGTTATTCTTTGATTTTGACAGTGGATAATGGTGTAAAAGCCTTTCCCGCTTTGGAAAAAGCGAAAGAGCTAGGTATTGAGGTAATTGTGACCGACCATCACCAAATTGAAGAACCGGTTCCGGTGGATATTCTTGTGCATCCAACTTTTATGGAAAAAGAGTATCGTTATTTTTCAGGAGCAGGAGTGGCTTTAGAAATTTCTTATTATCTAATTGGTGAAGTCAAAGAAATGATTGCCTTAGCCGGGGTTGCTGCCTTGGGGGATGTGATGCCTCCCTTTGCACAAACACGAACTTTAATTCAAAAAGCAGTTCAATATTTGCAAGAAGGTTGTGTTCCCGCTTTGCAAAAATTAGTTTCTAAGGGTAGTCAAATCGATGTTCAAACACTTCAATTTACTATTATTCCTAAGTTAAATAGTTTAGGAAGAATGAGCCATTTAGCGAATGTGAACCAATTAGTCAAGTACTTATTAACCAAGAATGAAGAAGCCCAAAACAAAATGGCCAAGCAGATTGATCAAATCAATCAAGAAAGAAAAAAAGCTTCCCAACTGAAAGCAAAAGAATTGGAAAATAAAGTGCAGGGGAAAGCGATTGAAGTTCTTTATGATCCAGATTTGTTAGAAGGGATTTGTGGGCAAATTGCAGGTCGAATAACAAACCAAATTAAACGTCCTTGTTTGGTGTTAACGAAAACCGATGGTGATATTATCAAGGGAAGTGGTCGTTCTGTTCCGGGTGTGAATTTATTTGAAGCTTTAAAAGACTTTGCGTTTTTTGAAAGCTTTGGTGGTCATGAACAGGCTTGTGGTTTAAGTGTTTCAGAAGAAAATTTTTCAGCTTTTCAAACCTATGTCGCCAATCTTCAGCTTGAAAGTCAAGAAGATAAGGGCAAAGATGTATTGGTCTTGGAACCGGAGGATTTAAGCTTTAAGGCAGTGCAAGCTTTAATGAATTTAGAACCTTATCCAAGTGAATGGAAAGAGCCATTGATTTGTATTGAAAAACCGGATTTTATTGAATTTAAAGCCTATTCTTCTATGCAAAAATACAGTTTTAAAGTAAATGGAGAAAAAGTAGAAGCTATTCTTTATGCTAATAAAGGCATTCAAGCCAATTTACAAGCTTCCCACTTTATTGGCACCCTTTCCATTAATTCTTTTCGGAATCAAGAGAAAATCCAAATGGTTATCGAAGATTTATGGTGACAATGATATAATACAATTGCATTTTTAAAAAAGGAGATTATTATGGCACTCAATTTAGTAGACTATATCGCCTCTATTCCGGATTTTCCAAGCAAGGGAATCTTGTTTAGAGACGTTACGCCATTGATTCAAAATGGAGAAGCGTTTCAAGAAGTAACCAATCAATTAGAAAGCTATGCTAGAAAAGTCAAAGCGGATGTCATCGTCGGACCAGAAAGCCGTGGTTTCATTTTTGGTTGTCCTTTAGCTGTACAAATGGGTATTGGTTTTATTCCCGTACGCAAACCGGGAAAATTACCTCGCGAAACTATTTCTAAAGGCTATACTTTGGAATATGGTACTAACGAAGTGTTTATGCATAAAGATGCCATTCAATCTGGACAACGTGTTTTAATCGTGGATGACTTATTGGCAACAGGCGGTACTGCAAAGGCAACTTGTGAAATGGTTGAAGAACTAGGTGGTACGGTTGCTGGTTGTGCTTTTATCATTGAGTTATATGGTAATGGCATGGAAGGAAGAGAAGTGTTAAAAGATTACGATGTCTTTAGTATGGTGGAATTAAGCGATCAATAAAGCAAAGCAGCGATAGTTCGCTGCTTTCTTGGAATGAAAGGAGGAGAGATGAAACAATTCATGAATAATCCCGGTGTATCGGATGTTTTAGAAGAAGCTAAATCCTACATTCATCAAGAAGAATCTCTCTCCTTGATTGAAAAGGCGGCTAATTACGCCATTGAAAAACACGCTGGTCAATTTCGTAAAAGTGGGGAACCTTATTTTATTCATTTAGCGAATGTGGCGTATATCTTGGCTACCTTACGAGTGGATCCACAGACGATTAGCGCCGGTTTTTTGCATGATGTCATTGAGGATTGTGGTGTTTCAAAAAGTGTGTTAGCTGAAGATTTTGGTGAAGAAGTCGCTTCCTTGGTGGAATCTGTCACAAAGATTGGCACTTTAGAATACAAGGGGAAAGATGACCCTGAATATCAAGCGGCGAACCATCGTAAAATTTTTATTGCGATGGCCAAAGATATACGTGTCATTTTAATTAAGCTTTGCGATCGTCTGCATAATATGCGCACACTTCAATTTCAAACTGAAGCAAGCCAAAAAAGAATTGCATCAGAGACGTTGGATGTGTACACGCCTATTGCTCATCGCTTGGGTATTTCGACCATTAAGAATGAACTAGAAGATTTAAGCTTTTATTATTTAAACCGTGACGAATATTACCGTATTGCACATTTAGTGGAAGCTAAGAAAACCGAACGTGATCATAATGTGAATGTGATGATTCAAAATATTTCAAAGATTTTAAAAGAAAATCATTTGGAATTCCGTATTTTCGGGCGTTCAAAGCATTTGTATTCCATTTATCGAAAGATGAAAAAAAAGAATAAGCGCTTTGATGAAATCTTAGATTTGCTAGCAATCCGCATTGTAACAAAAACAGAATTGAATTGTTATGAAGTCTTAGGGTATATTCATGCAACTTATAAGCCGATTCCCGGTCGTTTAAAGGATTATATTGCGGTTCCGAAACCAAATATGTATCAATCTTTGCATACAACAATAATTGGTGATTCGGGCAAGATTTTTGAGGTGCAAATCCGTACAGAAGAAATGGATGCCATAGCGGAAAAAGGTATTGCGGCTCATTGGCGTTATAAAGAAGGAACGAAATACGACAAACACACCGCCAATAAAGAAATTGAAGCCAAGCTATCATGGTTTAAAGATTTTGCGATTTATTCAGAAGAAAATTCCAGTCCTTCCGAATACATGGAAACTTTACAAAAGGATATATTTGAAGCTAATGTTTATGTGATGACACCAAAAGGAAGAGTCATTGATTTACCAAGTGGGGCAACTCCTTTAGACTTTGCGTATCGGATTCATACCGATGTTGGTCATACAACCGTTGGTGCGATTGTGAATGATGCTATGGTTCCTTTAAACACGACCCTTCATACTGGAGATGTGGTCAATATTCGCACTCAAAAAGGAACAGGACCATCAGAAGACTGGTTAAATGTTGTTAAGACCAATCAAGCTAAGAATAAGATTAAAGCTTATTTCCAAAAGAAAGAATCACAATTAAAAGAAGATCGTGTTCCAGATGGTGAACGTTTATTGAGCGAAGAATTGAGAAAACGTGGTTTTGATGCGAAAGAATACATGGATAAAGCAAAAATCATGGATGTTTGTAACTCAATGCAGGCACAAGCTTCAAATTATACAGAGTTGATGTATGGGATTGCGACCAGAAATATTAGTGTTAGCTCAGTGGCTGAGCGTTTAACAAACCAAAAGTCCAGGGTGGCAGAAGATATGAACTTATCTCGTTCCTTAAATAAAGCGGCGGTTAAGAAAGTATCAAAGTCCGGTTTAGTGGTGCCGGGTATTGATTCGATTAAAATGTCTTTAGCGCATTGTTGTTTACCGGTGTACAATGATGAAATCGTTGGTAATATCACCAAGACGGAAGGGGTGAAGGTGCATCGAACCATTTGTCCAAACGCAAAGCACAAAGGAGCTCATTTAATTGATGTCTATTGGGGGGATAGAGAAGTTGATCAAACTTACCAAACTGATTTGTTGGTCATCGCCAGTGATCGTAACTTTTTACTAACGGATATCGTAACCGTTGTTTCACAATGTCGATTAAATTTAGAAGCTATCAATGCGACGACTAATCATGAAACCTTAACCGCTCGCTTCACAATGTCGGTTCGTGTAAAAAATTTGGAGCAGTTAGAGAATTTAATGGCAAATATTCGTAAAATTGATTCCATTCTATCGGTGGAAAGAGCGATTTATTAAGACCTGTGCTATAAAGCAGGTTTTTCTTTTGAAAAATAGTGTATAATGACGAAGACAATTCAAAGAAAGAGAAAAGAACAAGGAAACCAATTTAGCGACAATGGTTTGGTGTAAGCATTGATGGTTGAATTGTTTGGGACACTCGGGAGAAGATTTTCTGAAAAGAGTAGGAAAGTACGTGATACTGCGTTAAGGTTAAAGAGCATGGACTTAAGTTCATGAATTAAGGTGGTACCGCGCATCAGCGTCCTTTTCTAAGGACGTTTTTATTGATTAAGAAAGGATGAAGTTATGAGTTATCAAACACCAAGAGGAACTTACGATATTTTGCCAAAAGAGATGAATCAGTGGCACTATGTGGAAGAAGTAATCCGCCAAACAACAAAAAAATACCGTTATAAAGAAATTCGTACACCATATTTTGAAGAAACGAGGGTTTTCAAACGAGAAAATGATTCTTCCGATATGGTCAATAAAGAAATGTATACTTTTGCGACGGGAGATGAATCGTATACCCTAAGACCAGAAGGAACAGCAGGGGTGATTCGTGCTTTTGATCAACATAAATTATATGGTTTTATGGAATTACCGGCTCGTTTGTATTATTTAGGAGCGATGTTCCGCCATGAACGCCCACAAAAAGGAAGACAACGTCAATTCACTCAATTTGGGGTTGAAAATATTGGTGCTAAATCTCCTGAATTAGATGCTGAAACAATCGCTTTAGGCTATGACATTGTGAAACAAATGGGTATTTCTTCCATTAAGGTCTTAATTAATACTTTAGGGGATGATGAGTCAAGAGCGAATTATCGTCTAGCTTTAAAGGAACACTTTAAACCACATTTAGAAAATTTATGTACCGATTGTCATCGTCGTTATGAACAAAATCCATTACGTATCTTGGATTGTAAGATGGATCATAATCAAGAATGTTTGCACAATGCGCCTCGTCTAATGGAGTATTTAAATGAAGAATCAAGGGACTATTTCAATCGTGTTTTAGCCGCCTTGGCCGCTTTGGGTATTCCTTATGAAGTGGATGATCGCTTGGTGCGTGGTTTGGATTATTACACACATACGGTGTTTGAAGTGGTTTCAACCCGTGAAGATAGTGGTGCCCAAGCAACGATTTTTGCGGGTGGTCGTTATGATCACTTTGTGGAATATTATGGTGGACCAGATATGTCGGGTATTGGCTTTGCGATTGGAATGGAAAGATTAATCTCTTTAGCAAGTGATGAAGGTCATGATTTTGGCGAAGATAATACTTGTGATGCTTATGTGATCGGTTTAGGAGATGTTAGTTTAGAAGTCTTAAAGCTGGCGCAAGAGTTAAGGCAGAATGGTTTTCATACAGAAGCGAACTTACTACCAAGATCTTTAAAATCACAATTTAAGTCTGCCGATCGTAATCATGCCAAGTATGTCATTATTCTTGGTGAGGATGAGGTTAAGAATCATAAGGTGAATGTTAAGCGAACAAGCGATAAGACCCAGGTAACGATTGAACGTCAAGAATTAGTTAAAAAATTAGAAAGCTGGGATAAAGAAAATGCTTAGAAATCGGGAAAATGGAAGTTTAAGAAAAGAAGATATTGGAAAAAGTGTTCAATTGGTTGGCTGGGTTCACACAAGAAGAAATTTCGGATCGATGGTGTTTGTGGATTTAAGAGATTGCTCAGGCTTGGTTCAACTGGTCATTCAAGAAGAAGATATTCCGGAAGTAAAGGATATTCGTAGCGAATATGTTTTACAAGTAGAAGGAAAAGTAGCCCTTCGTAAAGATTCGAATCCAAAGCTTGAAACGGGAGATATTGAGGTTCTTGTTTCTAAGATGTGTGTTTTAAATACCGCCAAGACGACACCATTTCCAATTAAAGATGATTGTGATTCTTTAGAAGAAACCCGTCTTCAATATCGCTATTTGGATTTAAAAAGACCAATCTTACAAAAGAATTTAATGTTAAGAGCAAAAGTGAAATCTGTTGCAAGAAGGGTATTGGAAGAAGAGGGATTTTTAGAAGTCGATACACCGACATTAGCTCGTTCAACCCCGGAAGGGGCACGTGACTACCTAGTGCCATCCCGTATTTATCCAGGAAAGTTTTGGGCTTTACCACAATCACCCCAGATTTATAAGCAATTATGTATGATTGCTGGATTGGATAAATACTATCAAATTGCTCGTTGTTACCGAGATGAAGACTTAAGAGCAGACCGCCAACCTGAATTTAACCAAATTGATATTGAAATGAGTTTTGCGGATGAAGAAGACATCTTTGCGGTGGTTGAAAAGTTGATGAAGACCATTTGGCAAGAAACCAAAGGAATCGACCTAAAGACACCATTTAAAAGAATTTCTTATTTTGATAGCTTAAATCGTTTTGGTTGTGATAAACCGGATTTACGTTTTGGAAATGAAATTCAAAATGTAAAAGACATCTTTTCTAAATCGGACTTTGTCGGTTTCCAAGAAGGATTAAGTGTTAAAGGAGTGATTGGGGCCTTATACTTTGAAAACGTAGCCGATAAGTATTCTCGTAAGACACTCGATCAACTTCAAGAATTTGTAAGACATGGCTTTGGAGTTAAAGCTCTAGCTTATTTGAAAAAAGAAAACAATGCTTATACAGGTTCGATTCGTAAAGTAATTAGCGAGGAAGAATTAAAATCTTTAGATGAAAGGCTTCAAGTTCAAAACAATGGTTTGATATTCATTATTTCAGGTATAAAAAATCATAGCTTAAGTGCTTTGGGGGCTTTACGTGTTCGTCTTGGTAAAGAATTGAATTTGGTTCCGAAAGGAGAAAATGACCATTTTGTTTGGATAACCGATTTCCCAATGTTTGAATACTCGGAAGAGGAACAACGTTGGGTAGCGACGCATCATCCTTTCACCGCTATTCGTGAACAAGATATTCCTTATATGACGTCTAATCCAGAGCGTGTATTATCTCGAGCTTATGACTTAGTTCTTAATGGTTATGAATTATTATCAGGCTCAATTCGTATTCATGATCAAGCCTTGCAAGCTAAGGTGTTTGAAGCCATTGGCTTAACTTTAGAACAAGCGAAAGAAAAGTTTGGTTTCTTTTTAGAAGCTTTCCAATATGGTGCCCCACCTCATGGTGGTGTGGGGATTGGCTTAGAGCGTTTGGTCATGTGTTTAGCTGGTACGGATAATATTCGTGATGTGGTGGCTTTTCCAACAACGAATTCTTCTATGGATTTGATGTCACAAAGTCCTAATGTAGTGGATACTAAGCAATTGGATATTCTTGGTATTGCTGTTAAAGAAGAAAAATAAATTTTTTAAGCACTTTCAGGTGCTTTTTTTATTGACAAAGGGAATTACTGTATCATATAGTTAATACAGATAGTACAGTTAATACAGATGGAGGTAACATGTTTCTATTAAATTTACAATCCAAGATACCTCTTCAAGAACAAATTAAGAATCAGATGATCCGTTTCATTGAAGTTGGTATTTTGAAGGAAGAAGATCGTTTGCCATCGGTTCGACAACTAGCTCAAGATAATGGGATTAATCCCAATACAGTGATGAAAGCGTATAGTGAGCTAGAAAAACAGGGTTTTGTGTACAACATTCCTAAAAAAGGTGTTTATGTCGCAAAAATCAATGTTGAACAAAGTGTGGAGGATGAAATTTTAGACTTTCTAAGACCATTCCAAAGAAATGGAATGAGCCAACAGTGTTTAGAAGCAATCATTCAAAAACTATATAGGGAGGAAGGACATGCTTGAAATCAAAAAAGGAACAAAAGCCTTTGGTCCAAACAGTGTTTTACGTGAATTGGATTTAACCATACCAACCGGTTCTATCTTCGGTTTGGTTGGTATCAATGGAGCAGGAAAATCGACTTTACTTCGTACTATTGCGGGAGTGTATCGATTGAACGATGGTGAAATTTTATTTGAAGGAAAAAATACCTATTTAGATGCGAACATACGTAATGAAATTGCGTTTGTGTCTGATGATTTGTACTTTCCAACCGGTTCTACTATTGCCGGTCAAAGAGTTTTTTACGAGAACTTATATTCCTTTTCTAAAGAAAATTACAATCGTTTTTTAAAGATGTTTGAATTAAAAGAGGAGATGACCATCTCCACTTTATCCAAAGGAAACAAAAGAAGAGTAGCGTTATTGTTTGCTTTATCCATTCAACCAAAGCTATTGCTTCTGGATGAGGCTTACGATGGCTTAGAACCTTTAATTCGTTTGAAATTTAAGAAGGTATTAGCACAACTGGTTGAAAGTGAGCAGTTAACCGTTATTATCTCATCGCATAGCTTGAAAGAATTGGAAGATATTTGTGATTCATTTGGTATCTTAGAGGACGGAAAGCTTCTTCGTACAGGGGATTTGTTGGATTCTAGGGATGATTTGAATAAATATCAGCTGGTTTTTAAACATGATTTCACAGCCAATGATTTCAAGAATTTCGATGTTCTTCATTTTGAAAAAGAAGGTCATGTTTATCAGTTGGTTATCCGTGGTTCAAAACAAGAGGTTCAAGAAGAACTTAATAACTTAAATCCATTACTGTTGGATGTATTACCGGTGAACTTTGAAGAATTATTTATTTATGAATTAGAAAGTAGAGGAAGCTTAGATGAGTAAGGCCTATTTTAAGTATCTTTATCAATCAAAGAGAATACTATGGAACTTTTTAACGCTTATCTTCTTTGCAATTTGTTTTACCCCGTTATTATCAAGCTGGGAATCGAATTACGATCGCTTAATTAAGGTCGTTTCCATTGCCTTTATTTTAGCGCTTATTTTGAGTTTTGTTTTGCCGGGTATCTTCTTCTCAGTTTACCAAAGACGAAAAAGTGCGGATCAGTATTTTTCACTTCCCCTTAGTCGTAAGACTTTATTAGTAACAACAATTGGTTTTGCGTGGGTGTTTGTATTCATGAACTGGTTATTGGTCACTTTATTAGCCCAGTCAATTTTAAGGACTACGATTCAACCTTTTCAATATTTCATTATTTATATTATTTATATGGCAGTTATTATCCTAGTGTTACTTTTGATACATAGTGTGTTGTTTTTAGTCGCAAACAATATATTTGATGGGGTGGTGATGACGTTTGCGTATTCGTTTGTCTTCATGATTGTTTTCTACTTACAAGAATCTTTCTCCTATTCTTTGGTGGCGGGTAAAAATGGTTGGAGTGTTGCTTGGTTTAGTCAATTATTTAAGTTATTTTCACCGGAAATCATGGTTACGGAGGATGTCCAAAGAATTTTCTTAAGAATTTTCTTAGGGAAAACAAATATGTATACTTTTAATAGTGCGTTTTATCCGCCTTGGTTTACGATTACTTTATTGCTTATTTACGGAATAATTGCGACGGTTGGCTTGACTCGTTACTTCATTCGTCGTTCTAGTGAAAATGCGGAATTGGTTTCTAACGATGTTATGGCCTACCCATTTATCGTTCATGTCTACTTGTTTGGTTTGATGATGGCAATCGCTTTCCAATATTGGAATATACCGTTTGTTGCAGTGAGTGTTCAGATATTGGTATTACTAGTGGCGTATGTGGTGGCGATGTTCGTATATCGTCGGAAGATTACCTTATCAAAAAATAATGTTATTAGCTTTATTTTAGCCATTATACTTAGTTTTGGCATTGCTTTTGCGGGTAGAATAACCAAAGGTTTTGGTTTGGCTAATCAGTATAAATTAAAAGTCGGTGAAGAACTGGTTTATAGCGTTGAGGAATATGAAGGCTATAAGTTGCAAGTTCGTATTCCGGTCAATAAAATGAATCAGTATAAAGAAGTTGTGGATATTATGGAAAGGTATCGTAAAAGTGTTATTGATAAGTACTATAAAATAGGCGCAAATTCAAAAGAAAGATGGATTGGTTATTTTGATGTTCATAATGAAACCAAAACAAATAAATTTTTAAATCGATATTCTTATAATATTTATCGTCCATTAAATGATCGAGATATTGATACATTAAAGAAATATCCGGAAATTGTTGAATTTAAGAAAGCAGAAGAATAAGCTTGTATTTTATCATAATTAAAAAGAAATAAAAGACTGGTAAAACAGAAATCTAATTCTTATAATAAACTTGTCAGAGGATTTGTATTTTTCTAACATTTCGATATAAGGGAATTCTGACTAGGACCTCGGTGTTGAATGCTTGATTGAATCAAGAATCCTAAAGAGGAAATAAGAATACCCACCTCTACATAAGAGGGAACATATCAACCTCTGACTTTTTCTATGCTTTTACGACTTTTCATTTCATGGAAATTTGATAGAATAAAGCCGTGCAAATAAAGATATTTCATACAAATGATATTCATAGCCAATTTTCTTTTTTAGAGAATGTATTTGTGTATTTACAAAAACATAGAACAAAGAATGATTTCTACTTAGATGCTGGTGATTATACGGATATTAGTCATAAAATCGTAAGTGCTGATCATGGTCAAATGGCTTTGGAGTTATTATCCCTTTGTCAACCGAATGTATTAACAGTTGGAAATAATGAAGCGGATTTAGGTGTTCATCTGAAAGATTTATTCAAAAAATTCCCTTATATTTCTGCTAATTTAAGTGATGAATTGAATCAACCATTACCACATCTTCCGTCTAGTAAGCTCTTAAAAGTCTTGGATAAGACCATCTTAGTGATAGGACTAACGCCTTATTACAACGAACATTTAAAAGAAAATGGTTATAACAATTTTATGGTGATGGCTCATCTGAAAATACAAGAACCTTTTGCGTGTTTAAGAAGAGTTTTGGATGAAAGAAAAGGGCAGTATGATTATTGTCTTTTACTTTCCCATAGTGGTTATTTTGTGGATGAAAAGATTTTAGAAAATTTTAAAGAGATTGATTTTATCTTAGGTGGTCATTCCCATCAAAAGATTTGTTCTAATCGTTATTTGCAAGGTGGTAAAGGTGAATTTTTAGATGTTTTGACACTAGATGTTTTGGAAGATGGTATTCATTTTTTGAAAAGTGAACAGCTTGTTTTAGCCGATGAAAGAAGTTCTAGCTTTGATAAACAAATGAATATCTATTTAAATAAAGCAGATGCCATTTTAGAAAAGGAAATGGAAGTTTATGATGAGTTAATTTTTGATGCTTTTCATTCTTGTGAGCTGATGCGTTTTCTTTGTGATGCTTTATGGAAGGATTATGGACAAGATTTGGCTGTAATGCACCATGGTATTGCGAACCATTCTCTCCTTCGTCCGGTTAGTCAAAAATCATTGTTAGAAACTTTCCCATCGAAACTTAATCCAACCATGTATGAAATAAAGGGGAAAGAAATCTTAGAAGCCTATTATTTATCAAAGGTAGAAGATCATATTCGTCAATCGGGAAAGGGACCTGGGTTTCGAGGAAATGTTTTAGGTACATTGAGTTTTAGTACCAATGTGGAAGAAAAAGAAAATTGTCTTTTCGTAAATGGTGAAAAGATACTAGAAGAGAGAGTCTATTCGATTGTAACGGATGATTATTTACAAAGAGGAACAGGTTATCCGAGTTTAAAAGTGGCGGATGAGATTTGTCATTATGATAATCGCTTTATTCGTGATGTAATGGAACATCATTTAATGGACAAAGATTTATTTTGCCATATTAAGAACTTGAAAGTCCATTAAAAAATAGATAGAATAAGCAGGTAAAAGCGAGGTAAATTAGATGCCAGAATTTTTTAGTTCATTAGGGATGTTTTTAGCAGGGGCGGTCGTATCGGCTATCGTTACTTTTTTCTTAACAAGACGTGCATTTGAAAAGCAATTGAAAGAAAACCCACCTGTAAACGAAAAGATGATTCGTGCGATGTTTATGCAGATGGGTCGTAAACCAAGTGAGGCTCAAATCAAAGCGGTCATGAAAACTATGAAGCAATAAAGGACAATAAAAGAATTGTTCTTTTTTATGCACAATTCATCCTTTACTTATTCCCTATCGAAAAATGGAACGCCATACATATTATAGTTGTAACAATGTGAAGGCTTTGCTAAGATGAATGTGCATATAGCTATATGCAGGGAGGAAAAATGAAGAAAAAAATCAATTTGTTTTTGAGCTTAGTTATGGCTTTAACACTTGTTGGTTGTTCAAATCAAGGTAAGTATAAAGCCGGTACCTATGAAGGTATAGGTAAAGGACGAAATGGAGATATCAAGGTTTCTGTAAAGGTTTCAAAAGATAAGATTGAAACCGTCAAGGTTACAGAACAAAAAGAAACAGAAAGCATCGCAAAACCTGCTTTAGAACAAATTCCAAAGGCAATTGAAAAAGCCAACCGTGCAAATGTAGACACTGTATCTGGTGCTACTATTACTTCTAAGGGGATTGTGGAAGCAGTTGCTGATGCTTTAAAGAAGGCCGGTGCTAAAGAAGATGGCGGTAAGGCTGAACATAAGAATGTTCCAATTACTTACAAAGAGGGTACTTACGCAGGTAAAGGAAATGGTTATAATGGATTAATTTCTCTGAGAGTTACTTTCTCAAAGGATGGCATCGAAGATATTAAATATAGCAGTAAAGAAACAGCCCACATCGGTAAACCTGCTTTTAATCATTTGGTAAATGATGCCAAGAAAGCGAATGGGGCCGGTATTGATGTTGTCTCCGGTGCAACATTTACTTCCGTTGGCTTTAAGAATGCCTTAGTGGATGCGGCTTCACAGGCAAAGGCTAGTGATTTAGAGGGCTTTAAGAAAAATAAAGTGGTTCGTAAAGCTGGTCAAAAGATAGAAGAAACTTATGATGTGGTTGTTGTTGGAGCAGGTGGAGCAGGTATGGCTACGGCGGTTCAATCGGCACAATCCGGTAATAGTGTTGTTGTGGTTGAAGAAAATGTTGAAATTGGTGGTAATACAGTCGCTTCCGGTGGTCAATTTCAATCGGTTCAAAAGTATTTAGTTTGGGATGCAACGAATCCAAATGCGACAACAGGTACTTATAAAGGCAAGAGCTATAAGAAGGTAAAACAAGCTGCTGGTAATATCACCATTCTTAAGACCATCTTAAATTGGAATGAAAAAGAGTTTGATGGTAATTACTTCAAAAATCATGCGTTTGTGGCCGGGGATATCAATGAATTATCGAAAGCTGGTGTGCATAAGGAGTATCTGGGTACATTACAAGCCTTAAAGAAAGAAATTAAGGCTTACATCAACTGGGCACAACCTAAGTTAGCCGCTGGTACAGCTGAAACAGAATTACCATTGTTCTCAACGGTTAATTTGCACATCTTCCAAACATATTATGGTGGTTTAAGACCAAATGCGAAGAAGACTGAATGGATTTATGGTAACTATGAATTAGTATCGCAATTCGTTAATGGCGGTCAAGATCTTAAGGGCTGGTTAGAATCACAAGGAGCTATGTTTGATAACTCCATTCAACCGACAATCGTGGGTGCTTTATGGAATCGTGAAAATGACTTCTTAGGCTCGGACTTAAATAAAGATGGTGTTCCTGATCGGGATGGTGCCAATAAGAAGGGTAAATCGGTATGGAATACATACTTTGTTCCGACAAAGAATACATTATTAAAGACCGCTGAAAATCATGATAAGAATAAGATTTTATTACGCACAAAAGCGATGGAATTGATTGTTGAAAATGGTAAAGTAACGGGTGTAAAGGCACAGAAATACGATGGTACAGAAGTTGTCTTACACGCTAAGAAGGGTGTTGTTTTAACGACTGGTGGTTACGCCGCTAATATCAAGCGTGTTAAAGAAACAAATAAATACTGGAAAGATGGTGCCATTACGGATTCCACTAAAACCACCAATCGTTCTAGCTTAGTCGGTGCCGGCTTGGATATGGCACAAAAGGTCGGAGCGCAATTAACCGGTATGGGTTATACACAATTAATGCCTATTTCTTGGGTCGATAATGGTAACCTTGCTTTCGGTGGTGGCGACTATGCGATTCATGTGAATCCTAAGACAGGAAAGCGTTATGTTAATGAAGCAGGGGAGCGCGACGTTCTATCTTTAGGCGAATTTGATAATGGTGTTAGCTTTGAAGGTTCTAATGGTACAGTTATTGAAATTGCTAATAACGATCACAATATTCCTGGTCCATACCCATACGGTACACCAAAGGATGAAGATCTTACTTTGTGGAATAGTGATGTAAAGAATCGTCAATACACTCGTACAGTGGATCAATTAGGTGACTTATTCAAGAAACTTGGCTTAGAAACTAATGCTGAAGAAGTGAAGAAGACAATCATGGAATACGATAAGGCTTTAATGACTGGTCAAGATAAGAACTTAAACCCAACCAAAACAGGTTGGACAAGTTTGATTGGCAAGGCTGAAAAGGACGCTAATGGTAAGTACAAGCCGGAAACATACACATTAGATGGTGTTAAGTTAAAGATTCGTCTAATAGCCCCTTCAACGCACCATACAATGGGTGGTTTATTGGTTGACAGCAAGCGCCATGTCCTTGATAAAGATGGTAAAGCCATCAAGGGCTTATATGCGGCTGGTGAAGTAACCGGCGGTATCCATGGTGGTAACCGTTTAGGTGGTAATGCGATTGTTGAAATCTTTGTTTCAGGTCGTATTGCCGCGAAGACGATTGTTGAAGACAATAAATAGAAGTTTCCGGATTAAAAGGGCAGTATTTCATAGGAAATGCTGTCTTTTTCTGCTTAAGAAAAGAGGGATAATCTATTCTTTTGACCTATTTTCTGCCGTGAAATAGTTATCATATAGATATTACATGACTATTTTTAACTAATGAGTGTACCATCTAAAGCAAAAATCCTTTATTTTCAATGCGAAAGGACTATAATTAATTTATATCAAGGAGGACAAAATGAGTACAGAACATAAGAAAGTATTCGAAGCGATGGATGGTAATACAGCCACAGCGCATGCTGCCTATGCGTTTACAGAAGTAGCCGGAATTTACCCAATTACGCCATCGTCACCAATGGCGGAAAATGTTGATGCTTGGTCAACGGCAGGTCGTAAAAATATCTTTAATGATCGTGTTAAGGTTGTTGAAATGCAATCAGAAGGTGGTGCGGCCGGTGCCATCCATGGTGCTTTACAAGCCGGTTCTTTAGCCACTACATTTACTGCTTCACAGGGATTATTATTGATGATTCCAAATATTTATAAATTAAAAGGAGAAATGTTACCGGGGGTTATACATGTGGCTGCTCGTACTTTAGCTACCCATACCCTGAGTATCTTTGGTGACCATTCTGATATTTATGCAGCTCGTCAAACGGGAATTGTTCAAATGTGTTCCCACTCTGTTCAAGATTGTATGGATTTAGCTGGTGTAGCGCATGCTGTTGCCATCGAAGCAAGTGCACCAGTTATGCATTTCTTTGATGGTTTCCGTACATCACATGAAATCGACAAGATTGAAGTGATGGATTATGATTTTTTAAAGTCATTAATTAACCAAGAAAAATTAGTTGCTTTTCGTAAGCATGCCTTAAATCCACATGGCAATTCTGTTGTCCGTGGCGGTACGCAAAATGATGATATTTTCTTCCAAGCCGCTGAAGCCCAAAATAGTCATTTTGAACAAATTCCAGAAATCGTAGCTTCTTACATGAAGAAGGTATCGGATTATACGGGTCGTACTTATGCACCATTTGTTTATACAGGCGCACCTGATGCACAACGTGTTATCGTTGCAATGGGTTCTGTAACCGATACAATCACAGAAACGATTAATACGTTGGTCAAGCGTGGTGAAAAAGTTGGTTTGGTTAAGGTTTACTTATACCGTCCATTCTCAGCAAAGATGTTAGAGGATGTTTTACCGGCTAGTGTTAAGAGCATTGCGGTACTAGATCGTACCAAGGAACAAGGCTCTCGTGAACCATTGTTCTTAGATGTTGTTTCAGCATTACGTAAACACAAAGACCTAACTATTATTGGTGGTCGCTACGGTTTATCTTCTAAAGACACAAACCCATCAGATATTAATGCCGTTTATGAAGAATTAAAGAAGAGTAATCCAAAGGAAGAATTCACAATCGGTATTGATGATGATGTCACGAATTTATCCTTGGCGAAAGCACCAATTTCAGTGGATAGTGATTATACTTCTTGTCTATTCTATGGTTTAGGATCAGATGGTACGGTGGGTGCCAATAAATCGACAGTTAAGATTATCGGTAATAATACAGATCTTTACTCCCAAGCTTATTTTGCATATGACTCCAAGAAGTCAGGTGGGGTAACTCGTTCTCATCTACGTTTTGGTAAGTCACCCATTCATTCTCCTTATTACATTGATAAAGCTGAATTTATTTCTTGTTCACAAGAATCCTATTGTTTCCAATTTGATATGGTTCGTGATTTAAAGGAAGGTGGCACTTTCTTATTGAATACCATGATTCCTGCTGATGAAATTGTTAGTCGTATGCCCAATCGTTTATTAGCCACTTTGGCAAAGAAGAAAGCAAAGTGGTATATCATCAATGCGACAAAGCTAGCGCAAGAAACAGGCATGGGTCGTCATACAAATACCATCTTACAATCGGCTTTCTTCAAGCTTAATGAACGAATCATGCCTTATGATAAGTCGCTTGACTTGATGAAACATTCAGCTGAAAAAACGTATGCTCGTAAGGGGCAAGAGGTTGTGGATGCGAATATTCGTGCAATTGAAGCTGGGGCTGATGGTTTAGTTGAAGTTCCGGTTGATAAAGCTTGGGCTGATTTAACTTACTCAAAGGCTTTATACAATGAAACAGGTGATCGTTATTACGATGAATTTGCACAACGTATCAATGCCTTAGACGGTAATAATATGCCGGTATCAACCTTTGTTGAACAAGGTATATTAGATGGCTCTGTTCGTAGCAATGAAGCTTTCTTAGAAAAAAGAAGCGTGGGTGCTTTCGTTCCGGAATGGGATGTGAATAAATGTATTGAATGTGGTAAGTGTGGATTTGCTTGTCCTCATGCTACAATTCGTTCCGTTTTAATGGATGAAAAGGAATTAGCGAAGGCGGATGAAATCGCTAAAGCTAATAAGCTTGAGCTAACTTACAAAGATCCAACTCCTGCTTATAAGGGTGCTAAAGAAGCTGGTTTGAAGTTCCGTATTCAAGTATCAACGGAAAACTGTGTGGGTTGTGGTGTATGTATCACGGTATGTCCGGTGGACGCATTAAGTGCTAAGGATATTAATACCCAACGTGAACAACAAGCCTTGGCGGATTACTTATATAAGGAAGTTACTTATAAGCCGGAATTTGGTAATAACAATACGGAAGCGGGTGTTTCCTTAATGATGCCTTATTTTGAAGTATCCGGTGCCTGTCCGGGTTGTGGTGAAGCCGGTTATTACCGTTTAGCAACGCAGTTATTTGGTAAGGATATGATTATTGCGAATGCGACAGGCTGTTCGATGATTTACTGCTCCGCAACGCCAGTTTCTCCATTTGTGACTGACGTAAATAATGATGGTCCGGCTTGGGCTAACTCCTTATTTGAAGACAATGCAGAATATGGCTTTGGTATGGCTATTGCTAATGCCTATAAGTCAGCGCATATCTTAAAAATTATGGAAGATAACTTAGATACAGTTGAACCGGAATTGAAGGCTGATTTTGAAGTTTACTTAGCAGCGAATGATAAGCGTGAAGAACAACGTAAGATTAAGGCAAGCTTAGTAGAACACGTTAAGGCATCGAAAGTTGAAGCTGTTAAAGAACTATTGGCTTATGAAGATGATTTAGTATCGAAGTCGGTTTGGATTGTCGGTGGTGATGGTTGGGCTTATGATATTGGTTATGGTGGATTAGACCATGTCATGGCCAATAACTTAGACGTAAACGTGCTTGTCTTAGATACCGAAGTTTATTCCAATACAGGTGGACAATCTTCGAAGTCCTCACAAGCCGCATCCATTGCGAAGTTCGCCGCCGGTGGTAAAGCATTAGCGAAGAAAGACTTAGGTCAAATCTTTATGGAATATGGTACGGCTTATGTAGCATCTGTTTCGATGGGAGCTAACCAAGCACAAACCATCAAGGCTTTCAAGGAAGCCGAATCGTATAAGGGACCTTCCATCGTGATTGCTTATGCGCCATGTATTGAACAAGGTATTAAAGGTGGCTTGATTAACATGCCGGTTACTCAAAAGAACGCTGTTGAATGTGGTTATACAGTTCTTTACCGCTATGATCCACGTAATCAAAAACCGTTAACGCTTGATTCTCGCACACCTAAGTGGGATAAGTTCAAAGACTTCTTAATGAATGAAGGACGTTACTTCAACTTAGTGAAGATTAAGGGTGAAGAAGAAGCGAATAAGCTATTCGATAAGGCTTTACAAGATGCTCAAACACGTTATGCCAAGCTTCAAATGAAGAAGCGCATACAAGACGAGCAAGAAGCTTAAGAATACAAGAAAGAGTGTAATCACTACACTCTTTTTATTGGACTTGCTTATTTAGACTAGAAAATTGTGTAAAATACATGAAAAAAAGTGCGATGTTCAAAATGAGAGTTATAATAATTTGTTGTATGGAGGACAAATATGGAGCTCGAACAAATTAAAAAACTCCTTGATTTAGATGAAAAAACAAGGAAGGAAGTGGCGGCTGCTCATGAAGAAAAAAACCAACTTCTAGCTAAAATTGCAGTTGAAGAACAACGACTTTCTAAAGAAGCTTGGGATAAAGTGAATGAAACCCTTGAACAAAAGGAAAAAGATATGGTACAAGAAGTAGCGGATGAAAAAAAACGTTTGGAACTTAATTTCACTGCCAACAAAAAGAAGCTTGAAAAACAATTTCTTGAACATCGCGAAGAGTGGATCACAATGCTTATCAAGCGTGTTACTTCTTTGGAAGAGGACCATGAGTAGTTCTCATAATGCCATCATGGCAAAAGTTCGTTCCATGTATGGTCATCGCTTGCAAGAAAGTGATTATTTGAGTTTACTCAATAAAAAAAGTGAAGCGGAAGTCGCTACTTTTTTACAAAACAGCGAACTCTTTCATGATTGCTTAACAGGAATTAATGTGAAGGCCATTCATCGTGGTCAATTGGAGGTTCTAATTCGAACAGAAATTTTTCATCGCATCAATAAACTTATTCGTTATATGGAAGCAGACGGGAAGCATCTCGTTCACAATTTAATGGCGAATACAGAAATAGAATTGATTATGATGAAGATTCGTGCTTTATCCTCCAATAACTCGGTTTCAAAGGAAGATTTAATCACCCATATGCCCTTGTATGTTTCGCAATACAGTAGTTTTGATTTTATGGGTTTAAGTGAAGTATCTGATTTTGAAGAACTCTTGCATTTATTAAAGGGAACAGCGTATGCGACGGTGTTAAAACTTTATCGTTCAAAGCCAATTGAGGAATTAGACTTTGTGACCTTAGAACATCGGCTTCATGAAAGAATGGATGAAGAAATGATGATGTACATTCGCCAATTTGGTCATGAAGATACGCAAAAGAAGATGAATGAGATAGTAAAGATTGTCATCGAATTAGAGAACATTCAGATTATTTATCGATTGAAGAAATACTTTCAATCAAAACCCGAACAAATCCGTCCTTTATTGATGAAACAATCCGTCTTTATTCCTTGGAAGACTTTAATGGAATGGTTGGATACTTTGAATGCCGATCAAATTTTAGAAAAACTGCAACAAACAAGGTATAAAAAATACATTGGATTCAATCATTTTCAATACATTGAACATTTCACAAAACGGATTCAGTATGAACTAAATCGTCACTTGATTTACCAAGAATTAAATCCAAACATTTTAATGTTTGCTTACATTCATTTAAGTGAAATTGAAATTCAAAATTTGATTGATATCATAGAGGCTGTTCATTATGGCATTAGTCAAGATCGAACGAGAGCGCTATTGATTTATTAGAAGAAGGTATTATGGCAATTGAAAAAATGAAATATGTATCTCTTTCTTGTTCAAAATCGCACTTGAATGAGATGTTAGAGATGATTGGGAAAAGTCAACCGATTCATCCCATCTTGGCTAGTCAATTAGTAGAAGATAAAGAGGGTGTTTTGTTGAATGAAGAGAATCCTTATGATTCTTACGCACAAAGTTTTCAAAATATTGGTCACATGGTTGGTTGTGTTTTGAAAGAAAAAGAACCAACGGGGACTTATTCTGAAGCCGAAATTCAGAATTATATCGCCGAATTAAATCATGAGTTTGGTTTAGATACCAATGGGGAAGTGGAAATATTATCGGAGGATGATGAGAAAGCCTTGCATGAATTAGCACCTTTGGGTTTTGAAAGGATGAAAGAAGCACAATATTTAAACTTTGGTCTAGGACGTTTGCCTTTGGATTCCTATAAAAAGATTTCTCTTTATGCTGGTGAAAGTTTCTCCATTCATAAATTACATAGTAATAATCAATACGTTTGGTTAGTCTATGTGACCAGTGATGCATATTTGAAACGAACACAGAAAATTTTTCATTCTTTATTCTTTGAACCAATTCAAATTCCAGCTTTTGACCGTGAAAAGAGGGTTCAAGAATGTCGATGGAAGATGATGGATGTGTATTCGTATTGTTTGAAGCAATCGTCTATTTTAAAGCTATATCCTTATGTCTTAAAGAAGGATGAAAGATATGAATTCGATGGTTTTGTACCAGCCAGAAAGATACAGAGCTTTAAAGCTTTATTTAAGGATGTAAGCATTCAAGAAAAAGAACCATCAGAAGTTTCCATTCCTTGTCCAACTATTCTTAGAAATAATTGGTTCACAAGACCATTTGAACTTTTTGTGGAAATGTATGGATTACCTAAATACGATGACTTTGATCCAACAAGCTTTGTGGCAGTTACCTACTCCTTAATTTTTGGCATTATGTTTGGGGATTTGGGACAAGGCTTGGTATTGGCTATTCTTGGTTTCTTACTAGAAAAGAAAGCTAAGTTATTTGGTATTATTGCCCGTGTGGGTGTTACTTCTTCTATTTTTGGTTTCTTATATGGATCTGTATTTGGCTTAGAAGAGGTATTAAATCCAATTCACCAACAAATTTTCAATGTTCGTGAAAAGTTATTGGATGTGATGGATGGCTCTAATACGATGGGTTTATTAATTAGCGCAGTTTTACTTGGTGCTAGTTTAATTCTAATCACAATGTTGATGAATATTTGGAATAATGCCCGTCATAAACGCTGGATAGAAGTTTTTCTCTCGCAAAACGGAATGGTTGGCTTTGGTTTCTATGGCTTTATTTTAGTGGCTATTGGAGCCCGGACTTTATATGGAATAAGTCTAACATCGTTACCATTTATGATTGTGTTTGTGTATCTACCATTACTATGTTTCTTATTGAAAGAGCGCTTTGAAGCGGTAGTGGAAGGGCATTCTTTTAAACCGAGTGAAGGTTGGCTTGGCTATGTTGTCCAAAATTTCTTTGAAGTTTTTGAAATATTATTGAGCTTTGTAACGAATAGTTTATCGTATTTGCGTGTAGGTGGTTTCATTTTATCGCATGCCGGTATGATGCTGGTGGTGATGACTTTAATGAAGATGACCGGTACAGCCGGGATTGTTGTTTTTATTATAGGAAATATCTTCGTTATGGGCTTAGAGGGTTTAATTGTTGGTATTCAAACCTTGCGTTTGGAATATTATGAAATGTTTTCACGCTACTACACAGGTGGTGGCACAAAATTTGTAGCATATAGCACAAAGAGTGCTGACTAAGGAGAAAAGTATGTTATTATCGTTTAATCAAATTGTTTTACCATTTATGGCTGTTATTTTAATTGTTGGTCCTTTATGGCTGATTGTTCGTCATGGTGTTAATCAAAAGAATGTGAAGTCAAGGCTTTTAACGCAAGTGGCTCTATTCGTTGCCGCTTTCTTAACGACGATTGTTTTACAAGCCAATCAATTCGCTTCATTTGCTGAAGAAGCAACACAATCCAGTAATAGTAACACTGGTTTAGGCTTCCTTGCGGCAGCTATTGCGGTAGCCGGTTCTTCTTTAGGTGCCGGTTGGGCTGTTGCGAGTGCAGCTCCGGCAGCGATTGGTGCCGTTAGTGAAGATGGAAATAACTTTGGTCGTGCTATTATCTTCGTTGCTCTTGGTGAAGGGGTTGCGATTTATGGTCTATTGATTTCCATCTTAATCATCAACAAGCTTTAATTATGAAAGCCTATTGTATATCGGATAATGTGGACACCCAAACCGGCTTACGTTTAGTTGGTATTGATGGTGTGGTATTGCATGAAAAAGAAGAAATTTTAAAAGCATTACAAGAGAAAATCAAGGATCCATCCATGGCGATTATTTTTATGACCACGAAAGCGATGAATGAAGTGGCGGATGTGGTCGCAAAATGGAAGATGAATTTAAAACAACCTTTGATTGTAGAGATTTCTGACCGCCATGGATTAGCGAAGATTAGTGAAAGAATTGATGGTTATATTAGTTCTGCCATCGGTTTGAAATTGTAGGAGGGATATGGAAGATTACGAAAAGAAAATCCTGGATGCGATTGAACAGGGTGTAAAATCAGAATCCCAAATGGTTTTAGATACGTTAAAAAATGAAATTAATCAAATACACGATGAAACGTTGACCCTTTATAAGAAAGGTTTACAGCAAGAAACAAAGCATTATTTAGAAAAAGAATTTAATGATTTAAGAGCGGCCGTTGCTAATCAAAAATCCCAAGTCAAGTTTGAATATATGCAAAGTTTATTGAATATGCGCTTGGAGTATATTTCTGAAATGGTGAGCGAGGTTGAACAAAGGATACATGCTTTTGTGAAAAGTGATCAGTATCGTACTTACTTAGTCAAAAATTTAGAAAAGGCACCCGTTTTAGAGAGTGGCTATTTCTATGTTCGAGAAGAAGACAAAGACTTATTTCAATCTATTTTGGATGAAAAAAGTATGAAAAATGAAATAAAAATACGTTACTTTCAATTTGGTGGATTTAGCTACATTGATTTTTATCAAGGCTTGGAGTTTTCTTGTGCTTTGAAAGAACGTTTGGACGAAAGTTTAGATTGGTTTAGAAGCCACTCAGGCTTTATCTTAGAAGGAGGCAACTAACATGGCAAAAATCTATTCCGTCAATGGCTCGGTTATTTCTGTGCTAGAAACACAGGATTTTGCTATGAAAGAAGTGGTTCATGTTGGTAAGCAGGGTTTATTAGGTGAAGTCATTCGCATTGATAAAAATAAAACTATGATTCAAGTCTATGAAAGTACAGTTGGCTTAAAACAAGGGGATGAAGTTATCGGTACAGGTAGTTTGTTAAGTGCGACTTTAGGTCCTGGTATTTTAGGCAATATCTTTGATGGTATTGAACGACCCTTAATGGCTATGCAAGACCGACAAGGTCCTTTTATTGCGGCAACTACTCCTATTCCTTCTTTGGATGAAAATAAGAAATGGAATGTTCATGTGGATGTAAAGGTAGGAGACCATGTTCAAGAAGGGGATATATTCGCCGGATGTCCTGAAACTTCTTTGATTGAACATCGCTCTTTAGTTCCTATTGGTTTGAGTGGAACGGTTGTTCGGATTAGTGAAAATGGTTTGTATAGTGTTAAAGACTCAATCATCGATGTTCAGTTGGATAAAAATAAAGAAGTGGTTTCATTAACTTTAGCGCAAAAGTGGCCAATTCGTAATCCTCGTCCTATTCAAAAAAGAGAAAGAATTCAAATTCCTTTGATTACAGGTCAACGGGTCATTGACACTTTATTTCCTTTGGCTAAGGGTGGAGCCGCGGCTATTCCTGGCGGCTTTGGAGCTGGTAAGACCATGTTACAACATCAAATTGCTAAGTGGTGTGATGCTGATATTATTATTTACGTTGGTTGTGGTGAACGTGGTAATGAGATGACACAAGTTTTAGAAGAGTTTGCTCAATTGGTGGATCCTAAGAGCAATCGTCCTTTATTGGATCGTACTTGCTTGATTGCAAATACTTCCAATATGCCGGTGGCAGCCCGTGAAGCTTCAATTTATACAGGCGTAACGATAGCAGAATACTATCGTGATATGGGTTATCATGTGGCTCTAATGGCAGATAGTACTTCGCGTTGGGCAGAAGCTTTACGTGAAATTTCCGGTCGTTTGGAAGAAATGCCGGCTGAAGAAGGCTTTCCATCGTATTTACCAAGTCGCATTGCTCAATTCTATGAAAGAGCAGGGATGGTTAAAACTTTAAATGGATGTAAAGCTTCGCTTTCTTTGATTGGAGCAGTTTCCCCACAAGGAGCTGATTTCTCAGAACCAGTTACTCAAAATACCCGTCGCTTTGTGCGTTGTTTCTGGGCTTTGGATAAGAACTTGGCTTATGCTCGTCATTATCCGGCTGTGAATTGGAATGATTCTTACTCGGAATATTTAAATGAATTGACAGCTTATTATGACCATCAAGTATCTCGCAATTTTGGGGATTTAAGATCTGAAGTTCAAGAAATCCTTCATGAAGAAGGACGCTTAATGGAAATTGTGCGTTTGATTGGATCGGATGTTTTACCGGATGATCAAAAACTAAACTTGGAAATAGCACGAGTGATTCGGGTTGGTTATTTACAACAAAACTCTTTCCATAAGGAAGATACGTATGTTCCAATGTCGAAGCAGGTCAAAATGTTAGAAGTCATTCACCATTTAAAACAAGCTTGTTTACCATTGATTCAGAAACATATTCCGGTATCTTTAATTTTAAAAACCGGCATTTTTGAAGAAGTGATTAAAATGAAATATTCGGTACCTAATAATCGATTAGAATTATTGGATGAATTAAAAACAAAAATTGATGCTGAATTAGCGACGATACGATAGGAGGGTATCATGAGTATTCAAAAATTAGGTTTATCACAAATTCAAACTTCCTTAGTCGCCTTAGACCATTGCGAAAATATAGGAAATGAAGAAATGGTTCAAATCCAACTTAAGGATGGTCGTTGTCGTTCGGGTCGGGTGGTTCAAATTCAAGGGGATAAAGCAATTGTTCAAGTCTTTGAAGGAACGGATGAATTAGCTAAAAACAATACGAAAACGAAGTTCTTAGGGCATCCAATGGAGTTAGGTGTTTCCAATGAAATTTTAGGTCGTGTTTTTAATGGATTAGGCGAACCAATAGATAACTTAGGTCCTGTTTTTGTGAAAAAATATGCGGATGTGAATGGCAAACCTTTAAACCCTGTTTCCCGTCAATACCCTCGTAATTACATTAATACAGGTATTTCCGCCATTGATGGTTTGAATACTTTAATTCGTGGGCAAAAGTTACCGATTTTTTCCGGCTCCGGCTTACCACATGATCAATTGGCTATTCAAATTGTTCGTCAAGCACACTTAACCGGTGATGATGCGGAGAACTTCTGCATTGTTTTTGGTGCTATGGGGGTTAAGAAAGACGTTGCTGATATTTTCCAAAAATCCTTTAAAGAAACAGGGGTTATGGAAAAGGTTTGTATGTATTTAAACTTAGCGGATGATCCAATTTTGGAAAGAATTATGACCCCTCGTCTTGCTTTAACGGCTGCGGAATATTTAGCTTTTGAACAACAGCGCAATGTATTGGTTATTTTAACGGATATGACAGCTTATTGCGAAGCCATTCGTGAATTTTCGAGTACTTCCGGAGAAATTCCTTCACGCAAAGGATATCCGGGTTATTTATATTCAGATTTAGCTTCCCTTTATGAAAGAGCGGGCATTATTCAAGGCGGTAAGGGTTCAGTTACTCAAATTCCCATTTTAACGATGCCAAATGATGATATTACTCATCCAGTACCAGATTTAACCGGTTATATCACCGAAGGACAGATTGTCCTAGATCGTGATTTATTTATGAATGGAATTCAACCGCCAATCGCCATTCTTTCCTCTTTATCCCGCTTGATGAAGGATGGTATTGGTGAGGGTTTAACGCGTAAAGATCATCAGGCAGTGGCCAACCAATTATTTGCCTCTTATTCCCGAGTGCAAGAAGTACGTTCGCTAGCTTCCGTTATTGGTGAAGATGAATTGTCAGTAAAAGACCGACAATACATGAAGTTTGCTCGTCAAGTGGAAGCGGTCTTTATTGGTCAAAAGGATGACAATCGTTCCATCATTGAAACATTAGATTTAGCTTGGGCTTTATTATCTACGCTACCAAAGGAAGAATTAGATCGTTTAGACGATGCCTTCATTCAAGAATATTACAATACTCAAAGAGCGCAAAATGTGATTGATTTAGCGAAAAAAGGAGCGATATAATGCCTGTGCAAATGCCCACAACAAAGGGAAACTTACTTCGTTTAAAACGCAGGTATGATTTAGCGAAAAATGGTTATGATTTAATGGATCGTAAACGTCATATTTTGATTAAAGAAATGATGGCTTTGGTTGAGAAAGTGAAAGTCTTGCGTGAGGAAATTAGTGATGCTTATAAGCTAGGTTATTATCTTTTACAACAAGCCAATATGTCTTCGGGAATCATCAGTTCGATTGCAGAACAGGTAGCGATTGCGGATGAGGTAGAATTGACCTATCGTTCCGTGATGGGGGTGGAAATTCCCAATGTGCTATATACACCAAAGAAAAATTTAGAAATTCCCTATGGTCTTTTAAATACTTCTTCCCGTATTGATGAAGCTTATTTACAATTTCAAAAGATTAAGGAATTGAGTTATACTTTGGCTGAAGTGGATAATGCGGTATATCATTTAGCTGCGGCGATTGCTCAAACGCAAAAAAGAGCGAACGCTTTAAAAAATGTGGTATTACCTCGTTTATCTTCACAAATTCAACACATTTCTTCGGCTTTAGAAGAAAAAGAAAGAGAGGAATTCTCACGTTTAAAAGTCATTAAAGCACAAAAGGAAAACCATCGTTCATGAAAGTCTTACTATATTTTGAAGGTCAAGATGCCTTAGCAAAATCAGGAATAGGACGTGCACTTCAGCACCAAATGAAAGCCTTAAGTTCTCAAGGAGTGGAGTATACCACGAATCCTTGGGCAGAAGACTATGATATTTTGCATATCAACACATGGGGAATGAATTCCGATGCCATTATTCATCATGCTAAAAAAATGGGTAAGAAAGTGATTTATCATGCTCATAGTACAATGGAAGATTTCCGTAATTCTTTCACTTTTTCCAATGTGATTGCTCCCTTTGTGAAAATTCGTTTGGTGGATTTGTATAAACAAGCCGATGCGATTATTACGCCAACACCATATTCAAAATCACTATTAGAGGGATATGGCTTAAGGCAAAAGATTTATGTGATTTCAAATGGGATTGATTTAAATCGTTACGCTTATGATGAGCAAAAAATTCAATTGTACCGTGATTATTTCCATTTACAAGCCAATCAAAAGGTTGTTATGGGGGTGGGTTTATTATTCAAACGAAAAGGTATTTTGGATTTTATTGCAGTTGCGAGACAATTACCGCAATACACATTCATTTGGTTTGGTGATATTTCAAAGTTAATCATTCCACCTGAAATTACCTTAGCTATTCAAGAGGCACCTAGCAATTGTATTTTTCCCGGTTATGTGAAAGGCTCCTTGATTGAAGGCGCTTATCATGATGCCGATTGTTTCTTCTTTCCAAGCTATGAAGAGACCGAAGGGATTGTGGTATTAGAGGCACTTGCTTCAAAACAATCGCTTCTTTTAAGAGATATTGCTTGTTATAATCCATGGTTAAAGAATGGTGAAAATGCGTATTTAGCAAATAATAATGATGAATTCATTGAAAAGTTACAAGGGATTATTGAAAAGAAATTACCTAATCTTTCTAAACAAGGTTATTTAGTAGCTAAGGAAAGACGCATTGAAGAGGTTGGTAAACAATTAAAAGCTGTGTATGAAGAGGTGTTGAACCAGTAAAAAGCCTACAAAAGTAGGCTTTTTACATATTTTCAAATAGAGAGTTATTTCAGAAGAGGATAAGCTTGAAGTATTACTGAAATGTTCAAAAGAAGGAAAGAATAGTATAATAATTGCATGCTGAAATTTCTTAAAAGACTACTTAAAAATACGGCATTCAACATCTTTCTTGTCTTTGCGCTGACAGGCTTTGTATTTTTTATGACAATGAAAGATCATTATCAAGACGTCATTAATCATTTAAAAGCGGCGAACCCTTGGATTTTGATTTTATTGGTTGCCTTACTTGTTTTAGAAAAAGCATTATTGGCTAAAGGCTTAGCTTTAGAAGTGCAAGTTAGTCATAAAAACTACCGTTTTAAAGAAGGACTTATGAATGCCTATGTTGCCGGTCTTTTCAACAACATCACCCCAGGTGCCTCAGGTGGTCAAGTGGCTCAGCTTTATATTTTTCGTAAACAAGGTGTCTCAGTTTCAAGTGCCGTAGGTGTTTTATGGCTTGATTTTATTGCCTATCAAGCCACGATGATTGCGGTGGTGTTAGTCTTATTATTGTTACGTTTCGGTTATTTTTATCGTACCTATTCCTCATTCTTTGCGATTGTTTTAGGCGGTTTTTTAGTTGCGACAGGGGTAATTGTTTTCTTGATTTTATTAGCTAAATCAAAGCGTTTTTATACTTGGATTACAACTAAAGGTATTTATATTGGGGCTAAATTACACATGGTAAAAGATGTGGATGCCTCATTAAGTCGCTTGGATAAAACATTAGAGAACCTAGCTCATGAAATTACTATTCTTCATCAAAATCATCGATTGGTATACCAATTAGTAAGCATTAATGTTTTGCGTTTCTTAATTATTTATTCTGTACCGGTACTTTGTGCTTGGGCTTTGCATATTCCTTTTACACTATCGAATGTATTGGATATGATGGCGCTAAGTTCTTTTGTGGCGATGGTGAATGCGTTTCTACCAATGCCAGGCAGTAGTGGGGGAACGGAAGCGACTTTTGTCTTGATGTTTTCGACGATTTTTACATCTGCACAAGCTACATCAATTATGATTTTGTGGCGTTTATCGACTTTTTATCTAACTCTAATCATCGGGGCAATTGTATTTCTTATTGTCAAGATGAAAAACGAATAGAAGGGAGCCTTTTATGCGAATTGGTCTATTTTCCGATACCTTTGTGCCAGAAATCAATGGTGTAGCGAATTCCACCTATATCCTTTTTCAAGAACTAAAAAGACATGGACATGAGGTTTATGTCATCACCACCTATACAGGAAAAGAAGATATGGAATGGAATGAAGATCAGGATGTTTTACGTCTTAGTGGTATTCAATTGAAATTTCTATATGGTTATGTGATGGCTTCGCCTTTTCATTCGGAGGCTTTGGAAGTCATTCGTTCGTTAAACTTACAAATCATTCATGCCCAAACTGAATTTGGGGTGGGGATTTTTGCTCGTATTTGTGCTAAGCATCTAGGTGTTCCATTGGTATCGACCTATCATACAACCTATGAAGATTACACACACTATGTGAATTTATTGAATTCAAAAACAGTTGATGAAGTTGGTAAGATGGCGGTAGCTAAACTATCAAGGCTATATGGTGAAAGCTCGCAAGAAGTCATTACACCTTCTTTAAAAACCAAGGAAATGCTAGAAAACTATGGTATTCAAAGAAGACTGACGGTTATTCCCACCGGTCTTTCTTTAGAGCGTTTTAATCCCAAAGAGTTTAGTGAAGAAAGAAGATTAGAAACCAGAAAGAAATATGGTCTAGCGGAAAATCGTTCCATTATTATTTATGTTGGTCGTTTGGCCAAGGAAAAGGCTTTGGACTTGGTCATAAGTGGCTATGAAGTTGCCCTTAAAAAGGGAGCGAAGAGTCAACTGGTGATTGTTGGTGGAGGACCTGATTTCGATAGTCTTAAAAAGCTAGTTTCTAAACAAGGCTTAGAAAAGGATGTCATCTTAACAGGACCAATTCCTCGTGAGACTGTACCGGATTTATATCGTAGTAGTAACGCCTTTGTGTCCGCTTCTTTAAGTGAAACGCAAGGGATGACTTTTATTGAAGCCTTGGCTTCCGGTTTGCCATTGTTTGCTAGAAAAGATGAGGTCTTAGATGGTTTGTTAATGCCAAATGAAACAGGCTGGTTTTTTGTAGATGAAGAAAGTCTGGCTAATGCGATTTTAGAATTTGAAAAAATGGATGGTCATGAATATGGAAGATATTGTCAACGCTGTGTTTCGGTCACAAAACCATTTAGTGCGGAAACTTTCTACACAAAGATTTTAGAAGTGTATAGTCGAGTGATTGATTTCAATCGCATTCAATATGAAATCTTACGAATGCGAACCAAGGATACGATTGTTGAGTTGTACTTAAGATCTAGTGAGCAGGAAGAATTGCGCTTGAAAGTATCGGTGGATGATTATTATGAATATGGTTTAAGAGCGCATGGTTTCTTTAATCACCATATTTATAAAGTTCTTAAAGAAAAAGAAGTGCAAACAGCGGCTTATCAAGCTTGTTTAAAAAAAATAGCTATTAAAGATCGAAGCCAAAAAGAAATTGTGGATTGGTTAACTCAAAATACCCAATGTTCTTTAGATAGTGTGCAAGCGATTATTCGTAGTTTAAAAGAAAAGGGCTATTTAAATGATGAACGCTATGCCCGAGAGCATATACATTCTTTATTTTCATCATTATTTGGTGAAAATGAGGTTCGCCGTCGTTTAGCGAGAAAAGGAATTTCTGAACATCTTATTCAAAAGGCTTTACAAGAAGAACCAGTTCAAGAAGAAGATTTTGCGTTGGAATACGCCCGAAAAATCCTTCGTTCTTCCTCTTATTCTTTAAAGAAAACGAAAGAAACCATTCGTATAAAGCTTCGTCAAAGAGGTTATAATGACGATTTAATTGATCGAGTGATGGTTCAACTAGATTTTAGTAAAGTGGATGCAAAGGAGTTGGATTATTTACGCAAATGTGCTAATCAAGCTAAAAAACGCTATGCACGGAAATATTCAGGAACGGATTTACGCAATCGAATTTATCGTTATTGCTTAAATCAGGGTTATAGTTATGAAGATGTTTATACAGTAATCAATGATATGGAGGATGATGATGCCTAAGATTAGTGAATATGTGGTTGGTGAAAGATACCAATTACCACTTTTGGTCAAAGATGTTAAAAATGGAATGACAAATAAAGGAGCGCCTTATTTGTCGATGATACTTGCGGATAGTTCCGGTAGTTTAGAAGGTAAAATGTGGGATGTTCGTCAAGAAGATATTAAATTGATTCAAAATGGTCGATTGATTCAATTTACATTTGATGTTTTGGACTATAAAGGACAAATGCAAGGTCGTATTTTAAGTGCTGGCAAAGCCGGTGAAAACGTGGTTGTAGAAGACTTTGTGTTATCTTCTCTTATTCCCGAAGAAAAGCGGAAAGAAGAGGTAAGGTCTTACATTGATCAGATTTCTTCACCGGTTTTAAAGAAGCTGGTGATTGCGATGTTTCAAAAGGTGGGACAGAGGTATTTTGATTATCCGGCCGCCTCTAAAATTCATCATGCGTTTTTGGGTGGTTTATCAGAACATAGTTTAAGTATGGTCAAGACTTGTTTGGCTCTATGTGATCTTTATCCTCAACTCAATAAAGATTTATTGATTAGCGGGGCTTTAGTTCATGATATGGGAAAGACAGAAGAAATGTCCGGTCCAATCACAACGGAATATACTTTACAAGGTCGCTTAGAAGGTCATATTTCTTTAGCGAATGGTTGGTTAAGCGAAGTCGCAAAGGAATTATCCTTAGAAGAAGAGGAAGAAACGATTTTATTGCACCACATGATTTTAAGCCATCATGGTCATTTAGAATATGGTTCACCAGTATTACCTTGTCTTCAAGAAGCGGAAATTCTTTCTCTTGTGGATAATATTGATGCTCATTTGAATACATTGAAGCTTGCTTTAAAGGAAGTTGAGCCAGGCTCTTGGACAAGTCGTTTATTCTCAATGGAAAATCGCCAGTTCTATAAACCAAAGGAGAAATAGGATGTCGGTATCATTACGTTTAACACAATTGGTTGCCAGGGTTTTAAAGAAGATGGGAAGAGGCGGTTCTTTTCCCGGAACTTTGGGTTTGAAGTTCGATAAAAAAATGATTTCAAAATTTCAAATGCCGGAAATTGTGATTTTAGTGACTGGTACGAATGGAAAAACCACTACTTCTAATTTAATAGCTGAAAGCTTACGGCAAGCCGGCTTAAAAGTTGTTCATAATCGCAAAGGGGATAATTTGAATGTTGGTATTGCGTCTTTATTAGCGGTCAATAGTGATGGTCATTATCATATTCAAGCCGATGCTTGTGTGATTGAAGTGGATGAATTAACGCTTTATCGTCAATTTAAGGATCTTCATCCAACGCATTTGGTGGTGAATAATTTCTTCCGTGATCAATTGGATCGAGCCGGCGAAATGGAAACAATCATTCGTCGTATTGAAGAAGTCACAAAGGATTTTAAAGGGACTTTGATTTTAAATGGAGATGATCCGAATGTGGTTCGTTTGGCGGATAATGCTAAACAAGCAAAGATTCAATTTTTTTCAGTTGGTGAAAATGCCATATCCCAAAAGACAAGTGATGAAGCCAGTGAGGGTAAGTTTTGCCCGCGTTGTTCCAATCGTTTGGTGTATGAGTATTATCAGTATTCCCATATTGGTCGTTTCCATTGTGAAAAGGATGACTTTGGACAGATTGAACCAGCTTTCTATGTGAGTGCAATCGACTATGAGAATCATCGTTTTCAAGCTTTAGGAAGAAGCTTTTATTCCTTTATGAATACAATCTATGCCATTTATAACTGTGCGGCGGTTTTAACAGTTATACAGGATTTAAAGTTAGATGTTGAATGTGCCAATAAAGTTTTTCAAAGCTTTGAAATGAAGGAAGGTAGGAATGAAGTTTTTGCGTTATCCAAGCCTTGTGTGATCAATTTGATTAAAAATCCGACTGGTACGAATGAGGTTTTGAAGTATATTCTAAGTGATGAGAAGGAGAAGAATATTTTGATTATTTTAAACGATAATGATCAAGATGGCTGTGATGTTTCTTGGATTTGGGATGCTCACTTTGAACGCTTATTAAAAGGCAATGTACGTCATGTTGTAACTTCGGGGCTAAGGGCTTATGATATGGCTTTGCGTTTGAAATACGAAGGCTTGGAAGATAAAGTGATGGTTAAAGAGAAGGTAGAGGAAGCAGTAAATTTCTTGGATGAAGATCATTGTCCTTCTTACGTGCTTTCAACGTACACCGCATTACATGCGACACGTCATATTCTTGGAAAGAAGGCAAGTCAATGAAATTAGTTCTTTTATGGATGTACCATGATTTGATGGATTTGTATGGTGATAAGGGAAATATTGAAACTCTAAAGTATCGTTGTGCCAAACGTAATATTGATTTGGAAGTTAGGACTTGTTCTTTAAATCAAAAAGCGGAAATGGAGGATGTGGATATTTTCTTTATGGGTGGTGGTGCCGATAAGGAACAAAATCTCATTTATCAAGATTTATTAAGTCGTAAAAAAGCGATTCAACATTTATTGGATAAGGGTTGTCAATTTTTATTGATTTGTGGTGGATACCAACTATTTGGTCAATATTATAAGGATCAAGATGGAAAGGTTGTGAATGGTTTGTCCTTCTTTCCGTATTATACAGTCGCTAGTGATCGTGGGCATCGTTGTATTGGTGATGTTGCGATTGAAGTTAATTTGGGGAAAGAAGTGGTTCAAGTGCTTGGTTTTGAAAATCATGGTGGTCAAACGAAACAGGTGGAAACACCTTTTGGTCGTGTATTAAGTGGTCATGGCAATGAATATAAAGGTTCTTCGGAAGGTTTTATGAATGAACAAGTGATTGCGACCTATATACATGGTCCTTTATTACCGAAAAATCCAGAAGTAGCAGACTTTGTATTACAAAGAGCTTTGGCAAGAAAAGGAATGACAATGGCTTTAAAATCCCTTGATGATGAATGGGAAAATAAAGCGAAAGAAGTGATGTTAAAGAGAATGGGATTAGCTAGATAGAACGAAAGAAAATAGTAAAGATAAGAAAAAACACCCATCAGTTATTAAGCTGATGGATGTTTTTTATAAGGATTTTAGGAAGTTAGCAATTTCTTCATCTTGGCAATTTGGGTAGAAGTATTCTTCAAAGTGTTTGCCGGAGATTGTTTCTTTTAAGAAATCATGGTCGATTTCTTTCAAGATATCCATTAGAGGACGATATGTGATTTCTTTAATACCATCTAAAATCTTTTTATTACGTTGTTCGGGCTCTCTTCTTTCTTTTGGAAAACCGCTACCAAATTCTTCGGCAAATAGTTTTTCAAAGGTATAACGAAGATTAACTTCACCACCCCAACCAAAGTTTTGGGCAAAAGGCATAGCGATACAGTTACCATCATTCACTTGTCCAAATAAGAAAGCATCTAATGGATTTGTGATATGACCGCAAAGTACATTTGGAAAAGAGTTGCAGGCTAACATAGCTCCTTGTCCGGTGCCACAACCTGTGACTACAAAGTCAACAGCTTTTGTTGTTAATAGGATAGAAGCTAATAAACCATTTTTAACATAGGTTAATTGAACATCATCTTCCGCTGAATACATACCATAGTTATAAACAGTATGACCTTTCTTATCCGCTTCTTCCTTCAAAGCAGTGTAGACAATTGAATTTTTAGCGGCTTGTGAATTTTCATTAATTAATGCAATTTTCATTTTTTCCTCCTTATTATTCCGGTTGACGACCAATATAGGCTAAGATACCACCATCTACATAAAGAATGTGTCCATTCACAAAGTTACTTGCCTCGGATGCTAAGAAGACAGCCGGTCCCATTAAATCTTCTGTTTCTCCCCATCTTTCTGCAGGAGTTTTCGCTACAATGAAGCTATCAAATGGATGACGACTACCATCCGCTTGTCTTTCACGAAGGACAGCTGTTTGTGGAGTAGCGATATAACCAGGTCCAATACCATTGCATTGAATGTTATATTTACCATATTCTGAACAAATATTTCGTGTCAACATCTTTAAACCACCCTTAGCCGCCGCATAAGCACTAACGGTTTCACGACCTAATTCAGACATCATGGAACAAATGTTAATGATTTTGCCATGACCTTTTTTAATCATGGAAGGGATAAGTGCTTTAGAAACAATGAAAGGGGCGTTTAAATCCACATCAATGACTTGACGGAAATCCTTCGCCGACATTTCAATCATTGGAATACGCTTGATAATACCGGCATTGTTAACAAGAATATCAATAATACCAACTTCTTTTTCAATTTTTTTAACTAAGGCTAAGACAGCTACCTCATCGGTCACATCGCATACATAACCATGAGCTTCAATACCTAGTTCTTTATAAGCAACTAAACCTTTATCCACTAATTCCTGCTTAATATCATTAAAAACAATAGTGGCACCAGCTTTTGCGTAAGCAGTCGCAATCGCAAAACCAATTCCATAACTAGCCCCTGTAATAAAGGCAATCTTTCCTTTTAAAGAAAAGGAATTCATTTCAAACATACTTTTTCCTCCTGTTATCTTTGCACACGTCCTGAACCATCCCCCTGTGCAAGGGTTAGAACTTCATTCACTTTCACACGGTTGAAGTCACCTTCAATACTATGTTTTAAACAACTAGCCGCTACTGCGAACTCAATTCTTTCGCTTGGATCACTTAGGTGACGACAAGCATAAATTAAACCGGCCCCAAAGGAATCTCCGCCACCAACACGGTCGACAATGTGCATGTGGTATTCCTTTGAAAAATAGGTCTTTCCATTTTCATAAAGCATAGCTGACCAAAGATTTTCACTAGCGGACAAGCTCTTTCTTAGAGTAATAGCGATGGTTTGGCAACCAAAAGTATCTTGAAGTTTCTTGGCAACTTCTTCATAGCCTTCTTTGGATAATTCTCCTGTTAAGACATTGGTTGAGCTAGCCTTGATACCAAATACTTTATCGGCATCTTCTTCATTAGCGATACAAACATCCACATAAGGAACAAGCTTAGACATCGTTTCTTTGGCTTGTTCACTAGTCCATAATTTCTTACGGAAGTTTAAATCACAAGAAATCGTTAAGCCAAGCTTTTTCGCTTTTTGACATGCTTCTAAAGTAATATTGGCAATACTAGGATTTAAAGCAGGGGTGATACCCGTAAAATGGAACCAATCAGCCCCTCGAAATATCTTTGACCAATCAAAATCCTCCGGTCTTGCTTCTGAGAAAGAAGAGTGCGCACGGTCATAGATGACTTGACTAGCTCTTTGACTAGCTCCTTTTTCTAAGTAATAAATGCCAAGCCGATTACCACCACGACAAATCAAAGAAGTATCGACACCAAAGCGTTTTAATTCATCCACTGCCCATTGACCAATAGCATGCTTTGGTAATTTAGTGATGTAAGATACTTCTTCTTGAAAGTTAGCTAAACTAACGGCCACATTGGCAGCACAACCACCAAAGCTGGCTTCAAAATCATTACTTTGACCAAAACGATAATAGCCATGAGGGGCTAACCGTAACATAATTTCACCAAATGTGATAACTTTCATTCTATACCTCCATCTTTACATCAGGATTGATGATATGAACACCAAATCCGCCAATTTCCAAATCCAAGTATGCAAAATTGATGCGATGACTCTTTTTATTACGAGTAATCGTTTCTTCTATGGCATGAACACCCATTTTCTTTAACTGATACAAAGCTCTTTCGGGATAAGGGGTATAAATACCAATATGACCATTTTTACCATGACCTTGCCCATGTAAGACTTCAAATCCAACACCAGCAAAGTTTGACTTCGGTTTCTTATAGTATGTGAAATGAAATAGCTGGCAAAGAAGCTTGCATACTTTTTCTGAATCTTCAGGACTACTGGAATTAATGCCAATGTGGATGAGTTGATACTTTAATAGAGATTTAATGGCTTTGGCAGCTAAGTTTTGGATGGTTTCCCAGTCCTTTGCCTGCACAATATCATTCGCTAGCATAAAGCTACCACCAATCGCTATTACATTAGGCAACTGTAAGTAGTCATGCATATTCGTTGCATTGATACCACCGGTTGGTAAGAATTGAACATTTTGATAAGGACCGCTAAAGTCTTTTAGCTTTTTCGCACCACCACTACTTTCAGCCGGGAAGAACTTTAAGGTTTTAAGACCTAAAGATAAGGCTTGTTCGATTTCACTTGCGGTAGAAACTCCAGGTAAAATAGGTATTTCTTGTTCCAAACACCACTTAACAATCGCCGGATTTAAACCTGGTGTCACAATAAAGGAAGCACCAGCTTCTTTGGCTTGTTTAGCTTGTTCAATCGTTAAAACCGTACCTGCTCCCAACAACATATTCGGTAATTCGGAATGAATTTGTTGAATAGCACTTACTGCATGTTCGCTACGGAAAGTGATTTCCGCTACATCAATGCCACCATTGCACAAAGCTTTCGCTAAGGGTAGGGCATCTTCGGCTTCAAATATCTTTACCACAGGAACAATGCCGATTTGCGAGATTCTTTCGTATAAATCGTTCATTGTCGTCCTCCTTTTCATGCAATGTTATTTTAGTTTAGTAAACCGGTTTTGTCAATAAAATGAACTAAACCGGTTTATTTTTTTAAAATATGGGAAATTTATGGTAAAAACGCTTGACATAATTCATAAAAAGCCTATAAAATAGGACTTGCTAGTAAACCGGTTTTATTTGGAGGTGAGAAGGATGGCTAAATCGATCCATATTGAAACGATTGCCCAAAGAGATAGATACTTACATTCTGAATTACTTAGCAAAAAGGAATTAGAAGAAGCGATGAACTTGTGTGTGAAACAAGTGGAAGCGAATTTAGATTATTTCAAAGATAAGTTTCCTTACTCTTGTACGAAACAAGGTCAATATCCAATCATTGAGAACATTGAATGGACAGATGGCTTTTGGACGGGAATGTTATGGCTATGTTATGAATACACAAAAGAAGAGAAGTATCGTGACCTAGCTATGAAGAATGTCGCAAGTTTTTCCAATCGGGTGAAAAAACGGATTGCGTTAGATCACCATGATTTAGGTTTCCTATATTCTTTATCTTGCGTTAGTGCTTACAAAATCACGGGTAGTGATTTAGCGAAAGAAGCCGCTTTGTTGGCGGCGGATAAATTGATGGAACGTTGGCAAGAAAAGGGTCAATTCCTACAAGCTTGGGGACCTAAGGATAGTCCGGAACATTATCGTTTTATCATCGATTGTATGATGAATATTCCATTATTGTATTGGGCTAGTGAGGTGACAGGAAATCTTCGTTACGCTGAAGTCGCAAGTTTGCATTTTAAGACAAGCTTGCAATATGTCATTCGGGAAGATGCTTCTGCTTTCCATACCTTCTATATGGATTATGAAACAGGAGGACCATCTCATGGAGCTACTCGACAAGGTTACTCCGATAGTTCGTCTTGGGCTAGAGGGCAAGCTTGGGGTATTTATGGTATTCCATTGAACACTCGTTACACTAAGAATATGGATAACATTCCTTATTTTAAGGGTATGTTACATTATTTCTTAAATCGTTTACCAAAAGATGATGTGTGCTATTGGGACTTAATCTTTAACGATGGTTCTAATCAATCCAAAGATTCTTCAGCAGCGGCGATTGCGGTGTGTGGAATTTTAGAGATGCTACCATATTTGAAGAATGATGAAGATGCGAAAGTCTATGAACACGCCGCTGCACTTATCCTTAGATCTTTGATGCAAAATTACGCAAATAAGGAAATCAAAGCTGGACAAGCCATTCTTGAACATGGTGTCTATTCTTGGCACTCTGGCAAAGGTGTTGATGAAGGAAACATCTGGGGTGACTACTATTACATGGAAGCCATTTATCGGCAGTTGAAACAATGGAATTCCTATTGGTGAGGAGGAAAATATGAATACACCAAATATCGTTATGACCAGAATTGATGAAAGACTGGTTCATGGACAAGGTGCCCTATGGGCAAAAACATTAGGTGTGAACACAGTGATTGTTGCTAATGATGCGGTTAGTGAAGATCATATGTCACAAACTCTAATGAAGACAGCTTTACCAAAGAGCTTAGCTGTTCGCTTCTTTAGCATTCAAAAAGTGATTGATATTATTCACAAAGCCAGTCCTCAGCAAACCATCTTCTTAGTGGTTAAGGATTGTGCTGATGCTTTAAAGCTTGTGGAGGGTGGTGTACCGGTGAAAGAAATCAACATTGGTAACATTCATAATGCTGAAGGTAAAGAAAAAGTTACTCGTTCTATCTTCTTAGGAGCAGAAGATAAAAAAGCTCTTAAGACAATGGTCGAACAATACAATATTCAATTTAATACGGTCACAACACCGGGCGGAACCGATGGGGCTGCTCAGGTGGACATAAAAGATTACCTATGATCTAGAGAAAGGGGAAAGATATGGTAACTATTAGTTTGGTTCAAGCCATCTTAATTGGTTTATGGACTGCATTCTGTTATTCGGGTATGTTATTTGGTATTTTTACCAACCGCGCTATTGTTTTAAGCTTTGGCGTTGGTTTAGTCTTAAATGATATACCAACAGCTTTAAAGTGTGGAGCAATTGCTGAATTAGCTTTCATGGGATTTGGTGTTGGTGCTGGTGGAACAGTTCCTCCAAACCCAATTGGTCCCGGTATTATTGGTACTTTGATGGCAATCACCGTGCCTGGTGTTACACCGGAATCGGCATTATCTCTATCACTTCCATTTGCGGTAGCGATTCAATTTTTACAAACAGCAATTTACACCGTTCGAGCTGGTGGGCCAGAATCGGCTGCGAATGCACTTAAGAAACAAAACTTCGGTGCTTTCCGTTGGCACGCTAACGCAACGATTGTCTTATTTGCGGTTGTTGGTTTCGCATTAGGCTTCTCAGGCGCTTATGCAATGGAATGGTTAAGCAGTGTTGTTAAATTAATTCCTGCTCAATTGTTGAAGGGCTTATCAGTAGCTGGTGGTATGTTACCGGCAATTGGTTTTGCTATGATTATGACAGTTATGTTAAAGAAAGAATTAATTCCTTTCGCCATCCTTGGTTATATCTTAGCCGCTTACCTAAAGATGCCGGTTATGGGAATTGCTTTAGTTGGCGCTTGCTTCGCTATTAAGTATTACAACGATTCCAATAAGAAGACTGTTGTCCAAACAGAAAACGGAAATGGAGAAGAACACAATGACTGGATTTAATAAATTAACGAAGGCCGATTACACAAAGACCACTTTACGTGCTTACTTTTTACAAAATGGCTTTAATTATACCAACTATCAAGGATTAGGTTATGCTTTAGTTATGTATCCTGCATTCAAAAAAATGTATGGAGATGACAAAGCTAAGTTAGCGAAAGAATTAGAAAGTAATTCAGAATTCTATAACACAAACCCAAACTTCTTACCATTTGTGACATCCATTCATTTAGCCATGGCTGATAATGGTTATGATTACGAAGAGGTTCGTGGTATTAAGATGGCTTTAATGGGACCTTTGGCTGGCATTGGTGACTCTTTATCACAATTCTGTATTGCCCCATTGTTCTCAACTATCTTTGCATCTATGGCTATGCAAGGCTTTAGCCTGGCACCATTGTTATTCTTATTAGCTGAAAACGTTACTTTATTAGCGATTAAGTTAATTGTGGGTGGCTATGGACGTAAGCTTGGTACTGATATGATTGATAAGTTATCTAGTCAAATGGGTACCATTTCCGAAGCTGCTAGCATGATTGGTGTTACCGTTATTGCTGGTTTGGCTGCAACATTTGTGAAGATGAATGTGAAAGTTTCCTTAGCGGCCGGTCAAATTCAACAAGGTGTAAAACAATCTACCGTGAATATCCAAGCTATGTTGGATAAAGTAGCACCTGCCTTACTTCCAGTGCTTTATACATTATTGATGTATTATCTCATTAAGAAGAAAGGCATGACAACTTATACTTTGGTTTTGATTACGGTTGTACTCGGTATTGCCTTAAGTTTCTTAGGTATTTTAGGATAAACAATCAAAAGGAAGCGACGAAATGCCGGCTTCCTTTTTCTTATTTATGAAAACATATGAACAAATTATGGATGAAATCATCCTCCAAAAGAAAATAAATCAATCCCATTTTAACGATACAGAAGCTTTAAAGAACGCTGAGAGAATTTTAAAGAATACTTTCTTATTTAATCGTCGTTGGGATATGGAACGCTGTTTAAAAGCTTATACGCTTCAACCAATGGATTGGTTGGCTCATCCAAACGAAGATGAAGAATGGTGTTTTATGCTTAATCGAATGGATTATCTCAAAGATTTAGCGTTAGCTAGTCAAATGACAGGGGATAAAAAGTATCTTATTAAGGCAAAGGAATTGATTTTTCTTTGGCTTAAAGATCATTCGGAAATAAAAGATAATCCATCTACTAGAACATTAGATACCGGTATTCGTTTATTGAATTTTTATGAATTATTACCGTATCTAAAAGCCTTTCAGCTTCTAACAAAAGAAGAAACAGATACCATTCTTTCCAGTATGAAAGCCCAGATTCTTTATTTAAAAAAATCTTGTAAAACTAAATATACCTTAAGCAATTGGGGTAGTATTCAAATGGCGTCTTTGGTGATTGTATTGCCTTTGTTTCAAGAATTAAATGAAGAATATAAATGGGCTAAAGAAGAATTAAAAACCCAGCTAGAAATGCAAATCTATCCGGATGGCATGCACTGGGAACAGTCAACGATGTACCATGTGGAAGTGCTGAATAGTCTTCAGAAGGTTTATTATTACGTAGACTTAGAGGAAGAATTGAAAGTTTTATTAGCGAAGGTAATGGCTAATATGACCAATGCTTTAAAACACTTAATCACACCAAAAATGAAGATAGAGGCTTATGGTGATAGTGATGAAGTTGGGGTAGAAGATGTTTTATTGCGTTCTTCTTTTCTCTTGAAACAAAAGGATTATCTTTCTCTGGTGAAAGAAGTGGATGGTGAATCTTTCTTTGCTTTTGGACAAGATATTGTAGACTTTTATCAAAAACAAAATAAATCAGAACCTAAGGAAAGGTATTATGATGGTATCTATTCTGGTATCTACACAATACGTAGCTCTTGGGATAATAAAGCCGATTATTTGATGTTTCTAAATAGTTCTTTAGGTAGTGGACATGGACATAGTGATAATCTGCATTTCAGTTTATTTATAGAAGGCAAGCCAATTCTAATTGATTCAGGTCGTTATAGTTACCGAGAAGATTGTGCTTTAAGACCATTTTTGAAATCCCAAAGAAGTCATAATTCTTTATTGGTGGATGATAAAGAAATCTGTGTACCAAAGGGTAGTTGGTCATATAATACTTTTGCGAAAGTCTTGCCTAGCTATGTTCACCATGAGGATGGTGTTCATTATTTAGAAGGAACAATCCTATCTGAAAATCCTTTGGAAGTTTGGACGAGAAAGCTTGTCTTTATTGAGGAGGGTATTTGCTTGCTGGTGGATCAAGTGCATTGTCAAGGTGAGCATAAAGTAAGCCAATTCTTTCATTTTGATTCAAGTATTACTTCAATGGAAGAGCTTAATTGGTATCATAGTGGTTCTTTAAGTGTCAAGAAAGACGTTTGTTCAAAGCAATACAATCAATTGGAGGATCATTTTGTCGCAAAAGTTGACCATTGCCTTGTTGACGAAGGAAGTTTTGTGACATGCTTCTATCCTCAAGAAACAAAGCTGACACAAGTACCTATTCAACAAGGGAATCAAGCTGTTCTATCAGACAAACAAGGCTTAGCTTATGAAATTAAATTAAAAAATGGTAATTGTTATACGATTGCTTTTTTGCAAGAAGAAATATACAAAGGAACGAAGATTTTATTTTGCCGGAATGTGCCATTCCATGCAAAAGCGGTTGTCATTCATAAAAAACAGCTATATCGTTTAAGAACTTCGTAAAGGATATGGTAATATAGTAGGAAGAAAGGTTTCTATGAGCGAAAAAATAACGATTACAGAGATTGCTGAAAGAGCAAATACTTCCAAAACAACTGTTTCCTTTTACCTAAATGGGAAAATGGATAAGATGTCGGAAGATACAAAAAAAAGAATTGAAAGGGTCATTGCTGAAACAAACTATCATCCCAGCATGGCGGCCCGTTCTTTAAATGCGAAACACACACGCTTGATTGGGGTGATTATTGGGAACATTACCAATACATTTGCGAATCAGATTGTTAAAGGAATTGATGATTTTGCTCGTGGAGACCATTATCAATTGATTGTCGGTAATAGTAATTACGATTTCGAAATTGAAGAAAATTATGTCAATCGTATGTTATCCATGGGCGTGGATGGCTTTATTATTCAGCCATCTCGACGTTTTTCTTCTTTGACAAAACTCATCAAAGAAAAGGGTAAAGAAGTGGTATTCATTGATTCGCAAGTATCCATGGATGATGAAAAATGGGTAAAAACGAATAACTATGAAGCTGTATTAGCTTTGATTTCCGAGTATGGAGACAAGCAATATGATGAATTTATGATGATTACCGCGGATCCTAGTGTGCTAAGTACTCGTATGGAAAGAGTGAAGGGCTTTGAGGATGCATTAACTCTAAAAGGTTTAACTTGGAAAACAAAGATTGTGGATGGAGATATTCAGGTTGAAGAGTTACAAAAGCTCATTGAAAGTGAATTGAGGTTTGGCACAAAGACTTTAATCTTTGTTGCCAATTGTTTCTTATTACCAAGAGTTTTCTTAGCCATGCGTAATTATCGAAATTTAATGCCAGAAACGATAGGCTTAATTGGTTTTGATAACACGGAATGGACGAATTTATCTGCTCCTTCCGTCACAACGATTGTTCAACCAGCCTATGAAGAGGGTTATCAATCGGCAAAGATTCTGATTGATGCTATCGAAAAGAAGTGGAAGGAATGTCCAAACCAAATCTTATCTTGCGAAATTCATTGGCATGAATCCACCTTATAAAAGGAAATGGCAACCATTAGGGGCTTTCACTTAGAGATTCAATTTCTTAAAAAATTAATCGGCACAATTAGTAGAAATACTAGTTATGCCGATTTTTCTTTGTTTTGTGGGATATCTACTACACCGATATATAATATCCATATGGTTTGTTTCTTTATTCTGGTTCTGTAATTTTAATAGTTAATTCTTATATTAGCTAGCCTTGAGAGATAGTAAAATCTGGCGGTTAAAAATTTTTAGGGGATTAAATATAAAATGTTAGCATGGAGATAATCACAGAAATATGATATATTAATTAAAAATATCGATGGAGGAAAATTATGTCTGTAAGTTACAAAAGACTATTACATATGATGATTGAAAAAGATATTTCCAATCAGGATTTAATGCGTGATGCCAAAATTTCGGCAAATATAATTACCAAAATACGAAACGGACAATATATGGCTTTAGATAAAGTGGAAAGTATCTGTATGGCTTTAAATTGTACACCTAATGATATATTGGAATTTATACCGAAGGAAAAGATAAAACATGAGTAATGAAATAAAGTTATTTGAAGGAAACAAAATACGCTCTTCTTGGGACAGCGAAAAAGAAGAATGGTATTTTAGTATTGTTGACATTATAGGAGTTTTGACGGATAGCAAAGATTCCGGAGCATATTGGCGAAAATTAAAACAGAGATTAAAAGAAGAAGGTAGTGAGGTCGTGACGTTTTGTCACGCACTGAAATTAAAATCTCCTAAAGACGGTAAGATGTATAAAACAGACGTTGCTGATATGCAAGGAATCTTTCGTATTATTCAGTCTGTCCCAGCTCCTAAAGCAGAGCCTTTTAAGATGTGGCTTGCAGAAGTTGGAAAAGAAAGAATTGACGAAACAATTGACCCTGAACTAACAATAGATAGAGCTTTGGAAACCTATCTAAAAAAAGGCTACACAAGAGAATGGATTAATCAAAGATTACAAGCTATTCAGGTAAGAAAAGAACTTACAGACTCTTGGCAAGACCATGGAGTAACAGAAGGAAGAGAATACGCAATTCTTACTAATGAAATTTCAAAGGCTTGGTCTGGAATGATAACCAAGCAGTATAAAGATTTAAAAGGTCTAAAAAAGGAAAACCTAAGGGATAATATGTCCACTACTGAACTTATATTAAATATGCTGGCTGAAACTGCTACAAAAGATATTGCAGAATCTACTAATCCGCAAGGTTTGGAAGAAAATAAAAAAGTAGCTAAGCGTGGTGGAAATATTGCCGGAAATGCAAGAAAAGAAATAGAAGCGGAAACAGGAAAACCTGTAATTACATCAAAAAATGCAATTGACTTTGGGAAACTAATTGATGATGTTACAAAAACAATAGATAAAGGAGATAAAAACAATGACAAGTAACCAGAAACTTGAGCTTACTTGGCTTGGTAAAGATAAAGAAATAAAATTAGAACCTAGAATTTTGATTGAAAACAAGGAATTATCCAATACAGAAAATGACCCTGAAACTGAAAATATGCTTATTCACGGGGATAATCTGCTTGCACTGAAAGCGTTGGAAAGTAAGTATTCAGGAAAAGTTAAATGTATCTATATCGAGAAGAAGTATATCAAAAGGATACAATTAAACTTCTAGGTGAATTTTTTATCTTCAAGGTAGGATGTATAATTTAATAAGCAGAAAATAATGAATTTGACCATGCCGGGTCAAAATTTTTTATTTAAGATGGGGCGTCAAAAATAAAGGGTGTCTAGCAAAAATCAAAAAGTTAGTGATTATAATGTTTTGAAGTGTGTCAAAAAAATAGGAAAAGTTTCATTGTGCTAAATACGGTAAATAGGTAATAAAGAGAAGATTTAATATCAAAGAGATTGCTTTTGATAGATGGGGTGCTGTTCAAATGGTTCAAAATTTAGAGAACATGGGATTTACTGTAGTTCCTTTTGGACAGGGCTTTAAGGATATGTCTCCACCGACAAAGGAGTTAATGAAACTAACGCTGGAGAAAAAACTTGCTCATGGTGGGCATCCTGTCCTTAGATGGAATATGGATAATATTTTTATTAGGACAGACCCTGCCGGAAATATCAAAGCAGATAAGGAAAAATCCACGGAGAAAATTGACGGAGCCATTGCGACTATTATGGCATTAAATCGAGCCATTCGTTGTGGGAATACCAATGCAGAGAGTGTGTACGACAGTAGGGGTATTTTATTTGTGTAAAAATTATCGTTTCGTTACGAATACAAATATTATTCCGTATACAAGGCATTATTCCATAGAGTTGTATTGTTCCACTAAATGATATATGTTATTCCTTATTCGTTTATATTGTTCCGATAAAATGGTATAATTAGGAAATACTGGAGGGATAATTGATGTATATTACAGTGAAACAAGCATCTGAAAAATGGGGGATATCTGATAGAAGAGTAAGGATTTTATGCTCGGAAGGGAAGATTCCCGGTGCATATCAAGAAGGACGGGTTTGGAAAATACCCTATGATGCAACAAAACCGACTGATGGAAGATATAAAATTAAGGAATCACTCATTCCAATCATAGAAGATAAATTAGAAATGCTTCGAAAAAGAAGACCTTTAACAGAAGGAGAGCTGGAGAGGTTAAATGAAGAATTTCTAACAGAATATACTTATAACTCAAATGCAATCGAAGGCAACACGTTAACTCTTCGAGAGACAGACATGGTTTTGAGAGGACTTACTATTGAACAGAAATCATTAAAGGAACATTTGGAGGTAATTGGACATAAAGAGGCCTTTGATTATATAAGACAGCTTGTTAGTGAAAATGCTCAAATATCTGAAAAAGTAATAAAGGATATTCACTATTTAGTCTTGGTTGATAAAAAAGAGGATAGAGGAATATACAGAAGAGTGCCTGTTCGGATTATGGGTGCTGCACATGAACCTGTACAGCCCTATTTGATTATACCTAAGATGGAAGAACTACTGGAACAATATAAAAACAGCAAGGAAGATATTGTGACTAAGCTTGCTCGTTTTCATATCGAATTTGAAGGTATACATCCTTTTATTGATGGAAATGGAAGAACCGGAAGATTACTGGTTAACTTGGAACTAATGAAAGTGGGCTATCCGCCGATAGATATAAAGTTTACTGATCGCTTAAAATATTATGAAGCCTTTGATGAATATCATGTAAAACATAATCTATCGGCAATGGCAGACATGTTTGCAAGATATTTAAATCAGAGACTTGATCTATATCTGTCTATGTTGGATGAGCAAAAATAGATAAGTCGTTAGATAATTTAGAATTTATGGAGGTGATATATTATAGAACCAACAGATTTTTCATGGAATAAATTTGAACAATATATATTTAAAGAAGGTAAGTGGGAAATACCCTCAAAGCACAAAATTAAAATAAATGATTTATCAGAGAAAAGGAATACACTAGAATTAATTTTATATAAAATGCCTCAAAAATACCTAGCAATGTGGGCAATAAAAAATGCTCAGCCATTTTTATCGTTTATAGAAATTGGTGATAATGAATTAAAAGAATCAATTATACGTGAAACGACAAATAAGATAAATATGCGTATTGACGGAAAAATAAATGCCTATGAACTAAGAAATGCCGGTTTTTTAGCAAATAAATTAGGGCAACAGTCTATCAATGAGTTAAGTAAATTCTCGGCAAGAGTATTTGCTCAATCCATAGCAACAGGTCATATGAGAGCACATGCTATTGTATCATCTGATTATGCTATTAAAGTTATTAATATTCTATTCCCTAAAAATATGATAAAGGTTGAAGAAGAAAGAAATCGTCAAATTGAACTTGCAAATCAAATTTTAGAGAAATATGATATTGAAACAAGGTCCAGTTTATAAAACAAAATAGACATTTAAAGCATCTACAAATAAAAAAGTAGGTGCTTTTTCTATGGAAATCAGGAGGTAACGATGGGACTATTTAGTGGACTTTTTAAATCAAGAGATAAACCAGAAAACAAACTCAGCAATAATAGTTATTCCTTTTTCATTGGGCAATCATCCAGTGGGAAACGAGTCAATGAACGAACAGCGATGACCATGAGTGATGCGTGGAAATAGGGATAAGCATTTCAGAACTTGATTTACTTACAATTGGAATGGTACTAGATATTTGGACTGAAAAATCAAATGATGGAGTGAAATATAGCAAGGTGGCAGGGCAGGCTGAGTTTGATAGGTTCTAACATATAAAAAGGGCAGAAATTTGCCCTAATATAAAACTAATCATTTGTATGTTTGATGATATCCTCAATGTTTCTGCCTGAATAAAAAATACGAACGATGGAAACAGTCGTTAACTCATCATCAACACGATAAAAAATCATATAATTATCAACCGGAACTTTATATATTTTCATGGAAGTCCAAGGCTCCCATTCAACAAGAGAGTGTCTTGCCGGCAATGTATCAAGAGAGCGAATCATCTTTCTGATACGGGATGATTGGTTATCAGCTGCAATACGTGCCTGTAAAGTGAACCGAATATATTCATATATTTCTGTTAAATCTTGTAAAGCCTGCGGCGAGTAAATTACTTTGTAGGTTTTGCTCATATGCCATATTCCTTTGAAAAGTAGTCATCGACTTCATCTACACTATAGGATTTTCCGGCATTTAAAGAGTCAATTCCTTTTTGAAGTTCTAAGTCCAGTTCTTCTTTGGAGAGACTGCCTAGAGCTAAAGGTTTTTTAGGCGGAAGGCGAAGTTCAAAAGGCATACCTTTTTGAAGAACAATTTGACTGTAAAGCATTTGTATTGCACTGGATGGAGAAATTCCAAGCTGACTTAAGATGCTTTCAGCATTTTCTTTTAAGTTTGTATCGATTCTTGCATAAACAGCATTTGTATTTGCCATGGGTGTCACGCTCCTTTCTTGTCTATATTATACAGGAAAATAAATGCAAATGCAAGCATACGCAAGCAAATAAGAAACATAGATTTAATAAAAATGCGTATTTACGAGATATTTTTAAGTAAATTAACAGATTATCACTTGCTTAGTTTAAAACACATCTAGTATTTTTTATTTGATTGAAGAGGATTAAAATTAGAGGATAGATAATGCACACTTGCAAATGCCAATGCAATGTTGTATAATTATCTCAAAGAAAGAGGTGATTTTATGGCTAAGACAGCGAATTTATATGCACGTATTGAACCGGGATTAAAGGAACAAGCAGAGCAAATATTAAATGCTTTAGGACTACCACCATCAAGTGCTATTACTATGTTTTATAAGCAGGTGGTTATGCAACAGGGACTTCCTTTCGATGCAAGATTAAATTACAGAAAACCACTTGATATATCTTCTATGACAAAGGATGAATTTAATATGGAATTAGAAAAAGGATACCAAGACGTCCTTGAAGGAAGGACTAAACCGATAAATGAGGTGTTTGAATCTTTGAATAAGGAATTCGGTATATGAGTTATTTAGTTACTCTTACCCGGGAAGCAGAGGAGGACTTAAGAGGAATTTATGCCTATATTACTTTTAGCCTATTGTCTCCTCAAAATGCAAAAGGTCAGATAGACAGGATTCAAAAGGTTATACAAAGTCTTGATGAGTTCCCTATGAGACACCGTTTGGTGGATAGTGAACCATGGAAAAGCAGGGGAGTACATATTGTACCATGTGATAATTTCTTGATTTTTTATTTAGTTAAAGAAGAAAAAGCGGAAGTTATTATTTCAAGGATTCTATACGGAAAAAGGAATCTGGAAGAAGAACTAAACTCAGATAGTAATCATGATAAAGAATAGACTTGAATTTTTTATAGAAAAATTATTAATTAGGATGAACTAGGCAAGTCTACCGCTGACCAATATGCGGTATAGAAGTGGTTGGGTTGAAAGTTTAGACTTTACTTATAGAGGGTAGAGGAAAGTAGAAAATGTGAAAAATGAAGAGCAGGTAAAAGATAAGTCGAAGTAAAAGTATAGCCTGTATAACTGAATATTAAATTGTTTTAAGACACTTGCTAAATAGTAGGTGTCTTTTTCATGCCCATTTTTAGGAAGGAGGGATACAAGTGGCAAATAGAATAAAGGGAATTACTGTTGAAATTGGTGGAGATACTACCGGTCTTGATAAAGCCTTAAAAGGTGTAAACTCCACAATTAAATCAACGCAGAGTACCTTGAAAGTTGAAAAACCATATAGAAAGATAGATAGAAAGAAATATTTTACTGAAGAGGTTAGAGCAAAAATTTCGGAGCAAAGAAAGAATAAGCATCTATATCGTAGAAAGAAATCAGCTACACCTTTTACAGGACTCATTGAATGTGATAGATGTGGAAACACATTTACTTCTTTAAGATCAACGCTAAAAAGTGGAGAGAACATAACTTATCTTTCATGCAGATCCAAGAGAAGTGAATGTCCTCATAATTCCATACAAGATGTGACACTCAAAAAACTAGTCTGTGAGGTGCTAGAACTTGAAGAATTTGACGAGGAGGTAATGGATAAAGAAATAGAGCGAATTTACATCGCAGATAATTAGGTCAGATTTAAATTCAAAGATGGACATGAGGAAATCAAGGAATATCTTGAGAAAAAGCGTGGAGTTCCTTGGATTAAGGAAAGACGAGAAAAGCAGATACCACAGATACGTGAATACTGGAAAAATAAGAAACAAGATAAGGAGTGATAAAAAATGGTCGTAAGAAAGGTAACCACAATCCCTGCAACCATTAGTAAATTTAATCAATATCCAATAAGCGAAGTAAAAAGAAGAAAAGTTGCAGGATATGCCAGAGTATCAACCGATAGCGAAGAACAGCAAACATCCTACGAAGCACAGCTTGATTACTATACAAACTACATCAAAAGTAGAGAGGATTGGGAGTTCGTAGAGGTCTATACAGACGAAGGTATCACTGCAACCAACACGAAAAAGCGTGATGGATTTAAGCGAATGGTAAAAGATGCTCTTGATGGAAAGATAGACCTCATTGTCACAAAATCAGTCAGCCGTTTTGCAAGAAATACGGTCGATAGCTTATCTACTATCAGAAAGCTAAAGGAACATGGGACAGAAGTATTCTTTGAAAAAGAAAACATCTGGACTTTTGATAGCAAGGGAGAACTACTCATCACGATTATGTCCAGCCTTGCCCAAGAAGAATCAAGATCCATTTCAGAAAACTGCACATGGGGACAAAGAAAGAGGTTTGCTGATGGTAAGGTTACAGTACCTTTTGAAAGATTTTTAGGATATGACAGGGGAGCAGATGGAAACCTAGTGGTTAATCATGAACAAGCCAAAGTTGTAAAAAAGATTTATAGACTTTTCCTTCAAGGATATTCACCTTTTGGAATTGCAAAAGAACTAACTTCAGAGGGGATATTAACACCCGGCGGGAAGAAGAAATGGTCAGCCAGAACAGTTGCAACAATACTTAGTAATGAAAAATATAAAGGTGATGCACTGCTGCAAAAGTCATTTACAGTTGATTTCTTAACCAAGGAAAAGAAAAAGAATGAAGGTGAAATACCTCAATATTATGTAACAGGAAACCACGAGGCTATTATTCCACCAAGTACATTTGATAGAGTACAAAGGCTACTAGAACAAAGAAAAGCCGGTAAAAACAGAATTTCAAGCGTTAGCGTTTACTCGAGCAGGATTAAATGTGGAGACTGCGGATCGTGGTACGGTTCAAAGACATGGCATTCAACCAGCAAATACCGTCAGAAAATTTGGCAATGCAATCATAAGTTTGAAGAAAAATGTAGCACTCCTCATTTGACGGAAGAAGAGATTCAAAAGTTATTCTTACAGGCAGTCAACAAGCTGGTTAAGAATAAGAAAGAGATTATTAGCACCCATAAAGAAATGGCAAAGATAATATTTGATACCTCATCACTTGAAAAAGAAAAGATTGAACTTGAAGAAGAATTAAATATAGTTGCTGAGCAAGTGAATGACTGTATAAACGAGAATGCTAGAAAAGTTCAAAACCAGGATGAGTATGAAGTAAGATATACCAGTTTAGTAAATAGGTTTAATGCTACAAAGGTTAGGCTGGATGAAATCAAGCAAACCATCATAGAAAAACAATTCAAGCGTGATGAGGTAGAGGACTTTATAAAGGAACTGGAAAAGCAAGATTTCATGAGAGAGTTTGATAAAAATGTATGGCTTAGCATGGTAGACTACATTACAGTACATCATGATGGAAAGATTGAATTCACATTCCTTGATGGCAGTCGGATAGAATTAAATAGATAGAAATCGAAACAGGAATTCTATTGATGACCAATCAGGAAATTTTACATCATGGTATGAAAACAAAGTGATGGAAGACCGATTTGAAATCAGTCAAAATGAGAAATTAAAAAAAGATATTAAACGATTAAAAGAAGCTACAAGATAGAGTAAAATTTAGTTCGATAAAATTGAAAACTGAAAATGGCGCAAAATATCTGGTGTAAAACTGGAAAAAGAACATATTGGACACCAATCCGCACCCCAGATTCACCTATCTCGGGTTATCAACCCAGCTGTATTATTTATGTGCCTTGTTATATAGTTTTTGAATATCTTTGGGAAGTTTATCTGGAAGCAGGGCATTAATGCCATCCTCAGTACCATCTTGCAATGCTTTATCATAATACCAACATTTAAACTCGAGCATGGCAAGAGTTTTTTCAAGCTGTTTTATTTCAGAAAGTACAGCTTTTTTACGAGATTCAAATAATTGTTTTCTATCGAAGTAGCTTGATGGGCCTTCCATAACCCACTGGAAGAATCGCTTAATATCTTTTATTTCAAGACCGGATAATTTTAAACATTCAATAACCCGTAAAGCTTCAATTTCAGTATCTCTGAAATATCTGATATTGCCTTTTCGCTCCAGATGAGGGAAGAATCCTTCTTTATCATAGTATCTTAATGTGGAGATTGGGAGATTAAACATCTCTGAAACTTGTCCAATTGTATACATATATTTACCTTCTTTCGATTATAAAACAATGCTTGACCTAAAGTTAACTTTAGGTCTTATAATCATATTATAATACATGAAGATTTTATTTTCAATATGAACTTATATGGAGGTATTTGATAATATGAAAACAGATGAACTTAAGCTAGTTGCGGAATGGGACAAGACATTTCCTAAAAGTGAGAAGGTGGATCACAAGAAGGTCACATTTATAAATCGATATGGCATCACACTTGCTGCAGATATGTATATTCCAAAAGAGCCTAAGAATAAATTTCCTGCGATTGCAGTAAGTGGACCTTTTGGAGCAGTAAAAGAGCAGTGTTCCGGACTGTATGCCCAGACAATGGCAGAGAGGGGGTATCTGACTATTGCATTTGATCCGTCTTTTACAGGTGAAAGTGGTGGAAAACCAAGATATATGGCATCTCCGGATATTAATACAGAGGATTTTATGGCTGCAGTAGATTTTCTTTCAGTTCAGGATAATGTGGATGCAGATAAAATCGGTATTATTGGAATTTGCGGATGGGGTGGTATGGCCATTAACACAGCAACTCTTGATACCAGAATCAAGGCAACAATTGTTTCGACAATGTATGATATGACAAGAGTGAATGCCAACGGATATTTTGATTCTGAAAACAATGAGGAAGCTCGTTATAATTTAAAGAAAAGGCTAAATTCAATTAGAACAGAAGAATACAAAAAAGGTGAGTACTCAAGGGCTGGTGGATGTATCCCTCTTCCGATTCCAGAGGATGTGCCATTCTTTGTGAAAGATTATAGCGAATACTATAAAGGCAGAGCCTATCATGCCAGAAGCCTCAATTCAAATGACGGATGGAATGTGATTGGCTGTCAGTCATTTATGAATCAACCGATTCTTAAATACAGTAATGAAATCAGAAGTGCAGTTCTTATTATGCATGGAGATAAGGCACATAGTTATTATTTTGGGAAAGATGCATATGAAGCTATGATTAAGGACAGTAATTACACTGATAATAAAGAGTTTCTTACCATTACAGGTGCTGTTCATACAGATCTTTATGATAATTTAGAAGTAATCCCTTTCGATAAGATACAGAAATTCTTTGAAGAAAATGGAGTATGATAGTGATGTAAAAGAAAGTATTAACTATATCAACAAGTTTAAGAGGTAGAAGCAATGCGAACATTATTTTGTACTATTCTGTCTATGGTGATACTTGTTTCTATGGTGGGATGTGGAAATATAGTAAATGACTGTGGCAATAAAAATCAGACAGATAAAATTACTGGGGAAGCTAAAAGTGACAGTCAAAGTGTAAATAGTAAAGAAAGTCAGAAATATGATATGAAATTATATATTAATGATACGCTTGTTCCTGTTATATGGGAGGATAATGCTTCAACGAGGTCACTAATGGAAGATGTCTCAGAGGGTGATATGGTTATCAGCATGTCCAGGTACGGAGGTAATGAGCAGGTGGGTTCATTGAGAAAGCAGTATAGAAGTAATGATAAACAGATGACCACACACAATGGGGATATAGTCCTTTATAACAGTAATAATCTTGTTGTGTTTTATGGTTCAAATTCATGGGCATATACGAAGCTTGGAAAAATAAATTTACCGGAGCAGGAAGTTACAGACTTATTGTCGAATGAAGATGTAATAATAACGATTAAAAAGTAAGGGGTGGTGATTAGAATGGGAAAAATTATAAAGACAGCAGGCAGAAAGTAGCGTTTACTGATATTTTAAGAATTATGGGAATTAATCTGGTAGAATTGCAAAATTTGATGTGAAAATTTAAAGATTTAATTCAATCTAGTTATAATATACAATTTGATTTTAGTGTAAGGACGGTAGCAATACCGTCTTTTTTAATGCCTACAATAAAAAGTTTCAGAGTATAGAGGAATAGTTTCGGAGTTCAAAGGAAAAGTTTAATTGTATCAAAGACAGTAAGATACTAGATGTGTATTATGCTGGAAACTCAAATTCTATCCCATTGCTAGGAGTGGGCATAACCAGATTCAATAACTGTAATGTTTTGGAACAAGAATTGTTAAAATAGGCTGTAATGACATTTAAAGCAAGAAAAATCAAGTTTAATAACGGGACTTCAATAAATTTTATTTTGAGTGGAAATATTATAGAAAACTGAAAGAAAGCCTACTTAGTGTTTTTATTAACATTAAGTAGGCTTTCAGTTAAATCAAATTTTGCAATACATCCCTAACTGAACGCTTTATTAGTGGTTGCCATTTTTAATTTGTTCTAAAAGACTAGAATAATTTGGATTGTTTGTTTCTAAGAATGTGGTTTTAAAACCATCTTCTTGAGAATAACGAGGTAATAAATGAATGTGGAAATGAGGAACCGTTTGACCAGCCATCTCTCCAGCATTGCTTAGAACATTAATGCCTTTTGCGTCAAGGTTGTGAACTAATGTTTTTGATAAATCAGATACCACCGCCATAAGCTTTATAGCTTCTTGCTTTGGACAATCTAATAAAGAACTATAATGTTTCTTAGGAATAACAAGGGTATGTCCCTTCGTTGCTTGAGAAATATCTAAGAAAGCTAAAATATCTTCATCCTCATAAACGTTGTAGGTGGGAATTTTACCAGCCACAATATCACAAAATAAACACATATTACTTAGCGTCCTGAACTAATGATTGAGGATAATCAGACTTCATCGCATCATAAATTCCCTTATCATAAACATGGAATTTATACTTCTTAAAGAAATATGTGTTAGAGTCAGAAGTGATTTTATCGTTTCGCCTTAAATATTGAACAACGGAATCCTTTAACTCTTTCGTGTTTTTAGAATGAACACGAACTAAGTTATAACTAGATCCATTAGAGCTTGTAACAGTTGTCCAACCTAATTTTTCATTTTGGGATTGTACTGCATTACGAACTAAAGCATCGATTTGCTTGGAATCTAATGTGAAGATTTGTTTAATGAATTTACCAGAGGCTTTATGAGCATTGGCTACTTTTAATGGATCTTCACCTTTTTTAATTTTCGCTAAAGCTTCTTCAGAATCTTTCTTGGAAGAGAATCTTAAGACCGTCGCTTGTACTGGTTGGTACTTTTTAACAATCGTATCGTAGTTTTCATTGATATATTTTTCGGCTAGTTTTTTGGCTTGTTGCGATGGAATTAAATACTCTTTGACGTATTGTTCTTCACTTAAATTTACTCTTTTCAAATAAGCAAAGAAGTTATCACCATACAATTTTTTATAGTTCGCTAATGTTTCTTGAGCGTTTTTTCTCATTTCATCATTGACAGGGACTTCTTTTTCAGAAATTTTCTTAATGGCCATAGAGTTAACCGTACTGGCACCAGAGGATTTCTTCATGAAATTATAAAGAGACCCTTTTGTGATATTTTCACCGCCAATACTAACTAAAGTATCTTTCGCATCCTTTACTTTCGTAACGGCATCACTACATCCTGCTAGGGCTAAGGCTACCACGAAAGCGATAGCTACCTTTTTCATAGATTTCATCATTATTTAGCCTCACTTTCTTTTACCCCAAGAGAAGCCTTGAGGGTATTTTCCAATTCTTTATTGCCTTTGAAGTCAACGCCTAATTCTTTCGCTTTTTCCCAAATGGCCGGGTTACCTAAAGTGTTGTCATAGCTGTTGACTAATTGTAGGAATGGATTACTTTTCGCATTTAAAGCGCCAAGGGTATTCGCCGTTGTTGCATCGGCTTTAATTTTAAAGAAACCAAAGTTAGAGGAATAAATCCATTGGCTAACTTCACCTTCATTTAAAGCTAAAGCGGCTTCTTTAAAGGAAGAATCTAACTTAGAAGTATTTTTATCAATAATACCTAATTTACCACCGTTTGCGACAGCGGATGTATCTTCTGTGTGTTTGGCGGCAACTTTAGAGAAAGCAGTACCGGCTTTTAATTCTTTATCAACCGCATCCATCTTCGCTTTTTCTTTTTCAGTAGGTGTCTTACTTGCTTTTTTAGCATTTTCAAACTTCACCAAAATGTAAGAGATTTGTCGAATCTTAAGTTCATCAAAATGTTTCTTAGCATAATCTGCCGCAATTTGTGAAATCTTTTGTTGGTTGAGTAAGTATTCTTCTAAATCGGTATAACCGGTTGGTTGTAAATCTGTTCTTAGTTTGGCTTCATAGTTTGTACCAAATTTTTGTTCATAACGAGCAATAATGGTTTTCTTCTGTGCCGCTGAAGTATCCTTCATCGTATTGGTAGTACTTATTGCCATATCGGCGACTTTTTGTTTAAAAAAAGTTGTAAGAGCTGATTTGCCAGATAAACGATAAAGTTCATCGTAAAGATTATTCGCAGTCACATTGTTATTATCAACTGTAAAGACGACATCTTCACCATTTATTTTCTTTCCTTTTAATTTACCTTTGTTGGTGTCGTAGATGTAATAGACAGAAATACCAATAAAAATAATCACGATTAGCATTACGAACCAATTTTTCTTTAAAAATTTGCCCATCGGGACCTCCTTTGCAATTATGTAAAATTATAAGGTAAAAAAAGTCACTTATCAAATAATCATCTAACAAGGCAAAATAAGGGAAGAATGCTATAATTTTTTTCAACGAGGAGAATTATGAAAAAATTAGAAATTAAGAACCTACATGTTTCAGTTGGTGATAAAGAAATATTAAAAGGAATTAATCTGACAATTGGCGAGAATGAAGTACATGCTCTCATGGGTCCTAATGGAAATGGAAAGTCAACTTTATTGGCTGCGATTATGGGTAATCCTACCTATACGGTTACAGAAGGATCGATTTTCTATGATGATAAAGACGTATTAGCAATGCCGGTTAATAAACGTTCGATTGCCGGCTTATTTTTAGCGATGCAATACCCGCAAGAGGTACCTGGAGTAACGAATTCAGATTTCTTACGAGCAGCGATGAATGCTCGTCGGGATAAACCGGTGCCTTTATTTACCTTTATTAAGAGCATGGAAAAAACGATTCAAGACTTACAAATGAAAGAAGATTTGGCTCATCGTTTCTTGAACGAAGGCTTCTCAGGTGGGGAAAAGAAGCGTAATGAAATCGTACAAATGGAAATGTTACGACCAAGTTTATCGATGCTGGATGAAATTGATTCTGGTTTGGATGTAGACGCAATGCATGTGGTGGCTAAGGCAATCAATCAATTGCGTCAAGAAACAAAAATGTCTTTGATTATCGTTTCTCATTATGACCGTTTCTTTACAATGATTGAGCCACAATTTACGCATGTGTTAGTAGATGGCAAGATTGCCCTTCATGGTGATGGTGATTTAGCGCGTCGTATTGATCAAGAGGGCTATGATTGGGTGTATGAAGAATATGGTATTATCCCACCGGAAAATGTAAAACCAAAAGTAAAACCAAGATCCACCCTTGGTAGTTGTGCTGTAAAAGATATGGTGTCTAAGGGAGAAGAAAAATGATTCTCATTCGTTCCAATGCGGAAATCCGTTTAGAAGAAGGCTTAACGGAAATTGTGGTGGATACGGACCGTGATATTGAACTTTCTTTGGAAAATCGTTGCGATGTTGCACAAGTCTTAATTCGTATTGAAAACGTCGGTAAGTTTCATTTTAGGACATTTAATGCGGAAAATAGCTCAGCTCGTTATTTGTTGTGGAATGCTTCTAAGTCTGCTTTAGAAACACAAGAACATCATGAAGTACTAGCGAAAGCCGATGCTCGTGTCTTATATGCGGAGTTATCCAAGCAAGAAGTGAAGAGAAAGGTATGGATGGCATTGCGTGAACCGGAAGCGCATGGATTGCTAGCTAGTTCATCTCTGGTGTCCAACCAGTATCATTTAGTTCAAGATGTGGTTAATTTCGCTCCCCATACTTTAGGAGAAATTCAAAATTTTGCGGTTATTTTAAAGGGTGGCGATTTGTATATCGATGCGATTGGTAAAATTGTGAATGGAGCTTCTAAATCCCAATCTCACCAACAATCTCGAGTCATGTGTTTCGAAGAGGGACAAAAGAGTACCATTATTCCTGAATTGATTATTGATGAAGACGATGTACAAGCTTCACACGCAATGACCATCGGTCGTTTGGATGCTGAAACTTTGTTCTATATGCAAACACGTGGTTTAAGTGTGAAACAGGCTACGGCTTTAATTGCCCATGGTTATTTACAACCAATTACCAACTTTTTACAAGACGATGGCTTAGAAAAGAAATTAAGCGAGGAATTAGAAAGTGAGCTAAGAAATTTATGATCAATCCTTCCGAAATACGCTCACAATTTCCCATGCTTCAAAATCATCCGGAATTAATTTATTTGGATAATGGAGCGACGACTTATAAACCAAATTCAGTTATTCAAGCGATTCTTTCTTATTACAATGACTTTACATCTAATGTAGAAAGAGGTGACTATGAAACAGCCGTCAAGGCAGATTATGCTTTTGAGGCAGTGCGTCAAAAGATGGCTGACTTAATTCATGCTCAATCGAGTCAAGAAATTGTCTTTACAGCCAATGTAACATCTTCTTTAAATCAAATTGTTTATGGACTTCGTAAACAATTAAAAACAAAAGATGTTGTCTATATTACCGAAGGAGAGCACGCCTCTAATGTGCTTCCTTGGTTTCGTTTACAAGAAGAATTAGGAATTGAAGTGGAATATTTACCTGTTGATGAAGTGGGAAGAGTATTATTAGATAAAGTATCGTTAAAAGAAAACACCAAGGTGATTTCCATTGCGGAAGTAACGAATGTATTAGGGACGATTCAGCCCATCCGAGAATTGAGCCAATTAGCTCATGAGGCCGGCGCCATTATGGTTGTCGATGCAGCCCAAACTATCGCTCATCATAAAGTGGATGTACAGGATTTAAATGTGGATTATCTTTGTTTTTCGAGTCATAAAATGTATGGACCAAATGGAGTTGGCATTTTATATGGTAAGAAGCCGCTTTTAGATGCATTAGAACCAATTGGTCTTGGTGGGGGAATGAATGCTCGTTTTTATCGTGAGGGGCGAGTGGAATTAAAAGAAGCTCCACATAAGTTTGAAGCCGGTACACCAAATATTGAAGGGGTAATCGGCTTAGGAGCGGCGTGTGATTTCTTATTAAACATAGGCTTGGATGAAATTGAAGCGTATGAAAAAGACATAAGAGCTTACTTTTATGAACAAGTGAAGGATTTTGACTTTCTTGAGATTTATAACCGAGAAAATGCGTTTGGACCAATTACGTTTAATGTAAAGGGAATTTTTTCTCAGGATGTGGCTGGTTATTTAGCCCACCATCATATTGCGGTTCGCTCCGGTAATCATTGTGCCAAGCTATTGCACCATATTATTGGTACAGACCAATCGGTACGAGCTTCATTAGCGATTTATAACAATAGAGAAGATATTGACCAATTTGTCAAAATAATTCATGAAATTAGTCTGGAAAAGGCAATTGATATCTTTTTTTAAGGAGGAAGTATGGGAAATTCAGAATATCGGGATCAGCCGAATGTGTTAAGAGAATTGATTTTAGATCATTACCAATACCCGCATCATCATAAATTAGTGCGCGCAGAAACTTATCAATCGGTTCATATGGCCAGTGATAGTTGTATTGATGATATAACAGTCGAAGCTAGGATTGCCGATGGTAAGATTTTAGATATTAATTTTGAAGGAGCGGCTTGTGCTATTTCGACCGCTTCTACTTCGATGATGTCGGATTTATTGATTGGCAAAACAAAAGAAGAAGCCCAAGCTTTGATTACGAATTTTTTACATATGGTACATGAAGAAGAATATAATCCGGATACACTTGAAGAAGCGATAGCGTTAAAAAATGTGTATCGCCAAGCCAACCGAATTAAGTGTGCCACCATTGGTTGGACAGCGATTCAAAAATTATTAGAAAAGGAGGATGAGAATGGTAGAAAATAATGAAGAAGTCTTATCATCCCAAGATAACTATAAATATGGTTTTCATGATGAAGTTACAAGCATCCTTGACACAGGAAAAGGCATCAACGAGGACGTGGTTCGGCAAATTTCAAAAGCGAAGAATGAACCGGAATGGATGTGTGAGAAAAGAGTGCAAGCCTTTCATGTTTTTGAAGAATTAAAATTACCCAAATGGGGACCGGATTTACAGGACATTGATTTTCAGGATTTTACTTATTTTAGAAAGGTTTCAGAGGAAATTAAAAAATCTTGGGATGATGTACCGGAAGAGGTAAAGAACACCTTTGAAAAATTGGGTATACCACAGGCTGAAAGAGATTTCTTAGCAGGTGTCACAACGCAATATGAATCGGAAGCGGTATACCACTCCATGTTAAAAGAGGTGGAAGAAAAGGGCGTTATTTTCTTAGATATTGATTCCGCTTTAAAAGAATATCCTGCTCTTTTTAAAAAATATTTTGCTACGATTGTCTCGCCCGGGGATAATAAGTTAGCAGCTTTGAATTCAGCGGTTTGGTCAGGAGGAAGTTTTATCTACGTGCCTCCAGGAGTGAAGCTTGAAAAGCCTTTACAATCGTATTTCCGTATCAATTCGGAATCGATGGGTCAATTTGAGCGTTCTATTATTATCGTTGATGATGGGGCTGAAATTTCTTATGTGGAAGGCTGTACAGCCCCACAGTATTCCAAGGATTCTTTACATGCGGCGGTAGTAGAAGTGTTTGTTGGTAAAGGAGCTAAATGTCGCTATTCATCGGTGCAAAACTGGTCCGGTAATATTCTTAACTTAGTCACAAAACGAGCTAAGGTGGAAGAAGATGGAGCGATGGAATGGATTGATGGTAATATTGGTTCTCGTATTACCATGAAGTATCCCTCTTGTATTCTGGCAGGAGCTAGAGCAAGCGGTCTTTGTATCTCAATTGCGGTGGGTTCTAAGAATCAAGTTCAAGATTCAGGAGCGAAAATGATTCATGCGGCACCATACACGAAGTCTTCCATTATCTCTAAGTCGGTTTCCAGAAATGGTGGAGTAACGAATTTCCGCGATGAAATTAAAATTTTGCCAAAGGCAAATCATGCGAAATCGCATATTGAATGCGATACTTTACTAGTAGATAATCGTTCTAAGTCAGATACTATTCCAGTGGATATTAATTTAAATAACACTTCAACCATTGAACATGAAGCTAAAGTTTCTAAGATTTCAGAAGATCAATTGTTTTATTTGATGTCACGTGGTTTAAATGAAGAACAAGCCACAGAAATGATTGTAATGGGCTTTTTAGAACCATTCACAAGAGAGCTGCCAATGGAATATGCGGTGGAATTAAATCAGTTATTGAAACTAGATATGAGTGGTTCCATTGGATAAGAAAACAGCTAGACAATTAGGACAAGCTAGAAGAAATCTTCTTAGTGCTAAAGATAGGCAATTATATAGCCAAATTATTCAAGAAAAAGCGTTGACTTTGTTGCAAGGAAAGAAAAAAGTAGCACTCTATATTTCAATGGGAAATGAGGTGGATACGAGTTTTCTTTTAAAACAAAAGGACTTGGATTTATACGTACCTAGAGTGGAAAACGGAACACTTCATTTTTATCCTTATTGTTCAAAGCAACTTGGAAAAAGTGATTTCGGTGTTTTAGAACCAATTCCCGGCAAAGAAGTTTCTATCGCTGATATGGATGTGGTGTTGGTGCCATTGAGTGCTTTTGATTGTCATGGAAATCGTTGTGGTTATGGTAAAGGCTATTATGATTGTGTCTTAAAAGAAGCTAAATTAAAAATAGGTCTAGCTTTTCAAGCACAAGAAGTGGACTTCATTGCTTGTGAAAGCCAAGATATTCCTTTAGATGATGTTTTAACTGAATCCTACTAACCTAGTAGGATTTTTTTTTGTTGATGGGGGAGTTTTAAGCACCGGAACGCTTTTTTGTACACAAATGAAAAGAAGAAATCCAATTGCAGAGATTCAATTCATATTTATAACTCGTCAATGACTTTAGGATTACCGATGAGGTGAGGGCGCTTATTTGTTATAATAGGATTATGTATAAAGTTGAATGTTGGATTGAAAATGCGGTACATTCTTTAGATTTTTTATTTACATATGGTTCAGAAGTACCAATTGAAAGGGGAATACGTTGTTATGTGCCTTTTGGCAATTTCTCAAGACGGATGGCTTTTGTGGATCATAGTGAAGAATATGATGGGACTATCGAGGAATTAAGCCAAGAACTTGGTTATCAAGTCAAAGAAATTGAACAGATTTTAGATGAAGAGCCAGTTTTAAACGAAGAACTTTATGAGTTAGCTTTATGGCTAAAAGAGAGAACTTTATCCACCACCATTGCTTGTTTTCAAGTGATGATGACTAATAAAAAAAGAGTGAAAGGAAAATGGAAATCGGTTGTTTTAGAACAAATTGTTGAAATAGGAGATACATCTCTTTCCTTAACTCCAAAACAAAGTCAATGTGTTGAATACGTTAGAGAACATCCCTCTATTTTGTATACAAACCTTCGGAAACAATATCCATCTATTGTCAAAACATTAATGGATAAAGCTGTTCTTGTGAAAAAAAGTCGTGAACGCTTATCCTTTTTACAAGCTGATAAAGAAGTAGAAGCCTTATATCCTTTGAATGATGAACAAGAAAGAGCCTATCGTTTAATACAAAAAAAAGAGGGTGTCCATCTTTTATATGGTCAAACCGGCTCGGGTAAAACCGAAGTTTACCTTCATTTAGCGAAAGATGTTATCCAAGATGATAAACAAGTTTTAATATTAGTGCCGGAAATTGGTTTGACACCGCAAATGATTCAACGTGTTTCTCGTGTTTTCGGACAACAATTGGGTGTATACCATTCTGGTTTAAATGAACAAGAGCGCTATGAACAATACCAACTTGTAAAACAAGGTGCTTTAAAAGTCATTGTAGGAACTCGTTCAGCTATTTTTTTACCATTTCAAAACTTAGGTTTAATTGTTTTAGATGAGGAACACGATCCTTCCTATAAACAAGATGTCCAACCAAGCTATCATTGTCGTGATGTGGCAATTGAAAGAGCTAAAATCCATCACTGCCCGGTGGTTTTAGGCTCTGCTACGCCTGCTTTAGAAAGCTATGCGAAAGCACTAAAAGCTGTTTATCAACTAGTCCCTTTAAAAAATCGGTTTGGGCAAGAAATGGCTCAAGTAAATCTAGTGGATATGAGCCAAGAAATCCGTAAGGGAAAAGACTATATCTTATCCGATGATTTGAAACAATCTTTAAAAGAAGTTTTCAAGAAAAAAGAACAAGCCATTCTTTTATTAAATAAACGCGGATATAATCGTTTGTTGAGATGCAAATCTTGCCAAGAAGTATTGACCTGTCCACATTGTGATTTAGCTTTATCGTATCATTCAGATAGTCGAAAAATGAAATGCCATAGTTGTGGATTTGAAATGATGATACCAAGAAGATGTCCTCACTGTTACAGTGAAGATGGGTTTAGTGGTTATGGCTTTGGTACACAACGTTTATGCGAGCGCATACAGGAAGAATTTCCAGAAGCGAAATTATTGCGTATGGATTTTGATAGTACACAAAGAAAAAATGCCCATAAAGAAATCTTAGAGACCTTTGGTGAACAAAAAGCCGATATTCTAGTTGGTACCCAAATGATTGCGAAGGGCTTGGATTTTCCAAATGTAACGTTAGTGGGTGTTATAAATGCGGACGACGGTCTACAAAGAAGTGATTATCGAAGTAGTGAATATACTTTTAATTTGTTGATGCAAGCGGCGGGAAGAAGTGGTCGTGGAGCGAAAAAAGGAAAAGTCATTTTCCAAGTGTATAACCCAAACCATTTCGCAATCCAATCTGCTATTCAACAAGACTATGAAAGCTTCTTTAGACAAGAAATGAAATATCGCCATCTAGCGAAATATCCACCTTATACCTCTTTCATCAGCTTTGTTTTTGAAGGAAAAAAAGAAGAAAAAGTACGTAGACTAGTAGAAAAATTCAATTATGAAATCAGTCAAATTTGTTTCAGCTTGGGGATTGCCGCTTTATTAAAGAAACAGGATTTATACCGCTATCGCATTGTTGTTAAAGAAAAATATTTAGATGATTTATTAGAAAAGTTAAAATCGTTTTTAGAACAAACAGATTTAAAGCTACAGGGGATGAAGATTGATGTTAATCCTTTGTATTTGGAGTAGATATGAAAGAAAGAGAAGTGATTGTTCAAATCTTAGAAAAAGTGCTCTATGACCATGCTTATGCCTCTTTGAGTTTAAAGAAGCTAAAAGTGGATGGTAGTATAGGCTTTGTGACAGAAGTGGTGTATGGTACCTTACGCCATTACTTTTTATTACAAGAACAATACAAAGCTTTTGTGAAAAAAGTAAAGAAGAAAATCGATGTTTTATTCGTGATGGCAATTTATCAGCACCATTTCATGAAAGTGCCGGACTATGCGATTGTTAATACCAGTGTAGAGCTTGTTAAGCCACAAGAAAAATCTTTTGTGAATGCCGTGTTGCGTAAAGTTTTTCAAGCCGATTGGATTGAACCAAGAGGTAATGAGCCCAAAGACTTGGCGCTTCGTTATTCCCATCCGGAATGGTTAATTCGCTTATGGTTAGCCCAATATGGTTTAGAAAAAACCTTAGAAATCCTTGAAGAAAATCAAAAACCATCGAAAGTCTATGGTCGTATCAATCCTTTTTCAGACAAGAAAGAGGATTTAAAAGACTTTACTTTCTATGAGAATGAATGTGTTTCTTATGAAGGTAATATCCTTAGTACCAAAGCTTTTCAATCCCACCAAGTGTTAATTCAAGACCGTCATTCCCAATTGGTTGTACCGGAATTAGATTTGCGAAGTGGACTATCGGTATTAGATGCTTGTGCTTCCCCGGGTACTAAGTCTCAACAAATCGCTACTTATATGGATAATGAAGGCGAGATTATTAGTTGTGATATTTACCCACATCGCTTAGAGCTTATTAATCAATTATCCCAACAAACAGGTACTAAGATTATTCATACCCTAAAACAAGATGCCGGTTGTTTAAGAAGCGATTGGCTGAACCATTTCGATCGTATTTTACTGGATGTACCATGTTCAGGACTAGGAGACTTAAGTCATAAACCGGAAATACGCTATCACATTAGTCCAAATTCTCTGGATGAAATACAACAATTACAAGCCAAAATATTAGAAATCAATGTACAATATCTTAAAGAAGATGGTATTTTGGTGTATAGCACTTGTACTTTAAATCAAAAGGAAAATCATAAACAAATCCAAAATTTTTTAGATAAACATGAAGAAGTTCAATTAGTGAGTGAAAAAACACTTTTTCCGAAAGAAGGAAGCGATGGTTTTTATTATGCAAAGCTAAGAAGAAAGAAGAAAGATATGGTAAAATCAAAGTTATGCAAACAATATATGATTTAACACTTAGTCAATTAGAGGAATTGGTTTTAGAACTAGGACAAAAGAAATATCGGGCCAAACAATTATTCACCTGGTTGTATCGTAAAAGAGTATTGGATTTTGAAGAAATGAGTGATTTACCAGCTTCATTTATTGCGGAACTTAAGACTCGTTTTATCCTTATGCCAATCAAAAAATTGATGTGTCAGGTCGCAAAAGATGGAACGCGAAAGTATTTATTTGCTTTAGAAGATGGTAGTTGTGTCGAAACGGTTTTAATGCACTTTAATTTTGGTGAAAGTCTTTGTGTGACTTCACAATTGGGTTGTAATATGGGCTGTACTTTTTGTGCATCGGGACTTCTTAAGAAACAAAGGGATTTAAGCCAAGGAGAAATTCTGGGGCAGTTAATGTACGTTCAAAAAGAATTGGATAAAGAAAATCTTCGGATTAGTAATGTTGTTGTGATGGGAACGGGGGAACCGTTTGATAACTACGATAATGTCTTAGGTTTTTGCGAAACAGCGAATCAGGATATTGGTTTAGGTATTGGTGCTCGTCACATTACGATTTCGACTTGCGGTATTGTACCGAAAATTCGTGCATTTTCAAAGGGACATTACCAATATAATTTAGCTATTTCTTTGCATGCACCAAATCAAGCTTTACGTGATCAATTAATGCCCATCAATCATCGTTATCCACTGGCTGAACTTATGGACTCTTTAAGGGAATATAGTGAAAGTAATAATCGTCGTATCACTTTTGAATATATTTTATTACATGGAGTGAATGATTTGGATAAACATGCGATTGAATTAGCGAACTTAGTGCGAGGAATGAATGCTTATGTGAACTTAATTCCTTATAATAAAGTAGATGAAAAAGGTTATGAATCGACCGATGATAAAACAGCCTTGCATTTTTATGATGTCATTATGAAGCATGGTGTCAAAGCAACCCTTCGTCAGAAACATGGGGATGACATTGACGCGGCTTGTGGTCAATTAAGAGCGAAACATGAAAAGGGTAAAATACGGGTATGAAGTACTATGGAATAACAGACAAAGGTTTCGTCCGTAAAAGTAACCAAGATTCCTATGCGATTGCGACCAATGAGAGTAAAGACGTTCTAGCGGTTGTGGCTGATGGTATTGGTGGAAATAGAGGAGGAGATATTGCCTCACGCATTGCGGTATCTATGATGTGTGAAGCTTTTTCGTCGTCTTCAAAATTCAATGACGCTAATCAAATTCATGAATGGTTTCGTACAACCATCGGTCATGCGAATGCCCAAATTTTTCACTATGCACAAAGTAATCTCAATTATCAAGGTATGGGAACAACGCTTTGTGCTCTTTTGGTTTGTGAGTTGGGATGTTGGTTTGTGAATATTGGTGATTCGAGAGCGTATGCCTGGTTTGCGGATGGTCGTTTTAAACAAATTACGCAAGATCATTCTTATGTGAATGATTTAGTGCGTAAAGGCGAAATGACGGTTGAAGAAGCGAAACATTCTCAGCAGAAGAACATGTTGACGAATGCTTTAGGTGTTTGGCGGGATGTTCGCTTTGATGAGTTTCACGGTTTCTCGGGTGTTCAAGGGGTTCTTCTTTGTTCCGACGGTTTGCATTCCTATGTGGACCAAAAAATCATCCAATCGATCTTATTTTCAAACACTATTCCTGTAGCTAAGAAAGCACGACGTTTAATTGATGCGGCGAACCAAGTGGGTGGCTTTGATAATGTGACAGCGATTATTGTGGATTTACGAGGTGATGATTTATGAACCAAAAGAATGTCATTGCGAATCGTTATGAAGTCATTCAACACATTGGTAAAGGGGGAATGGCAGATGTCTTTTTAGCTGTTGATATGATTTTGAACCGTCAGGTTGCGATTAAAATTTTACACAGTGATTTAAGCAAGGATGCTTTAAGCATTGTTCGTTTTGAAAGAGAGGCTCAAGCGGCCGCCTCTTTGGCTCATAGTAATATTGTTGAAATCTATGATGTAGGGGAATATCGAGGTCATCATTACATTGTGATGGAATACTTAAAAGGACAAAACTTAAAAGAAATTATTCGCCAAAGAGCGCCTTTGTTTCTGGAAGAAGCTGTCGATATTTTAAAGCAATTGGCCTTCGCATTGGCTTGTGCGCATGCGAAAGGAATTATTCATCGTGATATTAAACCACAAAATGTCATTGTAAAAAGTGATGGAACAATTAAAGTATTAGACTTTGGGATTGCGATTGCGAAAGGGAATTTACAATTAACGAGAGCTAATAATGTGATGGGTTCTGTTCATTATTTAGCCCCCGAATTAGCGAAGGGAGATCCGGCTACACCCCAATCCGACATCTATGCTTTAGGGGTTGTTTTCTATGAGATGTTAACAGGGGATGTTCCTTATAAGGCGGAACAAGCCATTCAAATTGCGATGAAGCACTTACGTGAACCGGTGCCATCGCTTCGTAGTCGTAACAATAAAATTCCATTGGCAATTGATAATATCTGCTTAAAAGCCATGGCGAAAGATCGTAAGAATCGTTATGCGAATTGTGAGGAACTATTGGCTGATTTAGGAACTTGTTTATACACAAAGGATTCAGATGTGGAACCTTATGTACCAAAATCATTTCCAAAAAAAGAAAAAGAAAAGAAAAAGAATTCCTTTTTTACAAAAGCTGTTTGTATTGGTCTAGTTGTACTTAGTCTACTTGTTTTAACGGGCTTTATCTATCATCGTTACTTTGTGAAAACAACGATGCCAAATATTGTTGGCTTAGAACTTAATCAAGCCAGACAAAGATTAAAAGAAGCTGGATTAAGTGTTGATGAAACAAAGATAAAACGAGCCCTATCCGGTGATTATGAAGCTGACCAAGTTAGTGGGGCTGATATTGAAAGCGGTCATGAAGTCCGTAAAGGAACAAAAGTAACTTTGGTTGTATCTAGTGGTAAAGGGGTGCTGATTGAAAACTACCTTGGTCAAGATGTGGAGGACGTGCAAAAGAAGCTATCGGTTTATCCAAAACTAAAAATTCGGATGAATGCCAAAAAAGGGAAAGGAACACCAGGAACAATCATTGCTCAATCGGGCTTAAGTGCCGACAGTCTCTTCGATCCAACAAAAGAAACAGAAATTAGCTTGGATTATATAGCGTATTTAACCAAGGTTATTCCGAGGGATATTATTGGTAAAACGGTGGATGAAGCGGCGAAAGAATTGGAGGCAATGGGCTTTAATGTTCGTCGCTCTAATCGCGATACAAGTCAAATGACACAAGGGGAATTGGATAAAATTCAAGTCGGTATTGTGGTCGATACGAATCCAAAAGTAGGAACGAAGTTTGTTCAAAAGAAAAATAATTATGTGACCTTATTCTTTTATTAGGTGAGAAATGAAAGCGAAAATTATTAAAATTGTTTCAAAAAATTATGGTGTATTTTTAGAAGACACAAAAGAAAAAGTCTCAGCTCGTGTAGCAGGGAAGGTACGTCTTCAGTTTTCACCTGTGGTTGGCGATATGGTTGAGGTTATTCAACAAGCTGATTGTTATGTGATTGTATCTATTTTGGCTAGGCGTAATTCTTTAATTCGCCCAGCTATTGCGAATGTGGATCAAGCTTTTATTGTAATGTCGGTGGTGGATCCTAATTTTTCTACAGCCTTAATTGACCGTTTATCCATACTTATTAAAGCGGCGGGCATTGAACCGATTCTTGTAATCACAAAAACAGATTTGGAATATCCAAATTATGTTGAAAAAGAAATTAAGGAATATGAAACAGGAAGAATGTTGGTAATCCGCTGTGAAAAGGGATTTATTAATCCGGCCATTCAACATACTTTAGCAGGAAAAATAACCGTTTTAACGGGTCAAAGTGGAGCTGGCAAATCGACTTTATTAAACACATTGGATCCTAATTTTCAACTTGAAACACAAGAAATTTCCAAAGCTTTAGGTCGAGGAAAACACACCACAAGGCATACGGAGTTACATGAAGTGGCGGGTGGTCTAGTCGCTGATACACCGGGTTTTAGTTCTTTAAGCTTTGCCCATTTAGAAATAAAAAATATTGCTGGTTATATTCCGGACTTTGAGCCTTATGTTCATCAATGTCGCTTTAATGATTGCTTACATGAAAATGAACCCGATTGTGCCATCAAAGAAGCGGTTGCCCAAGGTTGTATTTCTAAAACACGTTATCAATCGTATTTACAAGTATTAACTCTCATGATAGAGGAAACAAGGAGGATGAAACGATGATTATTGCGCCATCTATTTTAGCTATTCAAATGAATGATTTTTCCCAACAAATGGATGAATTAAATCAATCCAGTGCCGAATGGATTCACATGGATATCATGGATGGTCATTTTGTGCCAAACCTAAGTTATGGACCCCATGTGGTGAAAGGCTTGCGTTCTAGCAGTAATAAATTTTTTGATGTGCATTTAATGGTGAGTGATCCTATCTTTTATGCCAAAGCTTTTATTGAAGCTGGTGCGGATGCGATTACTTTTCATGTAGAAGCACTAAAGAAAGAAGAAATAGAACCGTTTATTGATACCTTACATAAACAAGGGGTTAAGGTTGGTATATCCATTAAACCAAAGACCCCCGTTTCCGCTATTGAGGCTTACTTAGATAAAGTGGATATTGTGTTGGTGATGTCGGTAGAGCCGGGCTTTGGTGGTCAATCCTTTATGCCGAGTGCTTTAGATAAAATTGACCAATTATCGAAGCATAATGGTAAATTTGAAATTGAAGTAGATGGAGGAATCAATCCAGAAACAGCTCGTCTTTGTAAAGAAAAAGGGGCAACGGTGTTGGTGGCTGGTTCTTATGTCTTTAAAGGGAATATTGAAGAAAGAGTTCAAAGTCTACGATGAGAAAAGCCATAGTTGTCTTAGGAAGAGTTCAAGAACTGCCGGAATATAAAGAGGTAGATTGGATTGGTGTGGATTATGGGGCTTCTTTTCTAGCGAGTCATCACATTTCAATGGAATTAGCGATTGGTGATTTTGATTCAACGGAAGAGCTAGATACGATACGAAAGTATGCCAAAGAAACCATTGTATTGCCAGTTCTAAAAGAGGATACCGATAGTTCAGCAGCCCTAAAACTCTTACATGAAAAAGGATACACATCGATTGTTCTTTGGGGAGCACTGGGCGGTAGAATGGATCATGAGTTAGTCAATATTGGTCTTTTATATCGTTATCCCGGAGTTGAAATACGGAGTAAACATCAAGTGTTAAAAGTATTACCGGTCGGTAAGTATTGTATTCAAAAAGAATATAAATACCTTTCTTTTTTAACCAATGATAGTTGTGAGCTAAGTGCAGAAGGATTATTATATCCATTAAGAAAATTGTGCTTAACAAAAGAGGATTTATTTGCGACATCCAACCAATTTCTTCAAGATGAGATTAAACTTATTGTCGAAAAAGGTTTGGTGTTGTGTATGCAATGTGAAGATGAAGAGGGTGTCTAAAAGTCCTTTTTTAGGCAAAATAAAAAACCTCGAAAGAGGTTTATTCAGCTTCACTAAATCTTTGTTCTGCCTTTAAGGTCTTAAGGGCACGAGCAGAAATGCGTAGTGTTTGTGGCTTGCCATCCACAATCATATGAACTTTTTGTAAGTTAACATTCCACTTACGGCGTGTAGCACGTAATGAGTGAGAACGTTTGTTTCCATATAAAGCTTTCTTACCGGATATAGCGCAAACTCTAGACATACCATAACCTCCTTACCTGTTTTTGAATGCCTGACAATATTATCAAAAAAAAGAAATCTTTGCAAGCATGAAACAGAGAATGCTTGGAAAAGCAACGGTACTTTGGCTTATACTAAATAGAAGTTAGAAAAAGTGGTAAATCTATGACAAAAAGTATGACGAAGGGAAATCCTTTTCGATTGATATTGGAGTTTAGTATTCCTTTATTGTTGGGAAATTTATTTCAACAAACGTACAACATGGCGGATGCGGCTATTGTTGGTCAAATTTTAGGACCGAATGCTCTGGCTGCGGTAGGAGCGACGAGCTCAGTTCAATTTCTTGTGCTTGGTTTTTGTATAGGTAGTATGGTTGGCTTTGCGATTCCCATTGCTCAAGAGTTTGGGGCAAACCGACTTTCAAGAATGCGTCAATATGAATATCAAGGTATTTTTTGGACGACTATTTTTTCAGTGGTCGTAACTGGTTTAACTATCTTATTATGCCATCCTATCTTGCATACTTTACAAGTCCCAAGTGAAATCTATCAAGATACCTATCAATACATCAATATGATTTTCATTGGTATTCCATTTACACTTCTATACAACTTTTTATCAAGCCTTTTAAGAGCTGTAGGGGATTCTAAAACACCATTTTACTTTTTAACCTTATCAGCCATCTTGAATATTTTCTTAGATATTTTTTGTATTGTGATATTAAAAATGGGGGTCTTTGGGGCCGCTTTTGCGACGGTCGTTTCACAAGCCATCTCAGGTATCTTATGTTTTCTATTGATTCGTAAAAAACTCACTATTTTACATATGAGTGAACAAGAAAGAAGGTTTCACCGGTCGATGTCAAAGAAAGTGTTGGGTATGGGCGTACCAATGGGACTTCAATATTCTATTACGGCGATAGGCTCAATGGTTCTTCAGGCGGCAAACAATGGCTTAGGAACTTTATATGTGTCCGGTTTTACAGCCGGTTTAAAGATTAAACAATTTATGCTGAGTCCTTTTGATGCTTTTGGTACGGCTGTATCCACATATGTTTCGCAAAACTATGGAGCCAAGGAAGAACATCGTATTCATGAAGGAATTCGCAAAGGCGTACAGCTTGCGCTATCTTATTCCATTCTATCGGGTATTATTATGATTTTCTTTGGTAGGAAGTTAAGTTTATTATTTGTAAATGCTAATCGTTATGCAGTTTTAGAAGCTTCGGCTTTGTATTTAAGAAGAATGGGCTACGGTTGGTGGTTACTTGGTTTCTTAAATGTTATCCGAATGAGTATTCAAGGCTTAGGTTATGCGAATCGTGCTATCTTCTGTGGGATAATTGAAATGATTGGTCGTGTGGTTGTGAGTGTGGCTTTTGTAAAAGATTTTGGTTATCATGCCATTACTTGGGCGGACCAAGTAGCGTGGTTAGGAGCGGATTTGTTCTTGTTTCCAGCTCTTATCATCACTTTGAAACAAATTCATCATTTATTGGAAAACGAAAGAATTGCAATTGCGTTGGAAAAGTAGTCTAAAATAGAAAGGCTATGGTAATATAGAAACGGTGAAAGGAGTCTTTCAGTGAATCAGAAACAAATATACGCAAGCCTAGAGTTAGCGAGTCATGAAATCCGTTTAGTGGTTGGAGAATTTTTTAATACTCGGTTTCATATTCTGCAAGTGGTTCGTATTCCTTGCCAAGGAATAAACTATAAAGGCGTTGAAAACCAAGATGCTTTAGTGGCAGGAATTCATAAAGCACTACAACAAGTAAAAGAAAAATTAAAGATGAATATCAGGGGTGTTATTGCGGCAGTTCCTTCGTATCATTTCAAACATTTGAATTCCAAACAAAAGGTGGATATTGAGGGCTTTGATGGAGTGATAACGGTTAAAGATATTCAAAACGCAATCCAAAAGGCGGAAACACTAAAATATGGCGATAAATACGTTCGGGTTCAATGCACAGCCTCGCGTTTTACAGTGAATGGTATTAGCACTAGAAAAGTGCCTATTGGTGATCGTTGTTCACAATTAACCGTGGATGTGGATTTGTATTTTGTGGATAAGAAGTTGGCTTATGATATTGCAACAGTTATTCAAAAAGCCGGTTTAAATTTAATGGATTTATTTGTATCAGGCTTTGCGATTGCTAAAGAGGCCGCGTTGATTGAGGCTTCCTTAAATCGTCAAATTATTTCTATTGATTTAGAATATGATTCGACAACTTTAAATCAAATTTATAGAGGCAAGTTACAAAATTCTGTCTTATTCCAAGGTGGCTTAGTGGATATGGTTCAACCGATTATGGATGAATATGGTCTAAGCAAAGAAATGGCAGTCGAATTGCTGAAATATGGTACACAAATTGATAAGGAAGTCTTTTCGAAAAATCCAATTCATATGTGGAAGTTAAAAAATGAAGAGTTGGTTCTTCTAAGTGAAGAAGATTTCATGAAATCTATTTTAAATCGAGTGAACCAGTGGATAGAAACTGTTGTAAATACTTGCTCACCAATATTGAAAACAGGTGAAAGTACTGTTATAGTTAATGGTGAGGGTGGAGAACAAGAGGGTTTTGTGAAACTCTTAAATAAGAGCCTCCAAGTGGAAACTCGTAATTATATTCCTGAATCTTTAGGGGGAAGAGATGCGGCGTTAACGACTTGTTTGGGTTTGTTCTACGCTTATCAAGATAAACTTCCTATTTATGGAGAAATGCAAGATAGTGTGGATGTGGATGAATTCATCCGCCAGATTTCTTTCCGAAAAAATAGTGAAGAGAAGAGAAAGGAAGATACTCTGACAAATCGTCTAAAGAGTATGTTTATGAGTAAATAAGTGTAAAGAGGGGTCGTTATGGCAGAATTAACTTACAATCAGGTTGCGAAGATTAAAGTCTTTGGTGTTGGTGGTGCTGGTGGCAATGCGGTAAACCGCATGGTTCAAGACGGTGTTAAAGGCGTTGAGTTCTACATTGCTAACACAGACTTACAAGCAATGGAAATGTCTCCAGTTGCGAATAAAATTCAATTGGGCAAAGAAGGATTAGGAGCCGGTGGTAATCCGGACAATGGGCGCCGTGCTGCTGATGAAAGCGAAGAAGAAATCCGTCGTGAGATGGAAGGCGCTGATATGGTCTTCATCACCGCCGGTATGGGTGGAGGAACCGGCACGGGTGCTTCGCCGTTGTTTGCTAAAGTTGCTAAAGAATTGGGTTGCTTAACCATTGGTGTTGTGACAACACCATTTAGATTTGAAGGTAAGAAGCGTTCCAATCAAGCCAATCAAGGTATTTCAAACTTACGTGAATACGTGGATTCTTTGATTATTATATCGAATAATAAAGTCTTAGATGTCTTAGGTTCTGTACCATTTGATCAAGCCTTTAGAGAAGCAGATAATATCTTACGTCAAGGTGTTCAAACCATTACGGATTTAATTGCGGTACAAGCTATGGTAAACCTGGACTTTGCGGATATTAAGTCTGTTATGGAAGGTCAAGGTACTGCTTTATTTGGTATTGGTATGGCAGAAGGTGACAATAAGGCTGAAGAAGCGGCTTTACGTGCTATTCAATCACCATTGTTAGAAGCTCAAATTCAAGGTGCTAAGAACGCTATTATCAATGTGACAGGTGGCCCTAGTGTTACTTTACAAGAAGCTAGTCAAGCGGTTGAAACGATTGAAGATGCGGCCGGTACAGAAATTGATACAATCTTTGGGGTTGCTATTAATGATAAGTTAGGAGATGCGATTATCGTTTCAGTTATCGCAACTGGATTTGACTTACCGGGTCATGAAGTAGAAAAGAAAGAAGAATACGCGCCTCAAATTGGTATTGAATCAGCAACAAGTGATTTCGGTATTGATGCAGATGAAGATGAAAGTATTCCCACTTTCTTCCGTTAAGACAAATAGCCGCTAGAAATAGTGGTTTTTTTTATTTTTTGAAACTATGGTATAATCAATACCATCAATGAAAGGATGTGTCTATTTTGGAGGACCTTGAAATACCTATATCAATTCTAACAAGATGGGAGAATATACGATGACTCCCAATTCTGTTTATCTATTTAGTTTAATAGTCTTAATCCTTTTTTCCGGTATTTTTTCAGCCATTGAAACAAGTTTTAGCTCCGCCAATAAAATCCGTTTGCGTTCGATGGTGAACGATGGCAATGAAAATGCCAAGAAAGTTTTAAAAATAGTCGATGATTTTGATCGCTTTTTAATGACGGTTTTAATTGGAAATAATATTGTGAATATTGCTTCAGCAACCATTGGGACTTTATTATTTACTCGTTACTTTCAAGATAAAGGACCAACCATTTCGACAATCGTGATTACCACGGTGGTTTTATTGTTTGGTGAAATTACACCGAAATCTATTGCTAAGATGATACCGGAGCGCTCTAGTTGTGCTATGGTTGGCTTTGTCCAAGGAATGATATTCCTTTTTGCACCATTTACTTGGTTATTATCGGGTTGGAAATGGTTAACGAATAAGATGATTCCAATTGAAGAAGAAGACGGTGATATTACGGATGATTTAATTACGATGGTCGATGAAGCTGAAAAAGAAGGTGATCTTCAAGAGCATGAATCTTCTTTAATTTCAGCCGCCATTGAATTTAATGAATTAGAAGTAAAAGATGTTTTAACACCACGTGTGGATATTGTGGCTGTAGATGTGAACGCAGATTTAAAAGAAATCGAAGAAACTTTCCGCATGAATTCTTATAGCCGTTTACCAGTCTATGAAGAAACCATTGATAACATTATTGGCGTTATTCATGAAAAAGACTTTTATGACCTTTTATATCATAAGAAATCTAATTTACATTCCATCATCACAAAAGTGATTAATACCAGTCCAAACACTCATATTTATGAACTGTTACAGCTTTTACAAAGAGAAAAGCTCCATATGGCTGTCGTCTTGGATGAATGGGGTGGCACCGATGGCTTGATTACATTGGAAGATATTGTCGAAGAGTTGGTTGGGGAAATCTGGGATGAGCATGACGTTGTCGAAGAATTCTATACCAAAATTTCGGAAAACGAATATTTAGTTAAAGGCGAAGCGGAAGTGGATGATTTATTTGAACGCTTTGATATTCAAGTGAATGAAGAGGAAGAGGATGACTATAACTCGGTATCTGGTTGGGCAATTGCTCAATTAGAACACATTCCTCAAGTGAATGAATCTTTCCAATTTGAGAATTTATTTGTTCAAATTACGAAAGCAGATAGTCGTAAGGTTAATGAAGTTCGTATCCGTGTGGAAGAAAAACAACAGGAGGAAGAGGAATAATCCTTTTTGTGTCATGTATCAATATTTTTGTCAAACAAAACCGGAAGTAGACCAAATCTACACTTTATCCAAGGAACAAGAACACCATGCCCATCATGTGCTCCGTCTAAACCAAGAGCTTATTCGTCTGGTTTATGAAGGAAAGGCTTACTTTGCGAAAGCAGAAGTGATGAATGGTAAGTTTCAATGTTATGTTGAAAGAGAAGATTCTTGTGTAAATGAGTTAGAACAAAACATTACTTTGTGCATGGCTTTAATCCGAAAAGAGAAGTTTGAATGGATTCTTCAAAAAGCAACGGAATTGGGTGTGAAAAGAATTGTTCCTTTTACAAGCTCACGAACAATAGTGAAGGTTCAAAAAGAAAAAGAAAAAAAGGTACGAGAACGTTATAAACAAATCGTTTTGGCGGCCAGCCAACAATGCAAGCGAAATTGCCTTCCAGAAGTAACAGAAGCTGTTCGACTTCAAGATTTAAAGAATTACCAAAGTGAAGAAAATGTAGTTGCCTATGAAGCTAAAAAGCAAGATCATTCTTTCTTTGATTTAAATTCTAAAAAGGATACGACGATTGTGATTGGTGCTGAAGGTGGCTTTAGTTTAGAAGAAATTCAAGTATTGGAAGAAATGGGATTTCAATCGATTAGTTTAGGAAAGCGTATCTTAAGGGCAGAAACAGCCGCTATTTTTGCGCTATCTGTTCTGGCTATGAAGGAGATATAAAAGTGCTATTAAATCAATTATTTAAACAGGCTCCAGAAATTGAGATTCAGTCTATTAACGATGATTCCCGTAAAAAGAGAGCGAATAGTTTATTCTTTTGTGTTAAGGGAATGCGTTTTGATGGGCATCAATTCGTTCAGGATGCAATTTTAAATGGTGCGATTGCGGTTGTCCATAGTGAAGAATTATCCCATTATGAAGAGGGCATTCTTTATTTTCGTGTAGATGATGTTGTGGATACTTTCAATGCGGTTGCGAATGTGTTTTATGGCGAACCATCCCATCACTTACAAATGTTTGGGGTGACCGGTACAAATGGAAAGAGTACAACGGCTAAAATCATTCAAGAGATTTTAAATCCAATCATACCGACCGGGAATATTGGTAGTATTTCAATTACCTATGGAGCAGTAAAATTACAGCCATTATTGACTACCCCAACGATTATTGATTTGCATTCCATTCTAAAAGAAATGGTGGATGCGGATATGAAGGCGGCGACTTTGGAAGTTACCTCTGTTGGCATTGAACAAAAACGTGTGCAAGGTGTCCACTTTGATTATGCAATTTTTACAAATTTAAATCATGACCACCTAGATTTTCATGGTAGTATGAAAAATTATTTTGAAGCTAAGAAGAAGTTCTTTGATGATTTGGATGATAAGGCTTGCGCCATTATGAATATAGATGATCCTTATGGTTTGAAGATGGTGGAAGATAGTGATGCTCGGGTGGTTACTTATGGTATGAGTGAAGAAGCGATGTACTCTATCCGTCAATATCGTATTAAAAATGATGGCACTAGTTTTCACTTGAGAGTGTATGATCAAGAATACGCTATGGAAACGAATTTGGTTTCTTGCTTTAACTTAATGAATGTAGCAGCTGCGATTGCGGCTTTGCATGAGGCTGGCTTAGATATGGAAGTTATTCAAGAAAGAATTAAATCTTTAAGTCGCATTGAAGGGCGTATGGAAGTCATTGATGAGGGACAAAACTTTAATATTTTAGTCGATATGGCAAATACAGTAGAAGGCTTATCAAGAGTGTTGGAATACGCTACTTCGATTACCCCAAAGAAATGTCGCATTATTATAGTCAATGGTTCAGCCGGCAAAAAAGATAAGAGCAAGCGAGAAAAAGTTGGTGAATTGATGGATCAGTATTGCGATATGATTATTCTGACAGAAGATGATCCTCGTAATGAAAGTCCAAGAGCCATAGCAGAGGAAATTGCGAAAGGAATTAAAGAGAAGCCCTATTTGATTATTTCTGATCGTTATGATGCGATACGCCAAGCTTTGGAGTTGGCTGATCCGGAAGATACAGTCTTAGTTCTTGGTAAAGGCAATCAAAAGTTTATGGAACGTGATATTGGTCGTTATTCTTATCAAGGAGATGTTATAATTATCAAAGAAGTATTGAAAAAATACGTTTTGATCAAGGAAGGAGAAGATTATGAATTTGAACAAATATATTGATCATACACTATTAAAACCAGACGCAACGAAGGCACAAATTCTTCAATTATGCGAGGAAGCGAAAAAATATAGCTTTATGACTTGCATGGTAAATCCAAGTTGGATTCCAACTGTTAAGGAAGCTTTAAAAGGTTCGGATGTTTTAACAGCTTGTGTCATTGGTTTTCCATTGGGTGCAATGACTTGCGCTACAAAGGTTTTTGAAACAAAGAATGCCCTTGAAATGGGTGCTGATGAAATTGATATGGTTTTAAACATTGGTCAATTAAAGGATGGCAATGATCAATATGTGATTGATGAAATAAAGGCAGTTAAGGAAGCTTGTGGTAATCATTGTTTAAAGGTCATCATTGAAACTTGTTTATTAACAGATGAAGAAAAGACAAGAGCAACTAAGGATGTTATCTTAGGTGGTGCTGATTTCGTTAAGACAAGCACCGGTTTTTCAACTCATGGAGCAACTGTAGAAGATGTGAAGATTTTGAAAGTTGCTGCTGGTGAAGCGATTAAAGTAAAGGCTGCTGGAGGTGTTCGTTCAAAAGCTGATTTACATGCAATGATTGAAGCTGGAGCAGAACGTATCGGAACTTCTTCAGGCGTGAAGTTAATGGAAGAATAATGAGCAGGAAAGCGGTTCGATAGAATCGTTTTTCTATGTCAATGTTCAGTGAAAATGTCCCAAAAAATTTGTAATATAAGCGGGGAATCTTGATTAGAGATTTCTCGCTATTTTAAAGCTTACTATCATCGTGTAAATTGCTTGTGTTGATGTGCTCTTTGTTGTTGACGAATAAATGAATCTCTTTTCCAAGGATGACTCATTGGCGGTATATGTACCTGTTTCGGCTTTTTTTCTTTTGTGTCATCAGTGTCAAAATTTGCAGAGACTTTCTTGTTCTTTTCTAATTCAAATAGAGCATACACACAATCATCTACCGTTACGTATAGGGTATTGTTTAGGGTTTTAATGACTAAGGCTTTTGTCTTAGGCTTAAAGGCGATTAATTGATTATTTTGATTATAGGCTTGGTAATATTTGTTTTTATAGCTTATACAGGAGCCATTATCGAATTTTCTTTCGCATATAACTGATAATGTTAGATTGATTGTCTCTTCGCCGGGACTACTTTCTATTACCGAAGGGTATTTCGTATAATCTTGAGCAAAACGCCTATTAAAATTAGGTACGAAGGTTTCAATAAGATATTGGTTGGCTTTTTCTATGGTTGTTATATTCTCCATTTTTAACTCACTAACTAAGCGGTCTTGAAAGGTTCTATTCGCTCTTTCTATTTGCCCCTTGTATTGGCTAACACCGGAAGTTTCAATGGTAACGCCAAGAGTGTTACAGGCATAACCGAATTGCGTTAAGACATCATTTTCAGCCGATTTATTCGTGCGTCTTTCATACTCAAAAACAGTTCGTCTATCGGTAAGAAATTGATAGGGTACGCCATAGTTAGAAAGGATTTGGTGAAAACAGTGATAATAGCCGTGAAGTGTTTCTTGCTTGTCAAAATAAGCACCTACAATCACGCCTGTGGCATTATCAATCGCTAGATGTAGTGTTGCCTTATTTTCACCAAACCAATTATGAATAGAGCCATCCATTTGTATTTCTTCCCCAAAATTCTTACATCGAGCTTTTCTTGGATGAGCTAGTTGTAAACTTAATTCATGATTGACAGCCACATTTAGTTCCGTATCCGTGAGAGTCGGTTTCGTTTGTTTTAAAGACATGATACTTCTTTTCTTTTTTGAACAGCGGTGTTCATTAGGGGAGAAGATACCTACTTCATTTAAAATTCTTCTAACCGAAGAAAGACTGACATGGATATCATGTTTTTCACTTAAGAATTGGGTGAAATGAGAAAAATTAAAGCCCGCATCTTGATAAATCGATTGATAAAGATGTATGATGTGAGAGCTTAATTCTTGTGTGAGGCAATGAGCAGATGGTCGGTTTCTGTTTCCGTGAACGAAACCGGCTTTTCCTTTATTCCGATAGACAATAATTAAACGATTGATTGTACGAATAGAAACACCAAGTTTTAAAGCTGCTCGTTTCTTATTGCCGTGATGGTCAATTAAATCTTTGATTGTTAAATATTTTTCTTGTTCTTTCATAGATAATCGTATCCTCTTCATTTGTTCCTCCAATGACTAGAAAATAATAAAATGGAGAAAGAGATGTAAAACAATGCCTCACTATCTTTAATCAATAATCGGGACATTTTCACTGAACATCTATTAAGACATTATCACTGAACATTCATAATAGCGGTTCGATAGTGTAAATCGAAAAGTAAATGCAAAAAACCTTAAATAAGAGTAGGAAAACAAAGAATATATAAGTTAAAAACATCAAGTTAAAAGAAAATAACTTGATGTTTTTTCTTTAAAAAAATCCTTTCTAACGAATAAGCACCTTATTAGTGAATATATGGAATGTATTTTTTTCACAATTTTTCACAAACCATAAATCACTAATAGAAAAAGAGAGGAGAGAGAGTATGGAATTGTTTCTTGATAAATCAACAAATGAATTAAATGGTTATTTGCATTTTCGAGTAGTTAGAAATTTAGATACTTTAGAAAAGGAAATATTAAATCTTTATTGTTCAGATGTTCTCTTTGGATTCGGAGATATGGATATTATCGAGCCAACATTTTTGAAATGTACGAAAAAATTAATTGGATTGATGAAAGAATTTGAATTAAAAAGGCGAAGAAAATATTTAATGAATCAAAAACCAAGATATGGTGTCATTTTTGATTTACTTTTGCCGCAAGGAACAGTCACAAAAGCTAGTCGAGAAAAGATAGTTGAAGAATTCATTAGAAGCATTGAAACAATGGAGAGAAGTTTACCATTCATATCGTGGTTTTCATACAAAAAGAAAGCTAAATATATCCATATTTTCATTTACGATAGAGCTTCTTTAGCCGATGGACTTAATTTTTATAAAAAAGTGTATAAAAAAGACCATATCATCAATAAAAAAACAGGAAAATTAACAAAAAAAGATGACCCTGATGCAATAGTAGTCCACAAAAAAGGTGAATCCGTATTGGATAAAGATGGTAATCCAATAAGGGAGATTTTTTGCCCAACAAAAACAAGGATATTCTGTTTTAAAGATAAATCTGATGATTTCATTAACAAAATGAAGATATTTTTTGAATTTTTTATAAATGCTTTAAAGGCAACATTCGCTAATTTCAAGATTAAAAAGAAATTCATTATACGAAGAAATAACATCCACAAAGCATTTAATAGATGGATTAAGCGTATTTACATAGCTAATAATGCACTAATTCGATACGTAGAAAATGAAATTAATTATTTATACGCAAAAAACAAGGAAGAAAGCGTAAGAAAACGACTAATAGCGTTATTAAATCAATTCAAAGATGTTTTTAAAGTGGGAAAATTTCAAATCAACAATCAGTGGCATGCATTGAAAGCAACAAGATGTGACATAGCCGAAAATTCATGTGTGATTTTACGAAATTATTTTGATGAATTGCTTGATGAAATTAGAGAAGGGGTGAATTAAGATGACAAGATTGAAGATTAAAAAACATATACAAATGCAATTCGATTTTGATGATATACAGCAATTAAAACAATACGAAATTGACTGTTTTGAACAAGTGAAAAAAATATTAGATACGTATCGTCAAATTCTATTTCATGAAATTTCAACGGAAATAATGGATTATGTTCATTTTAATGGTAATTCCTTTGATAAATTGCCACCAGACCATTCTTCCTTTGTCGATGCAGACAAAAATCTAATCCATCTCATTTCAAAAGTGGAAGAATATAAAACTTTAAAAAAGAAAGTGGAAAAAATCATTCCTAAATTACTTCCACAGGAACAAGTATTCTTCGATGAATATATTATTCAAAGAAAAAAGTTTAAGAAAATTAAGAAGAATGAGCTAATTTTTAGAAATGTAATGTACCAATTCGCTTACATTTTTATACCTGATTTTAAAGATAAGGTTGAGAGAATCATTCAAATTCATTTGTTCCAAGAAGACATAAAAGATGATTTATACCAAAAAATAAAAACCTTTGTATTATCCGTAAATACTAAAAAAGTAGAAAAATTTCTATTGAAAAAAGAATTAGAAACCTTAAATGAATATAGGTATGCAGACCCAAATTTTACATCTTACCATGGGCAACAATTCTATATCTATCTAAAACGTGCTATTTATACCTTATTTATCTTTTATAGACTAATTTATCCTGACAAGTTTTCAAAAATTGGCTTTTTAGAAAACTTAGGAACAATTGGCAATATAAAAGATGAAGAAATTATCAATTATGCAATTCAAGATAATTGTGGAATTAATTATAAAAAAAGAATGATTAAAAAAATAGCCGAGTTGAGTTAAATTAAAACTTTTCGGTAATAAAAAATCTTAGTATTCTGCTTTTCCACTTCAACTACAAGGTAGTATTCTAACGAATCTCCACCTTTTCGTTTTCGTTTGTTAAAAGCAGCTTATAGAAAGTGAAAGTAATCTGAATGAAAGGAAAAAGACGATGATTAATTTAGAAGAATTTAACGAGCAACAAAAAGAAGCGGTTGTCAGTGAAGAAAAATATCTAAGAGTTGTTGCTGGAGCAGGTTCAGGGAAGACAAAAGTACTAACAAGTAGAATTGTATATTTGATGGAAGAAAAGAAAGAAAGTCCCAGCCAAATTCTAGCGATTACTTTTACGAATAAGGCGGCGAATGAAATGCGAAATAGAGTTTTTAAAATGATTGGGGAAATGGGTCATTCTCCAACCATTTGTACAGTGCATTCTTTGGGCTTAAAAATTTTACGCAGTGAAAGTGAGTTCAATGATGATTTTAGAAATTTTGGTATTTTAGATTCAAAAGACCAAGATAATATTTTGGAAGAAATTTATGAAACCTTTGGGTTTTACAAACAAGAAATTCCGTATACTTCTGCTAAAACATTTATTTCTAACGCTAAAACCAAGAAACAAAGGGCACAGGAATTGTATAGTCAAAATGCGAAGAAAAAATTAGTGCAAATATATGAAGAATATCTAAAAAAACAAGAAAAATTGTATGTTTATGATTTTGATGACTTTATCATTAAAAGCGTTGAACTCTTAGAAAAAAACGAGGATTTTTTGAAGTATTGGCAAGAAAAATTTACCCATATTTTAGTAGATGAATTTCAAGATATAGACAAGCAACAATTTCAATTAATACGTTTATTGGTTGGAGAAAAGAATAACTTGTTTGTTGTAGGCGACCCTGACCAAAGCATTTATACATGGCGTGGGGCAGAGGTTGAAATTATTGACAATTTAGAAGAAGCTTATCCTAGTTTGAAAACAGTTCTGCTAGAGCAGAATTATCGTTCAAGTAAAAGTATTTTAGAAGTAGCAAACCAACTGATTAAAAACAACAAAGAACGAATTGAAAAAAATCTTTTCACTAAAAAAAGTGGTGAAAAGGTTCAGGTAAACTGGTTCAAAAATAGAAAACGAGAATGTGCTTTTGTGGCAAAGAAAATAATCAATCTTCATGAAAAAGGGGTGAAGTATAGAGATATTGCTGTATTATATCGAGCAAACTATTTGTCAAGAGAAGTGGAGAATCAAATGGATGTATACGATATTCCTTATGGAATATATGGTGGTTATCGTTTCTTTGACCGAATGGAAATTAAGGATGTATTAGCTTTTTTAAGAGTAATCGTGTTAGAAGATGATTTATCTTTAATGAGAATTATTAATAAACCAAAACGTTTTATTGGTAAAACAACGATTGAAAAAGGCTTAGAATTAGCAGGAGAAGAAAAAATTAGTCTTTTCACAGCCTTGTCAAAACTTGAAACAACCGAAAAAACAAAAAAAAGTATAGAAAATTTCAAAGCGATTATTCTTAAATGGAGAGAATTATTACAGACGCAAAAAATAAAATTTTCAGAGTTTACTAATGGTTTATTATCCGATTTAGGTTACTTTGAACTATTAAATTATGATGGAACCGGCGAAAGAAAAGAAAATATTATTGAGTTTTTCAAAGATTTAGATTCCTTTGAAAGTGAATATCCAAATGAATCACTGTTTGTATACCTAGAGCAAGTATTTTTGAGAAGCCAAAAGTACGATGAAAACGTTGATAAAGTTAAGCTGATGAGTGTTCATTCAGCTAAAGGGTTAGAATTTCACACAGTATTTGTGGTTGACATGGATGATGGTGTTTTTCCTAACAAAAAAGCCTTAGGGGGAAGGAAAGGAAAAGAGGAAGAAAGACGTTTAGCTTATGTGGCTTTGACGAGATCGAAAGAAAAATTATTTATTTCATACACTGGATTTTCATCAGAATTCATTGATGAAATTGCAGACAATAAACATATTTGTAAAACAATCCATTAGACAGGAGAAAAGAATGAAAAATGTTTTGAAATATCCCGGAAGTAAAACCAGGATAGCGGGCTGGATAGTGAGCTATATTCCTGAACATGATGTGTATTTAGAACCGTTCTTTGGTGGTGGAGCAGTGTTTTTTAACAAAAAGCCATCAAGGATTGAGACGATTAATGACTTAAGCTTGGAAGTGTTTAATTATTTTAAGGTTTTAAGAGATAGACCTGAAGAGTTGATTAAACTATTAGAATTAACACCATATTGTCGACAAGAATATGAAGAATCTTTTCAGAAAACGGATGACGATGTTGAGAATGCTAGACGGTTCGCTGTTCGATGCTGCCAAGGTTTTGGATGTAGCAACAAATATAAGAATGGTTTTCGATCTAGCATTGGTCATTTAAGCCCTAGAACTACTTCGTTGTGGAATGAATTTCCAAAAATTCTGCAAATGGCTTCTAAAAGGCTTCAAGAAGCACAAATTGAAAATCAAGACGCTTTAACTTTGATTGAAAGATATAACAAAAAAGAAGTATTTATTTATGCAGATCCACCATACCCTTTGATTTTAAGAAAGAATTATTTATATGAATATGAAATGACGGATAAACAACATATTAAGCTCCTGGAAGCTTTGAAGGGGCATAAAGGAAAAGTGATGATAAGCAGTTATGAAAATAATTTATATGATGAGTATTTAGTTGGTTGGAGAAAAGAAATTAAAGTAACTACTGCGGAAAATAGCATAAAGCGTACAGAAGCTATTTATATGAATTATGGGCAGGATGAAGTTTTAAGTTTGTTTTGAAAGGAGATTAAAAAAACATGGAGAACAAAAAATACGAATTAACATCAGAAATAAAGACATTTAATGGAATTAAATTGCATAGAATCAAAGCTTTAATTGATTTTGGAGATGTAAAGGCTGGAGACTTAGGTGGCTATATTCAAGACGAAAGAAATTTAAGCCAAACAGGTAAGGCTTGGGTCAAAGGTAACGCCTTAGTTAATGATAACGCCGTGGTTGGTGGAAATGCCGTGGTCAGAGATAATGCTGTGGTTACAGGTAATGCTTGGGTTGAAGGTAACGCAACGGTCTATGATAACGCAGTGGTTAGTGGCGACGCATGGGTCAAAGATGATGCCGTGGTCAAAGGTAACGCAGTGGTAACAGATAACGCATGGATTAGTGGCAACGCAGTGGTTGAAAGTGACACAAAGGTCGATGGCAACGCAGTGGTTGAAAGTGCCGCATGGATCGATGGAAACGCAAGGGTTGAAGGTGAAGCAGTGGTTAGTAGTGAGGCAGATTATGTATATGTTAAAAGCCTCGGTTTGCGAGGTAGATATACAAGCTTTTTTAAGCAGAAAGATGGGTCTATAGGCGTTGTGTGCGGATGCTTCTGTGGAACTTTAGAAGAATTTAGAAAAAAAGTTAAAGAAACTCATAAAAATACTAAATTCGCAGAAGAATACTTAATGTTAGCGAATTTAATAGAATTTCATTTCAACAAGGAGAACAAATGAAACATTTAACAATTCTGGAGAAACATCATGGGTAAATAGCAGGAAAGGCTTATTGCCAAATGAGCCAAGCAACACAAATTTGAAAAAAAGTGATATAGAGAAAGATTCTGAAAAAATTAGACCTTTTAATCATACGTGGGGAATGTACTACGATGAATTTGATGATGTAGAAAAGGCAAACAATAAATGAGTGGGTATATTGGAAAAAATTACCCATCGTCGATTATCAAAAGAAGAAGTGAGGTTGATTGAGCAAATTTTTAGAGATTATTGTTTCTTACATTAGAAGTAGAAGTGATTGAGTTTAAGCAAAGATAGGGAGAAAGATAACTCCCTATCTTTATTTATATTAACCAGTTTGATTCTTAGAAAGTTTCATAATTACGAGGGGTATCTATTTAGTAACCTTAATTGGCTGGGCAATAATTTGTTAAATTATTGTTAAATCCAGTGTAAAAACGATAGTGTTTTTCAAAAACATTTATGACAAAATGATAGTGTAGTCAAGATAAAAAATTGGCTACTCTCTTCTCAAAAGTTGGTAAAAAAATTACCAACTTTTTATCTACTTTTAGTAACAAACAATAAAAGTAATAGAGTATTTCAGTAATAGAAATGTTCAGTATTCAGTCCACCAGCCAACAACACAAGGTAGTATTCTAACGAATCTCCACCTTGTGTTACCCACTTTGGCTTTGGTGGACGTGCTTATAGAAAGTGTCAAACATCGAAAAAGGAGAAAAAGAATATGAGTTTAAGAGAATTAATAAATGGCGAAAAAAGAAAAATACACAAGTTAGATTTAAATGAAATCGAAAAGTCTAACAAGAATTTTTACGAAGCAGTCAACGAAGAAGATTATAATTTGAAAGTCGAAGCAATCAAGGAATCAATCCTGGAAATTGGATTGATTAATCCAATTACCGTTTTCAAAAAAGAAAATGGGAAATACGAAATAATCAGTGGACATACACGATATAACGCTGTGTTGCAATTAAGCGAAAGCGGATTAATTGACAGCAAAATTGAATGTATCATTCAAGAAAATTTCGACGAAGAAAGTCATTTGAAACAAATTATCGAAAGTAACATACAGCGACAAAAAAATGAAGAAACCAATAAAATCGAATTTGATTTTTTTGAAAAAGAGTATGAAAAATTGGTACAAGAAAATCGAAGACCTGAGGGAAAAAAAGATGATTGGATTGCTAAAAAATTAGGTATATCATCCAGAACGGTTAGAAGAAGGAGACATCATTTTAATCAAGATGCAAACGATAATCAATCTAATTCAATAACAAGTAATGAAGTAGACATGAAAAAATTAATCAAAAAAGCGATTAAAATTTTAGAAAAAATAAGAAAGAATGAGGATGAAATAGAAAGAGAATTTAATGTTGATGAAATAAATTCTATGATTGAACTAATTAATATTTTGAAAAATAAAGTGGAGTAATTCCGCTTTTTTCGTTTGAAAATTTCAAAAAAATAAGAAAGGAGATAATCAAAAAGCATGAATTATTTTTTAGGAATGATAGAAAAACAGAATCAAAAAGTTAGAAACTTAGGAGAAAAATTTTTAAAAAATCAACAAAAAAATTTTGAAAAATAAGAAAGGAGATAATCAAAAAGTATGAATTATTTTTTAGGAATGATAGAAAAACAGAATCGAAAAGTCAGAAATTTAGAACAAAAAATTTCAAAAAATGAACAAGCAATTTTAAAAAATAATGAAGAATTAGAGAAAAGAATTGAAAGAGAAAACATCAAAAACAAAGAAGTTTTTGAGCAAAAAGTAAAGCGATTGAAAGAGCAAAATGAACAAAAAAACAAAAAAATTTTTGAAAGTTCCAATTTAGAAAATCTAAAAAGGCAACTAAAAATTGAAAAAGAAAAATTAGCTTTTTCCTTAAAACAGGAAGAAAAAATACAAAAAATTTTTGATAGTGTGGTTAAAAAAATTGAGGAAAGTGATGAAATTGATGTATCACCAAATGAAGCAAGTAATAAAAATCCTTTGTAATAAAGATTTTTCTATCAGCCATGTTAGGGGGAAATTTTTCCCCTCTAACATTTTCGCAAGCTAAGCACCTGTGTACACAAGGTTTTGTGTACACGTGCCATTGTGTACCACTTTGTGTACCACAATGAGCTTTTTGGGACATTCCCAAACCCTTAGTATTTTTTAAGTAGCAAAATAAATTTAATTTTTATTTTGCAAAAAGAAGGAGAGAAAAAAATGGAAGAACAAAAGAAAAATAGGCAAATTCATTTTCGTTGTACGAAACATGAATATGAAACTATTAAAAAAATATCCAATAAATTAGATATTTCCATTTCAGACTTACTATTAACTTGTTTGGACGGGAAAATGTTAAATGTAAATTTGATAGAGGATATAAAAATATTAGATCGGTTCAATAAAAATTTAGTCAACTATTATAGAGAACTAAATCAAGTAGGAAGAAATTTGAATCAAGGAATCAAGAAAATTAATGAATTAACCAAATTAAAATATTTTTATAATCAAGACTTCTTAAAAAATAAATTAGATGAAATAAAAGAATCATTGGAAATTGGCGTTTCAAATATTAGCATGATGAAAACCAAGAGCAAGGAAATTTTCGACATATTAAAAAAAGAAAATCTTAAATTATTAACAGAAAGAAAACTGATGACTATTTCCGTTGTTTCTTTATCTAATGATGAATTAAAAAATAGATATAACAATTTAGAAAATTATAAAAATATTGTTGATGAAATTGATACACAAGCAATAGCCGAACAAAAAATGATTTTACCAAGCGGACAAGAAATGACCATTGAAGATTTTGACCGATACATGAGTGATGAACAATTCAAAGATAATGCTAAATATTTAGCATTATTCAAAGACCCTGATGTTATTATTACAGGTTTTGATTTTTACGAAGGTAAACGAATGCTTTTTTACAAACGAAAAAGCTATCCTATCAAAACTGAAGAATGGTTTTTTGATGGAATTGAAGAAGAACATGACGAATTTCTCGATGAAAATCCAGTGTAAAAACGATAGTGTTTTTCAAAAACACTTATGACAAAATGATAGTGTGGAATTCAAAGCAAAGCAGTCAGGGTTATGGCTGCTTTTTGTGTTTCATTCCTAAAAAAGAAAAAGAGTTGGAAAGATAGAAAGGAGAAGAGAATGTTTTGTGCATATCAATATCAACCACCATAAAAAGAAATCTAATTATTCATTGTTCGTAAATTCAAAAAATAAAAGGAGAAAAAATATATGAGTGAAATTAAAAAACAAGAACAAGTGCAAGAGGAAAAATCATTAATAAAGGCTATTGATGACCCGAATAAACCAGTTGCTCCATTCCATTTTACGGTAGGAATGATTAAAGAAGTGAAAAATTATGAATTAAAAAACCGTAATAATATTGAAACGAATAGAAGAATGATGATGGCTGAAGTTTTCATTCCAAAAGATAACTTTAGAAATTTAGATTTTGGATATGATGAAAACAATATTAACTTAAATCAACGTGTTGGCTATGTTAATTTACCAGCATCAAGAATCGGATTGAATTTAGTTGGCAGACGTTCAGATGGGACGACATATCCAGTCAAGACGGAAATTGCCGAAAATATCATTTTGGAAAAACCGAAATTCCCGAATCAGAAATTTACGTTGTATAACGTTGAAACCGGAAAGGACGTTACTAATAAATTCTATATAAAAGGTTGTTACTTCTATATGCTCAAAGAAAGAGATGTTAATATTCATTTTATTGGTAGAAAAAAAGAAAATGGAGAATATGAAAAAATTGATAAGGTAACAATCAAGGGTGATAAGCTAATCCGCATGTATGATGAAGCCTTAGAAATCTCAAAATTAGCAAAAGAAAATAAAGGCATCCGCAAAGCAGATCGTATTCAAAAAGAAGAACAACTCGAAGCTGAAGATGGAAGTAAACGTGCTAAGACTAAGAAGGAAAGTTTAAAATTAAGCAAACTAAAAGAAATAACGAAAAAAGAATACAAACAAAAAGAAAGTCCTATTCCTAAAAAAGAAAAAGAAATTGAAAGATAAAAAGGACAGTTGTCCTTCTTATCGAACAGAAAGGGTGGAAAACTTGTGGCAACACTAAAAATCAAACATTTACATGGTAATGTTCAAAGTACGATTGATTACATCCTAAACCCAGATAAAGTTGAAGATTTTTTGACATCAACAACATCCACCATAGATACGTCTATTGTTGGCTTACAATGGCGAAGTAAACAATCAAATTTGAAGAAAAACAAAATAACAGGATTTCATATGATTATGAGTTTTCCACCTGACACTGTTTCGCCCGAGGAGTGTTATGAAGCTGCCGAGGAATATATGAAACAAGCTTTTAATGGTGAATATGACCATTGTATCGCTGTTCATACCGACAAAACCCACATTCATGCTCATATTGTTGTTAATTCAATTTCTAATATTACAGGGAAAACCTTGCGGATGAATTACAAAAAAGACTTACCCAAACTAAAAGAAATATCCGATCGGGTATGTGAACAAATGGGATTACCTTTCTTGGAAGAAACAAAAGATTATGAAGCTAAACATTATTATAGTTGGTTGAATAATCGTTTATCCGACCGAGAAATACTCATGAAAACAATCGATGCAATATTGCCGAGAATTAGCAATGTAGAGGATTTATTTAACTACCTTCAGGCAGTAGGCTATGATGTTAAGGGAGATATTAAGGGAAAAAATGATTTAGCTTTTACAATTCATCAAAAATTGTTTCGCAAAGTAGACGAAAATACGTTTGCTTTTCGAGTTCCCTACACTAAATCAATCGTTACAGTCGATAGAAATGATGTGGTTATTTCAACCACAAAAAAAGGTATTCAAATAGCGGAATTTAGTATAAAAGACCCTAATAAAGTAATTCAATTAGAAGATGAAAATGGGACAAGAAAGATTAGCTTTGATTATTTAAAGGGGCTGGTTGAAGATAAGACGCAAAAAAACAACCGCCAAATATCCGTTAAATTACCTAAAGGGAAAAGATATTTAAGATTGAATCGTCTAAAAGATGAAAACTATAGCCTCGAAGGATTAAAAAAGAGGATTACTAACAAAAAAACAGATGTGGAAATCTTGAATCGAATTAAAGAATATCAAAATGGTGAACAAAAGGTACAGGATGACATCACCAAAGCATTTCTTAAAGATAACAAGATTAGTTTTCGTTATTCTGAAAGTGAATATGCGAATATGACAGGGTATCAAAAGTATGCGTTATATATGCAAGAAAACCTGCAAAGACGTTTCAATAGAATTTCTTTGATTTACCAATCCCCTGATTTAGAAAAAAAATTAAAAGAACTTAGTATTGAAGAAGAACAGATAAAAAAAGATTTTTCAAAAATCAGTAAAGAACTAAATCATGTGGATGCCATTTTGAAAAGGATGATGAAAGATGTTGCGATAGGAATGTTAGAAATGAATCAAGAAGAAATGGCTATATGGGCGAAAACACATCGAGAACCTTTGGTGCAACAAAAACGTACTATAACGGATAAATTAGGTGAAATTAAAAAAGGATGTAAAGAAATTGAAAAGAAGCTGCAAGAAGTTTATGGAAAGACAACGTTAGAAAAGAAGAAAGAGGAATTGGATATTTAATTATGAATAACACAGTTTTAGATGTAGTCAAAGGTGTTTTCACATTTATATTGCCGATGGTAGTTGCTTATGGTTTAGGTTATTTTCAATGTTATAAAAATGATCGTAAAAAGTATTTCCTAAAACCAAAACAAGAAAATAAATCTGAAAACAAAATTAAAAATTTTATTTAAAGAAGGACAGATGTCCTCTTTTTTTGTAGAAAGGAGAAGGAATGAAATTATTAAGCGATAACGATATTTTGTTCATCCAAGAATTAATTAGAAAATACGATATTCAATCTTTAGAATCGTTGTTTGAGTATATTCAATACTTTATGCAAAATGAAAAAAATAAACAACGTTTTAGCTATTATTTTGGAAAATATTTACTCAATAAAGTAAAACGATTAGATCAAGAAGATTGGTTGATTATTTTTGAACAATCAAAACGCTTAGAAAGGGCTTATGATGGCTAAAGAAAAAGTGTATAAATTTACCCCCAGTCGAATGCAATTAATAAGGGAAAAACTTGACTTTGTAGAAGTAGCACAGCGTTTTTATCAATTAACACCAATTACAAGGGGATATTCAGAATCGAAAAAAAATTACACAATACCAAAACATGATAGTGTCATTATTTTCTCAAGAACAAATTCTTTTTATCGATATTCAACGCAAGAGGGTGGAGATATTGTCAAATTTTTACAAGTCATGCCAGAAATCAAAATGTCATTTAAAAAAGCATTTAATTATTGCTTTGAACAAGTAGCTCATTTAGAAGAACAGACAATGGATGATGTAGAAGAACAAAGGCAATATCATTCACAAGAAAACATAGAGAAAAAATATGAGGAAATGAAAGTTGAAGTTTTTTTGCCAATTACCAACTTGTTGAAAATTATTCGTGAAGAATCAGAAAACAATCCAAAATTACAGCACCTATATGAAACAGAAAAAGCAATAACGTGGGAACATATTTATAAAGAGTATGGAAAGGATAAAACTAAATTTCAATATCCAAAAAAATACAATGAAATATATAAACATTTAAAACAAATTGTTTTAAAAAATTTAGAAACCAAACAATTCCAAAATACTCATAAAAATGCGATTGCTTATTTAATTAAAGAAAGAAAGATTAATGCGGATTTAGTATTTGACTTATTGGCTAAAGGATTTATCCATCAAAGTAACCGAACAGTTACATTAGAAGATGGAATCACCTATCAAAATAGATATGTTTCCTTCACTAATTTAGATAAAAAGGGAAATATTGATTCTATTATGAGCCGTATTTGTTCTTCTAATTCTCAAGCCACTATTCAAAAATATGAAAGCCCCTATAACGCTGGAAACGGATGGTTATTAGATAAACATCTAAATTCAATTAATAAAAAAGATGGCTATCACGGTATTTCAAGTGAAGAAAAACCATTAATCATATTTGAAGCTGTAATTGATATGTTATCCTTCATGTCCTACATGAAAGAAAGAAATCAGATGGATAAATATGCGTATTTAGCCTTAGGTGGTTTAAAGAAAAAGGTGTTGGAAAACATTCTACAAGACAACGAGGCAAAATACACAAGTCTTGTTTTAGCAGTTGATAATGATGATAAAGGCGATTTATTTGCTGAAAAAATGATGGAGAAATACGAGGGAAAATATCCAATCAAACGAATTAAAAGTCAATATAAAGATTGGAACGAAGACAGGCAAAAAGGAGTTATCTTTATGCAACAAGTAAAGGATAAAAAGAAAACGAAAGAGATTGAAGAAATCGAACGATAAGAAGGACAGATGTCCTCTTTTTTGCAGAAAGGAGAAGGAATGAAAAAGAAAAAATATGAATTAACAACAGAAACTAAGATGGTTGAGGGAACTAAAGTATACAGAATCAAAGCTTTAATTGATTTTGGAGATGTAAAGGCTGGAGAATACGGCGGCTATATTCAAAACGAAAGAAATTTAAGTCAAACAGATAACGCATGGGTCAAAGGTAATGCAAAGGTCTATGGAAACGCAGTGGTCAAAGATGATGCCGTGGTTAAAGATAATGCAGTAGTTAATGATAACGCCGTGGTTGAAGAAAGCGCATGGGTTACTGGTGCCGCAACGGTCTGTGGAAACGCTGTGGTTAGTGATTTCGCAATGGTTTGTGGTGCAGTAGTGGTTAAAGGTAACGCTTGGGTTGGAGATGACGCTGTGGTTACAGGGAATGCTTTGGTTACAGGGAATGCTTTGGTTACAGGTAAGGCTTGGGTCAAAGATAATGCTTGGGTTGGTGGTGCCGCAAGGCTTGAAGGAGATGCCGTGGTTGAAGATAATGCTGTGGTTACAGAGAATCCTTTGAAAAAGGAATATGAGGCTTCATCATTAAAGCTAAATGATTTAAAATCAACGGCTAAAAAAGAATATAGCCAAAAGGAAAATTATATTCCTAAAAAAGAAAAACAAATAGAAAGATAGGGTGGTCAAATGACCACCTTTTTAGAAAGGAGAAGGAATGTTTAGTGATTTAGGTGAAGTCACACAGGTTTTTACGAAAATTGTTATGATTGGCTGGGGTATTAATTTCCTTTATGGGATTATGCAAATAGCTCAAGGACTTCATGATCACCATGGTGTATCCAAACAAAAAGGTATCAAACGATGCATTATGTCAAGCATGGTCATTGCAGTTATTGAAATTTTATTTTAATAGCAGATGTTTAAGTAATAAATTCAACTTTTGTATTCTGCTTTTCCACTCCAACTACAAGGTAGTTTTCTAACGAAACTCCACCTTTTCGTTTTCGTTTATAAAAAGCAGCTTATAGAAAGTGTGAGGGGACGGAAAGAGAATATGAAAATTAAGATTGAGTTATTTAACGATAATTAAAGTGCTAATGAAAATTCCAAAAATGTTTATTTGTTCATATAAACTTCCTTACGCTTTGATTTTGCTAATAACAATTGGATTTTTATTTGTTATATGTACAAAACACGGACTTGAAATTCATTCAAGTCAAAAAAGGAAACAAGGAACGTTTAACTTATACAGTGAAATCACAAAAAGAATAGAAAGAAAGAGGTAAAAAAATGAGTTGGATTACGATTTTTGGACGTGTATGTCAAGATATGCAGTTGGAACAAACTGCAAATGGAAATCATGTGGTGAATTTTAGTATTGCTGAAAAGGATGGAAAAGATAAAAATAACAATACAATGACAAGTTTTTATCGAATGGTAGCCTATGGGAAAACAGCAGAAAATTTACATCACTTTATTAAGAAAGGGGATTTATTGCTAGTTAGAGGAACAGGAAGGATGTCTACCTATATGAAAAATGACAAAAATATGACAGTCTTTACCGTTACGGTCGATAGCTACAAGTTCATTCCTAGCATGAAAACCAAATTAGAAACTAAGCTTGAAAATAAAGAGGAAGATGGAAATAAAGATGATGAAGATAAACAAGAAGAAAAGGATGAACCTGATGATACTGTAGTTGAAGAAAGTTTTGATTTCGAGGAATGGATGGATGAATGATTATCCTAGAAAGCTAGTCCGATTTACTTGCAGAAAGGAAAGGGGGTGGAATAAAGTGTGCTAGATATTGTTTTGGATTTATTTTATGAACATTGGAAAAAAGCATTATTGATTGTTGCTATTGTTCTATTAGCCTTCTTAGGCTACAAATACTATGATATGTTTTTCCACAAGCAGATTACATTTAAAAAATCCTTGGTATTACCTTTTCAACAAAAAGAAATTTATCCGTTTGATGTAGTTGAAAAAATTGATGGAAAAGCAATTAAGGAGTATGAAATCAAAGAAGATACTTTGTTTATTGGACGATGGAAATTAGTTGCCAATAGACGGGTTGACTTGTCTAAGGTAGGAAAAACAAGCGTTGTGTTTACCACCAACGAAAAAAATCCGAGAATCTTTGAAAAAGTAATTGAGGTGAAAGATGTGACACCACCAATGGTAGTGTTTAAAAAAACCAAAATAACGCTATTAAAAAGCCAATTAAAGGATTTTAAATATAGCGATAATATTGCTGAAATTTCAGATGATTATGAGGGTAAGGATGGTATTGTTGTGGAAGCTAGAAGTCAATTATCTATTATTGATAGTATCGGAGAAAAGGAATTTGTTGTTGTGGCGAATGATAGAAGTGGAAATCAGAAAGAATATAGCTTTTTGGTGGAAATTAAAGAAGATCCCGTTCCAGAAAAAAAGATTGAAAAAGAAATTATCTATAAAGACCGAATTATTTACAAACCCACAACAAGTCCCTCTAAAAGCCAAACCACTATTAAACCCAAATTAAGTCAATCTACGACTAAAGCTAAAGTAAGTCCATCCAATAACCATATCCATGGCAGTCAACGTTTCTTGTTTTCTAATGGCTACAATATGGATACCGGCTATAAAGCCTGTACAGCAAAAGGAGACCACTACAGCAATTATTCCTGTACACCTATGAAAAATAAGGACGGAATATATATAGGATACCTGTTAGAATATTAGTGAAGACAAGAAGTAGAAGTATTAACTAAAAAAAGAGAGAAAAAGGAGTAAAAATATGATGACGAATAAAGAATGTTTCAAGATTAGAAAGAGTTTTTACCGCAGTTTATTTAATTTAGAAGAATTAGACCAAAAGGATTATGATTTATTATACCCACAAGCGAAAAGTGATAAATGGACAACCATTATCAACTTTTTCCCAGTGACAGAAATTGCTATCAAGTTAGATGAAAATGGATATTTGATGATTAGTGATGAAAAAGATGTACCAGATGAAGAATTTGAATATTATTCTATTTTCACTGGTGAAAAGACCGAGTGGGAAGATATAGATATTTAGAGAATAAAGAGATAGAGGAGAGGTCAATATGAACAAAAAAACAATCAAAAAGAACGCTATTGAATTACAACTTCAAGAAGCATTAAACTATATTAAAGAAGAAAACTTAGATAAATTCTATGAAGATTTGGATTTCTGGTGGATTCCAAGCGAAAAATTCTATTGGGTCGATGGAAGTGGCATGGCGTGCACTCACGAAGATAAAAATGCAACCCTAGAATTTCAAGTATGCATTTCCTTTGAAGATGGAAAAATTGATTATTGGGAAAATTATATTCTTCATTAAAAATGATGTAAATAAAACAAAACAAACAAAAAAAGAAGTCTCTAAACCAGCCACTTTTACCGCAAAGCCCCGGCACGGTTCGCCGTCCGGGGTGCTGTAATGTAGCCGTAGACGGGTAACAAGCCCGTAATAATGCAGAATGCAACACAACACCACAAGGGAGTAATCTCGGTAATTATGAAAGAATTATATAATATTATGGAGGATAAAACCATGAACAAAAAATACGAATTAACAACAGAAACTAAAATGGTTGAGGGAACTAAAGTATACAGAATCAAAGCTTTGACTTCTTTTGGAGATGTAAAAGCTGGGGATTTAGGTGGTTTTGTAGAAAAGGAAGAAAATTTAAGCCAAACAGATAACGCATGGGTCAAAGATGATGCCGTGGTCAAAGATAATGCAGTAGTTAATGATAACGCCGTGGTTGAAGAAAGCGCATGGGTTACTGGTGCCGCAACGGTCTGTGGAAACGCTGTGGTTAGTGATTTCGCAATGGTTTGTGGTGCAGTAGTGGTTAAAGGTAACGCTTGGGTTGGTGGTGCCGCAAGGGTTGAAGGAAATGCAACTATTGAAGGACAGCCTCAAAAAAAATAAGGATGGAATGTACATAGGCTATTTGTTAGAATATTAGTGGAAACAAGGATAAAGAGATTGAAAGATAAAAAGGAGAGGTTAATATGAAAAAGATAAATGCGTTAGGAATGAGTGCTTTAGTGGCGGTCATGTTACTGAATGGTTGCGGTCCGAAACAAAGTGCAACTGTTGCGGAAAAGAATGATGGACAAAAGGAGACCATCACCACTTCAAATTCAAAACCACAACCGGAAATAACGAAAAAGGAAGAAGTGAAACAAGAAGAAAAGAAAGTGGAAGCTAAGGAAACAGCTCCGGCTCAAAAGGAAGTTTCCACGAAAAAAGAGGAAGTCTCTAAAGTATCCACTTCAACTTCAACTAAGAAGAACAATAGCACAGTAGCTAAAGTGAAAAGTTCTAAATCCAATGTTCAAACGAAGAAGTCTACTTCTAATTTAACTTCCAGCAAGAAGTCTACTTCTAATTCAAGCAGTAAGAAGACTTCCTCAAAGGGAAAGACGAGTAGTGCTAAAGGTAGTTCCAGTAGTGCAACCAAGCCATCCAATAGCGCAACAAAACCAAAGGCTTGTAAATATAAATTAGGTGTAGATGGAAGCTGTAATAAAAGAATGTGCTTAACCTATGATCAAGTATGGAATAAATACGAAGCTTGGGTGGTTGCAGGGGGAGACCCATCTAAACCTTTTCATGTGGGTGATTCCGACTTCGATGATTGCCATGTATTGTATCTAAATGATGGCTCATTTAGAGTTGGAGAAGATTAGTTGCTAGTTCCTTTTTTAACAACTAAAAGAGTGAAAGAATTTTTACTTCTTGAAGGCGGACTTTTCCGTCTTTTTTTGTATCGGAGTGGTGGGGGCGAAACGTCCCCAAGAAAGGAGAGTCTATGAGAGATAAAGGAATCTTATGGAAAGTACCACCATAGGAAAAAGAGAAAAAGAGATAAACAATAAAGAATATATAAGACGGAAAGCTTCCGTCTTTTTTGATGAAAAAGGAGAAAAAAGATGAAAAATAAATTTAAAAAACTATTCAGTTTAATTTTTGCGACCATGATGATGATTACAACCATGTGGACAGTCAAGACCACCGTACAAGCCGCTACGGTATCAGATGGCGGCTATTCAGGATATTGGTTTCATTCTAAAAATGGAGGCTTGGCTAATGGAATGAAGCTGGTACCTCAACGACTTCATTTCTATAATGGGATACCAGCTTATTGTGTAGAACCAAAGAAAATGATTAAGCTGGGTGCTGATGTGTATAACACTTCCAGTTTAAAAGATTATGAAGCCTTATCCGCATCAACTAAACAGAAAATTTCAGAAATCTCTTACTTTGGCTATGGTTATTCAGGAAGAAAAGATCCAATTCATTATATTGCAACACAAGCTTTGATTTGGGAAACAATATCTTCAGAGTATCAGAAGTTAGAGGTTCATTATTTACCAAATAATCCGCAATATGGTCATTTATCGAACGCAAATAAAGTAACGGATAAAGTTAAAACGATTAAAGCAGCCATTTTAAAGGATGTAAATCGTTATGAAGCTACTTTAAAAGCCCCTAATTTCCAAATCTATGATGAAAATGGAAAAAAGGTTGGTAAGTCTGGAGCGAATGCATCTTATAATCAAGGTATTGTTGGTAAGACTTATAAGGTAGTGGATCAGAATGGTATTTTATCCACTAAAAAAGTAGTTACTAATACTTTTTCTAATGCGAAAGTCAAAGGAAATCAAGTCATGATTTCTTTAACGGAGAAAGATTTAAATGTAAATCGAGAAATGAAATTTCTTCCAAATAAATCATTAGTTAAAATAGGTAAAAGACCTATCATCCTATATGGTTCTGCTCAAAACGTCATTGTGAGAGGAGACTTACCTGACCCTGAAGGTGGAAGTATCACGATGAAAGCCATTGGACGTACAGCTAAAATCCAAAAACTCACAGAAGGAAAGCTTGCTTTAGCTGGAGCTAAATTAGCTTTGTATGAAGATGTAAACAAGAATGGAAAGTATGATGTCGGAGAACCAAAGGTCAAAGAGTTTACGACCACAGAAAAAGCCACTGCAATTGAAGGCTTAGTACCGGGTAAAAAGTATGTTTTACATGAATTAAAAGCTGCTAAGGGATATGTATCCGCTGATGATATATCTTTTACGGTTAAGGACAAAGATGTGACAGTAAACATGGTAGATAAAGCCATGGATGTCGTCGTTAAAAAGGTAACGGATAAGGGCGATAAAGTCGCTGATGTAACCTTAACTATCTTAAATGAAGATGGCTCTGTCGCAACGGATAAAGATGGAAATAAAGCTATCTATAAGACCAAAGCTGATACAGATTGGAATGTTTCTAAATACCTGGAAGAAGGAAAGAAATATATTCTAAGAGAAACAGAAGTGGTTGCCGGTGTTCATATGGCAAAAGATGTGATGTTTACAGCTCCTAAAAAGGGAGATAAGACTTTGAGTGTTACGGTAACTATGGTCGATAAAGAAATAGATGTCATCGTTAAAAAGGTAACAGAAAAGGGAGATCGTGTCGCTGATGTAACCTTAACTATCTTGAATGAAGATGGTTCAGTCGCAATGGATAAAGATGGAAATAAAGCTATCTATAAGACCAAAGCTGATACAGATTGGCAAGCCGGTAAGTATCTACAAGAAGGTAAAAAGTACATCCTAAGAGAAACAGAAGTGGTAGCCGGTGTTTATAAGGCTAAAGATGTGATGTTTACAGCTCCTAAAGCCGGTGATAAGACGATGAATGTTACAGTCACCATGGTGGATAAAACCATGAAGGTATTGGTCGATAAGGTGGACAACCATGGAAAACCAGTCTCTGGAGCTGTTCTTCAAGTTTTAGATGAGCACAAAAAAGTCGTGACGGAATTTAAGACAGAAGGAAAGGCAATGGATATTTCTAAATACCTAGAAGATGGAAAGAAATATACACTTCATGAAAAAGAAGCTCCATTTGGTTATGAAACCATGAAAGATGTAGAGTTCGAAGCGAAAGGAACACAAGAACAGCCACAAGTGATTAAGGCTGTTGATGGACGAAAGAAGTATTATGTGGCGGTGGAGAAAGTAGATGCTCAAAATCCAAACAAAAAGCTAAAAGGAGCTGAAATTACTTTATTCACGAAAGATGGCAAGATTGCTAAAGATGTGAATGGTAAAGATTGTGTCGCCTTAACAGATGAAAAAGGAATGGTTGTTTTTGAGGTTGAGTATAACGAGGATATGGGTGGCTATTACGCTAAAGAAACCAAAGCACCTCTAGGCTACCGTATCAATTCCAAACATCATAAAGTTGTCTTATCCGAAGATTACAATTTTGCAAAAGAAAATCCAGTCAAGATTGTAGTGAATGATGAAGCCTTGCCTATCATTAAAAAGACAGTACATACTGGGGATTCAACCAGTTTAACAGTATGGTTAGTTGGCTTATTGATTGGCTTAGCAGGTATTTCTATCGTTATTTATAAGAAAAAAAGCCAATAAAAATTAGGACAAGAGAAAAGAGGACATCTGTCCTCTTTTTCCTTTTCGTGAAAATGACAATATTTTAAAAGTGGAAAGGGCAAAAAGGAGTTATCTTTATGCAACAAGTAAAGGATATTCAAAAGATGAAAAATCATTAAATCTAAATTATTTAAAAGAAACGGCTAAAAAAGAATATAGCCGAAAGGAAAATTATATTCCTAAAAAAGAAAAAGAAATTGAAAGATAGGGTGGTCAAATGACCACTTTTGTAGAAAGGAGAAGGAATGAAAGATTATTTTAAAAACAATCCAGTTAATCCGATATTAATTCTTATATTTGGCTTGTTGTTTATTTTAGGGAATAGGTATGGTTTATTGATTTTAGAAGAATTGAATAGGGGAACATTTTTGCTATTTTCAATTATAAATGCAACCTTGCAGTTGTTACCATCAATTTTGACAAGGATTGAGGTATCATTTCATCCTCTTGCAATTATTTTAGGTACTTCATTTGTGGCTTTAGCATGGTTAGGTTTAGCCATTATCGAAATGAATCGAAAGAATTATCGTCCTAAAGAAGAACATGGGTCAGCACGCTATGGACGTATTGAAAAAGAGGGAAGCCCGTTAAAAAACGAAGAAGATGAAAAATATAATGTGATTTATTCTCAAAATATACAAGTATCCATGGATACGAGAAAAACATTTTTGAATAATAACACCTTAACGATTGGTGGTTCGGGGTCCGGTAAAACACGTTTCCATGTCAAGCCAAACATTTTAAATTTAGCTTGTAATTATATTATTACCGACCCGAAAGACACCTTATGTAAGGAAGTAGGAAATGTATTCTACAAAGCAGGATATGATATGAAATACTTGAATTTAATCGAATTTTCAAAATCAATGCACTACAATCCCTTCAATTATATTTATAGTGCAGAGGATATTTTGAAATTTGTTAATAACCTAATTTCAAGTACAAATAAAGAAGTACAAACCAGTGGGGGAGATGGCTTTTTTGAAAAAGCCGAAATTGCCTTGTTGACAGCTTGTATCTTTTTGATATTCGCTACAACAAGTGAAGATGACCCTTTGAGAAACATGAACGAATTAATGGATTTAATTGATATGGCGAGTGCAAGTGAAGAAGATGAAAATCAACAATCCCAGTTGGATTTAATATTTAATCATGTAGAAGAATACGTTAAAAACCAATTAAAACTAAGAAAATTATCAAAAATATCCTATGAATTTTTAGCGTTAAGACAGTATAACATCTACAAAAAAGCAGCTGGAAAAACGGCTAAAAGCATTTTGATTTCCATTGGTGTACGTATGGCAGTATTTAATCTGCCACAACTTGCCGAATTATTAAAGTACGATGAATTGAATTTAGAAAGTATTGGAAATCCACATATTCAACCAAAATATGATGATAATCATCAACAATGTCAAGATAGCGATGGTCATTTAGTCTATTTAGATGTGAATGGTGAGGATTGTATTTGTGAAGATGGTAAATACATTAACTGTAGCAATCATGAGGAAACGGCTCCTGCACTTCAAAAGACAGTGCTGTTTGTTTCTATTAGTGATAGTGATAGTAGTTTCAATTTTTTAGCAACCATGATATATCAACAATTATTTGACTTGTTATATAGACAAGCGGATGCACGAGTTGGGGGTACGCTACCTATTCATACACGATTTTGTTTAGACGAATTCGCAAATATTTCTAAAATTAATGATTTTGAAAAGAAAATTGCAACTATGCGTTCAAGAGAAATCAGTGTTGACTGTATCTTACAAAATCTAGCTCAACTAAAAAACTTGTATAAAGAAACATGGGAAACCATTGAAGGAAATTGTGATGTTACTTTATTTTTGGGGGGAAAAGAATATTCAACACTGGAAAGATTATCGAAAATTATCGGTAATACAACCGTTGACCATCTAAGCATAAATGAAAGCTATTCATCTAGTGGGGGTAGCTATTCTAAGTCTAATCAGATTGTTAGTCGAGCATTGTTATCACCGGATGAAATAGGAAGATTGCCAACGGATGAATGTTTAATTCATATTCGTGGGCAACACATCTTCAGAGATAAGAAATTCGATTTATTCCAACATGAGAATATTGTTGATACAGCAGATTTTGATAAGAAGAATGAATTTGATACATCGAAATTCAAAGAATTTGCGGAAAAGAAAGGAATTATGGAGCTAATAGAAGAAATAGACCAATTATTTGATGGTCAGGGTTATGTTAATACAAAAATGAATGCAATTTCTAATTTAGAAGTACAACTTTAGATTAGAAATCCAGTGTAAAAACGATAGTGTTTTTCAAAAACACTTATGACAAAATGATAGTGTGGAATTCAAAGCAAAGCAGTCAGGGTTATGGCTGCTTTTTGTGTTTCATACTCAAAAAAATAGAAAGAAGAAAGAGGTAAAAAATGAATAAAGGTATTGTTGGTTTAGCTAAGGTAATGGCTAGACAAGTTGGCAGTGGTGAAATTAAAGTTCAATTGCATCAGGGAAGCAATATTTTGATGGTTGGTATTTTAGTTTTAGGTGGTATTTTGGCAATTCATGGTTTAATGGTAACGGCTGCAGGAATGAAAGATAAAACAGGTCCACAAACGAGCCAAGGAATAGGAATGATTGTCGGAGGGATTATTACAGCAGGTAGTGGATATGGAATTAAATACTTATTAGATATGTTGATTGATTTAATTAGATAGAAAGGTTCTATATGGATTTTTTAGACAATTTTGGAACAACCATTGTTGGCGTGTTGTTGGATATTACTAAAGCCTTTGAGGGCTTAATGGATGAATTAAAAGTTACCCCTAAAGAATTTTTAGGTGGTGGTATGTGGAAAACAACACAAAGTATCTCAGAACTGTTAAAACCAATCGCATGGACGTTGTTAATCTTGTTTTTTCTATTAGAATTGATGGAACAGTTAAAGAAAAAAGATATGCAACAAGATGAGGCTATGTATGAAATCACGTGGATTTTAGTGAAATTAGCCATCGCTAAATTAATAGCCGACAATGTGGCAGATATTATTAATTTAATTTTTGCAACTAGTAAAAATATGGTGACAACTTTAGAAAAGGGGAAAGCGTTGGTCACGGTTGGTCAAGACACCAGTAAAATGCAAACATTCATGGATAAAATCGAACAAACCTATAATGGGTGGAATAAAGGCTTAGGTGATAAATTAATCAATTATTTGTTAGTGACCATCATGAAATTAGGATCAGATATTTTGAAGGTATTAGCAAAGATTGTTATTCAAATACGTAATATTGAAATTTACGTCCATATAGCCTTAGGTTCAATCATTTCTTCAACCATTATTTCAAAAGAATACAATGATATTTTTAAACGTTGGATTAAGAAATTAGTGGCTTTAGCCTTGCAAGTCATACTCATTTCAGTATGTATTCTTGTTTATTATCAATATATCAATGTTATAGATTATCCAAGTGATATTAATGGAATGTGGATTATCATAGGCGGTCAGATTTTGTTAGTCATGTCAATGTTTCAAACTGGTGGATGGGCAAAAAGCCTGTTAGGTGTATAGAAAGGGGTGTTATATGTGAAAATTGAGGTTGTTGAAAATAAAGAGGTAAAGGAATTGATGAATACCTACAAATTAGATGTTGTAGACCAAACTTTATGGATTCATAAACCACAACATTACCTCTTAATTTGTTGTAAAAACAAATTGAATGGAAAACTAATTACCTATGACAAAATTAAGTTTTTAGAAGAATTAAATGATGTTTATTTAGCAAATAATGCCAAAGAACGGTATCATTTTTTGTTATTCAATAAATTTAACGAATACAAAGCCCTAGAACATTTCCAATTAACATTAGGAAATTTAGAGAAAAGAATATGGGATACAATGATACAAAATATTGCGTTGTATAGTCACATGGATCAAGCGAGTTAATGAAAGATAAGAAGGACAGATGTCCTTCTTTTTGTGGAAAGGAAGAAAGTATGGAAGAACAAAAGAAAAAATATGAATTAACATCCGAAACTAAGATGGCTGGGGGAAGGAAAGTATACAGAATCAAAGCTTTGACTTCTTTTGGAGATGTAAAGACTGGGGATTTAGGTGGTTTTGTAGAAAAGGAAGAAAATTTAAGCCAAACAGGGAAGGCTTGGGTCTTTGGTGAAGCGGTGGTTACAGGGAATGCCGTGGTTGAAGATGATGCCGTGGTCAGAAATTATGCCGAAGTTACAGGAAACGCAATGATTAAAGGGCATGCTGTGGTTACAGGTAAGGCTTGGGTCAAAGATAATGCTTGGGTTGGAGATGACGCTGTGGTTACAGGCAGTGCGTGGGTCGGTGGGAATGCGGTGGTCTATGGAAACGCTAGGGTTAGTGGATATACAAAGGTCTATGGAAACGCAAGGGTTAGTGAAAACGCTTTGGTCTATGGAAACGCAGTGGTTAGTGGCGATGCTTGGGTCAAAGATGATGCCGTGGTCAAAGATAATGCTTTGGTTGAAGGGAATGCGAAAGTCAGAGATAACGCTTGGGTCAAAGGGAATGCTGTAGTCAGAAATTATGCGGTGGTTAAAGATAATGCTTTGGTTAAAGATTACGCCGTGGTACAAGAGTTCGGTCTGGTTGAAGGAGATGCCGTGGTTGCTGATAATACTGTGTTTACAGAGAATCCTTTGATAAAGGAGAGAAAGGAATATGAGGCTTCATCATTAAAGCTAAATGATTTAAAATCAACGGCTAAAGAAGAATATTGCCAAAAGGAAAATTATATTCCTAAAAAAGAAAAACAAATAGAAAGATAAGAAGGAGAAAAATATGTTATTTCAACCAATTCCAGCGGAAATACAAACCTATCGAAAAAAATTCATTTTAGGTTTGACCGACAAACAAGTATTGTTTTTTCTGGTTGGCTGCCTATTAGCCATTCCAATATATTATTTTGGAAAATTCTTTTTACCAGAATCAATACTGTTTTTGTTAATTGTAGCGGTGGTTATTGTACCGCTATGGTTAGGTTTTTGCACTTATGAAGGATTACCCTCAGATGAATATTTTAAAATCTTGTTAAATTATTACCGCAAAACTAGAACACCATTAATGTATGAAGATGGAGAAGGATTAGAAAGGAAAGGATATGTTATTTCAAAGAAACAAAGAGCGAAACTTAGAAGAGAAATACGATGGTATAAAAAAGTTGGAGAACACTAAAAAAGCCTTAAAGAAAGTACGTTCCATCCAAAATTCAATTTACTATGATTTAATGTTGAAAAATGGATTATGTATTTTAGATGACAACGGTACATTTTCCGCCACCATTAAATTTGAAGATATTAACTATCAGATAGCTACGCAAGAAGACCAAATAAAAATCTTTAATAATTGGATGGAAACTCTAAATATGATGGGCAATGAATATAATCTACAGTTGATATTACAAAATCATGTAGTCGATGACGAGGAGTTCCAAAATTGTCTTTTCCTGGAAAAGAAAGAAGATAAATATCAATTATTAAGAAATGAATGGAATGATATATTGAAGCAGAAGTTGGCGATTGGTAATAATCGTATTGTTACCGACAAATATCTAACATTCACCTTTATGGAAGATAGTATTGAAAAGGCGAATCGGTTTGCGATAAATCAAAGTGATGAATATTGTCGATTGATGAGTAAATATGGTGTTAAGGCAACTCCAATGGATGGGTCTAATAGATTGAAAATCATTCATAGAGCCTTGTTTCCAAATGTTAAATATACGTTTAATTACAATAAAATATCACGTTATTTGACATCCAAAGATGCTATTAGTCCTGAACAATTAGCGTTTAAAGAAGACCATTTTATCGTTAATGGACGGTATTGTAGAATTTTGTACATTAGTGATTATTCAACAGAATTATCCGACGAGTTACTTAATCAATTAAGTAAAATAAAACAGAATTTAACAATAGCTTTGAATATGCGAGCAATTCCTAGAGGTAACGATATAGCCATGGTGAAAAACAAACTCATGAATATCGAAAGTGAGATTGCGAATTATCAACAAAAAGGAAATTTAAGTGGCTATGATGGTGAGTTAAACGTTCCTTTAAATTTGAAAGAAGCAGAAAAAGAAGCTCAAGACTTGTTGCAAGATTTACAGAAAAATAATCAGCGTTTGTTTGAATCACAATTTCTAATTTTCTTAAATTGCGAAAGCAGAGAAGAATTAGAAACCTTAACAACTAAAATTAAAGGTATAGCTAATAAAAGAGTGGTTGGTATTCGTATTTTACGTTGTCAACAAGAAGAAGGAATGAATGCTTGTTTTCCCATAGGCTATCGTGTACCAAAAAGAAATAGAACATTAACCAGTGCCGGATGTTCGATTTTTGTTCCTTTTTCAGTGCAGGAAATGCAAGAAAAAATGAATAGCCTTTATTATGGAGTTAATTCCATTAGTAAAAATCTAATTACCATTGATAGAAAGAAGATGAAGAACTCAAACGCTTGGTATTTTGGACAATCTGGGTCTGGAAAATCAATGGCTTGTAAACGAGAAATGTTTCAAGTCATGTGTAAAAACGATAATGATGAATTAATTGTTATAGACCCTGAGAATGAATATCAATATTTAGCCAGAGAATTGGGTGGATCAATTATTAATATTGATAGTAAAGCTGGTATTCATATTAATCCTTTAGAATATGACCAAAAAAGAACCCTAGAGGGTTTTGTTAAAAATAAAGCCGATTTTTGTCAAACATTCATTGCTCAAATATTTGCTCAAGAAATGTCTGCTGAAGAAAAATCGGTCATTGATAGAGCGGTAAGAGAAATGTACACTAAATATTTTCTATCTTTGAAAACCGATAAACCACTGGAAACACCAACCTTAAAAGATTTATTGCTAGCATTAGAAAATATGGATATTATCTATGCTCAACGATTAGCTACAGGATTAGAAATGTATGTTAATGGTACATACGATTTATTTTCTGGATTTACAAATATTAATTTAAGCAATCGTTTTACGGTATTCAATATTTCTGAAACTGAATCCACCATTCAGCCTTTAGCTATGCTAGTTATTCTTGAAAATCTTTGGGATAGAATCAATTATAACCATTCAAAGGGTATACGGACGTGGATATGGATTGATGAAATTTATTTGTTGTTCAAAAATGAATACACAGCTAATTTCCTATTTGAATTGTTCAAGCGAGCTAGAAAGTATGGAGCACTGATTACAGGAATTACGCAAAATATAACGGACTTATCGAAGTCAGAAACCGCCAGTACCATGTTGTCAAACTCTGAATTTATTGTAATGTTAGCCCAATCTGAAGAAGATAAAATAATTTTAGGTAATTTATTGAATGTTCCTGATGAACAACTAAGTTTTTTGTCTAACAAAGAAATAGGAAAAGGACTGATTTATGTAGGAAATAAAACGGTTATCCCTTTTGTTGACAACATTCCAAAAGGAACACGGATTTACAATTGTATGACATCTACGCCAGAAGAAAGGGTGGCACTAGATAGGAATTTTCTATGAAAAAAAATGAAGAACAAAGTCGTGTTAGAGTTTCCAAAAAAAATATTTATATTTGTATAGGTATTTTAGTTTTGATGATGATAAACCAAATAATTAAAATGTACCAAGTTTTTGATAAAAGCAGTGTTTTCTATTATATACAAAACATCATTGGTAGAAACACATTTAATTTCATTTTGGTTATGATTGCTTTATTAACACATGACTATTTCAGAAAAAAGAAATTGCTAAACCATTATGGAGAAACAGATTAGATTAAAAGAAGGACAGATGTCCTCCTTTTTTGTAGAAAGGAGAAAAGAAAAATGATATTCGATGCAAATGATAATTTTGAAGCGAAAGACAAATTATTGAATTTACTTAGAATTGGCTATTCAGGAGCAGGCACTATCTTTTCAGCAATACGAAAAGGGATACACGATTGGAGAGTATACGATGATAAAAGCCTGCAATCAGCCCTTAAAAAACATCAAGGAAGGATGATGAAAAACGCTTTTGTATGGGATCAATTAGGAGAGGAAACACATCGTCAAGCCGAAACAGAATTAACCTTAGACCAAAAAATAGAAATCAAAGATTTTCTCAAACTTTGTAAAAAAAGTGGGGTCAATTTACTTGTTTCAAAATTGCCTAGTGATTATGGGGATATTTTAGAAAAGGCAAATGAAGATATAACTCATTTAACTGACCGAGAAAAGCGTTTTGTTCAAGACTTTTGTAACCTTATCGAAGATGAAGACAATAAACCGGTCGTTATGTTAAAAAGCAAGGATGTTTTAAAATTTACCTTTGACTCTAAAGATGTAAGCAAGGTGAAACGAATTTGTGATGAAATGGAAAGATTAGCCAATAAAAGGAAAAAGAAGTTGGACAAAAAAAGATTGCATTTAGCTGAATTGAAGAAAAAGGCTAAAGAAAAATATAACTCTCAAAAACAACCAATTCCAACAAAAGAAAAAGAGATGGAAAGATAAAAAGGACAGATGTCCTCTTTTTTTGTAGAAAGGAGAAAAGAAAAAATGAAATTAAAAACAACTAAAAAAGAAATCGAAAAGAATTATGGAAAAATTATTAAAGTTGGTTATTGCCGGTTACAAAGTTTGCTAAATTACAAAAATCCTATAGCCTACACTTGTGGTCGTGAGGGTTGGCACGCTGATATATACGATATTAACGGCATAGCTATAGTGATGGGCTACAAACCATTCGGCAACATCACCCCAGATTATGACACTTGCAGAAAATATGAAGTTAAAGCCGAAAAATATTTATATTCTGGTTTGGCTTCATCGGTAGAAATGTTGTTAGATGAATTTATCCAAGAAGTGACAAAAAATGAACCTTTAAAGGAAAAGAAGAAATATGAATTAACATCCGAAACTAAGATGGTTGGGGGAAGGAAAGTATACAGAATCAAAGCTTTGACTTCTTTTGGAGATGTAAAGGCTGGGGATTTAGGTGGTTTTGTAGAAAAGGAAGAAAATTTAAGCCAAACAGGGAAGGCTTGGGTCTTTGGTGAAGCGGTGGTTACAGGGAATGCCGTGGTTGAAGATGATGCCGTGGTCAGAAATTATGCCGAAGTTACAGGAAACGCAATGATCAAAGGGCATGCTGTGGTTACAGGTAAGGCTTGGGTTAAAGATAATGCTTGGGTTGGAGATGACGCTTTGGTTGAAGGGAATGCCGTGGTTAAAGGAAACGCTTGGGTCAAAGGTAATGCGAAAGTCAGAAATTATGCGGTGGTTAAAGATAATGTTTTGATCAAAGATAATGCCGTTGTACAAGAGTTCGGTCGGGTTGAAGGAGATGCCGTGGTTGCTGATAATGCTTTGGTTGCAGGGCATCCTTTGAAAAAGGAATATGAGGCTTCATCATTAAATCTAAATGATTTAAAATCAGCGGCTAAAAAAGAATATAGCCGAAAAGATAGTCATATTTCTAATAAAGAAAAAGAGATGGAAAGATAAGGTGGTCATTTGACCACCTTTTTAGAAAGGAGAAAACATGGAACAACAAGAATTACAAAATCTAATAAAAGAAGCATTATTTGCGAAAGATGAAAAAAGAATAGAAGAATTGGCTAAATCAAAAAATTCAATGATTAGAAGAAGTTTAGCACTAAATAAGAATGTTCCTATTCGTATTTTGTTGGAATTGTATCAAGACCAAGATATGACAACTAAAGCTAATGCACGCTATATGATGCAAGTTTATTCTGTTTCAACGGAAACACAACGCTTGATTTTTTTGAACCAGCTAAAGCGAAGATTAGAGGAAGACGAGCCATTCAGACGTTTAGTTAAAGAAATGAAGTTGAAAGAATATATTGAGGATATAAACGAAAAAATCAAAAAGGATACGATTGTACCAAGCAATTTTGAAAAATTGGGAAATTTCATCGAAGAATTGGCTAAACATATATCAGATAAACAAGTATTTCAACTAATTGATGATTTTAAATTATTAGAAATGGGCATTGTTAGTGGGGCAATGTTGGAAGGAGCGTTTGAACATTACTATGATTTACTGGTGGCTCACCAAGTAGGACATGAAGTAGACAAAGCATTAACGATTTCAAAAGAAAATGATGATATAGTAAGGGGTTAATATGGAAACAAGTGGATTGCATTATTCCCAATTTTCCAAAGATTTGTTGCAAAAAAAGGCATATACAGCCGTTAAAGCAACAACAGTATTATCTAAAACAAGCGTGTATACTGGTGAAAGCTTAATAAAACAAGGATATTATCAAGTCAAATCCTATCGTCCAGATGTAATTGATTTTAGTCGTGTAAACCAAGTAAATTTTCAAAGTCAAGCTACTAAATATATGACGTATCGATTGGTACAACAACAAGTGTATTCGGCAGTAATGTATCCTTACAAAGTAAAAAAAATTGCTCAATATGGCTCAAGAGTGGCAGCTTTAAGCTATGTGATAGCTAAGAAAAAATATTATACAGCGGCTATGAAAATAACCCGACAAAGGGCGATGAAAAATAAAGAGAAAGCGAAAGACATTTCCTTAACCTACAATAAATATGCTTTACGAAAAAAGAAGTTAGACACAAAAAAGCATAAGGATAAATTATTAAAGGCTTTTCGTAGAGATAAAACTACAGTAATAAGACAAGGGAAAAAGGCTATTTACAATACAAAAAGCCAAATAAAAAAAGCAAGTTATCAACTGACAAGAGGAAATAATCTTGAAAATAAAGTTGGTGCTCAAACGCAAAAATTAGGCTACAAAGCTACTAATAAATCCATAAGAATGGGAAGAAGTAGTGCAAAAATAGGTAAAAAACTGATTAAAAAGTTATGGAAAAATCGAAAAACTGTCCTTTACTATCTAAAACATCCTTTAAAATTGGTTAGATTAATGATTGCTCTAATCATTAATTTAATTGTTTTTATCGTTACTAAAACCGTGATTATCGTTACTTTTCTAGCTGTATTTTCTGTCATATTGGCTGTTTTGTGGGTTGTTTTGATTGTAACATCCTTTTTCAATTCTAAAGTGAAAGAGCCTGCTTGTTTAGCATTCACCACCAATGGGATTCAAATACAAGCCGAGGGAGATTTTGTGGTTGCGAATAAACAGCAGTACAAAGATGTGCAATATACAGCAAATTCTATTATTTTCAAAAATAGGATTTCAGAAGTGAAAACGGATAAATTAGGGCTTCATTTTATCGAATTTTCTGATGAAGAATGGTATTTGGCAGAAGTTGCTCCAGCGTATTCTAAAAAAGCCGGTGATATGATGGAAGTTGAATTAGATAATAAAGAAAAAATAAAGATTATCAATGTAAAAAATGCTTATGGTGATACAAAAAAGAATTTATTAGAACATAAGCATATTTTTAAATTAATTGGAGAAAAAGAAAATCTTAAAATTCAAAAAGATATGGATGAACAACATAAATGGAACGCCAAGGTTATAAAAATTTATCCTGGAAAAGGTAAGGGAAAATGTTTTGAAAAGAAATGGTATAACGCAGATGGGACGGAGACGAGTGATGCTGTTAAACTCTGGAAAAAAATTTACGAAGATTTAGAAGAACATCACTTGTTTCATTTAAAAGGACAAAATAAGTATCAATGTGTTGAATTTGTCAATTGGAGACTTTTAAAAAAATATGGAAAAGGGGTTGAGGGAAAAACAGGCAATGGGAATGAAATGTATAAATACGTCAATCGTTTTTATCCTAGATTTACTGAAACAGATTATCCAGTCAAGAATGGAGTTATCTCATTAGACTTTAATGATGCCGTTGGTCATGTAGCCTATATTGATTCAGTAAAATATTTAGGAGACGATACTTATGAGGTGGTTTGTTCCCATGGCAACATTCGAGTAAATGAAAATGGTGTATATTTTCAAGCCCCCAATCCATTAGGTTCAAGCATTGTTTTCTATGAAAACATTACTGTGAAAGGAAAAAACATTATCAAAGGAAGATGGCAAGGCAAAAAGATAACCGGTTTTGCCTCACCAAAAGAGGGAGTGAAACATGAACAAAAATAAAGTAATGATTAGAGTATCTATTGTGATTATTCTATTAGGTATTATTGGTATGATGGCTTTTGTGTTTTTCAAAGGCAGCAACATTCAACAAGCAAATGTACAACAGGATATATTTACGATTGATTTAACAAAAAACTTAGAATACAAAGTAACAGGATGGAATGGAAAAGGGTATATAAAGGTGCTTTCAAACAAAATCAATCCTACAAAAAATAAAAAAATCGAGGAATTTGAAAAGACTTTAAAATACGTTACAAAAGATAACTATAAGTTAAAGATTGGGGATACAACTACTCTAAGCGTTCACTATGATAAAAAGGTAGCCGAAAAGGCTGGAATAACGGTTAGCAATGATAAAAAAGAAATTCATGTGGATGATTTAGTAGGAAAAAAAGTGGAAAACAAATGGGTAAAGACCGATTATGGTAATGGAAAATACATTTTAGAAAAAGTTCAATATGTAGATGGGGTTGAAATTCCTGAAGTATGGAGAGATAGACCGGATAAGATAGTGCAATACTTAGAATTTGTTGAATGTGAGAAAAAACATCCAGAAACATACCATTCGGCGTGCCCATTTATGGAAAATTAGCAAAAGAAGGACAGATGTCCTCTTTTTTATGTAAGAAAGGAGATGAATAGCTTTGGACGGTAAAAAGAGTTCTAATTCACTTGTTTTGGAAAATAATTTCAAAGATATATTAACGAGACAATGCGAATTAGAACGATGTATTGAATTACTTTTTTTTAATCCAGTTTTAGATTGGTATAACGCAAGTCTAATTTTGAAAAAAAGTAACACTGTTCCCATTTTGCGAAAGGAAAGAGAATGGAAAAAAATTGTTGAAAATATAGACATCATTGAAGACGAGAAAAAAGAAATCCATTTAAAAGAACAAGTAAATGCTAAGCATTTTTTCATACCCCATTTGAACGCTAAAAATGAGATAAAAATTCAAATGAAAATCGATGAAAAGATATATGAAATTAGCGATTTTGATAATGTTTCCATTAGTAAATTTAGCGAAAAGAAAAATGAATTATCTAAATTATTTCAAGTTGTTTGTTCTATACAAGAAGAAGACCAATGGCTTAGTTTTAAACAACGGTATGGTGTTAAAATCGGCTTTATTGAATGCCTGATTAAAGAATTTTTGCAAATCACTTTAAATGAAAAAACCTATTTAAAACAACATTCTTTTTTTGAAAATATATTGTTTAAATTGATGGATATGACGAATCAGTTTAATAAAGAACAGTTTAATAAAGAACAAGAAGAAAAGAAAGAGGAACAAAGCAAAGAAAAAGAGTATGGCTATCAAGTGGATGGGGAAACTTTAAAAACATTTATTTTGTTGATTGATTTATTAAGACTGTTTCCAAGTTTTATTGAAATGGTGTATGACGAAGAAAAAGAAAGGATTAGAAAAGTTGATTTTTTCCGTCAACAAAACGCTTTAGTTGCTATTGAACAATTAAAGCTACAGAAATTGAAAGAAATGACGAAAAAAGAATACTTTTTAAATCAATTGAGTAATAAACAATCTTAGTATTGAGCTTTTCCACTTCAACTACAAGGTAGTCTTCTACGAAGCTCCACCTTTTCGTTTTCGTTTATAAAAAGCCCCTGATAGAAAGTGCAAGAGGCGAGAAAGGAAAACAAAAACATGAGGAAAATTAGTATTATTAACGAAAAAGGGGGTGTCGGAAAAACATCCATAACCTTGAATTTAGCCTATGGTTTAGCTAAAGAAAAACGGAAGATTTTGTTGATTGATTTAGACCCACAACATAACTTGTCGAGCATTGTAATTAATCGCAAGCAAGAACAGGAAAAAGAAAAGTTATTCATTCAGTACATGGAAAATAAGTCCTTGCAGGAAACGATGAATTTTCAACAAGCAAAGAATGAAATTCAAAGTATGATGAATTATGCTATTGAAGTTGAAAACAAAAAGACAGTAGCTAACGTGCTTTTAAATCCAAGTGATGTCAAAAACAATATTATTAAAACAAAATATGAAAATATGGACGTATTAGCAGCTAGCCACGAACTAAGTTACATTGAAAACCGATTAAAGAATGAAAATAATCGTGATGGACGGCTAAAGAAAGCGTTGCAATTTATCGAAAATGACTATGATTATGCCATTATTGATAATAGCCCATTTGAATCAGCACTGACTTACAATTCGATTAGTGCTTGCAAAAGCGAAGAAGATTTAGTAATTATTCCAACCAAATTAGATTATGAATCCTTCCAAGGACTAAATCATACGATTGAAACGATATTAGGCTGTGTTGAAGATTATGATTTAGAATGTGATATGGCAATCATTAGCAATATGGTAACACGAACGAAAGTATCGAAAATTGCCTATCAATATTTGAAGATGTTATTTGGAGATAGAGTATTTGAAACAAAACTTAGAAATCAAGTAGCACCAATCGAAAAATCCAGTTTTGAAAATCAAGCCATCTTATCCAGTCAAAGAAACGATATTTCAAAAACAGGGATATTTGAAGACTATCAGAATTTTATTCGAGAATTTAGAACTAAGTATTAAAAAGAGGACAGTTGTCCTTCTTTTAAATAGAAAGGAAGAAAAGAAAAAATGTTAAAAATTGAGGCGAATGAAACAGAATACGGAACACGATATGATTTTGAATGCGATGCTAATGATATGGAAGATATTTATGATGATCTAATCGTATTGGTGTATCACTTGTCAGAGAGAATTGCCGCTATGAATTTTAAAGACTATGAAGCAATGATGGCTGAAGAAAAAATCCATTGTCAATTATTAGTAAAAAACGAATTGTTGTCAGTTTTGTTGTCCAGTCATATTGAACCAAAACAACAACGAAATTAACAATGGTAAAAAACACAGTGTAAACTTTGAAATTGAAAGGGTTTAATTAATCGGAAATTGTGTCATACTATATTTAGGCTCAAGTTTTAGAAAACATTGAACCTATCTAGTCAAAAAAAGCAATCCAATCAAAGGACTGCTTTTTTGTAATAAGGCTTCATAAATTATATAATCATATATTTTAAAGAATTTAAGAAAAAATGACCCTCATATTTAACGTTTAAGGTGGTATAAATAGTTTTTTTGATAAATATATCATCCAACACATAAAGTGCCTAGAAACGCTTAAAAACACTATTATACGAGGGAATAAAGTTTTGGCGGTAAAATCATGATGATTTTTACTGCTTTTTTTATGAAAAAGGAGAAAAAAGATGAAAAAATTGGTTATAGCTGAAAAACCAGAATTAGGAGTAGCCATTGCCCAAGCTTTAATTGGTCACACTAAAGAAAAACATGGAACATTTGAAAATGATGAATATGTTATCACATGGGCTTATGGACATTTATTGAATTTGGCAGAACCAGAAGACTATGATGAAAAATATAAAAATAAGTCTGACATAAGTCTTTTACCAATTGCGTTTCCAAATTGGAAAAAAACAACCTATAAAGATAAAGAAAAAGCCTATGCAACAAATAGATTACATTTGATAGGCAAGTTACTAAAAAATGTACAAGAGGTAATTCATTGTGGCGACCCAGATGAAGAAGGACAGCTATTAATTGATGAAATTTTAGAACACTATCATTTTAAAGGAACAGTGAAACGAGTGTTAATCAATGATAACTTGCCTAATAACATCCGAAAAGCATTTGAACAAATGGAAGATAACCAAAAATTTCAATCTATGGGTAGAATGGCTTATGCTAGACAAATGGCGGATAAATGTTTTGGAATCAATCATTCAAGATTAGCCTCCTATCGTCTACACAAGCCCTTATCCATAGGACGTGTTCAAACTCCTACATTAGCTTTAGTTGTCAATCGTGATATAGCCATTAAAAACCATCAAAAACAAACGTATTTTACGTTAGAGGTAGAGTTTCAAATTCAAAATCAAGCGTTGTGTTTTTCCTATAAGCAAAACAAAGAAGAAACTAAAATTTTAAATAAAGATGTTTTTTTACCTATCCTAGAAGAAATACAAAAACAAAATGTTTTTCAATTTGATTTTAAGGTAGAAGAAAAAATACTCACTCCACCATTACCTTACAATGCAACGGAATTACAAGCTGACATGAATGGACGCTATGGTTATTCTTTAAGTGAAACAATGAAAATCACGCAAGAATTAAGAGAAAAATACAAAGCGATTACTTATAATCGCAGTGATTGTCAATATTTAAAAATGGAACATTTCAAAAATGCTAAATCGTTGTTGCCACTTGTTTTTAAAAATATCAGTACTAATTTTCCGGTTGATTATACTATTCAATCGAAATGTTTCAACGATGAAAAGGTATCAGCACACCATGGTATTGTTCCACAGGCAATACCTATTCATTTAGCAACCATGAGCGAGAAACAAAAAAATGTTTATATTGCGATATGTGAACGCTATATTATGCAATTTTTACCGCCATTAAGAAAAAAGATACATAGTTGTCAATATCCTTTAAAACAAGGTGTTTTAAGTTACGAAGATTCTGTAGTTTTAGATAAAGGATTTATAGCTTATTTTGATTATTTAAAAATCAAAGAAAATAATCAAAACTTACCGCAAGGAACACATAAAGGTGTATTTAAACAGTATTTTATCAATGAAAAACAAACAAAACCATTACAGGCTTATACACCAAAAACACTCATTAAAGATATGAGCAGCATTTCAAAATATGTTACAAACGATGCTCTAAAAAAAGTATTAAAAGATAAAGATAAGGGAAAAGTAGGTGAGCATGGCTCAATAGGAACAGTAGCCACAAGGGCTATTGTTGTAGACAATCTAATTAAAAAAGGTTTCTTAGAAATGGACGGCAAAAAAATCCTTTCAACGAAATTAGGGCAAGAATTTTGCTCCTTAATTCCAGAAGAAATCAAATCAGCTGAAACAACCGCCAAATGGTGGATGTTGTTGCAAGAAGTCAAAGACAACAACAAAAATCCAAATATTGTAATGGAATCTGTAGTAAAGCAATTTCAAGAAACAAAAGATAACAGCTATAAAGGAACACTTAGTCATACGCAAACGTTTAGTCGAGAAATAGGCTGTTGTCTAAAATGTGGAAAGAATGTTTTAAAAACAAAATCAAAAAAGACATTAAAAAACGTCTATTATTGTGAGGGTTTTAGAGATAAAACTTGTGATTTTGTTTTAAATGAAGATTTCAAACGATTTAACGATACTATCCATTTAACTGAAGCTAAAGTAATAAAGCTATTAAATGGTGGTACTATTAGCGAAGAATTAACCAACAAAGATGGTAAAGCCTATCAAGCATTATTAAAATTAGAAATAGATGGTAAATACGTCCAGTTAAAAATAGCTGGATTTTCCAGAAAGAAAAAGCAATAAATAGTTAAGTTTTTCATTCCCCTTAAAAATAGCAAGACATTTGTATTAAAACAAAAAGTCTTGCTATTTTTTTATTGAGAATGACTGATAGAAGCTGAAAGTAGTGTTGCTTTCATAAAAATTCTTAGAAAATAGAATTAGAGAGGATTTTAGAATGAGAAAGCCATTCAAGCATTTGAATTTAGAAAAAAGACTATTATTAGAGCGTTTACTTCATCATCATTATAATAAAAAGGAAATATCAAAGATACTTGATGTTAATCTTTCAACGATTTATCGAGAGTTGACAAGAGGAAAATATAGCCGACTTGAAAGTAGTTTAAAAAGAAGAATAGACTATTCGCCAGTCATTGCACAGGAAAAATATTGTCAAAATCAAACAAACAAAGGAAAGGAAATAAAATTAAAAAACGACCATAAACTTAGCAAATATATAACCGATTGCATTACTAAATTGAAATGTAGTCCAGCTGTTGTTGTTAATAACATACAGCGTTTCAATCTTCAATTCAGCATAAACATATCATCCAGAACGATTTATAACTATGTTTACAAAGGCGTTTTAGCAATAGAAAAAAGTGATTTAATATATGATAGAAAGAAAAAAAGGCAGAAAATAACTCATTTTCGTAAATGGAGAAAACCAAAAGAATGTACCATTGAACAACGTCCACAATCTATTCTTTCCAGAGAAGAATTTGGTAATTGGGAAATGGATTCGGTTATAGGAAAAAGTAAAGATAATCAGTCTTTGTTGGTTCTAACGGAGCGTAAAACACGCTATGAAATGATTTTTAAGGTGAAACGAGGTTCAAAAGCTGTAGTTAGGGTTCTAAATCGTTTAGAAAAGGCTTTTACAAGCCAATTCAAGAACATATTCAAGACTATAACTGTAGACAATGGATCAGAATTTTCTGATTATAAAGGAATGACAACATCTTGTGTTTCTAAAAGGAAAAAGAGGGTAGATATCTACTATTGTCATCCATATACTAGTTGTGAAAGAGGAAGTAACGAAAATCAAAATAGATATATCAGGCGATGGTTTAAAAAAGGTGAATCATTAAACGACATTTCAAAAATTAAGGTTAAAATGGTAGAGGAATGGATGAATGATTATCCTAGAAAGCTATTCAATTTCAGGACACCAAAGGAACTATTTGAAGAAGAAATTCAACAAATAAGCTAATGTTTTGTAAATTTTCATAATGTTAGAATGAGAAAGTTGATTTTTTAGAAAATTAGCTCTTTTAAACTTGGAAAAAGGTTGGTCTTGTTATAGAATAAAACTGCTAGATAGGATTGTTTTCTTTCTAATTTAAAGAACTTGGGTTTTGAAACTTAAAAATTCTTAAAAAACAATCCTACTTTTATTAAAAAATATCATTTGCAATTAATGTTTCAATTTATATAGCGGTTCGATAGAATCGTTTTTCTATTGTCAATTTATTTATTTTAGGGTATAATCATAAAGCTAAGTTGAAAGGAGGGTTGTTGAATGGCAAGAGTTGTATTAAAAGAAAATGAAAACCTTGATGATGCTTTGCGTCGTTTTAAGCGCCAGGTCTCCCGCAATGGAACCCTCGCAGAAGCTCGTAAGAGAGAATATTACGTCAAGCCGGGTATTAAGCGTAAGCTTAAAATTGAAGCTGCGAAAAAGGCTAGAAAGCGCAACAAGTAACTTCTAAAGAAGTCATTGACTTCTTTTTTTATTGTTGCATTTAATTTTACAATCTACCATAAAGCTCTTAAATCTTGAATGAGTTCTTCCGGTAAATGGCGAGGACCACGAATGGCACCGATACCATATGTCTTCATTACCGATAAAGTAAAATCATGATGACGATAATCACGAATAATTTTAATTTTCATACCTCGTTTAAAAGAAAAGTGTTCATCTTCATACTGATAAGGGATATTTTCTTCACTGACATAGCCTTCATAAATAATTTTTTGACTTGGGGCAGTTTCATAGATAAAGATGGTATCGCCTTGATGAAAATTAGGGTATTGTTGCCAAAGGAGACTATGGTCTTCACTTTGTTCAATTTCTTGATGAATATCATAGTACTTTGGATTGGAGGGAATAATCCAAGTTTGATTGCCAAAAGATTTTTGTTTCTTGGGTTTAAGGCAATTGTCATAACTCATTTCCAGTAAATCTAAAATTTCATCACTAGGAACTGTTCCATCTAAAACAACTGAAATCCAATTCGCTTTTTTCATATGATATGCAGGGAAATAACCGGGATTTCGTCTCAATGTCCCAGCGATAAATTCATCACATTTTAGATTAACAATATCCACCATTTCATCGCTATCCATACCTAATTTTCTTTTTGATATGCGCAGAAATAGCGCAAACCAAGTCTTTTGATTGGGAATACGAAAGACCTGTGCTTCGGGATTTCTTTGAAAAGGATAATCAACTGAAATTTGAAATTTCTTTTCAGCTTTTTTAATTAAGGAATAACGAATACTTTGCATAAGATTATTATACCGTCTTATGGTAAAATTAGTTATATGAGTAAAACAATAGATATCAATGATGTAAGTACCCAAGACTTACAAATTCTTGTTGGACCACAAGATAAATACTTAAAAGAACTGGAAGCAGCTTTCCAAAGTCAAATTCTTTTGCGTGATAATCAATTCATAATAGAAGGAAAAGAAGAAGTGCTTTCTATTTTGAAAGAGTTAGTTCGTTTTGTGAAAAAGAACCATTCTTTATCTTTGAAGGAAGTGCAATTTTTAATTCAAAATAGGCAAGGAAATCAATTGGATTTTGTGGATCAGCTTCAAATTGGGCGTACCTTTTCAGGTAAAAGTATTAAGCCAAAGACACTTGGTCAATACCATTTTGCAAAAGCTATGGAAAACAATACAATTGTGATTGCGATTGGTCCAGCCGGGACGGGTAAGACTTTTCTGGCAGTGGTTAAAGCGGTTACGGCTTTAAAAAATCATGAGGTAGACCGTATTATTCTAACTAGACCAGCAGTGGAAGCAGGTGAAAGCCTGGGCTTTTTGCCGGGAGATTTGAAAGAAAAAGTAGATCCTTATTTAACACCTTTATACGATGCTTTACATACGATGCTAGGATTAGAGCAAACGGAAAAGCTTATGGAAAAAGGAACCATAGAGATAGCCCCGTTGGCGTATATGCGAGGAAGAACTTTGGAGAATGCTTATATTATCTTAGACGAAGCGCAAAACACATCCAATGCACAAATGAAGATGTTCTTAACACGATTGGGGTTTCATTCCAAGATGATTATTGCTGGAGATAGTTCACAGGTAGACTTAAAAGACATCAAGTTATCTGGCTTAGCGGATGTGCAAAAGCGCTTGGCACATGTGAATGATATAGCGGTTGTAACGATGGATGGAAGAGATGTCGTTCGTCATCCTCTGGTACAAAAAATTATTGAAGCTTATGAAAAATAGGCTTCTTTTTAATAGAATAAACATAGAAATTGATTAAGGATACTGATGTGATAAAAAAAGACGACAAGGTATCCTTTTTGTATGCAAGGGATTGAAGAATAGATTAGCAACCAGTTGTTAAAGACAAATTATGAATTACGGTGTCTAGTTTTCTTGGTATATATCAAAATAGGCTAATCCTGTCAATGTTCAGTGAAAATGTCCCAAAAAATTTGTAATATAAGCGGGGAATCTTGATTAGAGATTTCTCGCTATTTTAAAGCTTACTATCATCGTGTAAATTGCTTGTGTTGATGTGCTCTTTGTTGCTGACGAATAAATGAATCTCTTTTCCAAGGATGACTCATTGGCGGTATATGTACCTGTTTCGGCTTTTTTTCTTTTGTGTCATCAGTGTCAAAATTTGCAGAGACTTTCTTGTTCTTTTCTAATTCAAATAGAGCATACACACGATCATCTACCGTTACGTATAGGGTATTGTTTAGGGTTTTAATGACTAAGGCTTTTGTCTTAGGCTTAAAGGCGATTAATTGATTATTTTGATTATAGGCTTGGTAATATTTGTTTTTATAGCTTATACAGGAGCCATTATCGAATTTTCTTTCGCATATAACTGATAATGTTAGATTGATTGTCTCTTCGCCGGGACTACTTTCTATTACCGAAGGGTATTTCGTATAATCTTGAGCAAAACGCCTATTAAAATTAGGTACGAAGGTTTCAATAAGATATTGGTCGGCTTTTTCTATGGTTGTTATATTCTCCATTTTTAACTCACTAACTAAGCGGTCTTGAAAGGTTCTATTCGCTCTTTCTATTTGCCCCTTGTATTGGCTAACACTGGAAGTTTCAATGGTAACACCAAGAGTGTTACAGGCATAACCGAATTGCGTTAAGACATCATTTTCAGCCGATTTATTCGTGCGTCTTTCATACTCAAAAACAGTTCGTCTATCGGTAAGAAATTGATAGGGTATGCCATAGTTAGAAAGGATTTGGTGAAAACAGTGATAATAGCCGTGAAGTGTTTCTTGCTTGTCAAAATAAGCACCTACAATCACGCCTGTGGCATTATCAATCGCTAAATGTAGCGTTGCCTTATTTTCACCAAACCAATTATGAATAGAGCCATCCATTTGTATTTCTTCCCCAAAATTCTTACATCGAGCTTTTCTTGGATGAGCTAGTTGTAAACTTAATTCATGATTGACAGCCACATTTAGTTCCGTATCTGTGAGAGTCGGTTTCGTTTGTTTTAAAGACATGATACTTCTTTTCTTTTTTGAACAGCGGTGTTCATTAGGGGAGAAGATACCTACTTCATTTAAAATTCTTCTAACCGAAGAAAGACTGACATGGATATCATGTTTTTCACTTAAGAATTGGGTGAAATGAGAAAAATTAAAGCCCGCATCTTGATAAATCGATTGATAAAGATGTATGATGTGAGAGCTTAATTCTTGTGTGAGGCAATGAGCAGATGGTCGGTTTCTGTTTCCGTGAACGAAACCGGCTTTTCCTTTATTCCGATAGACAATAATTAAACGATTGATTGTACGAATAGAAACACCGAGTTTTAAAGCTGCTCGTTTCTTATTGCCGTGATGGTCAATTAAATCTTTGATTGTTAAATATTTTTCTTGTTCTTTCATAGATAATCGTATCCTCTTCATTTGTTCCTCCAATGACTAGAAAATAATAAAATGGAGAAAGAGATGTAAAACAATGCCTCACTATCTTTAATCAATAATCGGGACATTTTCACTGAACATCTATTAAGACATTATCACTGAACATTCATAACTTGGTATATATCAAAATAGGCTAATCCTTTTTTATTTACTTAAATAACGATATAATAGAAAAAAGAGGTAGTTAAATGGAAATTACTTTTTATTATCGAACCAATTTTCCAGCCAAACCATATGAAAGCTTATATCGTAAAATTGGTAAAAGGACAGAAGAAGTTTTACAATTAGACAAACACAAAGAAATATCGGTTACTTTTGTTCGATCACGTACCATTCACCGAATCAATCGGGATTATCGGCAAATTGATCGACCAACGGATGTCCTCTCTTTCGCTATCCAAGATGGTGAAGAAAAAGTAGATATGAATGATTTAGGAGATGTTTTTATTAATGTTGACTATGCAGTACGCCAAGCTAAAGAATATGGGCATTCAGAAAAAAGAGAATTTTGTTTCTTATTTGCGCATGGCTTATTACACTGCTTAGGCTATGATCATATGAAGCCAGAAGATGAAAAAGAAATGTTTGTTATTCAAAATCAATTGTTAGAAGGGATTGCGGATCGAAAATGACAAGAGAAGAATTAATTCAAGAAGCCTTTTCCGTGCTTAAGAATTCCTATGCACCTTATTCCAATTATCATGTATCCAGTGCTTTAGAGTGCAAAGATGGACGTGTTTTTCATGGTGTTAATATTGAAAATGCCAGTTTCGGAGCAACGAATTGTGGGGAGCGTTCAGCGGTATTTGCGGCGATTTCCGAGGGCTATCGTAAAGAGGACTTTGTTGCGATAGCGATAGTTTGTGATGGTCCTAGAATGGCGGCACCATGTGGAATTTGTCGACAAGTCTTAAGTGAGTTATTGCAACTGGATACACCAATTTATTTATCGAATGGAAAGGGAGATGAATTGGATACAAATATGCGTCGATTATTGCCTTATCATTTTGATTCAGAGGATGTTCTTCGATGAGAAGTGGTTTTGTTGGAATTGCCGGTCGACCAAACGCTGGTAAAAGCAGCTTGATTAATGCTTTAGTAGCTGAAAAAATAGCGATTGTATCGAAAAAAAGTCAGACTACCCGTTCAGAAATTCGTGGTATTTTAACACGCGAAGATGGACAAATTATTTTTACCGATACCCCTGGTATTCACAAGCCTTTCGATCGTCTGGGTGTACGCATGAATAAAGAGGTTTATTCGGTGATTCAGGACGTGGATATGTTGTATTTAGTGGTGGACGCTAGAGTTCCCTTTGCAAAAGGAGATGCCTTTGTACTAGAACATATTGCGAATTTAAAGAAGCCCGTTTTTTTAATCTTAAATAAAGTGGATTGTTTATCCAAAGAAAAGGTTATGGCTATTTTAGGAGAGTGGAGCAAGCGTTATCCTTTTGCAGAGTATTTTCCAATATCCGCTAAGTTTACTTTGAAATTGGATGATCTCATTCAAACTACTTTAAAGTATCTACCGGAGGGAGATTATTTATATCCAAGCGATATTACCAGTGATAATGCTTTGGATTTCCGTTTGGCTGAAATTGTTCGGGAAAAAATTCTTTGCAAAACCGAAGATGAAGTTCCACATGCTTGTGCCGTTTATATTGAAAAGCGTGAGTTTAAAAAGAATACTTGTTACATACAAGCTACGATACTAGTGGATCGTCCTTCCCAAAAACCAATCCTAATTGGCAAAGAGGGCTCTATGTTAAAGAAAATTGGTTCTTTAGCAAGAGAAGACATGGAAATATTATTAGGCAAGAAAGTTTTTTTGGAATTATTTGTTCGGGTGGAAGAAGAATGGCGTTCAAAAGATGCTCGTATTTCACAAATGGGTTATGCGGGGGCGAATCGAGATGAATAATCAAGTACTTGGCTTTGTGTTAAAAGAGGTACCTTATCAAGATAAAGCGGTCATTATTTCCCTTCTTACAGAAGAAGGGAAAATTAGTTTTATTGCTAAGGGAGTGCGTAACACAAAGTCTAAAAATGCATCGGCTTTGCAAGCTTTTACTAAGGTTGAAGTGCAATACGATTTAAAAGAAGGAAAAGAGTTACAAACTTTAAAAAGGGCGAAAGCCCTCAATTTTTATCGCCATGTGTATAGTGATTTAAGGCTTTCTTCGATGGCAAGTGTCATCGTTGATATTCTTGATTGTTTGACTGTTTTTCAAGAAGATAGCTCACATCTATTTCAATTACTAGAAAATAGTTTTTCTTTATGGGAAAAAGGAGAAAATGCCGATACGGTTTTTGTCCTTACTCTAAGCACATTATTACAAGAATTTGGTTTTGAACCAAATATGGATGCTTGCGTTCATTGCGGAAAACAAGAAGTCGTTTCTTTTAGTGCAAAAGAAGGTGGTTTTCTTTGTGAAAATCATGCCCACGAGTTAGCTAGTCCAGTTATGAAAATAAGTCAATTAAAAAAGATACGTTTGGCCTTTAAGGCTCGTTTAGAGCACTACGAAGTAGTTAATCATCGAGTTGATTTTAATCATCATGAGATACGTTTGGCTTTTGATTTATTCCGTGAACACGCCGGTTTACATTTAAAGTCCTTTGATTTCTATGAACATTTATTTATGTAAGGGGAATATGGTACAATCAATAGGCATATTAGAAGGAAAGAGGAAGGATGAAAAGAGAGAAAAGTTTTGATTTAATTGTGGCACATGCTAAGGAAACCGGCTTTGTTTTCCAAGGTTCTGAGATTTATGGGGGATTAAGCAATACCTGGGATTTTGGCCCAAATGGTGTGCTATTAAAAGATGCTATTAAACGGGCTTGGCAGAAAAAGTTTATTCAAGAAGACGCAAACAATGTTGAATTACAAGCCGCTATTTTAATGAATCCAAAGGTATGGGAGGCCTCAGGTCATTTGAGTGGATTCTCAGATCCTTTGATGGATTGTAAGAATTGTAAGACAAGACATAGAGCGGACCATTTAATTGAAGATGCAACGCATGGAGAGGTTAGTCCGGAAGGCTGGTCCAAGGAAGAAATGGAAAGCTTTATTAAGGGACATAAGATTGCTTGCCCGGATTGTGGCAGTCATGATTTCACACCAATTCGTCAATTTAATTTAATGTTTAAAACGTTCCAAGGTATTTTAGAAGACTCTAAGAATACAATTTATTTACGACCTGAAACGGCTCAAGGCATGTTTGTTCAATTCAAGAATATTCAAAGAACCTATCGTAAGAAGCTTCCTTTTGGAATTGGTCAAATTGGTAAATCTTTTCGCAATGAAATTACACCTGGTAACTTCATTTTCCGTACCCGTGAGTTTGAACAAATGGAAATGGAATACTTTGTGAAACCGGGTGAGGATGATAAATGGTTTAGTTATTGGCGTAATTTTTGTATGGATTGGATTCTTTCCTTAGGAGCTAATCCGGAACATCTTCGTTTTAGAGATCATGAAAAAGAAGAATTATCTTTCTACTCTAAAGCAACAACGGATATTGAGTATAAATTTCCATGGGGTTGGGGGGAACTATGGGGTATCGCCAACCGTACAAACTACGATTTAGGTCAACATGAAAAAACCTCTAATAAGGATTTAACGTACTTAGATTCAACAACGAATGAAAAGTACTTGCCTTATGTGATTGAACCGGCGGTTGGGGTAGAGCGTTTATTCTTTATGTTCTTTACTGATGCTTATGATGAAGAAGAATTAGAGAATGGTGATACACGTGTTGTTATGCATTTCTCACCGGCGTTAGCACCAGTTAAAGCGGCGATTTTACCATTGCGTGCCAAATTACATGGTGAAAAAGCTGAAGAAATTCGTCATTTATTTTCCAAGTATTTCGCTGTTCAAAGCGATGGCTCCGGTTCGATTGGCAAGCGTTACCGTCGTCAAGATGAGATTGGTACACCATTCTGTATCACAATTGATGATGAAACTTTAGAGAATACTACGGTTACCATTCGTTACCGTGATTCCATGAGCCAAGAAAGAATGAGCATTGAAGAAGCTTTACAAAAGATAAAAAAAGAAATTGAATTTTAAGGAGTTCTATGGCGAGTATTCCGCAAAATGTCATCGATGATATTCGTTCTAAAGCTAATATTGTGGATGTCATTCGACATTATATCCCAGTAACGGAGAAGGGAAATGGCTATGTGGCTGTTTGCCCTTTTCATGATGACCACGATCCATCCTTAAAAATTTCAACGGACAAGCAAATTTATCGTTGCTTTGTCTGTGGGAATGGTGGGACGCTCTTTCAATTTGTACAGGATTTTGAGAAAGTTTCTTTTCCGGAAGCGGTTGAAAAGGTAGGTGAAATCGTTGGTATTCATGTGCAAAGTGCCCCTAAAAAAGAAGTGGTAGAAGATCCACAAACGCAAAAAATGAAAAATGTCTTAAGCGATGCAACAAGTTATTTCTCCTATATTCTAAAAACAAATGATGGTCTAAAAGCAAAAGAATATCTCAAGCTGAGAGGTATTGATGAAGAAACGGCTTTGAAGTTTGGTATTGGTTATAATCCTTATCGAAAGCTTTATTCTTATTTAAAAGCAAAGGGATATAGCGAAGAAGAAATGAGCCAAGCTAACTTAATTCGTTATTATAATGGTCGTTTTGAAGATGTATTCCAAAATCGAATTACTTTCGCTATTCATGACCGAAATGGTCAAACCGTTGGTTATACAGCTAGAAGTATGGATTCAAATGTGGATTCGAAATACATTAATACGGACAATACCTTAGTCTTTCATAAGGGAAGTGTGATTTATAATTATCATCGAGCTAAAAATCCAGCCCGAAGAGCCGGCAAGATTTATCTTTGTGAAGGGGTAATGGATGTGATTGCTCTTGGACAAGCCGGTATTGAAAATGCAGTTTGTACTTTAGGAACGGCTTGTACGGTAGAGCAGATGCGTTTATTGGCTTCCATGGCTCCGATTTTAGTGCTTGTTTATGACGGTGATAATGCCGGTCAAAATGCTTCTTATAAGGTGGCTAAATTAGCGCAATCCATCGGATTGGAATGCCGAATTGTCAAGAATATGGACAATTTAGATCCGGATGAAATCTATCGTCAAAAAGGCAAAGAAGTTTTAGAGAAGTTTATAAAACAAGAAGAAAGCTTTATGGAATTTTTCATTGATTATCGATTGAAAAATACGAATTTAGATAATTATTCTGAAAAAAAGAAGCTTGGTCAAGAAATTGCTCTTGAGATTCAAAACTTAAATGATGAGATGGATCGGCATTATTTCCAACATGTTTTAGAAGAAAAACTAGGTTTGAATTTTTCGATATTGGGAAGAAAAGAAGCCAAAAAAACACATACTACGAGAGTGAAAGTTGATGGTGTGGAAGTGGCGGAATATGAAATATTAGCCATGATGCTACAATATCCAAAAGCTATTCAAATCTTTGATGAAGAATTAGGCTTTTTAACGGATACACTGCGAAATAATGTGGCTTTAACACTGGTCAATCGCCTTCATCGTAAACAAGAAATCCAATCCATTGAATTATTAGAAGCTGCCCAAAGTGAAATGGAAAGAAAGTGTTGGTCAAAACTAATCTCGATGAATGTCAAAGAATACCAAGAAGAAAGCTTAAGAGCATTATTTGATCGCGTTAAAATGAAGCGTTTGGAAGAGCAAAGTAGAGAATTGTACGATAGTCTTTCCAATCCAAGCTTAGATGAAACAACGAAAAAACTCTTGTTACAGAAGTATAGTGAAGTAAAACGTGAATTAGGTCGTTTGAAATCAAACGAAGAAAAGAAAAATTAAAGCCATTTACCAGATTGGAATAGATTGTGGTAAAATAGGCAAAAGTGGAAGAAGGACAGACAGTGTATTCAATAGAAACCTGTGTTTAAAAAGAAAAAAGCCCACAAAGTAAAAAGAAAATAGATGGGAGAGAATATGCCAACAAAGAAGAGGACTGAAGCGAAGAAAAAGATTAGTTCCGTGAAAGAAGCGGGAAAAAATATGGATTTAAAAACATTGGATGATTTAAAAGAAGAATACAAAGCTACCTATCGAAAAGAAGGTGAATTATTACAAAAGGATGTTGTTGCTTCTTTAGAACATTTGGATTTAAGCGATGATGAAATGGATGATTTGTGGGATTGGTTTAATGAACAAAAGATGGAGGTTACTTCGGAAGAAGAATTAGAAGACTTTGAAGAAGATGAAGACCATGTTTTAGTGAATGATCAGGATGAAGGCACAGGCGATGATTTAGATGATGTAGATAAAGAAAAAGATGATAAAGAGACGACGTTAGATCATTATGGCTTGATTCGTTCGGATATGTCGAGTGCATCCGGTGATTCGGTTAAGATGTATTTAAAAGAAATTGGTCGTGTTCCTTTATTGAAAGCTTATGAAGAAGTGGAAATCGCAAAACGAATTGAACAAGGTGATGAAGAAGCTCGTAATATTCTAATTTCTTCTAACTTGCGTTTAGTTGTTTCAATTGCAAAGAAATATGTTGGTCGTGGTATGCAGTTCTTGGATTTGATTCAAGAAGGAAATATGGGACTTGTTAAAGCGGTTGAAAAGTTTGATTATACAAAAGGATTTAAGTTCTCTACTTATGCGACTTGGTGGATTCGTCAGGCTATCACACGTGCTATCGCCGATCAAGCTAGAACAATACGTATTCCTGTTCACATGGTAGAAACCATCAATAAATTAACGCGTGTGGAAAGAAGCTTAGTACAGAAATTAAGCCGTGAGCCAACCCCGGAAGAAATTGCGGAATGCTTGGATGGTATTTCGGCAGACAAAGTGCGTGAAATCAAAAAGATTGCTTTGGATCCGGTCTCTTTGGAAACGCCAATTGGGGAAGAAGATGATTCTCACTTAGGGGATTTCATTGAGGATAAGGATGCTTTAAGTCCGGATCAGTATGCTTCTAATCAATTATTGAAAGATGAAATCAACGATGTTCTTTCCGGTTTGACGGAAAGGGAAGAAAAGGTTCTTCGTTTGCGCTTTGGGTTGTATGATGGTCGTACAAGAACATTAGAAGAAGTTGGTCGTGAATTTAATGTAACACGTGAGCGTATTCGTCAAATTGAAGCAAAGGCTCTTCGCAAGTTAAAACATCCAAATCGTTCAAAGCGTTTAAAGGATTTCTTTGATAAATGATTTCAAAGCGTTTAAAAAAGATAAAACATCATGTTCAAAAGGGCTTGGTCATAGCGGATATTGGCTGTGATCATGCTTTTTTGTCCATTGATTTAATGAGGGACGGAATTGCTAAGAAGGTTTATGCTTGCGATATTGCGAAAGGTCCTTTAGCAATTGCTAAGGATAATATTAAATACTTTGGTTATGAAGATGTTATTCAAACGATTTTAAGTGATGGATTAGCGAAAGTACCAGAAGATACGCAAGGAATTATCATTGCTGGTATGGGCGGTCAAAGGGCTATTCATATTCTTGCAAGTGAATTGGCTAAAGCGAAAGGGTACAAGCAAATTCTTTTACAGGTGAATCGTGGTTATGAAGAACTAAGAAAATGGTTATTTGAGCATGGTTTTTCGATTCAAGAAGAATGGGTGGTGTATGATCGTAAGTTTTATTATCTTTCAATTTTTGTTTACTATACAGGTGAAAGCGAGTATCAAGAAGAGGATGTCTTCATTGGTCCTTATTTGAAAAAGAAGAAAGATTTAATCGCAAAAGAATGGTTTGAAAATGAAATAAAAAAAACAGAAAAGATTTTATCTTTAAGCCATGATGAACAATTAAAGAAACGTATTTCTTACTACAAGGAATATATAAAGAAATTTGAAGATGAATTTTAAAAATTCATCTTTTTCAATACAGTGGTATTTAATATAAAGCAATTTGTTAGAATGAGAAATGCGTATGGAGATAAACTGTATTTTCATAATAACGCATAAAATTTATAATGCCTTCTGTTTTAATCCAATCAACTATATTGGTGAATTTAAGGTATAATTTAGTATATGCGTAAAAAGATAAGTTGGCTGGTGCTCTTGTTGCTGATAAGTTGCTTACAAGCCTGTCATAAAGATGAAACGAAAAATTTAAAAATGGAATCCTATAAAATTCATTATAATATGGTGGAAAGTTATAGTAATTTCAAAACTAAGTCGTCATACTTTTCTACTTCAAGTGAAATGGTTAAAAGAGAAGATGGTAGTTATGTGTACTATATTTTTATCGATCACGCAAGGGTAGAAATGAATCAAGTGGTGGTGATGGCGGTTGAAAAGGGTGTTCCATACGCTCAGAATAAAAAAATGATGCCAAGTTCTGGTATCTTTGATAAACCAAGTTCCTTAATTCCTAATCAAGTGAATAAAGAAAAGGGCTATGTGAAGGGAATTGTGGTCTCTGGAGAAGCAAAAGAAAAGAAAATCCAAGTGGATATATTGGTTGAATTTAAAGATTATACCGGTGAAATTCAAAGAGAATTTATCCACTTAGAAATTCAATGAGGGGTTGAAGAATGAGTGAAAAATTAAAAAAAGAAGTTGGTCAATCATTTTTAGCTGGTTCCTTAACATCCACGGCCGGTATTTTCATTGCGAAATTAATTGGTTTGTTTTATATCATTCCATTTAAAGAAATTGTTGGTCAACAGAACATGGTATTCTTTTCAGCTTCCTATGATTATTACGCTTTATTACTACAAATTTCCGGCTCCGGTATTCCCTTTGCGATAGCGGCTTTAGTAGCGAAATATTATGCTAAGGAAGACTATAAGACGGTAATGTTAGTGCGTCGCTTAGGAACTGGAATTTTAATGGCATCTGGTTTTGTGATGGCAATGTTTTTCTTTTTGATGTCAGCTCCTTTAGCTACAAGGGCTTTAGGGGGAGGAAATATTAGCGCTTGGGAACTAAAGACCATGCAAAATGTATTCTCTTTATTAGCCTTAGCTTTATTCATTGTACCGATTTTGTATAGTTACCGTGGGTATTACCAAGGTTTAAAAGAAATGCGTGCCTATGCCGGTTCACAAGTTTTAGAACAGGTAGGGAGAGTTGCTTTTATCTTAGCGGCTTCGATGATTGGTGTTTATGTTTTTAAGATGCATCGCAGCTTTGGTGCTTATGCTTCTGTAATAGGAACCAGTTTAGGAGCTATTTTAGCCATTTTCTATTTTGCCTATTTTGATACCAAACGGAATAAAAGAATTGCTCGTTTGGCTAAAAGGCAAGAAAGAGAAGCGGTTTCCTACAAGATTATTTTAAAAGAGTTTTTAATGTACGCTATTCCATTCTTTGTGACCGCCATTTTAGGGAATTCACAAATTCTGGTGAACACCAATTTATTTGTATCTGTGAATCAAAGCTTAGGGATGAATCATAATACGGCTACGTTAATTTATTCCATTATTCAAACCAATTGTGATAAGTTAACTTCTATTCCACAAGTGGTTGCTAGTGGCTTTAGTGCGGGTATTATTCCTTTTGTGACCGCCGCTTTAGAAAACCAAAATTGGAAGGAAATGCGTAAATATTTAATGGATGCTTTTGACGTTACCTTCTTTTTTGCGATACCTGTCAGCTCGGTTTTATTTTTTCAATCCAGAGCTGTGTATTACATTATGTATGGTGGCGGTGAATTGGTGTATGGTCAAGTGGCTTTAAGACAAGCTGGTATATTAGCTTTTACATCTACCTTAACGCCTTTGATGACTTCTATTTTATTAACATTACGTTTTCGAAAAACCTGTATTGGTTATTTAGGTATAGGCTTTCTGGTTAAGCTCATTTCCTTTTATCCATTAACGGCTTTATTTGGGTATACAGGAGCGATTATTTCAAGCTATGTATCTGGTTTTGCGATTTTCTTCTTAGGCTTTTATAAGATAACTGCTTATTCTAAATTACAATGGAAAGTTTTATTAAGACGCTTCCTCAAGATTTTACTCATTTCAATTATTATGAATATCCCTTATTACTTATTGAAGTTAGTTGGTTTTGATTTTGTTCATTATTCAAGAGCGGTAGCACTGATTTTGTTTATTGGGGTTTCTATGATGGCTATGGCAATCTATTTTGCTTTAACAGAATGGTTACGTCTAGTTCAAGTTACTTTCCACCGTTCTTTAAAATTGCTTTTAAATCGTATGATAAGGAGAGCTTAATGCGTTTGGATCGAGTTTTAGCCAATGCAAGTGTGGGTAGTCGTACACAAGTAAAGAATATGGTTAAAAAGGGAAGGGTTTGTGTTAATGGTGAAGTAGTTTTAGCTGCCGGTAGGGCAGTTGATCCTAATCAAGATGTCATCACGATTGATGGCGAAGAATTAGCGTATTCTGAACATTATTATTTTATGTTGCATAAACCAGCAGGGTATATATCCGCCACCGAAGGAAGACATGATCCAACAGTATTGGAACTAGTGCCTGACTATAAAGGTTTATTTCCTTGTGGGAGATTGGATAAAGATACAGAAGGTCTACTTCTAATTATGAATGATGGTCCTTTGGCACATGAATTACTCTCACCTAAGAAACACGTTGAGAAAGAATATTATGTTGAACATCAATCACCTTTAAGTAAAGAAGATATAAAAGCTATTGAAAAGGGGGTTGAATATCGAGATATTTCATACAAAGGAGCTAAGCTGCATATCTTAGATGAGAGAAGCTGTACCATCGTTGTTCAAGAAGGAAAATACCATGAGATTAAGAATATCTTTCTCTCTCTTGGCAATAAAGTCATGTATTTAAAACGCATTCGCATGAAGAATTTAATTTTAGATGAAACACTAAAAAAAGGGGAATACCGCCCCCTAAGTAAAGAAGAAATTGAAGATTTAAAGAAGTTGTCGATTTAATTCAACAGGTAATTCAAACTTACCTGTTTTTTCATACTCCTGTAGAAAGGAAACCACTTGATTGGTTAATGCGTTGGGTGTGCTACTACCACTGGTGATGGCAATCCTTTCCTTACCAATGAGTTCACTTTCTTGAATGTCATTGACCGAAGAAATCATTTTTACAAAAGGAATACCAATCTTACGAGCAATAATTGCTAGTTGATTGCTGTTATTAGAACGAACATCTCCCACCACATACAAAGCATCGGCTTCTAAATTTAAAATTGCTTCTTGGCGTAACCTTGTGGCAGGGCATATTTCTCTTACGACTTTTGCATTTGGGTATTGCTTTAAGCAAGCTTCAATTAAGTCTTGTAAATCTAAAAGAGATAGAGTGGTTTGATTGGTGATAATGGGATTATGAATTTCAATATCTTGTAAAGCTTTTAAATCTTCAAGATTGGATACCAAATGAACCCGCTTGGATAAACCGACTGTTCCTTCGGATTCGGGATGGTTCTTCTTACCTAAATAAATGACATCATCTGCATAGTCTTTAATTAATTCATGGGTTTTTAAAACATCCGGACAGGTCGCATCGACAACTTGTAGACCTTTTTCTTTGGCTTTTTGATAAACAGCCGGTGAAACACCATGGGCTGTAAATAGAACAATTCCTTCTTGAATTTTATCTAATAAAGAAAGACGGTCTTGGTTTTTATCTTCAATGGTTTGCATACCACTTTCGGCTAATACATCCACAACGTGTTGGTTATGAACCAACATGCCTAAAATCGTAATTGGAGTATTTGGGTATTTCTCTTTAGTTTTTTGGGCTAAACGAATGGCTCGTATAACACCATGACAATATCCTCTTGGTTGAACAGAAATAATTTTCATGCCTTATTCCTTTCTTATTTTGTTGGCTCCCTTTATACTTATTATAGGTGATTATATGAAAAAGTTTGAAGATTTACACATACAAGAACCATTAAAACAATGGTTGAGGGATAAACATTTTAAAGAAATGACTGCCATTCAAGAGGAAGTCATTCCTTTATCATTGCAAGGGAAAGATATAATTGGTCTATCCGAAACAGGCTCCGGTAAGACACATGCGTTTTTAGTGCCTATTTTTGAAAAAATTGATGTTGCCAGCGATTATGTCCAAGCCGTGATTACAGCGCCTACGCGTGAACTGGCTTATCAAATTTATGCGATGGCAAAAGAAGTGGAAGCTTATTTTCCAAGCATTCGCATTAGTGCTGTTGTGGGTGGTAAGGAGCGGGCAAGAGATAGTAAGAAGTTTCAACTACAACAACCGCATGTTGTGATTGGTACACCAGGTCGGTTGAGGGATTTATTTTTAGAAGATAATTCTTTGCGTTTAGATAAAGCGAAAGTAATGGTTGTGGATGAAGCCGACATGACTCTGGAGTTTGGTTTCTTAGCGGACGTGGATGCGATTGTTTCGCGAATGAATGATGTACAAATGTTGTCATTTTCAGCTACTTTACCAAACCAGTTAAAGCCTTTTATTAGGAAGTATATGCATCATCCAATTACCATTGAAATTGGTAAACATCAATCCAATAATAAGAATATTGAGCATGTGTTAGTGCCTTGTTACCACAGAAGCTATGCCGAAACCATTTTAAAGATTATGCCCGGCTTTAATCCTTACGTCTGTTTAATATTTGCGAATTCGCGGAAAGAAGCGCATGAGATTGCCCAAGAATTGCGTGACCATGGTGTTAAATTAACTGAATTGCATGGTGATTTAAGTTCACGTGAACGTAAACAAGCCATGAAACAAATTACCCAATCACAATATGAATATGTGATTGCGACAGATTTGGCAGCCCGTGGTATGGATATTGGTGAAGTTGGTTTTGTTATTTCTTGTGGCTTTCCTAATGATTTAGAATACTACATTCATCGTGCTGGTCGAACCGGTCGAGCAGGACTATCCGGTACTTGTTACGCATTGTACCATGAGCAAGATGATGAAGCTATTCGTTCTTTAATGAAACAAGGTATTCCATTTAAACACCGCCGTTTCCATCACCATAATTGGCAAGACCTTCGTCCTTATGGTCAACGTCGAGCAAAAAAAGATACGGAAATGCAGAAACAGATTGCTAAAATGATGACCAAGAAAAAGAGGAAGGTTAAACCTGGTTATAAAAAGAAAAGAGAAGCGGAAATTGATAAACTCTATCGTCGTAAAAAGAGAGATTTTATTCGTTCCAAGATTAAAGAAGAAAAGAAGGCTCGTTATAAACAAAGAGCGAAAGAGCTAAGAGATGGCAATGAAAAAGCTTAGTTGGATTGACTAAGCTTTTCTTGTACTAGTTTATTAATTTCTTCAATCAAGGTATCCCGTAGTTCTGCTTGAGGAACTTTCCGAATGACTTCTCCTTTACGGAAGATAAGACCATGCTTGACACCACCAGCAACCCCAATATCTGCCCTAGAGGCTTCTTGGATACCATTAACAGGACAGCCCATAACCGCGACAGTGATATTGGCTTGTAAGTCTTTTAAATAGTCTTCCATCTCTTTCACCAGTGGTAACATATCATATTGAATACGACCACAAGTTGGACAAGCGATTAAATCCGGTACATCTTCTATCAATTTAAAACTCTTTAATAATTGTTTGCCGATATAAAGTTCTTCAATGGGTGGGGCAGAAACAGAAACACGCATTGTATCACCAATTCCCCGGTAAAGAAGAGCTCCCAAGGCGGCCGATGATTTAATGGATGAATCACGGAAACCTCCTGCTTCAGTAAGCCCTAAATGCAAAGGATAAGGGTATTTTCGGGATGCTTTTTCATAAACCTCAATGGTTAAAGCCACATTCGAGGACTTAAACGATAAACAAATATCTTTAAAGTCTAAATCTTCTAAAATTTTAATATGTTTATCAGCACTTTCTAGCATAGCCTCCGAACAAGGACCACCATATTTTTCCAATAGTTCTCTTTCAATGGAACCGGAATTTATGCCAATACGAATTGGTACATGTCTTTCTTGACATTTTTTAACCACGGCTTCTACATTTTCTTTAGCACCAATATTACCGGGATTGATGCGAATCGCATCAATCCCTAAATCCAAACAAGTGAGGGCAAGTTTGTGATTAAAATGAATATCAGCCACTAATGGTACAGTTGTTCCAGCTTTGATTTCACCAATTTTCTCAGCATCTTTTTCATTTAAAACAGCTAGACGAACAATCTCACATCCAGCTTCAGCTAATTCATTGATTTGTTTGATACTGGCTTCAACATCATGGGTTGAAACATTTGTCATGGATTGTAAAACACACTTATTTTGACCACCAATTTGGACAGAGCCCACGTAGATTGGTCTTGTTTCAGTTCGTTTCATCTGTGTCCTCCTAGAAAGTATTTTTCCACTATTTCATTTATTTGTCCACTAATAGAAATCTATGTTATAATCTTCTAGCGAAGACCAGGAGGTGTATCATGGCAAGAGAAAATGTCATCTTAGTCTGCTCAGAATGTGGTGAAGAAGACTATATCACGACAAGAAATAAGCGCAAGCATCCTGAAAAATTGGAAGTTATGAAATATAGCAAGCGTCTTAGAAAAATGACTCTACATAAGGAGAAGAAATAGTCATTGGACTATTTTTTATTATATCTATGAAAGTTATTTATTTAAACCAAGGAAAGTTTCAAGAAAATACTTATATTTGTTTGGAAGATAAGGAAGCCCTTATTATTGATCCGGGCAATTCTTTTTTATCCATACAAGCTAATTTACAAGGTTATAAAGTTGTAGGAATTTATTTAACGCATGGTCATAGTGATCACACCGTGTCTGTGGATGATCTCATGGACGCCTATCCGGAAGTACCTTTATTCATGCACGAAGGGGATCGTGACTTCATTGATCCAAAACTTTTTATTCCTTATGGGGCTGCTATTTATCATTCTTTTATAGCGATTCAAGAAGGACCACTTGCGATAGGGCATTTCCAAACAGAGGTCATTTATACTCCAGGTCATTCGATGGGGTCTACTTGTTTACGAATCAAAGATTGCTTGTTTTCAGGCGATACATTATTCAAAGGAACCGTTGGTCGAAGTGATTTGTATGGTGGGGATGAACAGGTTCTTATGCAAAGCTTAAAAAAGCTAAAGAAATTAAATCTTTGCTTAAAGGTCTATCCTGGTCATGACCAAGTAACAACACTAGCCTATGAGCTACAAAACAATCCTTTCTTAAGATGAGATTTCTCATCTTTTTTTGTGGATTTTTCAGTTTAAAGGGAATACAAGTATGCATGGATATGAAAGCAAGATTAAAAGATTGGTTGAAAGAAGCTTTACTTCGTAAAGCCAGTGATATTCATTTTATCAAGCAAGATGGGAAAGCCATTCAAATGGAATTTCGTACCATGCAAGGAATTGAAATGGTTTCAACAAAGCCGGAAGATGAACGTTTATTTCATTATTTGATGTATCTAGCTAACTTGGATGTTTCAAGGGCTTATCTACCACAAAGCGGCTCTTTTGAAATTCAAATTGGCGAACAGAGTTTAAGCTGTCGTTTCGCTCTTATCCAAAGCCACCATCAACAATCCGCTGTTTTAAGAATTCTAAATCACAATCATCACTTTCAAATTGAAGAATTAACCACTTCCAAAAATAACCGGGATTGGATGCGAAGGATGATGGCTATGAAAAGTGGCTTTGTGTTATTCAGTGGTTTAACAGGAAGTGGTAAGACAACAACTATGTATAGCATATTACAACAAATTCAAGGCAAAAAGATATTTAGCTTGGAAGATCCTATTGAAGTCTATCAAGAAAACATGGTTCAGCTTCAGGTTTCTAAGGAACAATTAAGTTATGAAGAAGGAATTAAACAATTATTAAGACATGATCCAGATATTATTCTCATTGGTGAAATTCGCGATAGTGTTGCTGCTAAAATGGCTTATCGTTGTGCATTAACAGGTCATTTGGTGTTTAGCTCTATTCATGCTTCTAGTTCTATACTGGCCATTCGACGGATGGTGGATTTGGGTGTTCCCTTAGGTCGATTAAAAGAAGTGTTGGTTGGTATTTCTTATCAAGAACTAGTGGAAGAAGATGGTCATAAACAATCAATTTATGAAGTTATGGATGAAAAGGAGTTGAGTTATTATTTTCAAAATCAGAAACATTCCCCTGAATTTGTTCCATTGGAAAAACAGCTTTCTCAAGAGATTTATTTCTTTTGAGGATTGTTTGTACTTGAATCAACTTTTAAAACAAGATATTCCCTTAAAAGATGCCTTGAGTTTGATTGAAGAGAAAAGAAACGAAAAAGCGATTAACAATTTAATAAGGCAATTGGAACAAGGGGAAGCTTTAGAAGTGGCTTTTCATTCTATTTGTCCTAAAAAACTATGGCTTCATTTGGAAGGCTTCTTACCATTCTTATCCTTTTCAAAAGCCTTGGAATTATCCATTCGTTTACTACAAATGGAAAATCAAAAGAAAAAAGCCATGGAAAAGAAATTGTCCTATCCATTTTTATTGCTGGTCTTGGTTAGTGCTGGTAGTTTTGCGTTTTCGTATTTCATTCTACCGACAATGGTAAAGCTGATTGGTAGTGCAGCGGTTGAAAATCAATCTCTAAAACAAGTCGAAAGAAGTTTGCGAATTTCTTGGATAATGATGGGCGTATTGTCCATTGTGGTGCTTAGCTTTGTGTTTTTATTAAAGATGAAGAAAGTACAGATTGTTTTGTATCGACTATTAAGTAAAATCTATCCCAAAAGTTATTTTGTGCAAAAGGGTTCGATAGAATTTGTAGAGTACTATTTGGAATGTTTACGATTGTGTCTATCGAGCCAAGAAAGTTTTCATTTATTAAGTAGTATTCAAGAAAAGCCACCGGTGCATTATATCGCTAGTGAATTTGACCGTTTATTATGTTTCGGCATTTCATTTCAACGGATTTATTCCCATCGTATTGTTGAGCCGAATTTGCAGCGATTTTTTCAACTATCCTATTTCTTTAAAGATACCATTCCTTTATTAGAGCGTTATTTAGCCATCGCAAGAGATAAGCAAAACCAACGTTTAAAACATTTTTCCATTCTTTTACAATGTTTTGCCTATGGTCAAATTGCGTATCTATTGGTTTTGATGTACCAAGTTATTCTTTATCCAATGCAGTTTCTACAAAAATTTTGAAAGGAGAAAAAAGATGAAAAAGAAAGTTCGTGGTTTTACCTTATTAGAAATGGTTATTGTTATTTTGATTATTTCGGTGCTGTTTCTTTTGGTTGTTCCAAATATTCAGAAGACATTGACGATTGTGAATAATAAAGGTTGCCAAGCTTTAGAGAAGATAGGGGATTCTGCCATTCTTCAATATAAATTAGCTCATGATCGTTTACCTAGTTCCATTAGTGAATTGGTTTCAGAAGGACTTTTGAGCGAAAGCCAATTGACTTGCGATGGTTCAAAGCATCTGATTATTCAAAATGGACAAGCCAAAGTTCGTTAGAGCGTTTAGTTTAATGGAATTATTGGTGGTATTGTCGGTATTATCCGTTTTATTTCTATGGACACCAAAACCTCATTTTCAAAGTTCTATGTCTAAACAAGAATGGTCTTTGAATTATTTACTAGCTCAAAGTCAAGCAATGGCAAATAAAAGAAATGGTAGCTATGAAGGGATATTTTTCTATCCCAACGGCTATGTTAATCAGGGGCAAAATAGATGGATAGATGTTTTAAAACAAAAGGTGGTGATTCGTATTGCACAAGGTCGACTGCGCTGGGAATAGAAAGGGATTTTTTCTGATGGAAACATTGATTTGTGTGTTTGTTTTTATGATTTTAGTTACTTTGGGCTATCAGACGATTTTGTATCTACAAAATGATAAAAGTCTAGAGCATTACCAAAAATGGACACAAAAGAATTTTAAAAGGGAGAAGTGTTCAGTATGCGAAGTCAAAGAGGAAGCCTCATCATCGACGTCTTATTGTCCATATTTATTTTGGTTAGTTTAGTATCTATCATTCCTTCTTTTTTAAAAACACAAAGAAGAGGTGAAACGTATATTCTTTGGCAAGATGAAATCTCTTTAGCCCAATTAAGAAGAGAACTTTTACTTGCAAAAGATATATCCATTGAAAACAATCAATTGCATTATCGCATTGGTAAAGAAGAGAAAGTATTATCTATGGTGAATAAAAAGTTAATTTTACAACCGGGTACGCAAATCTTTTTGGAAAATTTAGAGGATATTTCTTTTGAAGAATCGCAAAAGAAGATTTATTTGTTTTATAGAATAGGACATACCAAAAGAAAAGTGGGGATTTATGTACCATAAAAAGAAAGGTTTTATATCCATTTATTTTTTAGCTTTGTTTCTATTTTATAGTCAGTATCTTATCAACGAGTTAACTCTAAAACAAAAAGAATTTATTATTCAAGAAAACCTTAAAAAAGATTATTCCTTTTATCAAGAAGAAAGAAAAATCCTTCGTGAAGTAGAATGTGATTTGAAAAATGGAAAAATCAAAGAAGAACAAGTGATAAGAAACATTATTTATCCGGAAAGAAGAAGTCTAAAAATTAAGTTAGATTTAGAGAAAAAGGAAGTTGTTGAATATCGCTTTCAAGTTGATAAGTCCTCTTGAATTGGTTAAAATAGCGTAGAAGAGGTGGTAATAGAAATGATAATAGTGAATGATTTGAAGCCGAATATGTCTATTTCGTATGAGAATAATTTGTATACAGTGATTAATGTGGATCATAATAAGACAGCGATGCGCCAAATGATTATTAAAGTAAAGGTTCGTAATATGCGTACGGGTGTTATCCATGAACTTTCCTTTACTGGTGGTGATAAAGTTGAACAAGCTGAAATTGATAAAAGAAATATGCAGTATCTATACGATGATGGTACGAATTTAGTCTTTATGGATAACGATACTTATGAACAGACAGAAATTCCTAAGGAACGCTTAACTTGGGAAATGCAGTTTATGAAAGAAAATGACAATGTGATTGTAACGACGTATGGTAGCGAAATCTTAGGCGTTGCTTTACCGGATAAAGTTACCTTACAAGTCACGGAATGTGAGCAAGCTGTTAAAGGAGATACAGCAACTTCCGCCACAAAGAATGCAGTGGTTGAAACTGGTCTTGGCATTAAAGTACCATTGTTTATTCAAAATGGTGAAATGGTGGTTATCAGCACAGCTGATGGCAAATATTGTGGTCGTGCTTAAAGAATTCGCTAATGAATTCTTTTTTTCTTGCAAGGTTGTTATTTTTTTCTATAATTAGAGTGTAACTCAGGGCAGGGTGAAAGTCCCTACCGGCGGTATACCCCGCGAGCCTATGGCATGATTCGGTGTGATTCCGAAGGCGACAGTAAAGTCTGGATGGAAGAGTCTTTTATTATTTTTCCTGAGGTTACTTATAACCTCTTTTTTATAAGAGGAAAGGAGAAACCTATGTCAGAGAAAGCTCAAATGGTAGGAAAAAAAGTTTCTACCACAAGGCGTGTTGCGTTAATTGCTATTATGGGAGCCTTAGCATTTGTTTTAATGTCCATTGAATTTCCATTACCTTTTATTGCGCCACCTTACTATAAGTTTGATTTAAGTGAAGTGGCTGTTTTGATTGGTGGTTTTAGCTTAGGATCACTGGCGGCGGTATGTATGGAAGCCTTAAAGATTGTTTTACACCTTCTTTTCAAAGGAACATCCACCGCTTTTGTTGGGGAAATAGCGAATTTCTTAATGGGTCTTGCGTTTGTGCTACCAGCAACGCTTATTTATAAAAATCATAAGACAAAGAAAAATGCCTGGATTGGTTTATGCATAGGTACATTAACCATGGCGCTTATAGCTGTCTTTGCGAATTATTTCTTATTATTACCAGCCTATGCCTATTTCTTTCATATGAGTATTGAATCGATTGTTAAGGCAGGACATGCGATTATTCCATTAATCCATAATCCATTAGGATTTGTGCTTTTCTCAGTGCTTCCGTTTAATTTATTAAAAGGAAGTATTGTGTCAATTTGTACTTTATTATTGTATAAATCAATAAGTCCATTATTACATCGTTAATTAGAGCCAAAAGGCTCTTTTCTTTATGGTATAATCTTTTTGATTGGAGAGGTAATTATGGCAGAGTTTTCCCGTATAAAAAAATATAAAGATTTAAGAAATAGTTTACAAGAACAGGAATCCTTTCAAGATACTACCATTCAAAGTGAAGAACTATCTCGATTAGCTCGTCGCTTGAATGAAATTGATCAAAGTAATTTTAAAGCTCCTAGTGAAGAAATTAGTGAACCTAAAAAGGCGAGTCATGCGAAGGAAACCATTCGTGTACCACGCCAACCAAGTCTGATTGATCAAGCGGATTTATCACCGCTAGAGGCCTTAACTCATGTAGAATCTTCACCTTTGGACAATGAATATATCAGCCAATATTTAAAAGAAGCGAAACGTTATAATGTGGAACATGGCAACGCGGTTAGTGAAGAAACTTCTTTGGACATTTTAACTTCTTTAAAGAAAGAAGAAAAACCAACACGTCCTTTTCCAAAGAAACAACGTCGCTATGAACCATTGGAAGATAGTAGCACAACGGATATTCCTTTCCAAAAAGTAGAGGCAGAAAGTGAATCAACTCAAACTTTAACAAAAGCGGATATTATGAAAGAAGTACAGGATATTATGGCAGGTAAATCCGTTTCAGCTGTGGAAGATTCACAATATTCCATGGAAATTCCTAAACTTAATCGACAAGAAGAACAATCCACTCGTCAACAGCTTCTTAATGAAACAACTTCAATGCGTGCCCAACTTGAAAACTATGGCGATGATGTAGCTTCTTTAAATACAAAGATGAGAAGAACCAATCGTATTTTAAACATTGTATTGGTGATTTTGATTGTGGCTTTAGTGATTATCTTAGCTTTTGTATTTATGAGTATCTTTGGAGGTAAGCATTAATGGAACGTTATAATATTGCAATTGATGGTCCAAGTGCAGCTGGTAAAAGTACGATTTCAAAATGCCTTGCAAAAAAGCTGGATATGACGCATTTGGATACGGGGGCTATGTACCGTTGTTTAGCGTTAAAAGCTATTCGCTTGCATATTTCTCAACAGGATGAAGAAGCTTTATTAGATTGCTTAAAGAAAACTGGAATTCTTTTAAAAGGGGAACAAGTTTTCATGGATGGCGAAGATGTTAGTCAAGCCATTCGCAATCCAGAAGTCTCTTCGGCTGCTTCTAATGTCTCAAAATGGGCAAAAGTACGTCAAGAAATGGTTGCTCGTCAACAAGTCTTGGCTAAAGAAAAAGGATTTATCATGGATGGTCGTGATATTGGTACCGTTGTCTTGCCGGATGCCAAATTAAAAATTTTCTTAGTGGCTAGTGTAGAAGCAAGAGCGCAACGTCGATTCTTGGAGGATAAGTTAAAAAATCCTTCCCTTACGCTAGAGGAAGTTAGGCGGTCCATTGCTGAAAGAGATCGCCAAGATGAAACAAGATTGGCTTCACCATTGGTACAAGCTAAGGATGCTAAACGCATTGATTGTTCAGATATGAGTATTGAAGAGGTCGTGGATAAAGTTTGTTCGTACCTTTAGAAAGGGGTTTAATATGAAAGAAATGGTATTAGCCATTGTTGGTCGACCAAATGTTGGTAAAAGTACTATTTTTAACCGTTTGGTTGGTGAAAGAATGTCTATCGTAGAAGATATACCCGGGGTGACACGCGATCGTTTGTATGGTAGCGCTGAATGGGCGGGAAACTCCTTTCGAGTCATTGATACGGGAGGAATTCAATTAGCCAATCAACCATTCCAGACGGAAATTAGAGCGCAAGTAGATATTGCGATGGAAGAGGCGGATATCATTTTAATGGTTTGTAATGGTGCTGAAGGGCTTAGTGAAGATGACCATTTCATTGCCGGTTTATTACAAAGAGCTAAAAAGCCGGTGGTTCTAGCTATTAATCGAATTGATGATTCAAGTCGAATGATGAATATTTATGAATTTTATGAGCTTGGTTTAGGTGAACCAATGGCTTGTTCAGGAATTCATGGTATTGGTGTTGGAGATATTTTGGATTGTTGTTTTGAGCTGATGCCGGAAAGAGTGGATATTCCAGAAGAAGAGGGTGTTAAGATTGCTGTGATTGGTGAGCCGAACGTAGGTAAATCCTCTTTAGTTAATGCGATATTAAATGAAGAAAGAGCGATTGTATCCAATATTCAGGGTACAACTCGTGATGCCATTGATACAGCATTTGTTCATGATGAAAAACCATATATTATCGTGGATACAGCCGGGATTCGTAAGCGGGGAAAGGTGTATGAATCAGTTGAAAAGTATTCAGTTTTAAGAGCTATGCGAGCCATTGAGCGTTGTGATGTGGTCTTATTTGTGATGGATGGAGAAGCCGGTATTCGTGAACAGGATAAACATGTGGCCGGTTATGCAGTAGAAATGAATAAACCAATTATTATTGTTGTAAACAAGTGGGATATTGTTAAAAAAGATGATAAAACCATGAATGAATTTACACAAAAAGTAAGAAATCATTTCTTATACTTGAGTTATGCACCAATTGTGTTTGTATCAGCGAAAACACAACAACGTGTGCATAAGATTTTACCAATTGTTGATGAGGTCTTAGAAAATGCGAAACGAAGAATTCCAACGAATGTCTTAAATGAGGTGATTGGCGATTCACAAGTCACAACACCTGCACCAACACACAATGGTAAGCGTTTTCGTATTTATTATGCAACACAAGTGGGCATTCAACCACCAACCTTTGTGTTATCTTGTAATGATCCAAAATTATTACATTTTACCTATGAACGTTTTTTAGAAAATACATTAAGAAATGCGTTTGCTTTAGAAGGAACGCCAATTCGTATGATTGCTCGAAAGAAGGTGTCGGAATGAAAATAGCCATTCTTGGAACAGGGGCTTGGGGGTCGGGATTAGCTCAAGTAGTAGCGGATAATGGTCATGATGTACAAATGTGGGGTAAGGATGTTGGTGAAGTAGACGACATTCAAAATAATCACCATAACACCAAGTTTTTTAGTGCTGAATTAAATCACAATATCCATGCTAGTACTGATTTAGAAGTGATAAGAGGTAGTCGAGTTGTTCTGATGGCAGTGCCTTCCATTGCATTAGAACCAGTTGCGAAACAGGTTAGTCCTTACTTAGAAGATGGGGTGATTGTTGTCAATGTGGCGAAAGGATTTCATCCCGAGAATCATGAACGCTTATCACTTGTTCTTCAAAAAGCCTTTCATGATAAAAAAACTCGAATTGTAAGCTTGATAGGACCAAGTCATGCAGAAGAAGTGGTGCTTCGTTTATTGACATCGGTGAATGCGGTTAGTGAAGATGATGAAGCTTCCAGAATGATTCAAGAAATATTCTCCAATCATTATTTTCGTGTGTATCGCAATCATGATTTAATCGGAGCTGAAATTGGTGTTGCATTAAAGAATGTAATGGCTATCGCTTCCGGTATTTTGGATGGACTGGGACAAGGAGATAACGCTAGAGCAGCTTTAATGACGCGTGGTCTAGCCGAGATGAGCCGTTATGGTATTTATTTTGGTGGAAAACCCGAAACCTTTTTGGGCTTAGATGGAGTAGGAGATTTGATTGTGACTTGTACGTCTCATCATTCTCGTAATTTCATGGCAGGCTATGAAATTGGCAAAGATGATAGTGCTAAGAATTTCTTAGCCAATAATCAAAAAACGGTAGAAGGCATGTATGCTTGTAAAATTGTTTATGTAGAGGCGAAGAAACATCATATTGATATGCCAATAACGAATGAAGTCTATGCGATTTTGTATGAAGGTAAGAAACCAAGCCAAGCCATGGTGGACTTAATGGCTAGAGAGTTGAAGGCTGAATAATTGATTTGGCGTCATTATTGGTGAAAGAATAAAGGAAGCTATGAAGCTTCCTTTATTTAGTTGCATTATTTAAGGCTTTATCTTTTTTCTGTGTGTCTTCAGGACTGTAGTAACCAGCGCTTGTACAAATTTTTTCTGATTTTTTACCATTATTGACCATCCAACCACAAGCTTTAACTGTTCCTTTAAAGTAAGCAGGTAAACCTTCCCAAGTATTTTTCTTGGATTGAATGGTGGTAATGTATTTATCATCTTGATAAAGATCCATGTAGAATTGAGCGTTTTTTAACGAAGGCAGCCAACCATTACTGGCAAGACAAGAACCTGATTTAGAAATATTATTGTAACGATCATGAAGAGAAATATCTCTGTATCCACTACAAACATTTTGTGCACCCCAGTTCGCATAGATTAAGCCATTGGAAATTGAAGCGTGGAAGAAAGCTAAGTGATTGGCATTATTCTGATAATCACCGGCATAGACTGTTGGTACATTTTCCAGTCCTTTTTTAGAAACCATGGAAGTGATTGGATTACGGATATTCTGTCTATCAATTGCAATATGAGGATAAGTTCCTTTAGAGTACCTTATATTCACAACATCCTCCGGCTTTTGAACACCATTTAATTGAACACCGGGGATTTTTTCTTCCACATCCAACATTAAGTTATTAATACGACCGGGAAGATTTAAAGCACGTTTCCAATTGTGGAGATAGGTTCCTTCCCCTTTTTTTGCAGAATCATAACCTAACCAAACGGCATTGGTATAGTTGGAGCTAGAGGCAACCATCCAACTATCTTTAGCAGCTCCCTTTGGGATACCGTACGATAGACCGGAAGAACCCCAGTCAGTCGTTCCGGTCTTTGCGTAAATAGGATAGGAGCGTTTCAAAACTTGCATATAGTTATAAACACCAGAGGTTACGTTATTAGCCATTAAGACATCTGTCAAATAAGCAGAACCACTTGAAATTACTTGTTTATTTTGATTTGGTGGTAAGTATTCTTTACCATTATAAACAATCTTACGAATGGTATGCGGTTGGTTGTATTTCCCCAGATTCACAATTGCGGCGTGAGCCCCCGCTACTTCCGTAACAGTTGTTGTAAATAAATTACCGCCAATCGCAATAGAAGGATGGAAATTACCATAACGAGCTTTTTTGAAACCAAGACTACGAAGGTATTCCACATACTTATCTGAACCAATCTTAGCCGTCACGGCTTCGAAGGAGCGAATAGCAGGAATATTTAAAGAATGCGCCAAGGCAGTTTTGATATCCACATCACCACGATATTTCGTCTCATTACCGGCATTATGTAAAACACGTGATTCAGAAGGAAAGGTCATTGGTTGATCCAAGAGCATTTCATCGGTTGAATAACCCAAATATTCAAAAGCAGGAGCGTAATCAACGATTGGCTTAATGGAAGAACCGGGTTGCTTATAGCTTGAAACGGCACGATTTAAAAGACGAGCACTGCCACCATAATGACGACCACCACCAATCCCGACAATCTCACCATTTTTATTATTGATAGAGACAAGCGATATTTGCATATTTTTATCTGGGAATCGAAAGAATTTTTCATTTTGAATTTTTTCGATTTGTTCCTGAATTTGAGGTACTAAAGTAGTATGAATTTCCATGCCGGAAGAAACCGGATCTTTACCGGTTAATTCTTGAGCCTCATTTAAAACGGCATCCACAAAGGAACTGTATTGGGAACTTTCCGTTCTTAAATGCGTATTCCCTTTTAATAAATTTTCAACCTTGATGCTCTTCGCTAATTTTTTTTCATTAGCACTAATATAACCATGGTATTCCATTAGGTCTAAAACTTCATTCCGGCGGGAGGTAGCGTATTCTAAGTAACGATAAGGATTATAACGATTTGGTAGATTGATAATGCCGGCTAACAAAGCGGATTCCGATAGAGATAAGTTTTTAGCATCTTTAGAAAAATAATATTGAGAAGCTTTTTGAACGCCACGAATCCGATTACCAAAGTTTAATTTATTTAAATATAACTCAAAAATTTTTTCTTTGGACATTTTCTTTTCTAATTCGGTTGCCAGAACAATTTGTTGAGCCTTGTAGGATAAAGTTGCTTTTCTTTCCTTATCTTCAGTCGAGAAATAAGTGTTTTTGACCAGTTGCATGGTGAAGGTGGAGCCACCTTGAACATTATGATGAATAAGTGTTTCTAGGACTGATTTTGTGAAACGAGGTACATCAAAACCATTGTGAGCAAAGAAGCGAGAATCTTCAACGGATAAAAAAGCATCAACTAACGATTGGGGCATATCTTTATAGGAAATGTTTTCACGATAATAACTACCGACTTCTGTAATGAGTTTATTGTTTGCATCATAAATTTTTGTTGATTCGGAAGAATTTAAGTCATCCAAGTTTAAATTTGGCTTTCCTGCTAATAATTGTCTTCCTTTAATAAGTGCAAAGCCGCCAGCTAACGCATATAAAACTAAAATACCAACGAGAACACAATTAACATAATATAAAAATGATTTTTTCGCTTTTTTCTTTTGCATAATACGCCCCCTAACCGTAATAAATGGTACTAAAAATAAGGTATAAAGTAAAATGAAAAGAACGTCTGTTTTCGTTTATAATAAGAGTATGTTTAGTCATTTGCTTGTGACATCAGAATATAGTTTTTATCAGTCAATCATACGCTTAGAAGACTATGTTTCATACGCAAAAAAGCTTGGATATAAAAGTCTTGTCTTAAGTGACCACAATGTTTTGTCGGGTCATTCTTTATTTGGAAAACTTTGTGCAAAAGAGGGGATACAAGCTATTTTTGGTATGGAAATGGACGTTCAAATGGAAAATACGATTGTGCCTTTTTTAGCCCTAGCAAAAGATAATCGAGGTTATCAAGAATTAATCCAAGATTCCTATCTCATTAGTCAAAAAGCTTCTCTTCCTTATGAAGTCTTAAAGAAACATTCTAGTCATATTCATTTGGTTGTTTATGGTGAGGGGGGCTTATTTGATGAGGCATTATTAAAAGGACAAAGAGATGTATTGGATGAGCAACTAAGTCAATTTCACCAAGACTTAAAAAACTTTGATGTAGCGATTTCCTATAACGAAAATAGGAAATTTCGTGAATGCAATACACTATTAAAACAAGTTTGTAAGGCAAAAAACATTCCGACAGTTGCGATTCCAAAGGTTAAATACTTAGAAGCTAAGGAAGCCAATGATTTTCATATTTTAGAACTATTAGAAAAAAAGAAGAAGATTTCTGATCCAACTATACCAGTTTTAGTCGGTCGTTATTTTTATTCTTTGGCAGAAATTAATCATTATTATGATCAAGAGGACCAAGAAAGAGCCAGTCAAATTGCTCGTGAATGCCATGTGGACTTATCGCTTTTTCAAACCAACTTACCAAAACCATTTTTCTTAGGAGATAAAGATGAAAAGGCTTATTTAAAACAATTGGTTTTACTGGGACTGCAAAAAAGACTTCAAACAAAGGACATTCCAAAAGTCTATTTAGAACGCATTCAAATGGAATTCAATATTATTTGTAAGAAACAATTTGAACGCTACTTTTTAATTGTTTATGAAGCTATCCGCTATGCTCATAAACAAAACCTTACGATTGGTGTGGGCAGAGGGTCGGCGGTTGGATCTTTAATGGCTTATGCGATGGGAATTAGTCAAGTGGATCCTTTGAAATATGGTTTGTTGTTTGAACGCTTCTTAAATCCAAATCGTTTGCGAATGCCAGATATTGATATTGATATTGCCGGTCAAGATCGTCCTGTACTATTGAAATATTTACAAGAAATTTACGGCTATGAGCATGTGGCTTTGATTTCAACCTTCCATTCTTTAGCCAGTGTGGAAGTGGTGCAATCACTTTGTCAGTGTTATTCCCTAAGGGAAAGAGAAGCGAAGTCTTTAAGTATAGCGGTTAAAAAAGCGAGAGCTAAATACAAAGTAGATGATTTGCGTCTTTTAGAAGAAAAAGACAAGGCTTTACGCAATGCTATAAAACAATCCAAAGCTTGTCAGGAAGTATTTGCGACAGCGAAGAAATTAGAGGGTTTATTGATATCCGATTCCATTCATCCGGCTGGTATTGTTTTAAGCGAAAAAAGTTTAATGGATATTGTACCGGTCATTGATAGCCATGGTTTTCTGAAAATTCAATGGGATAAAGATAGCTTAGAGGAACATGGTTTAATTAAGATTGATTTCTTATCTTTAAGTAACCTAGACTTCTTAAAAGAATTATTACAGAAAACCAACTTAAATACGGATATCCATCATTTAAATTTAGAAGATAAAGAAAGCTATGCTTTATTAAATCGTGGTTTAACTTCCGGTTTATTCCAATTCGATGCGAATTTTATTCGTAAACAATTGCCTTATTTAAAACCAACTTCTTTTTTGGAATTGGTTAATGTACTAGGAATTGCTCGTCCCCAAGCGGTAGGACACATTCCTCAATACATCGAAAATAAAATATCGGATTATCCATCTTTTATTCAAGAAATTGTAAAAGATACGCATGGGGTTTTTATCTTTCAAGAACAAGTGATGCGACTATTAGTGGCTGTCACAGGTATTGATTTTGCTCAAGCTGAAACCATTCGTAAAAACGGGCATAAACAACCAGAATTAGTCAAAGGTTTTCAGGAAAGATTTGATGCCATCCATCCAGATTTATGGAAGATTGTTAAAGAATTTATGGGTGGCTTTGGTTTTAATTTATCGCATGGAGTTGCTTATGGTTTGTTAGCATACCAAATTCTTTTCCTCAAGGCACATGATCCATTAACTTTTTATGAAGTCTTATTGAACCAATCCTTGAAATCCGGTTCTTTAATGAGAAGCATTCTAAGAGAAATGCGCATTCAAAAAATTCCTTTCTATCCATTTGATTTGCGTTGTAAAGAGGCGTACTGCAAGAAATATAAATCAGGTATTCAACTTGGTTTAATGGCAATACCATCCTTGCGTTATGAAACGATAGAAAAAATTCAAAAAGATTTTGAAGAAAATGGAGGGTACAAAGATTATTTCCAATGTATCGCTCGTTTATCCCTGTTAGGTTTAACGCAGGATCAGGTTCGAGAATGCATTAAAGTTGGTGCTTTGGATTTCTTTGGGTATAGTCGTAGTAGCCTTATTCATCAATTAGAAGTCGCATTTCGTTATGCGGATTTATGTGTTGTCTATGAAGAAGGGAAGAAGAGTTTAAACTTTGATTTAGTATCCAGTCCGATTTTAACAAATCAAATTGAAACATTGGATTTAAAGCGTCAATACGAGCAAGAAATCCTTTCTTATAGTCTACAATTAGATGCTTCAGCTTTAATTCGTCAAAAGAACCATTGGTCCTTACCATTTTTGAACACATGGTCAAAACAACCTGAACAAACCGGTCTGGCAACTATTGCCCAAATGAAAGAATACCAAGATAAAAATGATCATTTTATGGCTTTTGTGCGTTTGGAAGATGAAAGTGGTCATGTAGAGGTTTTAATTTTTAGTAAACTTTATGAAAGTATTCGTGGAAAATTAAAGGTTGGACAAGTGGTTTGCATGAAAGGTCGTATTACCAATCGCCAATCTATTGAACTTTTGAAATTAGAAAGAGTGGGCTAATAAAAAGGAAATAGTCATCGTAGATGATGAAGATTTCATTCGTGAATAAGCGTCATTGCAAACTTGGTAAGTGGATGTGGCGAAAAAAGGGCAAGAAATCATCTGGAATCGTCAGCAAAGTCTTTTGCTGGAAATAGTGAAAGTAGGTGCTTGTTGCTAGCAATTGTAAAGTCTATATGGAGTATAAAGATGAGTGGTAAAAGAGATTATTTAAATGGAACAAGGTATAGTCTTAAACAGGAAAAAAATTGGTATCATTTTAATAGTGATACTGAATTGTTAGGTCGTTTCTTAGAAGTGCATGATGAAGAAAAGGTATTGGATATTGGTTGTAACCAAGGAGCTTTATTGTATTATGCTAAGGAAAAGGCTGATATTATCGGTCTTGGTGTGGATGTGTTTGAAGAGGTTCTGGAAAGTGCTAGAGAAAATGCTTGCTATAATCAAGTTGACTTCACGTTTGTTTGCTCAAAAATTCAAGATTATCGGGGTGAACTAGTGGATGTGATTGTCTGCAATCCACCTTATTTTGTAAGTGACTTAAAGAATGATAATCCTTATTTGGATGTGGCGAGAAGGCAAGCACATCTGCCAAGCAAAGATTTGATGGAATCGGTTCATCGTCTTTTAAAAGGAAATGGTCGCTTTTATGTCGTGCAAAAAGCAGAAAAGGTAGGTACTATGATAGAGGAAGCTTATGTCCAAGGTTTATCTTGTGTGCGTTTGGGTTTCGCTTATGCCCATAGATATTCCAAAGCGAAAAGTGTTTTAATGGAATTTAAATGGGGTAAGAATACGGATTGTTTGGTAGAAGAAGCAATCTTCTTAGAGGAACGATAGAAAGGAAAAGGAAGATGGGACCATATTGGATTTGGCTATGTTTGGCAGCGTTTATACTTGTCTTTTTCTATGCCTTGATTGGTCTATGGAAATCGCGTTTTCAGCTTTCTATTTCCTATGTCCCGGAAGAAGTCAAGGGAAAGACTCTTTCTTCCTTTGAACGACTTCAAAAGGAGTTAGCCATTCGTTGGCCTTATCAGAAAGTATATATGACTTATCAAAAAGGGATTTATGGTTGTCTATGGACTTATTTACCTAGTCAAATGAAAGAGGGATCCCTAGTCTTAGTGATTCATCGAGAAGCTTTATTTCCAATTTTTGAAAAATTGGATCAGCTTTTTCAGGAAAATGTACCAACGGAGAAAAAAATTAGGGTTCTTTTAGTGGAAGAAAATCCAAGTCAAGCTTTTGTGGAGTTTGGCATTCAAGATACCACAATTGTTCAAACGGAATTGGAGTTTCCTTTTGCTAAGGGACTTTCTTATCAACAAGAAGCGGTTTGGGATGTGTATTTCAAACACGAAATAGATGTTGAGAGATTGAAATCATATTTCCCGGATTGTCATGTACAAGCTATTGAGCAGGGTATACGTATTCGTTTTCCTCGTTATGAACTTTACCATAAAGCGAGAAGAATGTTAAAAAAGATGGTTGAAAAAGAAGGTTTTTTATTAGAATCAGTCATTGAAAGAAATGGTTTTCAAGAAAAAGAAAAAGGAATTGTAAGCCAATTCCAATATAGTTTACCTAAGAATTCTCATTTTATTGGTGCAGGCTATCGTAAAAATGAAGATGGTTATATTTATATGAAGTTTATACATGAATTGTTAAAAAAAGGCGGTCTATTGTGATGTGATCCCCAAAAGTTAGACCAAAATCTAACGATTAGGAGGTCGGTACAAAATCTACCGTCTTTTCTTTGCAAATTTTTAAGGGAGGAAGCAAATTGATGAACTTTGACTATCTCCATAAATGATTTTTAAATAGCAGGGAATCCGACAGTAGAAAAAAGAGCTTAAAAATGATACAATATACAAAATAGAATCTGATGGGGTGAAAAATGTTAATAAAAAAAGCAATAACCAGGGGAATTATCCCATTAATCATAATGACGACACTATCAATAATCATGAAATATCAAGGAATAGATACTTTTCAAGTTAAGGTACATTTTTAGTTGGGATTATCGCAACTTCGATAGCTGAGGCTTCTGTCATATATGAAATTGGGAAGGGGTAAAATGAGAAAATCAAAAAACTTACAAATGTATATAATTATTTTATCATTAACAGGAATTCTATCATCCATATTATTACCATGGTCAAGATTGTATAGGGGTAGCATCCCACCGGGAAATATTCCGGATACAATATACTACGGATATGAAAAAATAGGATTATTTAGTTTAATTCCACTTGTAATTCTTCTTTGTTTAACTGTATTTTCACTTGTTAAGAAAAATTCTTGTAAATATTTTAAAAAAATAAGTATTTTATTAGATAGTATCACTTTAGGGGTATGTCTATTTGATATACTGAGAATTAAATTAAAATATGGAGGAATGACGGGATTAATCCCTATCATAGAAAAAGGTCCTTTTGTTATAGGTCTTATTTCAATTTTAATTCTCATTGCATTGTTACGTATTCCTGTTGAAAAATCAAATAATAACAACTAAAAAGCTGTGAGCAATGAGGTGAGCCCTATATCAAGGAATAGATACTTTTCAAGTTAAAGGTATATTTTTAGTTGGGATTATTGTAATTTTGCCGGCTACGGCTTCTGTCATATATGAAATTGAAAACCGGTCTTTACTCAAGCAATCAATTGCTCACTTTATAATTATGTTCCTGACGGTATTTCCATGCTTATTAGTAAGTGATGGGATAGCGTTAAAAGGAGATTACAGTTTTGATGAACTAAAAACATGGTTAGATAGAAATTTGTAAATTAGAAGTTGAAATAAAAAATTCCTTGAAACATGGAGGTGTAGTATGTGTGGAATTTCTACCGATTCGCTTCTTAAGGAATACAGAAACTTGGGAATTGGGACAGAACTTATGAAACAAATTCTTTTGACCTTGAAAGAAAGAGGATATAAGAAAGTTTCATTATCTGTTCAAAAGATAAACTATGCAGTGGGTATGTACGAAAAATTAGGTTTTGAAGTTGTTCGTGAAAATGAAGAGGACTATGTTATGGTTTGTAAACTTTAGTTTCTGGCAACCCCCAATTTGTAGGGATAGATAAATTAGAATTTACGGAGGTGATTTTTTGCGAGTGTACGAAAATAAAGAAGAACTCAAGGCTGAAATAAATAAAACATTTGAGAAATATATTTCAGAATTTGATAATATTCCGGAGAGTTTAAAAGATAAGAGGACCCCTGAAGTTGATAGAACACCGGCGGAAAATCTCGCTTATCAGGTGGGATGGACAACCTTAGTTCTTAAATGGGAAGAAGATGAAAGAAAGGGACTGAAGGCAAAGACCCCATCGGATAAATTTAAATGGAATCAATTGGGTGAATTATATCAGTACTTCACAGATACCTACGCTCATTTATCCCTACAAGAGTTGAAATCCAAATTAAATGAAAATATCAATTCTATCTATGCGATGATCGATTCGCTAAGTGAGGAAGAATTATTTAAACCGCACATGAGAAAATGGGCAGATGAAGCGACTAAAACAGCCACTTGGGAAGTATATAAATTTATCCATGTCAATACGGTTGCACCTTTTGGCACTTTTAGAACGAAAATTAGAAAATGGAAGAAGATAGCATTGAAGCCACTTGAAGATGAATGGGAAAATAAGGCAAGAGAAATCATGCTAAAGTGATTGAAATGACAGTCATCCTGCCTATTTTTACGAAGGGAAATTTTGAGAGCTTGAATCATGCTGTTTGGCAAAACGGTAGAACCTGTTTGCTGAAGGGAGGAATTATGAACCAGATTGAGAAATATAGGATATTCAGTGCGGGGAAAGCCTTTGGTCACCGTGCAAAAATTGCTTTGGTGTTGCTTGATAGTAGCACAGCCTATGAGGAATTAAAAGAAGAAGCTTCACAAAGTATGGTTGCCGGAAGTTATGATTGTGCTGGCGGTGAACCGGCTGTCATACTTGAAAGAATTGCACTCGAATTGATATGTCGAGATATCCGTAATACGTGGTATTTGCCTGATAATGTAAAGTTTTGGGACAGGCGTTTTGGCAATCTATTTGAGACCAAGTTTTTTTGTTATGATGATGAGGTGGAAACGTGGAGTAAGATACTTTACAAATTCTTTGTAAAACTGCAGTGGATGCCGAAAAGAGAGGATTATATTTCAACCAGAAGCTACAATAATGGTTGGGGATATTTTGCAGAACTTTTAGCAGTTGTGAAACAAAATAATCATCCCGAATTTGATAAGTATTATGAAATTGCAGTTCAAAATGGAATGAATCCGGTGGTATTGGAACGAAAGGTGCAAGAACTGTCTGAAATAAAACAGTCCTTTGTCGAACTTTAAATCAATTTGGAATCACATTTGTCGAATGAAACATCGCATCTTTTGAAGGTTGAATCGATAGAAGTAATGTAAAAAAGCGATAAACAATGATGTGACCCCCAAAAGTTAGACCAAAATCTAACGATTAGGAGGTCGGTACATATGACTGTCTTTTTTAAAGGATAATTGGATAAAATGGTTAGTTGAAGCTAACTAAGCGCAATGGTATAATTTCTAAGTTAGTTATAACTAACTTAGAAAGGCAAGAATGGAAGTATTTCAACATACTGTCGTAACATCTAGTCACAAGCGTTTTCATCCCTTGAGCATTCTAGCTTTGAATGTTTTTATACCGGTTATAAATTCTGTATTTCCTAGTCAGAAAGGTGTCATTTTTACATTTACCATTGCTTTTTTGGTGCTTCTTTTTTCTGGAAAGATGAGGCGCTTTTGTAAAGGGATTTTCTGGATTTTGATTTTTTTTACTCTGTACTATATCGTAGGAAATTATTTTTATAGTCCAATTGCTATTTCTTTCTTTCGAATGTTGGTTTTATTTTTACCAACTATTTTATTAGCCTCTGTGATTATCTATGATTATAATTCTTCCGAGTTATTATCCGCTTTACAGCAACTAAAGTTACCTAAGATTTTAATCATTGCGATTACCGTTACCTTGCGTTATATTCCAACCTTTGCGGCTGAGTTTCGCTTGATTAAAGATTCCATGCGTTTAAGAGGAGTGGATGTTAGCTTTTATCATCCTATCCGTAGTTTTGAATATTTATTAGTACCACAACTCTTCCGTTGTTTAACACTAAGTAGCCAATTAACTATTGCTGGTCTTAGTAAAGGAATAGCGGCTAAAGAAAAGCGAACCAGTTATTTTGAACAATCTTTTCAACTTCGTGATGTTTCTTTGCTTGCTTTGGTGTTGATTGGCTATGGGGCTATTGTAGGAGGTCTTGTATGAATCACTTATTGGAAGCGAATGAGCTATCCTTTGCTTATCAATCTAATAAAACCTTAGATAGAATCACCTTTAAAGTTCCAAAAGGTCAACTCATCTACTTAACAGGTAAAAGTGGTTCGGGTAAGTCTACCTTGCTAAACATCATCAATGGAATTATTCCGGAAGTGATTGAAGGGGAACTGGAAGGGGAATTGTTTCGCAAAGGAAATAAAGAGGAAAGAATAGAAGATATTGGAAAATGGATTTCTAATATTTTCCAAAATCCTCGGAGTCAATTTTTTACAACCAATAGTACAGCGGAATTAGTCTTTCAAATGGAAAATTATGGTTTTTCAAAAGAAGAAATGAAACGAAGATTAAATAACTTATGCGATGAGTTTCATATCCATTCTTTATTAAATCGAGACATCTTTTCTATCTCATCAGGTGAAAGACAATTACTAGCTTTATTAACAGCTTTGATTATGAAACCTGAGGTTTTAATATTTGATGAACCATCCGCTAATTTGGATTATGGCAATGCGATGCGACTTAAGAAACAAATGCAACAATTGAAAGCAAGTGGAAAAACAATACTGGTCGCTGATCATCGTTATTTCTATTTAAAAGGAGTGGTTGATCAGATTTGGGTCTTAGAAGATAAAAAAATGCGTTGTTTTGATAGTGAAGAAGCTTTCTTAAATTCCAACTATGGAAAACGAAGCGCAAATTTATTTATAGCAGAGTACCCAAAACGAAAGATTGTTCCAAGCCAAGAACTTGCATTGGAATTAAGGAATATTGGCTATAAAACAATTTTAAAAAATATCAGTACAAAGCTTTATAAAAAAGAAATCTGTTTCTTGGTTGGCGTGAATGGGGCTGGTAAGACCACATTAGCGCGTATGATAGCTGGTTTAGTTAAGGCGGATACAGGAAAATTAGAACTAAAAGATAAAGTTTTATATATGATGCAAGATGCTGACTATCAGCTTTTTGCGCCTAGTGTTTATGAAGAACTAAGGATTAGTCAAAAGAAGGATAATCTTAACCAAAAAGCTTTAGAAGCTATGCACTTATTAGAACAAAAAGACCAACATCCACAAACTTTATCCGGTGGTCAGAAACAACGACTTCAAATGGCAATTAGTATGGTATCTAATCAAGGTATCTTCTTATTTGATGAGCCAAGCAGTGGTTTGGATAAAGATTCTTTGGAATTAGTTGCTCATACTTTTCAACAATTAAAAGAGGATAAATCTTTATTTGTGATTAGTCATGATTATGAATTGATACGCTTATGTGCTGAGCGCATCTTATATCTAAAAGAGGGGAAACTTCAAGAAGATTTCTATTTAACGGAAGATAAAATTCCCCAATTAAACAAAATATTTATAGAAATGGAGAAACATTATGAAAAATAATTTGAAAACAAATGACTTTTTATTGATTGCTTTATTAACAGCGGTATACATAATTATCTACTTTGTGGTAATGGCACTTATCACACCTTTAGGAGCAATGGGACATGCGATTAGTCCTGGTATTTGTGCTTTGTTCTCAGGCACTGTTTTATACTTTATGGCACGCAAAGTTGGGAAGTTAGGGCAATTCACGATTCTTACTATTTTAGTTATGGCGTGTTTTTCACTAATGGGCGGTGCTTATTTACCATGGATTATCTCTTCGGTTTTGACTGCTATTCTAGCTGATTTATTGGCCTCTCTTTCAAAGAAGACTTCCGTTTTTCGGCTAGCAATTTCATCTGGTATTATGCACGTTGGTCAAGCATGGGGTGCTATTATTCCGTCTTTATTCTTTGTGGATAAGTATAAGGAAGAATGGATTCGTCGCGGACAAACAGCTTTGGAAATGGAAGCTTATATCAAATACACATCGGGTATGTGGGCCTGGTATTCCAGTATTATTGTTTTTATGCTGGCGTTTGTGGGCATATACCTTGGTTACTTTATTTTAAAGAAACATTTGAATGGAAATTAATATGCGACTATTAAAAACTTTATTAGAGTATGGTCGTGATAAAAAAGGCTATTACATTGCAGCCATGGTTCTTTCGGGTATTTCGACTATTTTAACTTTTGTGCCATTTTATTACTTCTGGTCTTTATTGAAAGAAATAACAAGTAATGCGAATTTAGATGTTATTCAATCCTTAGCAATTAAGATTTTTGTGACAACATTGTTGTTTGTGTTTACTTATTTTTCCTCTTTAATTTGCAGTCATGTGTTTGCATTCCGTTTAGAAAGCAATCTAAAAAAAGAAGGTTTAAATCAACTTTTAAAGGCCTCCTTTAGTTTCTTTGACGTGCATTCTTCAGGACGTACAAGAAAAATCATTGATGATAATACAGCGAACACCCATACCGTTGTGGCACATATTTTACCAGATTTAGTCAATGCAATTTTATTTCCAATTTGTGTCTTAATTTTATCTTTCCGGGCGAATTTCCAAATCGGCTTATTGGTTGTGGCAGCCATTGTTTTTGCTTTGTATTGCTTCAAGTTTATGTTTACAGGTGATGATGCAATGAAAGAATATATGCAATCATTGGAAGCAATCAACTCAGAAACAGTGGAATATGTGCGTGGTATTCAGGTTATTAAAGTATTTGGTTTGGGCATTCAGTCTTTTACTCGTTTGTATAAAGCTATCTTGGATTATTCAGAAAAGATCAATAAACAATGTGAAAATTACAAAGTACCATGGGTTTTATACCAGTCTTGTATGATGAGTTTAGGAGGCTTTGTAATTTTGATTGTATATCCAATGATACAAGCCAATCATTCAATGTCGGATGTGGTTAGTTTAGTGGTGTTCTTCATGTCTTTTTCGGGCTTATTGCATACATCATTTTTGAAAGTCATGATGTTTTCTAAGAACTTTAGTATGGCAAAAGATACGATTGATAAAATGGATAATCTATTTAAAGAGATGAAAGAAAACTCTCTATCTAGTGGAACGATAAAAGAAATGAAAGATGTTTCCATTGATTTTAAACAAGTTTCCTTCGGCTATACAAACGATTTGCCAATTCTCAATCATTTTGATTTACATTTAGAAGGAAAGAAGAAGTATGCCTTAGTTGGTCCATCGGGTTCAGGAAAATCAACTATAGCGAAATTGATGTCTGGTTTTTATCCGATTCAAAAAGGTAGAATTGAAATTGGTGGTGTGGATTTAAAGGAATATGATTCTACGATTTTAGAAAAGAATATTGCCTTTGTGTTTCAAAATGCCAAGTTGTTTAAAATGAGTATTTATGACAATGTGAAATTGGGTAATCCAAAAGCTAGTCATGAGCAAGTGATGGATGCTTTGGAAAAAGCAAAGTGTTTACCAATTATTGAAAAATTCTCAACAAAGGAAAATACCTTAATCGGCGCTAAAGGGGTTCATTTATCAGGTGGTGAGAAACAAAGAATTGCAATTGCAAGAGCAATCTTAAAGGATGCTCCGATTGTGATTTTAGATGAAGCTAGTGCCGCAAGTGATCCGGAGAATGAATATGAAATTCAACAGGCTTTTTCACAATTAATGAAAGAAAAAACTGTTATTATGATTGCTCATCGTTTGAGCAGTATCCGTAATGTGGATGAAATTTTCTTTATTGAAGATGGACAAGTCATGGAACGTGGCAGTCATGTGGAATTGATGGGTAAAAAAGGTCGTTATTTCTATTTCCAAAAGTTATACCAACAAGCAAATAATTGGAGGATTTCTCATGTTGAATAAATTTTTAAGTCGTTTTGGACTAAGTGAAAAGGGAATTCATGACACTAAAAAAGCGGCTGCTTTAACAAGTGTGAAATTTGTGTTATTTACAACTGTACCAATGTTAGTGTTTGTGTTCTTACAGAATTATATGCAGAACCAATTGCACTCATTATGGTTTTATCTAGCTATTTTGGTTTCTATTATTTTCGTGAAGTATTTTTTATTAAAGTGGGAATATAAGCTGACTTACGATACAACTTATGAAGAAAGCATCGCAATGCGTGTTCAAATAGCCGATCGTTTCCGAAAATTACCTTTGTCCTATTTCTCTAAGCATAATTTATCAGACTTATCACAAACGGTGATGATGGATGTTGGAAACTTAGAAATGTTTATGAGCCATGCTTTACCACAGGGTATCGGTTTTGTCCTGTTTTACACAATTATGACAGTCTTTTTATTGATAGGGAATGTGTATTTAGGTATTGCAGTTTGTTTACCAATCTGGATTGCTTTAGTTTTAATTCTCTTAACAAAAGATATTCAAACGCGAAATGTGAAGAAGTATTATCAACAATTATTAAAGAATTCTAATAGTTTCCAAGATGCCTTTGAAATGCAACAGGAAATTAAGAGTTATTCCATGCAAGAACAGGTGAAACAAGACGTTGCAAGGGCGATTGATGATACAGAAATTCTTCATCGTAGAGCAGATTTTACAATGGCATCCATCTCTGCGTTGATTGGTGTCTTACCTTATTTAGCACCATTCTTCACTGCTATTGTGGGCGCTTATTTATTTCAAAAAGGACAGTTATCCATTTTGTATTTCTTAGGTTATTTGATGGCAGCCGGCAGTTTGTCATCCCAATTCAATAGTATGAAGGAATATTTATTAATGGGTTTATTCTTCTTGGATTCGTTTAAGCGTATTACGGATTTGAATAATGAAAAAATTCAAGAGGGAACAGACATAAGCCTTCATTCCTTTGATATTGAATTTCAAAAGGTTGGTTTTGCTTATGCTGAAAACAAGGTTATTGAAGATTTGAGCTTTTGTGCAAAACAAGGACAAGTAACGGCTTTAGTCGGTCCTTCCGGTTGTGGTAAGACAACGGTACTTCGTTTGTTATCGAGATTGTATGATTATCAAGAAGGTAAGATTTTAATTGGTGGTCACGATATTCAATCAATTTCAACACAAACTTTGTTCCAGAATATCTCCATTGTTTTCCAAGAAGTTGAATTATTTAATACATCCATTTTAGAAAATATTCGTATTGGTCGTAAGGAAGCCGGCGATGAAGAAGTATTAGCAGCTGCTAAAGCCGCCAATGTGGATAAGATTGTTTCCCGACTTCCAGATGGATACCAAACTAAGATTGGTGAGAATGGTTCACGTTTATCGGGTGGAGAAAGACAACGTATTTCAATTGCTAGGGCCTTCTTAAAGGATGCACCAATTATCTTATTAGATGAAATATCTGCTTCTTTGGATGTCGAAAACGAAATGGAAATCCAACAAGCTATCAATCAATTGATTCAAAATAAGACGGTTTTAATTGTTACTCATCGTTTGAAATCCATTGAAAAGGTAAATCAAATCCTAGTTCTTAAGGATGGTCAACTGGATCATAGTGGCCAACATGAAGATTTAATGAAAAATTGTGATTTATATCAATTGATGGTTAAGAGGTCTAGTCTAAGTGATGAGTATCTATACTAAATGAAAAAGAATTAAGAAGAAAATAATCTTCTTAATTCTTTTTAATATTTTAATAGTGGTGTTAACTTAATGACTTCAACATTTGCCTCTTTGATTTTTTCGATTTCTTCATCATCGGCATTAATATCGCTTATCAAATAATTGATATCACTGATATTCCCGGATAGAAAGGAATGTTTATTGCCTACCTTTGTATAATCACATAGGATAAATCGCTCACCAGTTGTTCTTTCAATCATGGTTTCATTGATACTAGCTTCTGCCATAATAGCGGTTGTGATTCCATCTTTGTGACTGATACCACTGCATCCTAGAAAACATTTGTTCGCCCTTACTCGTTTTAGATTGTTCATTGCAAAATCACCGACCATGGATTCTTTTGGAAAACGAAGTTCGCCACCGGTTAAGACAATGGAAAGCAGGGGATCATGCTTTAATTGTACGGCTTTGGCATTATTGGTGATGACAATAACACGTTTGTTAATGATGTATTGAATGGTTAAAAGAGCGGTTGAACTGGTGTTAATAAAAATGGTATCTCCATCATTAACGTATTGAGCGGCGTATTTAGCAATAGCGTGTTTATATTTATCGTTGGTTAGATATTCAGTATTTAGATTTACCATGGTTTGTACAAACTTGACGCCACCATGATGGCGCAAAACCGCTCCTTTATCTTCCCAATACTGCAAGTCTCTACGAATGGTTAGTTCGGAAACACTAAATTCTTTCGCTAAGGTTGATACACTAATTTCACCTAATTTTTGAATGAGCGCCATGATATGATTTCGTCTTTCTTGGACAATAGAATAATTAACTTTCATTAGAAAATCCTCTCTTTATGTTTATTATATGAACGAAAATAAGTTAGTGTCAACAAACTCATCGCAATATCTCTTTAAAAAATGGCATTATATGATAAACATTCATATAATTGGTTAAATGAACATATAATACGATTGTTGTTGTAATGGCTATTGATTATCATTTAGGTAGGAGGTATGAGTACTATGACGAACGTCAAAGACATTACAAGAGAATCTTGGATTCTGGGCGCATTTCCAGAATGGGGGACTTGGTTGAATGAAGAAATTGATAATGAAGTAGTTCAACCGGGAACCTTTGCGATGTGGTGGCTAGGATGTGTGGGCGTGTGGTTTAAAACAGAAAACGACACAAACATTGCCGTTGACCTTTGGTTCGGCAATGGAAAACGAACCCAAAAGGTTGCTTCTATGGCACCTTATCACCAAATGAGAAATATGATGGGAGTTGAAAAATTACAACCTAATTTAAGAGCGGCACCGATTGTTTATGATCCATTTGCAGTAACGAAATGTGATGCGGTGTTAGCTACGCACTATCATAATGACCACATTGATCCATTCTTTGCGGCAGCGGTCTTAAAAAACTGTAAAGAGGATGTTCCATTCATCGGTCCAAAGGAATGCGTTAAAAAGTGGATTGGCTGGGGTGTTCCGGAAGAACGATGCCAAGTGGTAAAACCTGGTGATGTTATCAAAATCAAAGATACGACCATTCATGTTTTAGATTCCTATGACAGAACTTGCCTTGTGACAACGGAGGTAGGTGAGGATATTGAGGGAATTTGTCCAACAAATATGGATGAAAAAGCTGTGAATTATCTATTTGAAATGCCGGCAGGCAATGTTTATCATACCGGTGATTCGCATTACAGTATTTGTTATGCGGAAATTGGTAAAAAATACGATATTGATATAGCCTTTGGAGCTTATGGTGAAAATCCAGTTGGTTGTCAAGATAAGATGACTTCAGTCGATATGTGTCGCATGGCAGAGGCAACGAATGCTAAGGTCGTTATTCCACTTCATCATGATGTATGGACCAATATGAAAGCTGATCCGGAAGAAATTATGTTGGTTTATAATTTTAAGAAAGATATGCTTAAATACAAATTTCATCCATTTATTTGGGATGTGGGAGGAAAGTATATTTGGCCGCAAGATAAGGACTTATTGAAATACCATTATCGTCGTGGCTTTGAAGACTGTTTCTCGAAGAAGAGAAATGTGCCATTCAAGAGTATACTGTAAAGCTTATGTTACTAGAACAAATTTATAACAATCATTTAACCTCTTATCATGAAAAATTTGATGACTGGAAAGAGGCGTTAGATGCTTGTGGAAAAACATTAATTGAACAGGGCTATATCGATCATCGTTATGTAGAAGCCATTATTAAGTGCGTAGAAGAATTTGGCCCTTATATTGTTTTGATAAAAGATGTGGCTATGCCTCATTCAACTGTGCAAGCCGAAGGAGTTTATAAAACAGCAATTGGATTTATGAAAGTTCATGAACCCGTTGTGTTTGATGAAAATGATGATGAAAAACAAGCAAGACTATTTTTCACTTTGGCGGCAACGAATAATGAGGAACATTTAAATAATATGATGCAGTTATCAGAATTGCTTCAAAATGAACAGTTAGTAGCTGATTTATTAACAGTTAATGATGACTGTGATTTATTAAAAATAATAGAAAAATATAAATAATTGAAAGAGGACGAAGATGAATTTTCTGTATAATATTTGGGTTTGGTTTGCAACCAATATCCTAACCCAGCCTGCCTACTTCATAGGTCTCATGGTATTTATTGGTTATGTTTTGTTGAAAAAGCCATTGTATGAATCGTTTGCGGGATTTATTAAAGCAACGGTTGGTTTCTTAATCCTAAGTGTTGGTTCAGGGGGATTGGTTAGTAATTTTAGACCAATTCTAGTTGGTTTAAAGGATCGTTTTAATCTTCATGCGATGGTTATTGATCCCTATTTTGGTCAAAATGCGGTTCAGTCAGCGATGAAACAAGCGGGTAAGAGCTTTTCACAAGTTATGTTCTTATTGTTGATAGCGTTTATTTTTAACCTCATTCTTGTTAAGTTTAATCGCTTTACCAAGCTTCGTGCGGTTTTTACGACGGGTCATGTGCAAATGCAACAAGCAGCGACGGCTTTCTGGTTAATTCTATTCTGCTTCCCAAGTCTGGGTGATACACCAATGTTAATAGTGATGTCATTAATCCTTGGTTTGTATTGGGCGGTTGGTTCTAATTTAACGGTTGAAATTTCGCAGGACTTAACTGAGGGAGGTGGCTTCTGTGTGGCTCACCAACAAATGTTTGGAATTGCCTTCTTCTCTTATTTATCTGCCAAGTTCTTTGGCAAGAAAGAAAACTCCAAGCGTATTGAAGATATTCGTTTACCGGGATTTATGTCCATCTTTAATGAAAATATGGTTTCAACATCCATTTTAATGATGATTTTCTTTGGAACTATTATGGCCATTTTAGGTAAACAATATTTTGTGGACGCAAAGGTTATTACCGCCAGCAAAGATTTCTTCATGTACATAGTGGATACTTCCTTGAAATTTGCGGTTTATCTTGCGATTTTACAACTGGGTGTTCGTACTTTCGTTACTGAACTGACAAATTCTTTCCAAGGTATCTCCAACACATTCTTGCCAGGGGCTGTGCCGGGCATTGATTGTGCAGCAACTTATGGATTTGGTAGTGCCAATGCGGTTACGATTGGTTTCTTATTTGGGGCTTTAGGACAATTCCTAGCCATTATTGTATTGATTTTATTGAAGTCACCAACCATTGTGATTGCAGGATTCGTACCGGTATTCTTTGATAATGCGACGATTGCTGTGTATGCCAATAATAAAGGTGGTGTGAAAGCGGCTATGTTGTTCCCATTTATTTCTGGTTTATGTCAAGTGTTTGGCAGTGCCTTTATCGCTAGTTGGGTTGGTTTGGCGGCTCATGGGGGTTACCTTGGTATGTGGGACTGGGCGGTTGTATGGCCTATGTTTACAACAGTGATGAAGTTTGCAGGTTTTATTGGAATTGCTGTAATTCTAATCGTTTTAATCGCTATTCCACAATTACAATATCGTCATCATCCAGACACTTATTTCTTATGTGTGGAAGATTATGATGCTTATAAAGAAAAAATAAAAATGAAAAAGAGTAAGGAGTAAGTTATGTTAAGAATTTTAGTAGCGTGTGCGAATGGTGCTGGAACTTCATTGATGATGAAGATGCGTGTTGAAAAAGCTTGTAAGGATTTGGGTGTTGAAATTTCCAACATTCATCATTGTTCTCTTTCGGAAGGAAAAAGTGCCGCTAGTCAGTACGATGTCGTTTTCTGTCCCTTAACATTTGTGGATATGTTTGCGGATGCTAAGAAAAAAGGTGTCAAGATATGTGGAATGAAGAATGTTCTTTCTGATAAAGAGGCGCAAGCATTATTAAAAGAAACGGGATTGGTATAAGGCTACTTTTATGTAGCCTTTTTAGAAGGAGACATTTATGAAAATTGAAAAAATACATTTAGATGATATCACAAGATGTTATTGCGCTAGTCATATGAAAATTGATGACAAGTTCTATGCCTTTTTGGGAAGTGAAAATCCAGAAAGTCCTTGTTATTCCTATACAGGAGATAACTTTGAAGTTCGGGAAACAGTTTGGGATGATCGAGGTGGTTGTATGTCCATTATTCCTTTTCCAACAAGAAAAGGGGAATTTTTGGCTGTCAATGAATTTTATTTGAAAGTTACTCCTTCCAAAGCGAAGATTGTTTGGGGTAAAAAGCTAGAAGATGGTTGGGCAATTAGAGATTTATTCGCATTACCTTATGTGCATCGTTTTGATATTTATCATGTGCACGGAATGGATTATTTAATCCTAGCGACCATTGCTAAAAATAAACAAAACAAAGAAGACTGGAGTTTACCAGGTCAAATTTATGTTACCCAATTACCTGAAAATCTTGAAGATGAAATTCACTTGGAATTATTAGTGGATGGCTTATTTAGAAACCATGGTTATTGTCGGGGAACTTATGAAGGATTACCATGCGGTTATTTTGGTAGTGATCAAGGCTTAATCCGTGTATCTCCATCTTCAAATGAAGTGGGAAAATGGAATATTGAAAAGATACTAGACGGTCAAATTGGTGAGGTGGCTTTATCCGATATCAATCATGATGGTGTGGAAGAATTGATGACCATTGAACCATTCCATGGCAATTGTATTAAAGTCTATAAATTAGTGAATGGTAAGTATGTGGAAGATTATGTGTATCCAAATACTATTGATTTTGCTCACACATTGGTTGGTAAATCAATCCGCGGTGTGAATAGTTTTATCGCCGGTGTTCGAAGGGTGGATGCAGAGTTATTCATTTTGCAATACATGAATGGGGAATATGTGCTTACTTATGTGGATAAAGGAAAAGGTCCAGCCAATATTGATGTGGTGAATTTCCAAGACTATGATTTGATTATTTCTGCCAATCATACAGCCAATGAGGCGGCTATTTATAAGGTGAGTGATTAATTATGTTAGAAGAATTGAAGAAAAAAGTACTTCGTGCCAATCTTGATTTGCCTAAATATGATTTAGTGACGTTTACTTGGGGCAATGTTTCAGAAATAGATCGTAAAAAAGGATTGATTGTGATTAAACCAAGTGGGGTTGAATATGAAAATATGAAAGCCGATGATATGGTGGTTGTGGATATGAATGGTAAGATTGTCGAGGGTATTTTAAAACCATCTAGTGATTTAGCAACCCACTTAGAAATCTATCGTCATTTTAAAGAGATTGGCGGTGTCGTTCATACGCATTCTCGAAATGCGGCTTCCTTTGCTCAAGCAGGTAAGGATGTGATAGCTTTAGGAACAACCCATGGAGATTATTTTTATGGCAATATTCCTTGTACAAGAAAGATGTATGTGGATGAGATTAAAAAAGACTATGAACTTAATACGGGGAAAGTCATTGTGGAAACCTTTAACGAAAGAAAGCTTAATCCTATTCAAATGCCTGCCGTTTTGGTGAATAGTCATGGACCGTTTATCTGGGGTAAAGATGCGAAAGAGGCTGTGCATAATGCGGTTGTCTTAGAGGAACTTTGTACCATGGCAATAAAAACACTTATAATTAACCCTCATGTTGGTATGATGCAACAGGAATTATTGGATAAACATTTCTTAAGAAAACATGGACCGGGAGCTTATTATGGGCAAAAATAAAAAGTATCTATTAGGGATGTATGAAAAATCCATGCCTAATCGTTTGTCCATCAAGGAAAAGCTTTTGTTTGTTAAAGAAGCGGGTTTTGATCATTTGGAAATTAGTATGGATGAAAGTGATGAAAAATTAGCTAGATTGGATTTTAGTGATGAGAAAATTCATGAGATAAACCAAGCTATCCTTGAGACAAATATTCCTATAAGAACGATGTGTTTAAGCGGACATCGGAAATACCCTTTGGGCTCTTTAAATGAAGAAACGAGGCAAAGAAGTATTGATATTATGCAAAAAGCTATTTCTTTTGCTACTAAAGTAGGCATTCGCATGATTCAACTAGCCGGTTATGATGTCTATTATGAACAAGGTAATGAACACACTAGAAATCAATTCGTTAAGAATTTAAGCCTAGCTTGTGATATGGCCGCAAAAGAAGGGATTCTCATGGGATTTGAAACCATGGAAACACCATTTATGGATACGGTGGAAAAAGCGATGGAATATGTGAACAGAATAAATAGCCCTTACTTACAAGTATTTCCTGATATTGGTAATTTAACCAATGCAGCGAAAATCTATGGACACGAGGTTGGGGATGATTTAAAAAAAGGGATAGGTCATCTTATCGCCGCTCATTTAAAGGAAACCCTACCCGGTCACTATCGCGAAGTTCCTTTTGGAACAGGTCATACAGAATACGTAAAGGATTTGCAGGTATTAAAAGAATTGGGTGTGCATCTTTTCACAGCTGAGTTTTGGTACACCGGTCAAGATAATTGGCAAGAGATTTGTAAAAATGCGTCCTTGTTTCTACGGAAACAGTTAGATGAGGTATTTTAAAAGGATTAACCATGCGTTAATCCTTTTTCAAGGTATATAAGACCATTTCAGCCGGACTTAGAAAGCGAATATCTTTTTTGATGGTACCAACTCCATTGGTCACATCGACATCAAACTTACCTTTGATAGAAGACTTACCACGGAAGATTTCTTTCGCCATTATTGGTCTGCTTAATGAGCCAAATAAATAATAAATCTGTCCACCTAAACTATGTCCGGCTAAATAATAATCCGTCAAATCAGGGGGAACTTGTTTCGCAGAATCCGGGGTGTGAGAGAAGGCTAAGACATAATGCGTCGGCATTAAATTCTCATACGCTTTCTTGGCGTCGATAGAACTAGTGATACCATTCGCTAAGCCAACTAACACAATGCTATCCATTTCACCCTTATGCAATAAAACGGATTGATTTTTAAGAATTTCAAAATTACTTTGAGTTAAAACACTTTGAACCGCTTGTAAGTGCTGTTTATCCATCTCATCTTGATCACCTAAGACTGCAAACTTACCATATTTCGCTTGAATAGAAGAAAGTTCGCTTTGAATTTGTTTATTTGACTCAATATCAATTTTCGCAATTGTACTATACACATCACCACCAAATAAAACAACATCCGCTTGTAAAGAATTGATTTGTTTGACCAAAGAGTGTAGACGTTTTTGGTTCATAAATTCACCATATTGAAGATCACTAAAGTACAAAATACGAAGATTATGTAAGGATTTAGGAATTTGTTTGGAAGATAAAATTTCTTTTCGTATCTTAAAACGATTTGGACTAATCCAGAAAGAATGAACCACCGTAAGTAAAATAACGAACAAAACTCCCAAAATACTGAAAAGCCATTTACGATATTTATTCATGTGTTCATACTAACACAATTGTGATAAAACCTGTAGTAGTGCTACACTTAAACTATGAACATACAAAGGAAAACATTACTGATACCAGATAACTTAATTCATTCTGAGAAAGATCGTCATTTTTTAGAAAAGTTGTACAAAGAAAAGATTGATTTTCTCCTTCTTAGTCAACAAAAATCCTATTCAGATTGGCAAAAAAAATTAGTTTTTTTAAAGGAAAAGCAATTCTATTCCACAAGCCGGGCAGCTTTGCAATATATCTGCACAAAGAAGAAAAATCCGAAAGTAGCTTATCTAGGTTCTAATCGAATTAAACAAGAAATTGTCAATTATGGTGTTGAGCTTGATTTTTCAAGACCGGACTATGTTTTAATTGGTCGAAAGTCTGTCATTGATGAGCAAGAAATTGCCATGGTTATTTCACAAGTGGAATTTGGCGCAAAGTTGATTTGTTTGGATTCTCGTAAAACACAAAGTGTCGATGGACAAGTGAGCTTTGGGGCGAGTAGTTTAGCATGGATGATTGCCTATGCTTGTAATCAGAAGCTATATGCCTTTGGTTTGCATTCCAAAGCTTTCCAAAGGTGTGCTTTATCTTTTTTAAAAAAGTCTCACGAAGACGTGCTCCGTCTGTGTCGGTCGATGAAAGAAGAGGTTCCCGTTTGTTCGCAGATGGATATCACTAGTATTTTAGTCAGTGAAGGACAAGAAATTGATTTAACGCATAATGATGGAAATTGTCCGGATTATCTAATTGATACCCTTGATGGAATCTTTAAATAAAGTGTATAATACAGACATCTATCGTGTTGAAGAAGAGTAGTAAATGAGGACGGAAGCCTAGAGAACTAAGGGTTGGTGGAACTTAGTGTTTCAAAATCATTGAACTTACTTTGGAGCGAACCGTAACTCTTGCGCTAAAAGAGAAATAAGGGCATAGAGCAATCTATGAACTAAGGTGGTAACGCGTGAAATACGTCCTTAGAGATAAGGGCTTTTTTATTTATTAAGGAGGAAAACATGCCATACAATCACAAAGAAATAGAAGCCAAATGGCAAACTTATTGGGCAGAAAATGAAACTTTTAAAACCGATGCTTATGATTTTTCTAAACCAAAATACTATGCGTTAGATATGTTCCCCTACCCAAGCGGGCAGGGTCTACACGCCGGTCATCCAGAAGGATATACGGCAACCGATATTCTTTGTCGTAAGCGTCGTATGCAAGGCTATAATGTATTGCATCCAATGGGCTATGATGCTTTTGGTTTACCGGCTGAACAATACGCTATTCAAACAGGAAATAATCCCGCTACCTTCACGGAAAAAAATATCGAAACTTTTCGGAAACAATTAAAAGCCTTTGGCTTCTCTTATGATTGGAATCGTGAAATTAGCACGGCTGATCCAAAGTTCTATCATTGGACACAATGGATTTTTAAACAACTTTTTGAAGAAGGCTTAGCTAAATGTGTGGATATGCCAGTCAATTGGTGTGAAGAATTAGGAACTGTTTTATCCAACGATGAAATCATTGATGGTAAGAGTGAGCGTGGCGGTTATCCAGTGGTTCGTAAGAATATGAAACAATGGATTATTGATATACCGGCTTATGCGGAAAAACTATTGGCAGGCTTGAATGATTTGGACTGGCCGGAATCGACCAAAGAAATGCAACGAAATTGGATTGGTAAATCCGTTGGTGTTCAAGTAGAGTTCCAAGTGCAAGGTAGTCATCATCATTTCGTTGTCTTTACAACTCGTTGTGATACTTTATTTGGGGCTAGTTATTGTGTGTTATCGCCAGAGCATGAATTGGTCCATCAAATTACAACTCCCGAACAAAAAGAGCTTGTGGAAGCCTACCGAAAAGCAGCTTCTTTAAAATCGGATTTAGAAAGAAGCGAATTAAACAAAGAAAAGACCGGTGTATTTACAGGGGCTTATGCAATTAATCCGGTCAATCAGAAAGCCATTCCTATTTGGATTTCCGACTATGTTCTAACAAGTTATGGAACTGGTGCCATTATGGCAGTTCCTGCTCATGATGCAAGAGATTATGCGTTTGCGAAGAAGTTTGGCTTAGAAATTTTACCCGTATTAGAAGGCGGAAATATTAGCGAAGAGGCTTGGGAAGAAGACGGTTTACACATCAATTCTGATTGGCTTAATGGCTTAAATAAAGAAGATGCAATTAAAAAAATGCTAGCTTGGCTAGAAGAAAAAGGGATTGGGTCTAAGAAAGTTAATTATCGTATTCGAGAATGGATTTTTGCTCGCCAACGGTATTGGGGAGAACCCATTCCAATCGTTCATTTAGAAGATGATCGTTTTGTGTCATTAAGTGATCAGCAATTACCACTATTATTACCAGTCCTAAATGACTACAAAGCAGGAAAGGATGGCTTAGCTCCACTTGCGAAAGCGAAGGATTGGGTGAATGTTGAAATGGATGGAATAAAAGGGCAACGAGAGACCTCTACAATGCCGGGCTCAGCTGGAAGTAGTTGGTATTATCTTCGTTACATTGATCCGAATAACGATAGTTGTTTAGGTGCCCCTGAACTATTGAAACATTGGATGCCTGTGGATTTATATGTAGGTGGACCGGAGCATGCGGTGGGTCATCTTCTTTATGCTCGTATGTGGAATCGTTTCTTATACGATAAAGGCATTGTTCCAAGCAAAGAACCATTCCAAAAGCTAGTCCATCAAGGCATGATTTTAGGTACCAATGGCATTAAAATGGGGAAACGTTATCCAAAGTTCATTGTGGATCCGAATATCTTGATTGAAGAATATGGTGCGGATACTGTTCGTGTTTATGAAATGTTTATGGGACCATTGGAAGCTTCAAAACCATGGAGTGAACAAGGGGTGGAAGGCTCATTTAAGTGGTTAAATCGTGTGTATCGTTTGGTGGTTGAAAGCAATAAACTAACAAAAGAAAACGATGGTTCTTTGGATATGATTTATCATGCAACGGTTAAAAAAGTATCCGAAGATGTGGAAAACTTGTGCTTCAATACGGCTATCTCACAAATGATGATTTTCATCAATGAGTGTTACAAGGTGGATAAAGTTTATCAACCTTATATAGAAAATTTCATCAAGATGTTTTCTTGTTTTGCGCCTCATTTGGGTGAAGAACTTTGGACAATTCTTACTTCCAAGAAAGGTATCAGCTTTGAAAAATGGCCAAGTTATGATGAAACAAAGTTGGTTCAAAATACAGTTACTGTTGTGGTTCAAGTTAATGGTAAACTAAGAGCTAAGTTTGAAACTGAAAAAGATTCAGACATACAAGTACTTCAAGATAAAGCAATTGAATTAGTACCAAATTACACCACCGGTAAACAAATTGTGAAAGTAATTGTCGTTCCTAATAAATTAGTGAATATTGTGGTGAAGTAATTTTAAGACAGTGAAAACTGTCTTTTTTTTTGGTAGAATAAGCACATGGAAGAATTTTCAGTCACAATTGATCAATTTGATGGACCATTGGATTTGATGTTGCATTTAATCCATGAAAAACAATTGGATTTAATGAACTTAGATTTAAATGAATTGGCGAGTCAGTATATGGCTTATATCCACTCCATGCAACGATTTCATCTTGAAATTGCCGGTGAATACTTGGCTCAATTGGCTTCTCTGATTGAATATAAATCAAAGCAATTGCTACCAAATCCAAAGGATGAATTAGAAGATAATTATGAACAAGACACTAGAGAGACTTTGGTAAAACGTTTATTAGAGTACCAACAATTCAAAGAAATACGAGAAGAATTAGAAATATATTACGAACAAAGACAACTAAAATACGCTCGTCCAATGATGGATTACCCACTAAATGAAGTGGATACATGCGAGGGATTTCAAGGTAATCCCTATGATTTATTAAAAGCCATGTCACGTTTATGGAGACGGAAACAATTGGAAAGAATAAGCCCGGTTCGTTATACCGTTAAAGAAATATCGATGGAAGATCGGGTGTTGGAATTAAGAGCTCGGTTTTTAGAATTACCAGATACCTTCGGTTTTGATTGCTTATTAGAAGATTGTGAAACCAAGCAAGAATTGATCGTTACTTTTTTAGCTATCTTAGATTTAGCTCGCCAACAAAAGTGTTTTATTCAAATCGATGAAAAAGATACCATCTGGGTACAGAAGGGAAATCATTAAAATGGAAAATCAAGCTCGCTTATTAAGTTTAGTCGAAGGACTTCTTTTCGCGGTTGGTGAAGAGGGAATTCGTGATGAACAATTAAAAGATATTTTATCTTTAAATGAGGAACAGCTTCATACTTGCATTGAGGAACTAAATCAAAGATATGAACAAGAGTCTTCAGGCATTGAATTAAGCCATTATGGTGGTCGCTATCGTTTGTTGTCAAAGGGGACGATTGAACCTTATTTAAAGACATTATTTCAAGAAGAAGCCGGTTCAAAACTATCTGTAGCAGCTATGGAAACCTTGGCTATCATTGCCTATAAACAACCTATTACACGGGTGGAAATTGAAGAAATTCGTGGGGTTGGTGCGGATGTGATGTTAAGAAAGCTACAGACTCGTGGTTTAATTGAAGAAGTTGGTCGCTCACAAGCGGCAGGCAGACCAATTCTCTATGGTGTTAGTGAGGCTTTTTTAGATGCTTTTCAATTAGAAAGCTTACAAGAATTGCCGGATTTACCAGACTATCAAACAAAAGAGGAGGATGAACTCTTTGGAGAAAGCCATGAAATCTAAATTCTTTTTATGCCTTCTTTTAATGTTGTCTTTGGCTGCTTGTTCCATAAAAAATGGAGCTTCAATTTCCTCTTGTGAACAACTGGCAAGCCATTTATTAAAAGATCTTGATCAAAAAGATCAGTTAGAAAGAGTGAAAGATCGCGTCGTGAAAGGTTTATTCTTTCAAAATGAACAGCCTTATGAAGAAGCAGTGATTTATCGTTCTCGTAAAGAAGGTACAGCGGAAATGATTGCCGTTATTCGTACGAAAAAAAAGGATAAAGTCAAAGTTAATTTAAAAGACTATTTGGTGGAATTAAAGCGAAAAATGGTGAACCAATACCCCAATGAAGTCTTTAAAGTGAGTAATGCGGTATTATCAGAAGCAGATGAATACGTGGTCTTAGTCATTCATGATAACATTGAACTCGCCAGTCAAAAAGTGAATGGTTATTTAAGTCAGTTACGTAAGGAGAAAAAATGAGTGAAGTAAATAATAAAGGGAAAACACCGGAGGATTATGGATTTCGTAAGCATGCGAAAGAGGATTTTAGTATCCATCTTCATGAACAAGCTAAGGTTAAAAAAGTCATTGGTATTTTCAGTGGAAAAGGTGGTGTTGGTAAATCATTCGTAACAGCAATGATTGCTTCCGGTATGCAGAAAAGAGGGCATCGTTGTGCTGTTTTAGATGGTGATATTACAGGACCTAGCCAAGGTAGAACCTTTGGTATCACTAGTAAAGCTCAAGGTCAAAAGGGCATGATGTTTCCGGCGGTAACGAAAACAGGTGTTCAGGTGATGAGCACGAATATGTTACTGGATATGGATGTGCAACCGGTCATTTGGCGTGGACCGGTGGTGGCTAATGTTTTAAAACAATTTTATTCAGAAGTACTTTGGGAGGATGTGGACTATATGTTTGTGGATATGCCTCCAGGAACATCCGATGTTCCTTTAACCTTGTTTCAATCGGTTCATTTGGATGGCATTATTATCATTTCCAGCCCGCAAGATTTGGTGTCTATGGTGGTTGAAAAAGCCATCAATATGGCTCGCATGATGAATGTGAAAGTACTAGGTATTGTTGAAAATATGTCCTATGTACCATGTCCGAACTGCAATGAAAAAATCTATATCTTTGGAAAATCCCATGTAAAAGAAACATCAATGAAGTATCACTTACCACTTTTAGCACAAATTCCAATGTATGCTTCTATACCAGAAGCTTGTGATCAAGGGAAAGTGGAAGATTTAGAGATTGAAGAATTATCGCCATTATTAGATTTTATAGAAAGTTTTTAAGGCTTTCTTTTTAATATACTTGAAATAATGGTAAGCTTTAAGATGAAGAATAGGAAAGGAATAAAAACATGGCAACGATTTTAATTGTGGATGATGAAGAAAAGATTCGTTTTCTAATTGATACCTATTCCAAGCATGAGGGTTATTTAACTGTTTTGGCCAGCAATGGCTTAGAGGCTTTGGATCAATTAAAAAATCATTCTATCGATTTAGTGGTAATGGATGTGATGATGCCGGAATTGGATGGTTTTTCAGCCTTGGAACAAATGAAAGCTATCCAACCAAACTTACCGGTTATTTTACTAACGGCTTTAGGACAAGAATACGATAAAGTCCGTGGTTTTGAATTAGGGGTAGATGATTATGTTGAAAAACCATTTAGTCCTAGGATTTTATTACTAAGAATGAAGGCTATTTTACAAAGGGTATATGGAAAGCAATTGGATAGTTATGAAAACGATGGTTTAAAAATTGACTATCAAGCCCATAAAGTGCTTTTAAACAATCAAATTCTTTCTTTGTCTCCTAAAGAATATGATTTATTGGTGTATTTAATCAAAAATAAAGGCATTGCTTTAAATCGTGAACAATTGTTACGCCAAGTTTGGGGTATAGATTTTTTTGGTGATGATCGTACTTTAGACACGCATATGAAATTACTACGAAAAAATCTAAATGGTTTTGCAAAACACATTGTGACAATTCGTGGTGTTGGTTACCGCTATGATGAAGAAGAATAATAGTTTAAATGCTTTAATTCTTAAAATTATGTTGTTCTTTATTGGCTCTTTATTATTGATTTTGGTATTATTTCAATTTATCTTATTAAAACCGATGTATGAAGGCTATCGCTTAAATTTATTGGCTAATCAATCAAAAATGGTAGCGAATGCTTATTTATCAGGAAATTTAGAGAAGACCATTCAAGACCTAGGTAAACAAGGAGGAACTTGTATTCGTGTCGTTAGTGCAACTAGTGATCAAATGTATGGTTCAAAGGCTTGTTTATTATCTGATTTGAGCAATTCGGAAACCATGGCTTTACAAAAGAATGCTTTATTGAATCATGGTCATTATGCGTACCATCACCTTTTTCAAATCAGTGGTTCTTCACAAACATTCCAAGGGGTAATTGACGTTCGCGTCTTAGTAGATGGAAAGGATGTTGTCATGGCAATGGTTTATGATGTTATCACACCAATTTCAGCAACAAGGCAAACTTTAATTACACAAATTTGGATTATTGGCTTTTTCTTATTCTTAATGATTTTAGCCATTACTATTTTAATTCGACAAAGAGTGGCGAAGCCATTGATTGAAATGAACCAAGCGGCGAAAGAATTAGGCAAAGGTGTTTATCCTAGTGAAAAAGTAAAACCAAATTATCGAGAGGTACAAGAATTAAATCAAACACTCAGTCAAGCGGCTTTGGATATTCAAAAAGCGGATCGGGCTAAGAGAGATTTATTGGCGAATGTTTCTCATGATTTAAAGACGCCTTTGACGATGATTTCGGGCTATGGAGAATTGATGCAGGATATCCCCACAGAAAAAACCGCTGAAAATCTTCAAATTATTATTGACGAAGCCAATCATTTGAATTTATTTGTGAATGACTTACTGGATTTATCCCGCTTAAACGATCAACAAGTTTTAGTGCAAGCGGAAAAGCGTGATTTAATTCAAGAATTAAAACCCTTGGTGCATCAATACGAAGTTTATGCTAAAAAAGAGAATCGCCGTTTTGAAACCTCTTTGTTAGAACACTATGAATATGAAACAGATTACAAGCTTTTAATACAAGTGATACAGAATTTCTTATCCAATGCTTTTCATTATACTGAAAGTGGTGATGCAATTTATTTGGAGCTAATCGAAAAAGACCGGGGCTATCGTTTACAAGTTCGTGATAGTGGAATTGGAATTGAAGAAAAGGATTTAAAAAATATCTTTGATCGTTATTACAAGATTAAACAAGAGCACCGTCGTTCTGCGTATGGGTCAGGAATTGGATTATCGATTGCGAAACAAAATTTGGATTTATTAAAGCTACGTTATGGTGTTATTTCTAAAATAGGAGAAGGAAGTACTTTTTGGATTGATTTATAGAATTTCTTAGTGAAATTTTTGTATAATAGAAGTAGTAAAAAAATTATGGAGGTTTTTTAAATGAATGCGCAAGAAAGATACCAGCTATGGTTAGAAAATGTTTCCGAAAGTGATGAACTTTATGGAGATTTAATGTCTATTAAGGGAAATGATGCTGAAATTGAGGAACGTTTCTATCAAGAACTTAGCTTTGGAACAGCTGGTCTTAGAGGTAAACTAGGGGCTGGAACCAATCGAATGAATCACTTTATGGTAGCGAAAGCAACACAGGGAATTGCTCAATACATCCTTGAAGTTGCCCCGGACCAAAAGGACAAGGGGGTCGTCATTGCTCATGATCCTCGCCATAAGAGTGATGAATTCTCAAAATTAACCGCTGCTATTTTGGCGGCTAATGGTATTAAAGCCTACGTTTTTGATGATTTAAGACCAACACCGCAATTAGCTTATTCGGTTCGTCATTTGGGTTGTGTTGCCGGTATTAACATCACTGCTTCTCATAATCCAAAAGAATACAATGGTTATAAAGCGTATTGGACGGATGGTTGTCAAGTTTCTTCAACAGTAGCGGATGGTATGCTAGCAAAGATTCAGGCGGTAGATATTTTTAAAGATATTCCAGTTTATGATTTTGAAAAATCAGTACAAGAAGGACTTATTACAATCTTAGATAAGAAGATTGATCGTGATTATTTGGATTTGGTGGAATCCTTAGCTATTCATAAAGGAGATGATTTGGATTTATCAATTCCTTTAGTTTACACACCATTAAACGGGGCAGGTTCTATTCCTTTCCAAACGATGATGAAAGATCGTGGTTTTACAAATTGGGCAATTGTTCCTGAACAAAAAGATCCTGATCCTGATTTTACAACCGTGGGTTATCCAAACCCAGAAGCACCGGCCGCCTTTAAGATGGCGGAAGACTTAGGTCGTACTATGAATGCGGAATTATTGATGGCGACGGATCCGGATGGTGATCGTTTTGCGATTGAAATTCGTGATAGTGAAGGAAACTATGTGCCTTTAAATGGTAATCAAACAGGCTACATTTTGGTTAACTATATTTTAGAAGGACATAAGGACGCTGGTACACTTCCGGAAAAAGGAGCAATGGTAAAATCTATTGTTACTTCGACCATGTCAACGGAAATGGCGAAGGCCTATGGGGTGGAAATGTTTGAAACTTTAACCGGATTTAAGAATATTTCCGGTAAGGTGCCTTACCTGCATGAACATGGTTATACATATTTATTTGGTTATGAAGAATCAGTTGGTTATGCTGCTAGTGAACAAATTCGTGATAAAGATGGAATTTCGGCTGGTATGTTAGTTGCGGAGGCGGCGGCTTATTATCGCAAACAAGGGAAAACACTTTGGGATGTGTTACAAGGTCTTTATGAAACTTATGGCTTTTATGCTGAAGATGAACCAAATATTATCCTAGACGGAAAAGCAGGGGCGGAAAGAATTCAAAGAATGATGGTTTGGATTCGTAGCAATCAACCAAAACAAGTGGCTGGTTTTGATGTGGAAAAGGTGATTGATTACATAGATGGTTATGAAGATATTCCTGCTCAAAATATGTTGCGATTCTATTTGAAGAATGATTCTTGGTTTGCAATTCGTCCAAGTGGAACAGAACCTAAGATTAAGTTCTACTTCTACACAAAACAAGATTCTCGTCAAAAAGCCTTGGAAGTAAATCGGGCTATCAAAGAAGCTATTTTAGAACAAATTCAAGCGGTGCAATAATTCTTTAAGAAGTGAGCTCTTGGTTTCACTTCTTTTTTACTGCATTTTGTCATTTTGAAAAAAATATGATTAAATGGGTACTGTATAGTTAGGGAGGGTTTAAACTCATGCTAAAAATCACAAATCTACATAAGAGCTATGGTAACAAAGAAGTTCTTCATGGTATTTCACTTGAGGTAGAAGATGGGCATATTTTTGGTTTCATTGGTCACAATGGATCCGGTAAAAGTACGACCATTCGTTCGGTGGTTGGTATTTTAAAGTACCAGTCCGGTTTGATTGAAATTGATGGTTTGGATATTCAAAAATATCCACTCGAAGTTAAACAAAGAACGGCTTTCTTGCCAGATAATCCGGATTTATATGATAATCTATCCGCTTATCAATATCTCAATTTTATTGGGGATATGGTTGGCTTAGAACCATCTCTTCGTTTACAAAGAATTGAAACTTTAGCGAAGGAATTGGAAATTGCGGATGTCTTAGGGGATAAAATTAAATCTTTATCCCATGGTATGAAACAAAAAGTCGCTATTATTTCTGCTTTTATGCGTGAACCTAAGTTATTAGTGCTTGATGAGCCGTTCGTTGGTTTGGATCCAAAAGCTACCTTTATTCTTAAAAATAAGATGAAAGAATTAACTGCTAAGGGTTCTTCTATTTTCTTCTCCTCTCATGTTTTAGAGACAGTTCAAAACCTGTGTGATGATATTGCTATCTTATCAGGTGGTCAAATTGTTAAGATGGGAACAACGAAGGAATTATTGGAATCGGGTGAATCTTTAGAAGATTTATTCTTATCTTTGGAGCATGCTCATGAGTAAATTCTTTAAATTGATGAAGGTTCAAATGTTGAATTATTGGTTACAAGGAAATGCAAAGACTATTCGTTCACAATTATTAAAAACCATAGGAGCGAGTGTAATTGCTTTAGCGATTGTCTCCTTTTATGCGGCAATGTTCTTTAAAAATGCGTCCGCATCTACCTATCCGATTTTATTTTTTGTGGTTGCTACAATTGTTATTTTTATGTCTTTTATTTCAACATCATCGATAGCACAATCAACATTCTTTGAATTTAAGGATTATGATATGTTGGCTAGTTTGCCGGTGGAAAAGAAGTGGATTTCTTTATCGAAGTTCTTGGCGGCCATGTTGAATCAATGGGCATTCGCATTGTTGTTATTAATTCCTATTTATTGTATTTATGCTATCAATTCTTCACCAACACTTGTCTTTAGCCTTTATTACTTTATTGGAATGTTACTGTTACCGGCTATTCCGGTATCTATCGGTGTTTTAAATGCTTTGTTTTTTCGCTGGATTACCGCTGGAACAAGGTATGAAAACTTATTAAAGAATCTTTTAAATCTTGCGTTAATACTCTTCTGGCTCGTATATAGCTTTACAAATGGATACATGACAAGTGGAGGCGGTCCGGCAACCGCTAAAGCCGCTCAAACATTTGGTCAAGAAAATTCTAATAGTTGGTATTTAGCTCCGGCGAAATGGTTTTCTTTTGGTTCTTATCTTGAAGAACCAAAGTATTTGCTTTATTTATTCATTTCTGCCGTGATTTCCATTGGTATTATAACCATTCTTTATTTAAAGCTATTTGATGGTATTCACCATCGTTCAGCAATGACCTATCATGTGAAAAACTTTAAGCTTACCAAAGCTAAGGGTGGTAGTGTTTTCACTGTTTTGATGAAGCGTGAATTTAAAATCTTAATTACAAACTTCGTTGCTGCGTTAAATGTATTTCTTTTGCCGGCAATAGCTATCTTTGGTGGTCTTTATGTTTATTTCAAGGCACCAAGCTATTTAATCCAATTGGTTTCAAAGGAAGGAAAAGAAGTACTTCCTTATGCCATTTATTTTGTGACAGTATTTACTAGTCTGCCGGCTTATTGTTCTGCTTGCATCAATGTGGAGGGAACACGTTTCTGGATTATTCGTTCTTTACCGGTATCGGAAAAGAAGTTCTTACTGGTAAAACACAGCGTTGGCATTTTAATGACCGGCATTGGACCATTGATTTTCCTGATTTTATGTGCCCTTCGTTTTGAATTTAATCTTTCCATGTTTTTGATAGGATTAGCTACGGTTGTTAGTATTGTTATCCTGTCAAATGGTTTTGCATTATTGATGAATTTATTACTGCCAAAGATGATTTACGATACACCTGATTTGGCGATAAAAAAGGGTGGCATTGGATCAATTCTTGGTAGCATGATTCCACACTTCGGTTTGATAGCTTTATTTGGTGTTTTTGTTGTGACTGCCTCAGATGGATTTAGTAAACAAATAGATATAACATGGTCATTATGGATATTGATAGCGATTATTACGGTTATTGCTATCGTTATTGAGACAATCTTATGGATCTATGGACCCAAAAGAATTAGAGGATTGGGATAAGTATTTATCCCTTTTTTCTTTGTCAAAATACTGCTAAACTTGAACCATGAGTATATATGAACTGAACCAAGTATTAGACATACCCAGCCAAGAAGGCATTTGGTTAGAAGAAAGAGAAAATCACTGGTATTTCATGATTCAAGATGAAACATGGTGTCCCGAAGAGATGAAAGCGATTAAAAATCGTGCTTCTAAAATCCATTTTCTAGTGAAAAAAGAAGTTCCTTTATTTTTAGTTCAAATTGAAGATGTTTTGGAATGTTCTGATATTCCAGCTTATTTAAGTGACTTTCATTACAATCCTAAAAAAACTTTCTTTTATCATTTTGTGTTTATTGATGGTAATAAGAAAGTGATTGCCATCCGTAGTGGTCAATTCAATTCTTCTTTTAATGCTATTTTGCCTAACTTTTCTTTAAGGGAAGAAGAATTTGAGAAACGCTACCTTCTTTTAAGGCAAGAAAAAGAACCATACGAATGGGAAGAAGAAGCACTTTTTGAACAAATAGATGAAAAGGAGGATGTGTTATGTGGCTTGTAATATCCATTGTTGCACTCGACCTAATTAGCAAGCATTTGGCGTCTAGGATAGCGAGTTCAATTGCTATTATTCCTGGTTTTCTATACTTAAACTTTGTTAAAAACTTTGGTATGGCTTGGTCTTTCCTAAGTGGTCAAGTGGCTTTCTTAAGCCTGGTAGCCGGCGTTGCGGTTATGGTGATGATGTATTATCTAATTCAAAAGAAACCAATGGGTTTAAGAAAAATAGCAGTTGAATTGATGCTGGCGGGAGCGGTAGGTAATTTAGTGGATCGCTTATTCTTAGGCTATGTTCGTGATTTTGTGGATACTTTTATTTTTGGTTATGATTTTCCTATTTTTAATGTAGCGGATATGGCTTTAACCATTGGGGTTATTTTATTGATGTATGTGGAATACAAAGAGGGGCAACATGGAAAAAATAAAGCTCATTGTTAAGGAAACAGGGATTCGTTTAGACAAATATTTAAGTAGTCATTGTGATTTATCTCGTAGCTTTTTACAAGATTTAATCAAAGATAAGAAAGTTTTTATCAATGGCAAGGCAATGAAAAATTCTTATAAAGTGAATGTGGATGATGTGATTGAATTTAGAGTTCCTGATTTAGAAGAAATTGAAGTCATTCCTCAAGATATTCCATTGGATATCTTATATGAGGATGAAGATGTCATTGTGATTAATAAAGAAAAGGGAATGGTGGTTCATCCATCTGCCGGTCATAAAGATGGCACTTTAGTGAATGCTTTACTATTTCATTGCCATGATTTAAGCGGGATTAATGGTAAAATACGTCCTGGTATTGTGCATCGCATTGATAAAGACACCAGTGGCTGTCTGGTTGTTGCTAAAAATGATTTTGCGCATGTTGCCTTAGCGAAACAGATGGAAACCAAGGAAGCCTATCGTGAATACCATTTGATTGTGCATGGTAATATCCAACACGAAAGTGGTTTGATTGATGCTCCAATTGGTCGTGATCCTAAAGAACGTCAACGTATGGCAGTTGTGGAAGAAAATTCTAAACCAGCGAAAACACATTTTCGTGTTTTAGAGCGTTTTGGTCAATATACTTATTTATCCTGCTTGCTAAAAACAGGAAGAACGCACCAAATTCGTGTGCACATGAAATACATTCAGCATCCTGTTTTAGGGGATGAAAAATATGGTAGTGCATGTTCCTTTTATGATACAAAAGGACAAGTGCTTCATGCTCATGTATTGAAATTTAGACATCCGAGGACAGAGAAAGAAATGGAATTCTCTGCTCCATTACCAACTTATTTTCAAGCTGTTTTAAATTATTTAGATAAGCAAAGGAGACAAATGAAATGATATTACCTTGGGATTCTTATTTTATGGGCTTAGCTCACTTGTCGGCTTTGCGTTCAAAAGATCCAAACACACAAGTTGGAGCTGCCATTGTTGATGAAAATCATCGTGTTGTTTCAGTTGGTTATAATGGCTTACCAAGAGGTTGTGAAGATAATGAATATCCTTGGTCAAGACAAGGTAAAACCCTTGAAACCAAATATCCCTATGTTGTTCATGCAGAGTTAAATGCAATTTTAAATTCCAAATGGCCGGTGAAAGATTGTACGATTTATGTATCACTATTTCCTTGCAATGAATGTGCAAAAGCTATCATTCAATCCGGTATTCGTCGGGTTGTTTATGAAAGTGATAAATACGCCGGAACCGAAATGAACATAGCTTCTAAGAGAATGTTGGAATCCGCCGGAATCGAATTGATTAAATTACCATATTCCATTCGTTTGCAAGTCGAAATGAAAGAAGGAGAGTGATTACTCTCCTTCTTTAAGTTTATCAGTATTTTTAAAATGAAGTTTCGCTACTTGTCTTAAGGCTTGATACCCAAATTGTTGCACAAAGTCTTTCGCACAAGCATCCACTAAAGAACCGGCTCCTTTTTGAAATTGAAAATTATATTTTTGATTCATCGCATCCCACTCTTCTAAAAAGCGATTTCGGGCAAAAACGGAAGCTAAAGCAACACTAGCATAATGGTTTTCAGCCCTGATTTCAAAATGTAAGTGAGAAAAAACTTCCGGTTCATATGTAAGATAAGAATAATAGTTTTTCTTAGGGGTAAATTGATCAATGATACAAAAGTCTGGCAAAGTCACTTTCTTAGCAAGAGTTAAATAAGCTTGGTTATGCAATAAGGCCTTGGTCGCATTCATGTTATAACGACGATGAAGTTCATTGTATGAAGCAGGACTTAAGGAAAGGATTGCGTGAGGAAAGTGCACTTCTAAAGCAGAACTGGCTTTGCGAATATCACGATCACTCATAGCTTTTGAATCGGTAATCCGATAACTTTTCAACAAGTCCAACTGTTCTTCTTCCACATAACAAGCACAAACGACGACCGGTCCAAAATAATCTCCAGTTCCTACTTCATCGCTGCCGGCTTGCGGAAAAGAATTCTTTTTCTCTTCTTTTTGAATTGGAATAAAAGCTGACGCATAGATTTCCGCTTCACTTCCTTGAAATAAGCATTTTCCTGATTGATAGTAAGTAATCACACAGTTTTCAAGCTTTAATTGCCAATGAGAATAGGGTGGTTTTTTCACTTCATTTTCATGAAATGTTTGATAAAGATGCTTGGCTTGTTCGGAATTTAAAATAACGGTAATTGAATTTTTCACTTTTGAATTATACCATTAAACTAAATAAGAAGGAGGTTGTTCAATGATTATTAGTCAAGATTGGGTTCTATGGATTAATGTGATGGCTGTGCTAATTCTATTTGGAAATACATTTTTCGGATATAAAAATGGCTTATTGGCAACCGTTTATAGTATTGTCAGTTTTGTGATTGTCTATGTAGTAGCCTATCTATTATCGCCTGGTTTGACCAAAATATGTCCTATTCATCCTTTCTTTCCAAAAGAAATTCAGCTATACCTAAGAACTTTAAAAATTGATACCTATATCGATCAGGTTCTATGGTTTATTATTAGCTTGGTTTTTTTAAAAGTGCTGTCGAATATTTTATACCATATTTTCAAAAGGGTACATGAAATACCTGTTTATCATGCTTTTTCTGCTTTATTTGGGGCTATTGTTGGTTTTTTTGAAGGCTTGGCACTTTGTTTTATATTATTATTTGTGTTGCAGTCCGGTTTATTTAAAAATGGAAAAGACATTAGTCGCCAGACGATTTTAAAACCAATTCAATCCACGAGTGAGTTGGCGTATCGAACGACTATGGAACAGAAGTGGTTTGATGATTTAAAGATTGATTGGCATACCTACCAACAGAAATTTAGAGAGATGAGGTTGAAATGAAAGGAAGCTACCGCAATTTAGAGTTACCGGAAATTTTAAGTGAAGTGGCTTTGCGGGCAAACTTTTCATCCACGGTTCAACGAATCGAAGAAAGTGAGCCTAACTTTTCGGAATTAATTTGGAAGCGCAATTTAAAATATCTAAAAGAAGCCATGACGTATATTCAAGAAAGTGGACCCTTATTCTTCTTCTTTCGTAAGGAAATGGCGACTACTTTCCGGAAGGCTTCAAAAGGAAGCCTTCTTCATGCACAGGAGTTATATGATGTAGCTCAATTCTTCGCTTTAGTTGCTTCGGTTTTAAATTATTTTAAAAAGTCTGAAACAAAGTCTACAGAATTAAAAGATTTATATGAAAGCTTAGTTAAAGAAGAAGTGATTGAACGACAATTAAGAAATATGGTTAGTCCGGAGGGAGAGATATTAGACAGTGCCAGTGCTACTTTAAAAAACATTCGTTTTTCCATGACTCGTAATGAACAAGCTATTACCAATGTTGCCCAAGACTTTATTGCAAAACATAGTGAACAGGTGGTGGATGGGGTAATTACGGTTCGTGCTAATCGTACCCTTATTCTAGTTAAAGCAGGCTATAAGAATAGCTTTGGTGGTTATGTTTATGGGGATTCTTCTTCCGGTTTGACCTCTTATGTCGAACCAAATGCTTTAGTTGCTTTGAATAACCAGCGCATAGCTTTACTGGATGCCCAAGAAGAAGAAATGAATCGTATTTTAAAGGAAGGCTCTGATTTAGTGAAAAGTGTTGCTCATCAAAGTTTAGCCAATCTTTCAACTTTACAGCTATTAGATGAAATATTTGCGAAAGCTTATTGGTCGATTCAAAAGGATGCCTGTGTTCCAAAATTAAGTCATCAAAAAGAACTCTACTTAAAGAAAGTACGTCATCCTTTGATTGATGCTAAGAAGGTCATTGCGAATACCTATGTATTAAAGGAACCAAATCACATGGTTTTAATCACAGGTTCGAATACAGGGGGTAAAACAGTTTCTTTAAAAGTGATTGGTTTATCCATTTTATTGTCGGCTTGTGGAATTGGTGTTTTAGCTGAAGAGGCTGTTATTCCAATGGTAGATGAGGTCTATGTGGATATTGGGGATGACCAATCAGTTGTGTCTTCACTTTCCTCTTTTTCGGCTCATATGTCCAAACAGGCATATATCATTGAACACATTCAAGAAAAGTCATTGGTGTTATTGGATGAAATTGGTAATGGAACCGATCCGAAAGAGGGGGAAGCGATAGCGATAGCCATCTTAAATCATTTAAGACAAGTAGGTTGTATAACCTTTGCGACAACTCATTATGATCGTTTAAAAGCTTATGGTAAACGGCATAAAGACATTATCTTAGCTTCCGTTCTTTTCAATATGGAAACGTTACTTCCAACCTATCAATACAAACAAGGCTTAACGGGAAGTAGTAACGCTTTTGCGGTGGCTGAGCGCTATGGTCTGCCAAAGTCAATTGTGAACTACGCTAAATCACTGAAAGAACAGGCAAAGACGGAAGAAGATCGTTTGATTGAAACGCTAGATGCACAAAAAAGTGCCTTGGAACAAGAACGTGAACAATTTCAAGTGGAAAAACAGCTTTTCCTATCTCGGTATAAAGAACTCCATGCAAAAGAAAATGCCTTGCTAGAAGCGAAGCAACGTTTTGAAAAAGAAAAACAGGAAGCTTTACAACAGGTTTATCAACAATACGAAAAGAAAGCTCAATCCATTCTTGAACAATTAAAAGAAAAGGATTTAAAATACCATGAGGCTTTAACTCTTAAAAAGAAAATGGATACACCAAAATTTACTGAGCCATTAGAAGGGCTTGAAAAACGTTCTTTTCAAGTGGGGGATGCAGTGGAACTTTTATCTTCCAAACAGGTTGGACAAATCATTAAGATAGAAAAGAAACGCCTTACAGTGGAATTAAATGGTCGGGAATACCAAGTCAAAGAAAATCAATTACGTCATTCTTTTAAACAAATTCCAAAAAAGAAGACGGAAAGAGTCTTTGTGCAAAGCGCAGGTTTATTTCAAGCTTCTATTCCTAGTGAAGTGAATTTAATAGGTTTAACGGTAGAAGAGGGTGTACATCGTTTGGATGATTTCCTAGATAAAGTTAAAATAAGTCATTTTCATCAAGTTCGTATTATCCACGGGGATGGTTCGGGCAAGCTTAGGCAAGCCGTTCATCAACGTTTATCAAAGATGAAAATGGTGGATTCCTTCCGTCTCGGTATGCCAAATGAAGGTGGAACAGGAGCGACGGTGGTGATACTGAAATGAACAAAGAATACATCAAAGCTAAGTTGGCAGAATTACCTCATGAACCCGGTTCTTACCAAATGAAAGATAAATTTGGTGAAATCATTTATGTCGGTAAGGCTAAGGATTTGCATAATCGTGTGAATCAATACTTTGTTGGAGCACATGATTTTAAAACGACGAAAATGGTTTCTAACATTGATGATTTTGATTTCATAGTGACAGCTAGTGAAAAAGAAGCCTTAGTGTTAGAAATCAATTTAATTAAGAAATATCGTCCGAAATATAACATTCAATTTATTGATGATTCCAGCTATCCATATATTAAATTAACGAAAGAGAAATACCCTCGTTTATTGATGGCTAGAGACACAAAGAAAGATAAAAAGGCTCGTTATTTTGGACCTTTTCCTGATGTAACAGCGGCTAAGAATACCTTAAGGGTTTTACAAAATCTTTATCCCTTTCGACGTTGTACGATTATGCCCAAGAAAGTATGTTTGTATTATCATTTAGGGCAATGTTTAGGACCTTGTGAATTTGATATTAAGCCTAAAGTTTATGAAGAAATGTCAGAAGGGGTTCAACGCTTTTTAAATGGGGATACGAAAGAAGTGGAAGAAAATTTACAAGTTAAAATGTTGGAAGCGGCTCAAAATATGCGTTATGAACAAGCACAAGAGTATAAAGTAATGCTAGAATCCATCCATTCCATTGTCCGTAATCAACAAAACATTGAAAAAGATAATCGTGGTGATCGAGATGTGTTTGCGTATGTAGTGGATCGTGGGTATATTGCGATAGCGGGTTTCTTAGTTCGCCGAGGTACTATTTTAAATAAAGAATTTCGTTTGAGACCATTGTATGGAGATGCACAAGAAGCCTTTGAATCTTTCTTAATCCGGTATTACCAAGAGCATCCGGCGGCTAGGGAATTGGTTTTAAGTAAGGATATGGATGTGCAAGCTTTAAAAGAAGTTTTGGATATCCCTATCTTTCAACCCCGGCGGGGTTATAAAGTTCGCTTGGTAGATATGTGTTTGCATAACGCTAAACAGCAATTGGATTTAAAGTTTAATGCTGTCAATCGCCAAGATTCAATGCGTGAGCAAGCTGTCAATGATTTAAGTAAACTGGCTGGTAAGGAAATGAATCGAGTTGAATTATTTGATAATTCACATACTTCAGGTGCTTTTACAGTCGCTGCATGTGTGGTCTATGAAGATGGAAAAGAAGATCGTAAATCGTATCGTAAATTTAAATTACACACCAAAAATTCTGACGTGGATTCCATGAAAGAAGTCTTATATCGTCGCTATTTCCGTTTATTAAAAGAAGGAAGTCGACTTCCAGATGGTATTTTAGTGGATGGTGGTTGGGGTCAAATCGAAGCCGCAAAAGAAATTTTAGGTCAATTGGATTTATTAGATAAAATTAACATTATGGGTTTGGTTAAAGATGATCATCATAATACAAGAGCGATAATGGACAGTAATGGTAAAGAATTAGATGTAGCGAAGGATTCCGCTTTATTCTTCCTTCTAACGAGAATGCAAGATGAAGTACATCGAGCAGCAATTTCTTATCATCGCCAGCTTCGTTTGAAAGCCCAAACAAAATCAATCTTAGATGAGATAGAGGGAATTGGACCAAAGCGTAAGAAATTACTATTAAAGTCCTTTGGTAATTTTACAAATTTAAAGCAATCCACATTGGAAGACATTGAACAAGTTATTCCAAGTGAACCGGCACGCCTTCTGTATGAAAATTTACATGAAAAAGAGGATGATTGATGTCATCCTCTTATCGCTTTCTTATGGCAGCAAGTAAAGCTTTATTTGGATTTTCTTTTGTATAGCGTTTATAAGCTTCTTTATAACCCTTAAAGCCGTGTAAGTCATCCGCTTTTTTACGTGCTTGAATCGCAAATAGAATTGGTAATGCTATCCGAGCGAAGTTTTTTCTTTTTTCTAGCTTCACTTTTTCTTTTTCTTCTCGTTCTGATTGAAATTGTTGATAGCGTTGTTGGAAAGCTTGTAAATGATTGAGGCTTGGTTGAAGTTTCATGGCACTTTTCGCAATCTTAACGAGCCGTAAAAGAATTTGAATAAGCAAGTAAAAGAGAACAAGTAGGGCAATACCATAGGCAATCCATAGTAGTTTTTGTGCCATCATTACCTCCTTTTATACAATAAAATTAGAAATGATAAAAATACAAAGATATACAAAATCCACTTTGGTATCTCCTGTATAAATTTACCTTCCAAACTTTAATATAGTATTATGATAAAAAGGAATTGATATTTATGCAAGAAATTATTGTCGTCAGCGATAATCACGGAGAAATAAAAAATTGTCTTTCAGTTCAAACCATGTATCCTAATGCAATATACATTCATTGTGGTGATACACAGTTAAGTTTAGAGGAAACACCTAACTTTATCCAGGTAAAAGGGAATAATGATGACTCATTAGACCTTCCTAAACAAAGAATTGTTAAAATTGAGGGTTTGAAAATATTGGTATGCCATGGGGATAAGAAGCCTTATCCAATTGATGAATTTGTAGCGAAAGAAGCGAAACAGCTTGCTTGTGCCTTGGCTTGTTATGGGCATACACACATTCCTTTGATTAGTCATTATCAAGGTGTGGATTGTGTTAATCCAGGTAGTTCGCATCCTTATGGTAATCGTGACATGTCAGAAGCCAGTTATGCTTATATTGTGATTGATCAAGGAAAGATTATGCAAAAAGAAATTCGTAGATTTGATAAATAATATTGTTTTACTTATTACAATAAAAATAGGGAAGGAATCGGAATTACAAAGATTGGGAGGAATAGAAAATGATAAACTTTAGTGGATATGGACTTATTATTGTAGTCGTGGATTATTTTGGAGGTTTGTTGCTTTTAAGCAAACTTAGTCCCTATCTTTTTAAAATGGAAAAGCAACAATATACTGCTCTATTGTTGTTTCATATTGCCATCACGGGAATTAATTTCTTTCTCTCAAAATATTTGAACCGAAAAGAAGTAAAACATACGGTATACGGGATGAGATTGGAGTATGTTATACTTTTTATTGGAATCATAGTTCTCCCGCTGATTATTATGATGTGTAAGGAAGTCCTTTATTAGAGATAGGATAGATTAATGCAGATTGAGGAAACTTGTATGAATATTTTTACTGCAAATATCATTTCACTTGGTATTTCACTTGGTATTTTAGTCGCAAATGCTGTTATATTGTTTGCGTTTACAAAAGTTATTTTAGAGAGGCTTAAAAGTCGGCTAATTAGGTATGTCTTAGGTATGAATTTGCTTACGGGGTACTAATGTGTTTATTGTATTTGAGTATGAAGTATGAATTTATTCCAATAGCTTTTCAAGATGCGAAATTTTGGCGGTTTACGGATGTCGGAATAATTCCGATTGTAATTCCTGCGTTATATTCCATATTCCTTGTAGGATATTTTGAAAAGGATAGAGACTGGAAGAAAGTCAGGGTAATGATGTTGTCGATTTTTGTTAATGGAATGTTCGCCTTTATCGGTGCATTGCTATATTATTCTTATTTGAAAGGGGACAAACTTCAGGGAATTTTTACCAGGCCGAAAGCCATTACAGAGTATATAGATTTTCGGTTTATTCCTCCATTAATAGGATTGTTGACTCTGTATTATTTTGTGATAAAACGGGATTATTTCAAACATCATAAGAAATAGTATGATAGGGAACAGAAAGAATTTTTAATAGATAGATTGTAAAATGAAATTGTCAGATGGAATTGTTTTCTTTTTAATTTTAAAAAACTTGAGTTTTAAAAAACAATCCTACTTTTATAAAAATAGTTATTGAAAAGAGTTTTATCCTTTAGTATAATTATTATGCTGTCCTCGTAGCTCAGCTGGATAGAGCTCACGCCTTCTAAGCGTGTGGTCAAGAGTTCGAATCTCTTCGAGGACGTACTTAACCGCCGATATGTTAATCGACGGTTTCTTTTTTGGAGGAAAAATGAACTATTACGATGAAGTTTTAGAACAAATCCAAGAGGCAATTCATAAACAGGAATACGAAGAAGCCCAATTCTTAATCAGAAAAGAATTGAATATGCCTTATATTCCAATGGATGTCGAAAAAAAATTAGTAGTCTTAGAAAAAGAGGTAAAATCCCATCTTCATCAAGAAGATATTGAAATAAGTTTAGAGCGCTTATTAACTATGTTAAAAGGGAAGGCTGATTTTCAGATGCAAGCAGTCAATCAATTATTAAGTCGTAATCTACGTGATTTAATACCGGAATTAAAAAGCTTTTTAGAAAATAGTCCCAATGTAGAAGCGGCTTCATTATTAATCGAAGGATTAGCCAAGCAAGGTATTCGAGAAGAATTTCATTATGTTAAAGAAGGAGTTGAATATGTATTTTGGCCAGAAGAAATCATTCCTGTTTCTTTGAGTGCGGGTTTTCTGGAAGCAAGAAAATATCTAAAAATATGGCTAGAAAATAATCATCCTGATTTCTTAGAGCTATGTATGCATCAATTAATTCACGATTGTTACGTGTTTTTACCATTGCATTATGACCAAGAAGAAGGAAAGATTTTAGCCCTAAATACTTTAGAAACAATTTCCTCTTACATGGATGATGGAAAGCTTTATCAAGAAGTTCTCATTTTGGAAGAAAAAATAGGCTCATGTCTTGACAGATACTGCACTTTTTAATAATCTATTAGCAGATTTCATAAAAGAGTGCTAAATCTACTCAAGTGCTTAAAAATTTGTTATACTGGACTAGCGAAAATGAAATAAGGAGAAATTATGGCAAACTGGATATTAAAAGAAAAATCCACAGGGGATTTAAGCGTTGTGGTTGAAGGAGAAGTTTGGCAGAAAGCTATTAAGAAAGCTTTCAACAAATTAGTCAGCAATATTACCTTACCCGGCTTCCGTAAAGGCCAAGCGCCTAAGGTCATGTTGGAAAAGAAAATTTCTGAAAATGAACGCTATTTAGAAGCCGTTCAATCCAATGCGAATGAATGGTTAAAAAAAGCTTTGGAAGAAACAAAATTAGCACCAATTAGTCAACCACAATTGGATATTAAGTCAATGGATAGTGAAAAGGCTGAAGTGGTTTATACATTCGCTGTTCAACCGGAAGCAAAAGTTAAGTCTTACAAAGGGTTAGATTATCCATTAGAGGAAGTTAGTGTTTCGGAAAAGGAAATCAAAGCTGAATTAGATCGTATGCGTGAACAATACGCTGAACTGGAGATTAAAAAAGGTAAGGCCACGAAAGGTAATACTGTAAACATTGATTATGAAGGATTCAAGGATGGGCTTGCTTTTGAAGGTGGTAAGGCTGATAGCTATGATTTGATTTTAGGTTCAGGTTCTTTCATTCCCGGCTTTGAAGATCAATTGATTGGCATGAAAGCCGGTGAAGAAAAGGATGTTGAACTAAGCTTCCCTGAAGATTATCATGTAGCGGATTTAGCCGGTGCTCCAGTTGTCTTCAAAGTAAAAGTTAATGAAGTGAAAGTCAAGAAGCTACCCGAAGTAAATGATGATTTTGCACAAGATATCAACGCCCCCGGAGTTGAAAATGTTGAACAATTGCATAAAATGATTGAAGATCGTCTAACAAGCTCAAAGAAGAGTGCGACAGATGAAAAGGCTGAAACGGCTTTGATGGACGCTTTAATTTCAAATACAGAAGTTGAACTACCGGATATCATGGTGGATGATGAGGTTCAGAATCAAGTAAACCAGCTTACTCAACAAATTCAACAATATGGTATGTCTTTGACTTCTTATTTACAAATGATGGGTCAAACATCAGAGTCATTAAAAGAAGGTTATCGTGCAAATGCAACAAAGACGGTTACTTTACGTTTGGCTTTAGAAGCCGTCGCTAAAGCGGAAAACTTGACTCCAAGTGATGAAGAAATTGAAAAAGAATATGCAAGCATCGCTAGTCAATACAACATGGAAGTTGACCAAGTTAAAGCTATGATTTCAAAGGAAATGTTGAGTCGTGATGTTGTGAATAAGAAAGCGTATGATTTTGTGAAAGAAAATGCTAAGAAAGTTGCTCCTAAAACTAAAAAAGCAAGTTCAAAAGTAAAAAGCACAAAGAAGAGCGTAGAGAAGGAATAAGGTGCAACTAAGCGCCTTATTTTTCTAAGAAGAAGGAGGTTTTATGAAAAAATCTTTGATTCATGTTCCAGCGGTTTTTACTCGTGGTATTGTCTTATTTCCCCACAATAAAGTGGATATTGAAGTAGGTCGTGCCTTATCCATAAAATCCGTTGAAATAGCTAATGAGAAATTTGAAGGATTAATCTTTTTGGTGTGTCAAAAAGACATTATGATTGATGAACCAAGCCAAGAAGATGTTTATACAATGGGAACTTTAGCTAAAGTGACATCTGTTCGTCAAAAAGAGGGCTTTTTAAGAGTGACTTTCCAAGGTCTGGATCGAGCCGGCTTAACAGAGGTAAAGATGATGGATGGTTACCAAATGGCAGCCATTGAAATTCAACCTCTCGCTGCGAGTAGTGATGATGAAGAAGAAGTTCTTGTCCATAAACTTATGGATACAATTGGTCAATTACCACAATTGAGTGATTTATTTCCTGTATCTGCGATTGAACAAGTCAACACCGGCATTGCGGCAGATGAATTTACGGATTTATGTGGACAATTCTTTTTGTTTAAACCAGAATCTCGTCAATATTTATTGGAATTAGGTCATATTAACGATCGTCTATACTATTTATTAGAAGAAGTAAATAAGGCTTTAAAATATGGTGAAGTCGAACAATTTGTTAATGAGAAGGTGAAAGATCGCATTGATGATAATCAACGTGAATTTTATTTGCGAGAAAAACTTAAAGCCATTCGTGAGGAATTGGGCGATGTTCCCAGTTCGGAAGATGATTCGGATAACTTTAGAGAAATGATTAATTCAAGACCATATCCCTCTTCGATTAAGAAGAAAGCCTTGGAAGAATTGCGACGTTATGAAATGATGCCGGCGGGTAGTGGGGAAACCTCTGTATCGCGAAACTATATTGAATGGCTTTTGAATGTACCTTGGTGGCAAGAAACAGAGGATTTAGAAGATTTGAAAGAAGTTCGTGCTTCCTTGGATGCCCGTCATTATGGTCTGGAAAAAGTTAAAGATCGAGTGATGGAATATTTAGCTGTCAAGAAGATGACGAACTCTTTGAAAGCACCAATTCTTTGTTTGGTTGGACCACCGGGAGTTGGTAAGACCTCTTTAGCCAAAAGTATTGCGGACGCCATGCATCGCAAGTTTGTTAAAATGTCGGTGGGTGGGGTGAAAGATGAAGCGGAAATTCGCGGTCATCGTCGTACTTATTTAGGTGCCATGCCAGGTCGTATTATTCAAGGTATGCGTAAAGCGGAATTCATCAATCCACTTTTCCTAATTGATGAAATTGATAAGCTAGGCGCTGATTACAAAGGTGATCCAAGTGATGCTTTACTGGAAGTCTTAGATCCTGAACAAAATGCTCAATTCTCTGATCATTATCTGGAAGAAGCTTATGATTTATCCAAAGTTATGTTCATTGCGACCGCTAATTATTTGGAAAACATTCCGGCTCCTTTAAGAGATCGTTTGGAAATCATTGAATTGCCATCGTATACCGAGGTGGATAAGGTGGAGATTGCTCGTCAACATTTAATTCCTTTACAGGTTAAAACGAATGGTTTAAAACCATCGCAATTTAAGCTCAAAGATAAAGAAATCTTATATCTCATTCGTCATTACACACGTGAAGCCGGTGTTCGTCAATTAGAGCGTTTGATAGGTAGCCTTTGTCGCAAAACAGTCTTGGAAATTTTAAATGAAAATAAGAAATCTTTAACCATGACGAAATCTAAAATTGAAATATGGCTTGGTAAACCAATCTTTGATTATGGTTCTAAAGAAAAGAAAAATGAAGTTGGTGTGGTAACCGGTCTAGCTTATACTCAATTTGGTGGCGATGTTTTACAAATTGAAGTTAACTTTTTTGCGGGTAAAGGTGGTTTAATCATTACTGGGCAATTAGGTGATGTTATGAAAGAGTCCGCCCATATCGCTTTAGACTATGTGAAAGCTCATGCAGATGAATTTAAGATTGATCCAAAGTTTTTTGAACAACACGATATTCATATTCATGTACCAGAAGGAGCTGTTCCAAAAGATGGACCAAGTGCCGGGATAACTTTAACAACCGCCTTAGTATCTGCCATTACAAATCGACCAGTGCGCAAAGATATTGCGATGACCGGGGAAGTGACTTTGCGGGGAAATGTTTTAGCGATTGGCGGTTTAAGAGAAAAATCTTTAGCGGCTCATCGAGTTGGTATTCATACTATTTTAATTCCGGAAAAGAATTTACGTGATTTAGAAGAAGTACCAGAACTGGTGAAGAAAGATATTACTTTTATTCCGGTGAAACAAGTGCATGATGTCTTAAAGGAAACTTTGGTGTAATATGCAGTATTTTGAAGCAAAGTGGCTAGCGAGCGCTGCACACCAAGATCAATGGCCAGAGCATGATTTACCAGAAATTGTATTTGTTGGCAGGTCAAATGCCGGTAAAAGTTCATTAATCAATGCTTTAGTGAATCGTAATAGGCTAGCTTACACAGGGAAAACACCCGGTAAGACACGTTTGTTGAATTTCTTTGTTGTCAACAATCAATTTGTTTTTACAGATGCGCCAGGGTATGGCTATGCGGTTGGAAGTCGTCATTCTTTGATTGAATTTGGGATTTTAATGGAGCCTTATTTTGCAAAACGGGAGAATTTAAAGGCTGTGGTTTTGGTCTTGGATGCAAGAAGGAAGCCAAGCGAAGAAGATATTTCCATGGTTGAGTATGCAAAAACTAATCATTTAGCTATCCTAGCGGTTTGTACAAAGAAAGATAAGCTATCCTATGGTCAATTAAAGAACCAGCAGTTTGCGATTGCTAAAGAATTAAAATTAAACGCCAACTCTTTCTTAGCAGTGGATTCTCTTAAAAAACAAGGTATGGATGAAGTTTGGGATAAAATCAACGAAACATTATCTTTGAAATAGACAGGAAGCTGTCTATTTTTTTATGGTAGAATAATAATTGAGGTGATTGTTATGAAATGGATGATTGTTGCGGGTGGAACCGCCGGTCACATTAATCCTGCTTTAGCTTTAGCGAAAGTAGCCAGGAAAAACAATCCTGATTTGGAGATTGTCTTTATGGGAAGTAAAGACCGTTTGGAAGCCAAGATGATTCCAGTGGCTAACTTTCCTTTTATACCTTTACATATTTCAAGCACATCGGGGAATATCGTTCATAAAATCAAAGGTTTAGCTTCTGTCTTTTTATCCATTCCCAAATGTAAAAAAATTCTGAAAAAAGAAAAACCGGATATTTGTTTAGGATTTGGGAACTACATTTCCGTTCCTGTTCTAATGGCGGCTCATCAGTTAGGTATTCCAATTTTTCTTCATGAACAAAACTCTTTTCCCGGTAAGGCTAATTTGTTCCTGGCTAAAAAAGCAACGATGATTGCGACTTGCTTTGAAGAAAATCAATTTCCAAAAGAAAAAACACGTTTATTAGGTAATCCTCAAGCTAGTCTATTAAAAGACTTTCAAGTGAATAAAAAGAAAGCTTTTGAAGCTTTTGGTTTGAAAGAAAGCTTACCACTTGTGACCATTATGCTAGGAAGTTTGGGTTCGTCTTCGGTTTCAAAAATTATTGATGAAGCGATTTCTTTCTTTCACGATGGCTACCAGGTTTTAATTAGCACTGGACAATCTAATGATTATGTATACAAACATTTAAGTAGCGAAAGGGTGAAGATTGTACCTTATTTTGATGGTAAAACTTATTTATCTTTATCAGATTTAGCCATTACAAGAGCGGGTGCTACAACACTTTCAGAATTAGAAGCTTTAGCGATTCCAAGTCTATTGATACCAAGTCCTTATGTGCCAAATAATCATCAAGAAATCAATGCGATGCGTTTGGTTCATCAAGGGGCCGCTGTTTTATTACGAGAACCGGAATTAACTGCTGAGAAATTAGCGAAACAAATCAATCAATGTATGGAAGATAAGCAATTGCTAAAGAACTTAAAAGATAAGGCATTGCTTGGACAAACAAAAGATTCGGCAGAAGAAATCATTGCTTGGATTAAGGAGGTTACACATGATAGACATTAAAGAACGGTTACAAACATACGCGAAAGTAGAGGTGGGAAAATGTTTTTCGGACTTAACGACGCTTCATATTGGTGGACCGGTTCAATATGTGATTTATCCAGATAACCTAATTGCTTTAGATGGTGTTTTGCGTATCCTTAAACAATATGAAATACCTTATAAAATGGTTGGTAAAGGATCGAATCTATTAGCTTCTGATGAAGAATTTAAGGGGGCTGTTATTCGCTTTGACCGCTATTTTAATGAGTATTACATTGAAGGAAATGAAGTGGTTGCTTTGGCCGGCTGCTCAACAATTGCTTTAAGCAATGCTTGTATGAAAGCCGGTTTAAGTGGCTTGGAATTTTCTGGTGGTATTCCCGGCACGGTTGGGGGTAATGTATTCATGAATGCGGGAGCCTATAAAGAAAATGTGGCCGATGTTTTAAAAGAAGTACTTGTCTATGTGCATGGAGAATTTAGATGGCTAACAAAAGAAGAATGTGATTTATCTTACCGTCATTCTATTTTCAAAGATCATCGGGATTGGATTATCTTAGCTGCTCGTTATGTTCTTAAAAAGAAAGATGTAGAAGAAATTTCCAGTTTGATGAGTCAACGCAAAGAGCGTCGTCTATCCACTCAACCACTACAATATCCAAGTTGTGGATCTATTTTTAAAAATCCCGAAGGGTATTATTCTTGGCAACTTATCGATAACATTGGTTATCGAGGCAAGCGTGTAGGCGATGCCATGGTTTCTGAGAAACATTCTAACTTTATTATCAATATCGGACATGCTAAGGCAAATGATTATTTAGCGTTAATTCAAGATATACAACAAAAGGTGAAAAAGTCGTATCAAATTGACTTTATTCCGGAAGTGGAGATATTCAATTGGCAAGAAAAGAAAAAATAAACGTAGTCGAAAGCGTTCTAATCAGCAAGCGTAGAGCGAATAATCGTTTAAATTATCGTCGTAGTCAAAAAAAATTGATGAAATGGGCTATGGTATTCGGAGTATTATTTCTCTTATTGATTTATTTAGCTCTACCTTTTTCAAAAACACAAGGAGTTGAAGTGAAAGGAAATTACGCTTATAGCCGTGAAGAAATTCAAAATAAGGCAGGGGTACATCAAGGTAATATCTTTTATAGCAACTTACCATTTCTTGTGGAATATCGCTTGAAATCCAATCCTTGGATTGAACAAGCCAAGGTTTCTTTACAAGCCAATCAAACGGTTTCCATAATCATTCAAGAAAAGAAAAAGATAGCGTATTACAGGCAAAAGAAAGATACCTATGTTTTATTAGCAAGTGGGAAAAGTCAAAAACTAAAGAAAGAAGATCAGTCCATTTTAAAAACGATTCCTTATTTATCCGGCTTTGAAACGGATGAACAAAGAGGTCTGTTAGCTCGTTCTTTAAAAGGATTAAGCAACGATCAATTGGATGGTATCTCAGAAATTCATCAATATAGCCTAACCTATGATCCGGAGGGGATTAAATTTGTGATGCGCAATGGTGGCTATATGATTACCGGCTATGCAAGTGCCACTTTGGTGAAAGATTTTAACGCCATTTATCATCAGACCAAAAATAAAGCACTCTGTATTTTTGCGATTGGTAAAGAAAATACGGCTTACTCTTCACTTTGTCCTTGGAAGAAGGAGAATCCTTCTTTGCAATATTGGAAGAATGATAAGGGTGAAACTTTAATTAATGCGAGCGGAGATAAAGTTATTCAACATTATTACAGTGAAGCCGGTAGTGGTAAACAAGCTAAGGCGGATAATGGACAAGCCATTAAAATTCCGGTGAATGAGCATGGTTATGAGATACCGGATAAAAGTTTTGACCGTCATTATGAAGCAGGTTACTACAAATCCGGTACCTTGAATATAAAGAAATAGTTTTGAAAGGCATATTAAATTTTGATAGAATGGACAAGAGGTGAACAAGATGTCTGTTGAAAAGAACACAAATTATGGTAATATTTCCATTTCCGCTGAAGCAATTAGCTCTTTGGCCGGATCAGTCATTATGGAATCCTATGGTATTATCGGCATGGCTTCGCGTAAATTATTACGTGATGGTTGGGCGGAATTACTGCAAAAAGAAAATTATTCAAAAGGCGTGATTGTCAAACGGGAAGAAGGTGGTTTAGTCATTGATTTATATGTGATTATTGGCTATAACGTTCGTATCGCTTCAGTTGTACAAGAAGCGCAAAAGAAAGTGAAATACGAATTAGAAAAAGCCCTTAACGAAGAAATTGCATCTGTCAACGTCTTTGTGCAAGGGGTGCACGTAATTGCTTAAGGAGATTTTATGAAGAACTTAAATGGTGAACAATTTCGAGTGTTACTTGAATCGGGGGCTAATGCCCTTTACAACCGTAAGGCTGAAGTCGACGCTATGAACGTATTCCCTGTGCCGGATGGAGATACAGGAACGAATATGTCTTTAACCATTCAAAACGGGATTGAAGAAGTAGATAAGAGTGGATCAACCGATTTATTCACAATTTCAAAGGTATTCTCACGTGGATTATTGATGGGCGCGCGTGGTAATTCAGGGGTTATTCTTTCCCAAATCTTTCGTGGTTTATCAAAATATGTAAAAGATAATGCTCTAACCACTTTATCCGCTAATGATTTTACCGAAGCTTTAATGGCTGGGGCTCGTTTAGCGTATAAGGCAGTGATGAAGCCGACAGAAGGTACAATTTTAACTGTTTTAAGAGAAAGTGCTGAATATGGTCAAATTTATATGGCTGAACATCCCAATGCAAGCGTGGAAGAGCTTATCGCTTATGTGGATGAAGAAGCACAAGCCTCTTTGCAAAGGACGCCGGAATTGTTGTCGGTATTAAAAGAAGCCGGTTGTATTGATTCAGGTGGTTTTGGGTACACCATTATTTTGGATGGTTTCGTAGCGGCTTTAAAAGGTGAACCGGTCGCTCGTCAAGATAAGCCAAGTCTAACCAACCAAGAAGAAATCTTATCCGGTTATCGTGTAGAAGTGATTTTGCCAATCAATGAAGAGGGTAAAGCCAAATATGATGAAGTACGTCTTCGTAAACAATTGTCCCAATTTGGTTCGGATATTGGGGTTTTTGATGGTGGTGATGAAATTTGTGTTTCTTTACGAACTATTGCTCCGGGGGAAGTTGTTTCCTTGATACAACGTTATGGTGAATTTAAGAAGGTGCAAGTCGAAGCCTTGAAAGAAGGATTAAAAGTTTCTTTGGTGGATGAATTTAATCAAGGTTCACAAGAAGAAAAGGAATACGGTATTATCTCGGTAGCGGCGGGTAGTGGTTTAGTGAAGTTATTCAAAGACTATCAAGTTGACTATGTGATTTCTGGTGGTCAAACGATGAACCCGGCAACCGAAGATTTCATCCATGCTATCAAAAAAGTGAATGCCCATAAGATTTTCATCTTGCCAAATAACTCCAATATTATCTTAGCTGCCAAGCAGGCTGCAGATGTAATAAAGGATAAGAAAGTGGTTGTGCTTGAAAGTAAGTCAATCTTGCAGGGTATTAGTGCTTGTCTAATCTTTAATCCAAATGAAAGTTTAAATGAAAATCAAAAAGCGATGCAAGAGGCAATTGCGAATGTCAAGAGTGGTTCCATTACCTATGCGGTAAAAGATACCAGTATGGATGGTAAAGAAATTCATGCTGGTGATTACATGGGTATCCATGATAAAGAAATTGTGTCTATTTCAAAAAATCGTTTAGAAAGTGCTTTAGGCTTATTAAAGAGCTTAATTGATGAGAAAAGTGAAATCGTAACCATTATCTGTGGAGAAGACGCAAATGAAGAAGAAACGAACCAAATCAAATCTTTCTTAGATGAAAACTATGAAGTAGATGTGGATATTCAACAAGGTAATCAACCTGTCTATACATACTTAATTGGTATTGAGTAAGAAGCCCATCGGGTTTCTTACTTTTTTCGTTTATAATAATAGAGATGAAAGATTTAAATGAGATTAAATTAACCACAACACAACGTAAAATCAAAGAAGCTTTTAACTTTGAAAGTGTGGAAGATGTTCTAACAAACTATCCCATTCGATATGATTGCTATGAAGCTTTGCCATATAGCGAATGGAAAATTGGTGAAACCCTTCGCTTTGAAGCAATAACATTAGGAAAATCCCGTTCTTTTGGCTATGGGAAAAAAACGATTGTCCATTTTGAAGTCATGGTTGAGGGGCAAGTCATCGATGTTATTATTTTTAATCGTCCATGGGCTAAGACGTTGCCCGGTCAACATGTCATTACCATCTTTGGTAAATACAATGGTCATAATAAATTCACAGCTATAAACTATGATTTAAAGGCAATGAAAGACCATAAGCCATTTGAACCAATTTATCGCAATAAAGCTGATTTTCAACAACGCTCTATTCATGCCTTTATGGAAAAGGTATTAAGTGAATGCTTGTTAGAACAAGAAGATACCATGCCGGCTACATTCATTGATAAATATCGCTTACTATCGCGTACACAAGCCTTACAATCCATTCATACGCCACCGAATAAGAGGGCTTTAAATCAAGCCATTCGTCGCTTAAAATATGAAGAATTCTTACGCTTTTTTGCCCATCTATATTTAAAAAATGAAGATACATATTGCGAAGAAAAACAGAAAAAAAATATCAAAAATGATTATATCCAATCTTTAATCCACCAAATCCCATTTGTTTTAACAAAAGATCAAGGGAAAGTTCTAAAAGAAATGATTCAAGATATGAAATCCACTAAGAAAATGAACCGTTTAATCCAAGGAGATGTTGGATCCGGTAAAACCGTAGTGGCTGGAATAAGTTTATTCGCTTGTGTTTCTTCCGGTTATCAAGCCGCTTTATTAGCACCCACCGAAATTCTAGCGCGTCAACACTTTGAAAGCTTACAAGCTTTATTTCCAAAAGAAAAGAAAAAAATGATGCTTTTGTATAGTGGTTTAAATGCGAGTAAAAAAGAAAATATCCTAAATGATTTAAAAGAAGGAAACATTCAAATTGTCATCGGGACACATTCCTTATTACAATCAGGAGTTCACTTTCAAAACTTAGGTTTAGTGATTGTGGATGAACAACAGCGCTTTGGTGTCCAACAAAGAGAATTTTTAAAAGCTCAATCCGATGGTGTAGACTTCGCAGTTATGAGTGCCACTCCAATTCCTAGAACCTTAGCTTCCAGTTTATTGGGAGGAATGGATGTCTCGACTATTCAATCTATGCCTAAAGGAAGAAAAGCACCTATTACCAAACGAATTGAAGAAAACAGTTTTCGTTCCGTTTTAAAGGATATTCAATCTTTATTAGATAAGGGACATCAATTGTATGTGATTTGTGCCGCCGTGAATAAAAATGAGAATGGTTTTAAAGTACGCAATGTTTATGATACCCAGAAAAACCTTGCGAAGCTATTTCCAAACTATCAAGTGGGAATGATTCATGGGCAAATGAAATCCCAAGAAAAAGAGAAAGTCATGCAAGAATTTTATGATAATCAAACGCAAATCTTAGTTTCAACAACGGTGGTGGAAGTGGGCATGAATTGCGTCAATGCGACAGGCATGATTATCTATGATAGTGACCGTTTTGGTTTAAGCACCTTACATCAATTAAGAGGGCGTATTCAAAGAGGAAATAATCAAGGTTATTGTTGGCTATTGAGTGATAGCCATGATGAATTAACGATTGAGCGTTTAGAAGTTTTAGTGAAGAGCTACGATGGCTTTTATATCTCCGAGGAAGATTTACGATTAAGAGGACCCGGTGATATACTTGGATTAAGACAATCGGGTTTACCAAGTTTTATCTTAGGTAATCTAATTGAAGATACAGCTTTTATTGATCAAGCAAAATTAGATGCCAAGTCAATATTAGACCATCCTGAAACACAAGAGAATCAAACTTTTATCAATAGTCTTTTAAAAGAAAGGTTGAAACATGGATATTCATAATTTTTTAAAATCACAAGGGATTAACATTGAACGCTTCGAGCTTATTGAGCAAGCCTTAACTCATAGTTCTTACGCCAATGAACACGGTTTAAAAGACGATAATGAACGCTTAGAATTCATGGGAGATGCAGTCTTACAACTATGGTCATCGGCACAGATTTATCCTTTGAATTTAAGTGAAGGTCAAATGACACGTCTAAGAGCACAATTGGTATGTGAACCAGCCTTAGCAAACTATTCACGGCAACTTGGTTTAAACCAATACATTCGTCTAGGAAAAGGGGAAGAACGCTCTGGAGGTCGAGAAAAAGATGCTATTATTGCGGATGCCATGGAAGCTTTTTTAGGGGCTTTATTCTTAGATCAAGGAATGATGGCGGTGGATGTGATTTTAAGACAAGTTATCACACCACATTTAAAACAAGCTAAAGAAATTGTCCAAGCAGTGCAACTGGATTATAAAACTCGTTTACAAGAAGTTATCCAAGCTGATTCAAGACGCTCTTTAGTGTATAATTTAGTCTCTGAAACAGGGCCAAGCAATGCTCCGACTTTTGTTATGAATGCGGTGGTCGACGGTTTGGTTTTAGGTACGGGTAGTGGTAATTCCAAAAAAGCGGCGGAACAGGCCGCTGCTAAAAATGCGTTTGAAAAATTAGCTAAATAGGAGGGTATATGGCACAAATTATTTTAGGAAAAGCGAATGGACAAGAGGTGGTTTTAGAAACCAAACGAATGAATCGCCATGGTTTGATTGCCGGAGCTAGTGGTTCCGGTAAAACCGTTACTGTAAAACATTTATTAGAAGAATGTTCACAACTAGGGATTCCAAGTATTGTTACAGATATTAAAGGGGATGTTTCCGGTTTAGCTAAAGCTGGTAATTTAGAAAAAGTAGCGAGCCGTATTCAAGAACTTGACCTAGAAAATTTTGAAGCCAAAGCCTATCCGGTGGAATTCATTGATGCTAATCGTGAATTAGGGATTCCTTTTCGCTTTGTTTTGGAAGATGTAGATCCATTATTATTGGCTAAGATTTTAGGTTTAAATGAAACTCAAGAAGGCATTTTGACCATTCTTTACTCGATTGCTCATGGGGAACAATTGGACTTAATTGATTTAGAAGATTTGAAGGCGATGTTGCAATATGTCTTAAATAATACGAAAGAATTCAGTATGAAATATGGTTTAATCACAAGCCAATCCATCTCCTCCATTCAGCGAAAAGTGCTTGCTTTTGAGAAACAGGGCGGTCAAAAGCTTTTTGGTTTACCGGATTTTGATGTACAAAATTTGTTGCAAACAAGAGATGGAAAAGGCTTAATTTCTATTCTTTCTTGTCAAAATTTATTTCTGAAACCAACTACCTATGCGACTTTAATGTGGATTTTATTAGACCGTTTATTCCAAAGTATGTCCGAGGTTGGTGATTTAGAGCAACCAAAATTAGTGGTTGTTATCGATGAAGCTCATCTATTATTCCAAGAAGCGAGTCCTTCTTTCTTGATGAAATTTGAACAGATGATTAAGTTAATTCGTTCCAAGGGAATTGGAGTTTATTTATGCTCACAATCCCCAAGTGATATTCCAAATGAAGTCTTAGGTCAACTTTCTAATCGTATTCAGCATACTTTAAGAGCTTATACACCCGTTGAAATTAAGAAGTTAAAGGGGGTTGCGGATTCTTTCCGTGCCAATCCTGATTTTGATAGCGAAGAAGTCTTACAACAATTAGCGATTGGGGAAGCTTTGGTTTCTTGTTTGCAAGAAGATGGCATACCTGCTATGGTGCAAAGAACATTAATTTATCCAATCCATAGTTCTTTAGATGGTATAGCTAAAGAAAGCATTCAAGAAAAAGTCCATTTGTCCCCTTGGCAAGAAAAATATGGTAGTGATTTAGATCCCGAAAGTGCTAATGAAAAGATTGCTGAGATATTACAAGCTCAACAAGATGAAAAACAGCAGTTACAAGAAGAAAAAGAAAGAGAAAAAGAAGCAAGAAGACAACCAACCGATTGGCAATCTCGTTTGATGCGCAAAGCGAGAAATCGTACTGAAAACGAACTCGTGAATGTAGCGATTCGTTCCGCTAAAAAACTATTGTCCGGCTTCTTTAAGTAAGAGGCTTTCATGAAGTTAATTGAATTACTTGATAAATTAAACTGTACATCCACTTCCACTTTGGAAAAAGTGGATGTTTTGTCTGTTCGTTTCTATAAACAAGACCAAAAGATTGAAATTGAATTAAAAGGGGAAGAACCTTGCAACTATGATTGTTTTCAAGAATTAGAAACAGAATTTTTACAACAAGTCGGCTTGCAACCAAATTTCTTTTTCCATTGGGAAAAGAATGAAATGAATGTTCTTCAGTTTGAAAGCTATGTTCGTCCTTTCTTTCAAAGAGAAAGTGACTTATTTGTATTTAATTCAGCTGAAATACAAATTTTCTCACAACAAAAATCCATTCAGTTTTCCTTTTTAAATCCACAATTGATTAAAAAAGGGGAAGAAGCGATTTCTTCCTTGCGTTCCATCCTAAATCAAATTGGTTTAGAAGATTATGGTATTTCCATTGTCCAACAAGAAGCTCCAACCGTTCTAACTGAAAAAACGGTTATTTTAGATCGCCCTATCCTAAAAGAAGAAAAGCTTGTCCCAGTGAAAAAAGTAATGTATAAATCTAAGAAAAGTAATGCCGAACTCATTCGTTTGGATGAAGACGTAAGTGAAACAGGGCAAATCTATTTTGAAGCTGAAGTCTTCCAAAGTGAAATCAAAGAATTAAGGGGTGGAAAACAACTTCAAACCTTATCAGTTTACGATGGTCATGGTGCTATTCATGTGAAACGCTTTAGTTCTGATCGTTTAAGTCTTGAACAGATGGAAGAAATCCATGTTGGCTCATATGTTCGTGTACAAGGAAGAATTAGTTATGATACTTTTGCGAAAGAAAATAGCTGTATAGCTAATTCCATTGAAATCATTGATCAACCAAAACAAATAGTTGATACAGCTGAAAAGAAAAGAATTGAATTTCATTCCCACACCAATTTTTCGGAAATGGATGGTGTTTGTTCACCTAAGGAAATGATTCAATACGCTTGGAATTTAGGTCATGAGGGAATTGTTTTAAGCGATCATGCGAATGTTCAATCCTTTGTGAAAGCCAAGCATTGTGTAGAAGATTTACATAAAAAAGATCCAAAGCGTTCTTTTAATGTTGGTTTTGGTTGCGAATTGAATTTAGTTGAAGATGATTTGTGCATTGTGCGAAATGCCAATGATGAAAAACTAGATGAAGCGACCTATGTGGTTTTTGACTTAGAAACCACCGGATTAAGTGCTAAGTATGACCACATGATTGAATTTGGGGCAGTTCGTATTAAAAATGGACTTCGTTTAGATTCTAAACAACTTTTTATTAAGCCTCCTATTTCCATTCCATCTTTTATTGAAAGAAAAACCAATATTTCTAATGAGATGGTAGAAAACGAAAAAAATTTCTCGGAAGTGGTGGATGAATTATTGGCTTATATTGGTGATGCGGTATTAGTAGCCCATAACGCTAGTTTTGACTATCCATTTTTTAATGAAGAGTTAAGGCGATTGGGCAGAAAAGCATTAAATAATCCGGTGATTGATACTTTAGACTTAGCTCGTGCAATTTTGCCTGATCGTTCTCGTTTTGCTCTGGAATATATTTCCAATCACTATAAGCTAAATTATTCAAGAAGCGATGCGCACCGTGCCGATTACGATGCGAATATTTTAGCCGATGCTTTTGAACATTTGATTGTGGACGCAAAGCGCCAATTCCAAGTAGAAACGATTTGTGATTTACAAGAAAAAGTACATACAAAAAGTGATTTCAAACGTATGTTTTCTAAGCATGCGGTTGTGATTGCTAAAAATCAAGCCGGTTTAAAAGCCTTGTATGATTTAATTAGTATTTCTAATACGGAAACTTTAGCCGTTAAAACCAAAAATGAAGGATCAAATGCGATTGGTGAACCTCGTATCAAACGTTCAACTCTTCAAAAGTATCGGGAGAATTTATTGATTGGTTCAGCTTGTTTAAATGGCGAAGTTTTTGAGATGGCTTGTAATGGTGATGATAATCGTTTAAAAAAGACGATGGCTTTCTATGATTACATTGAACTACAACCATTAGCGAATTATTCTACTTCTTTAGAATTAGGTTCGATCATTAACTTAGCTCGTTTAAAAGACGTTCAAAGACGTATTATCTCTTGTGCAAAGGAATTAAATTTACCAATAATAGCAACATCGGATTGCCATTATTGTAAAAAAGAAGAAAAGATTTTTAGAGATATTTATATTACTGCCAAGGGTGTTGGTGGTGGTACGCATCCTTTATACATTCGTAACGAACAAATTCGTCGTCATCATTCAAATCCTGATCAACATCTTCGTTTAACCAATGAAATGATAGAAGAATTCTCTTGGTTGGAAGATGAACAATTGGTTCATGAAATGGTCGTTGATACACCAAAGAAATTATTTAAACAAATTGAAGAAATAGAGCCAGTTCCGAAAGGAACCTATCCCCCAATTATTGAAGGTTCTGATGATAAATTAAGAGAATTGTGTCAAAAAACAGTGATGGAACAATATGGCTTTGAAGGCAAAATTCCTGACCTTGTTCAACAACGCTTAGATAATGAGTTAGATAATATTATTCGCAATGGTTTTGGTGTGCATTATTACATCGCTTCCTTGTTAGTTATGAAGACCAATGAGGATGGCTATGTGGTTGGCTCTCGTGGTTCGGTTGGCTCTTCCTTTGCGGCAACAATGTCACATATCACCGAAGTCAATCCTTTACCACCACATTATTTATGCCCCAATTGTCATTACTCTGAATTTTTCCTAGATGGTAAAGTACTATCTGGTTTTGATTTAGAAGATCAAGTCTGTCCGCATTGTCATACAATCATGCGCGGTAATGGTCATAATATTCCATTCCAAACCTTCTTAGGCTTTAATGCGGATAAAACACCAGATATTGATTTAAACTTTTCGGATTTATACCAAGCCAAAGCCCATAACTTTATCAAAGATTATTTTGGTGAAGAACATGCTTTCCGTGCCGGTACGATTGGTACCGTTGCCGAAAAGACAGCCTTTGGTTATGTGAAGGGCTATGAAGAGGAGATGAATGTGCAATTTAGCTCTCCAATGAAAGAATATCTAGCCATGCATTGCCAAGATGTTAAGCGTACCACCGGTCAACATCCTGGTGGAATTGTGATTGTACCAAAAGACCATGTGGTTGAAGATTTCACACCAATCCAATACCCATCCAATCAACCGGGGCCATGGAAGACAACCCACTTTGAATACCATGATTATGGTGACCAAATCCTTAAGTTTGATATTTTAGGCCATGTTGATCCAACCTCCATGCGCTTACTGCAAGAAATTGCGACGGTGAAACCAATGGATATTCCAATGAATGATGCTGAAACATTATCATTATTCTATGAAGACAAAGCCTTGAAAGCCGATCCAAGAATTTATCATCAAGAAACCGGTGCTGTCGGTTTACCGGAATTTGGTACAGCTAACACCAGACGTGTTTTACAAGAAACAAAACCTCATACTTTCTCAGATTTAACCATTCTATCCGGTTTAACCCATGGAACAGACGTTTGGGCAGGAAATGCTGAAGAACGAGTGAAACAAGGGTTCCTTCTAAAAGATGTGATTGGCTGTCGTGATGATATTATGACTTACTTACTGGATAAGAAATTAGAACCATTAGATGCCTTTAAGATTATGGAAGGGGTTCGTAAAGGAAAGGGTTTAACCGAAGCGCAAGAAAAAAACATGCGTGAACATCAAGTGCCGGATTGGTACATTGATTCCTGTAAAAAGATTAAATATATGTTTCCAAAAGCACATGCGGTTGCTTATGTTATGATGGCGGTTCGTATTGCTTGGTATAAAGTGCATGAACCAATTAACTTTTATATTCAATATTTAACTTTGCGCTGTGATGCCTATGATATTGCCATTATGAGTAAAGGTTTAACGGCAGTAAGAATGGAAATGGAACGAATTAAGAAGTTAATGGATACTCGTGATCCTGGCTTATCTAATAAAGATAAGGCCTTATTTAACACACTTGAAATTTGTGAAGAAATGTATGCTCGTGGCTATTCGATTGAAAATGTCAATTTGTATGAATCATTAGCCACTCGTTTCAAGCAATCACCAAGCAATCCAAATGCAGTGATTCCACCATTTGTGGTCATAGATTCCTTAGGTGAATCGGTGGCAGAGAATATTGTTCAAGCTAGACAAGAAGGAGAATTCCTTTCTAAAGAAGATTTATTAGCAAGAACACATTTATCTAAGACCTTATTACAACGTTTTGAAAAGATGGGTATTATTCAAGATTTAAACGATACCAACCAATTATCCTTGTTTGATTGACAACGATTGGAAAGTTGTTACAATGTAGGCAGTTGCGATGATCAAGACACGATTTGATGGTGAGGCTTGTAGAGAGTATCCTGGTTGCTGAAAAGGATAAGAAATCCCATGAAATTACTACTTGTGAGCAATCTATGAAAATAGATCGTTGGCTGCGTTAAAGCATTTGAGTGTTAGATAGTCATCTAACAATAAAGGTGGTACCGCGCTAGGCGTCCTTTAGGGATGCCTTTTTATTTGGAAAAGGAGAGAAGATGATAAATTTTAAAGAAAATCCAGAATTAGAAGTACTCAATCATTCTTGTGCACATTTATTAGCTCAAGCCGTGAAGCACTTGTACCCTCATGCTAAATTTTGGGTAGGACCAGTTGTAGAAGAGGGCTTCTACTATGACATTGATTTGGGCGATGATGTGATTCGTGATGAAGATATTGCTAAGATTGAAAAGGAAATGAAGAAATGTGCTAAGGAGAATAAACGCATTGTCCGTCATGAAATTAGTCGTGAAGAAGCTTTAGAACAATTCAAGGATGATCCCTATAAAGTAGACCTAATCAATCATATGCCGGAAGGTACCAATATTTCTATGTATAGTCAAGGCGATTTTACAGATTTGTGTCGTGGTCCACATGTTGAAAGCACAAAGCTACTAAAGAATTTTAAGCTATTAAAGCATTCCGGTGCTTATTGGAAGGGGGATAAAAATAATAAGGTTTTACAGCGTATTTATGGAGTTTGTTTCCCAAACGCTGAGGAATTAGAAGCCTATTTACAAGTCTTAGAGGAAGCGAAAGAAAGAGATCATCGTAAGTTGGGAAAAGATTTAAAGATGTTCTTATTCTCAGAAACAGTTGGATCTGGTTTGCCAATGTGGCTACCAAATGGTTTTACAGTAAGACGTTTACTGTCGGATTACATCATGAAAAAAGAAATTTCTTTAGGCTATGATCATGTTTTAACACCATCGGTTGCTAGTACGAAGCTTTATGAAATATCCGGTCATTTGGCTCACTATAAAGAAGATATGTTCCCAATTATGGAAAGAGATGGTGATAATTATGTGTTAAGACCAATGAACTGTCCTGAACATATGATTATTTATAAATCTAGCTTGCATTCTTATCGTGATTTACCTGTTCGTATTGCTGAGATTGCGCATGACTTCCGTTTGGAAGCCTCGGGTGCTTTAACGGGAATTGAGCGTTCTCGTTCTTTTACGCAAAATGATGCGCATATTTTCTTACGTTCGGATCAAATTGCTGATGAAATTAAAAATGTCACGAAGTTAGTCTTAGATGTTTATAAGGACTTTGGTTTTAAAGACTACGCTTTCCGTTTGTCTTTGCGTGATCCAAGTAATACGGATAAGTATTTTGGTAATGATGAGTTATGGACCCGTTCAGAAAATGAATTAAGAGAAGTTTTAAAAGAAATGGCTGTTCCTTATTATGAAGCGGAAGGAGAAGCTGCTTTCTATGGTCCTAAGATTGATGTTCAAGTAAAATCGGCTTTAGGTCATGATGTAACCCTTAGTACCATTCAATTGGATTACCAATTACCCGAACGTTTTGAATTGGAATATGTAAATAAAGAGAACCAAAAGCTAAGACCCGTGGTTATTCATCGTGCTATCTTAGGCTCTTTAGACCGCTTTATTGCTTTCTTATTAGAAGAAACCAAAGGAGTTCTTCCTTTATGGCTTGCTCCATTGCAAGTGGTGGTTATCCCGGTGAATTCTGAAGCTCATGGTGACTATGCGGCTAGTGTTAACCAAGCTTTAAAAATACGTGGTATTCGTTCACATTTGGATGATCGTAATGAGAAGTTAGGTTATCGTATTCGTGAAGCACAAATGAATAAGATACCCGTTCAAATTGTTGTTGGTAATCGTGATATTGAAAATAAGAGTGTTACGGTTCGCAACTATGGCTCCAAGGAGGAAATAACGTATCCATCGGAAGCCTATTTGAACCAATTGATTGAACAAATTAAGCAAAAATCCAGAAATTAAATATTGACTAATAACCTAGATAATTTACAATTAAAGAAGTTGAAATTAAGGAGAAAGAAAATGAAGAAAATTATGAAATTAGTAGCTATTGTGGCTTTGTCAGTACTAGTAGCTGCTTGCGCTAATAACAATTCTAAAAAAGCCCCTGCAACAGAAAACGCAATGAAAGAATTTGCTAAAAACATGCAAGCTGAAGGGGCTACTGTTAAGATGGTTTATTGGCCAGTCAACGCAAAAGATTCTGTTCGTGTTACGTTGGATCCTAACAAGGACAAGGAATTCATTAAAAACATTGCAAAGGTAGTGGATGCTTTAGAAACAAAGACTGTTACTGAAAAACCGGTATTACCTCAAACCAGTGTTGTTGTCAGCTTTGAAGCGGATGTTAAGGATGTCACATACAATGTGTCTTTCTACAAAGAAGGCTATGCAACTTATAAGAATTTCAAAACAGGTGAGAAACAAATTCTTCAAGTATCAAATGATGTGATTACTTCAATGGATAAATTAGCGAAGGCTTATACACCAGCTAAGTAACATTAAAAAAAGCGGGAATGAAACTGCCCCATTGAAAATGGACAGTTCAAATTTCCGCTTTTTATTTGTTTTAATCTTTGAAGTAATCTAAAACAGAAGAAATAGCGATAAGTTGTTTTTCACAACCACGTTCTTTCATTTCTACTTGACCATCCACAATCGCTTTACCAACGGTAATTTGCGTTGGGATACCAATTAAATCCATATCCTTAAACTTAACTCCAGGTCTTTCATCACGATCATCTAATAAGACATCGATGCCGGCTTTTCGCAATGTTTCATATAGTTCATTCGCTACTTGGACTTGCCGGGTACTCTTCATTGAAATAATGGTGATGGAACAACGATATGGAGCTAAATTCTTAGGCCAATTAATTCCATTTTCATCGAGGTTTTGTTCAGCAAGGGCAGCCATCACTCTTGCCGGACCGATTCCATAACAACCCATCCATACATAGTCCAATTGATTATTCGCATTCAAATATTGCAAATCCATTGCCTTGGAATACTTTGTACCAAGCTTAAAGGTATTACCGACTTCAATTCCTTTTTCAAAGTGAATGTTTCCTTGACCCATAGGACAAGCATCACCTTCTTGAAGTTGACGAAAATCACCATATTTACTGACTTCAAAATCACTTGGATTGACATGGATATAATGATACCCATCTTCGTTAGCCCCAAGCACAAAGTTTCTCAATAATTCAACTTCCTGATCTGCCAATATCTTAGCTTTTAAACCAATAGGACCTAAAGAACCGACAGGGCAGTGGAATAGTTGTTTGACCTTGTCTTCTGGTGCAAGCTCTAAAGATAGACAACCTAAAGCCATTTGTACCTTTGTTTCATTGACTTCACGATCCCCCCGAACTAAAACCACCACCAATTCACCATCAGCTTCATAGCATAACGTTTTCACTGTTCTTTTGGCATCTATTTTTAAGAAATGAACAACTTCTTCAATACTATGTTGCCCAAGTGTTTCTACTTTTTCAATGCTCTTCTTTTCTTCAGAAGAATTAAAGTCTTCCGGCAAACAAGCAGCAACTTCTAAATTGGCTGCATAAGATCCATCTTCATTTAAAGCTAAAATATCTTCCCCAATTGGACTAAGTGCTTGGAATTCTTCTGATAATAAACCACCCATAACACCTGTATTAGCTTTCACAATCACATAATTCAATCCCAAACGATTAAAGATATTCTTATACGCTTGAAATTGCTTGTTATAACTGATGTCCATACTAGCTTCATCCACATCAAAAGAGTAAGCATCTTTCATTTGGAATTCACGCACACGAATTAAACCATATCGAGGTCTAGGCTCATCACGGAATTTTGTTTGGATTTGATAAATAGAAAAGGGCATATCTTTATATGAACGAATTTTTAATTTCGCCGCATGCGCAAACAATTCTTCATGTGTTGGTCCTAAAACATAATTTTGCTTTTTACGATCCTTCAAAGAAAACATCGAGGAACCAAAGCCATCTCTTCTTCCCGAAGCAATATAAACCTCTTCTGGAATTAAAGCCGGCATCAATAATTCTTGACAACCAATGGCTGCCATTTCTTCTCGAATAATCTCTTTGATTTTATTAAAGACCTTTAAACCCATTGGTAAAATCATATAAACTCCAGTTGAGCTCTTCCTAATCATACCGGCTCGTACTAATAAATTGGAACTTTGGGAATCTTCGTCTTTCGCATTTTCTCTTAATGTAAAAAAGTAACTATTTTTTAAGCGCATATTTCACCTCTAATAGCCCATATTATAACAATAAAATAAGCATTGAAAAAGGCTTTAGAATGGGATATAATCGTTTTAATTTAAGGAGGCTCTCATGGCTAAATATTACACGGAACCATCCCACACCTTTAGTGAATATTTATTGATTCCAGGTTATACGGGAAAGGAGAATATTCCTAACAATGTCAGTCTTAAAACACCTTTAGTTCGTTATAAAAAAGGAGAAGAATGTTCATTGAATTTGAACATTCCAATGGTTTCAGCAGTCATGCAGTCGGTCAGTGATGATTGTTTAGCGATTGCCCTTGCTAAAGAAGGTGGTATTTCCTTCATTTTTGGTTCCCAATCCATCGCTTCCCAAGCGGCTATGGTTGAACGGGTTAAGAATTATAAAGCCGGTTTTGTGGTATCCGATGCGAATTTAACACCAAAGTCCACATTAAAGGAATTGTTAGTGCTTTTAGAAGAAACAGGTCATAGTACAATGCCGGTTACAGAAGATGGTACAAGCCATGGTAAACTCGTTGGTTTAGTGACTAGTCGTGATTATCGTTTATCTAGGATGGATGGATTAACACGCGTTGAAAACTTTATGACACCATTTGATAAGTTGGTGGTAGCGAAGAAGAATACAACTTTGTCCGAAGCTAATGATATTATTTGGGATCATAAATTAAATACCTTACCAATTGTCGATGAAAATCAATGCTTGTGTTATTTAGTCTTTCGGAAAGACTATGATTCTCATAAAGAAAATCCAGAAGAATTATTGGATGAAGAAAAGCGCTTATTAGTTGGAGCCGGTATTAATTCTCGTGATTATCAAGAAAGAGTACCTGCCTTAGTAAAAGCAGGGGTAGATGTATTAGTGATTGATTCTTCGGAAGGTTATTCTATCTGGCAAAGTGAAACGATTGCATGGATTAAGAAGGAATATGGTCATCAAGTCTATGTTGGAGCCGGTAATGTGGTTGATGGAGAAGGTTTCCGTTATTTAGCTGATGCTGGTGCTGACTTTGTGAAAATTGGCATTGGCGGTGGATCGATTTGTATCACACGTGAAACCAAAGGCATTGGTCGTGGTCAAGCGACAGCGGTTATTGAGGTAGCGAAAGCACGTGATGCTTACTTTGAAGAAAAGGGAATTTACGTACCAATTTGTTCGGATGGTGGTATTGTCTATGATTACCATATGACTTTAGCCCTAGCGATGGGGGCTGACTTTGTCATGCTAGGTCGTTACTTCTCCCGCTTTGAAGAAGCACCCGGACAAAAACTTGTTGTGAATGGGAACACAGTAAAAGAGTATTGGGGAGAAGGTTCTGCTCGTGCGCGTAACTGGGGGCGTTATGATTTAGGACAAGGAAAGAAGCTATCCTTTGAAGAAGGAGTGGATTCTTATGTACCATACGCCGGCTTATTAAAAGATAACGTAAACATGACAACGTTGAAAATAAAATCAACCATGTGTAATTGTGGCGCCTTAACCATTCCAGAATTACAAGAAAAAGCTAAAATTACCTTAGTTTCTTCCACTTCGATTGTTGAAGGAGGTGCCCACGATGTGCAGGTTAAAAATAGTGATAATTCTTATAAGTGATAAGACTAGCCGGCTAGTCTTTTTAATTAGAGTGAATCCGTTTCTTATGATAAAATAGTAACAGGAGTTTTATAAATATGAGCCGTAGTGAACAAAGAGAAAAAGCTGTTTTATCCTTGTATGCGTATTTAAGTTTATCAAGAGATATTCATGGCATTATGGAAGATACGTTTGGTTCTTTGGATAAGGTAGATCCTTATTTTATTCGTGTTGTTGAAAATGCCCAGACGCATATGGAGGAGTATAAAATCTATCTTAATCGTGTTTTAAAAAAGTGGAGCTATGATCGTTTAGGTACCATTGAGAAAGCAATATTATTAGTCGGATGTGCTGAATTTGCCTTAAAAGAAGTGGCGGCAGCCATCATTATCGATGAGGCGGTTGAGCTGGCGAAAACCTATGGAGAAGCCGATAGTTATCGTCTGGTGAATAACGTATTAGATGTGATATGAGTGAGAATATTCATTCCGTCAGTGCGGTTTCCAAACGAATTAAAGCTCTTTTGGAAAGAGATCTCCCCTTGCATAACTTTTTGATGGAAGGGGAAATATCCAATTTTCGGGCTTCAAAACATTGGTACTTTAGTTTAAAAGATGAACAGGCTTCTATCAATTGTGCTATTTGGAATTCAACGATTAGCCATATTAACTTTGTTCCTAAAAATGGTGATAAAGTGGTAGTAAAATGTAGCCTTGGAGTTTATGTGCCAAGTACTTCTATTACATTAACGATTGCCGCCATGCACAAACAAGGCATTGGTGATTTGATGCTGCAGCTAGAAGCTTTAAAAAAGAAATTAAGTGGGGAAGGCTTATTCAATCCGGAACATAAAAAACCACTTCCGAAATACCCCTTGGAAATTGGTATTATCACCGGAAAAGATACCGCCGGAAAAGCGGATATGGTTCGTACTTTAAATCTTCGTTGGCCAATGGCAAAACAGTTTTTTTATGAATGTCCCGTACAAAGTCAAAGTTCAATTCCTTTGATAGTAGAAGCCATTAAAAAGGCAGATCAGTCTAAGCATGATGTTCTAATTCTAGCAAGAGGAGGTGGTTCCTTTGAAGATTTATTTATCTTTAATGATGAACAACTAGTGCGTACTGTTTATGAAACGAAGACAGCGATTGTGACAGGTATTGGTCATGAAACCGATACAACCTTAGTGGATTATGTGGCCGACCTTAGAGCCAATACACCGACTGGGGCGGCGGAAGCGGTTACCCCCAATCAAGCTGAGATACACCAATCTTTAAGACACGTTTCTATGCGTTTGATACAAAGAATGCTAGCGTGTTTATCACTTATCCAAGAGAATTTAAACCATTTGAACAAGAATACCTATTTTCAAAATCCGGAGCTTTTAACAAGAGATAAAAGCTATCAATTGGATCAATACCTATTGCGCTTATCGAAACAAAAGGAAACCTTATTGGAAATAAGAAATCAATACAAACAATTGACACATCGCTTTGAGGCCTCTTTATTGCAACAATCTCGTTTCTATCAAAATCAAATTCAAGATTACCAAAATCGCATAAAACAAAATATTCAAGAACAAAGTTTGGAAAATAACCACAATCTAAAACAAAGAAAAGAAGAACTTAACAAAGCGATAAATCACTATTCTGCAATTCAAAATAAAGAGTATAGTCATCTCATTCAGCTATTAGATGCTTATTCACCCTTAAAGATTTTAGATCGCGGTTATTCAGTTGCCTTAAAAGAAGAAAGGGTAGTGCGTTCCATCAATACTATAGAAGTTGGTGATAAGATTAAATTACGCTTTAGTGATGGTTTTGTACAAACGCAGGTACAAACAAAGGAGAAAACATGGAAGAATTAAAATTTGAAGACGCAATGAAGCGCTTGGAAAAAATTGTAAAACAACTGGAGAGCAATGAAGCCCCATTGGAAGAAACAATTTCTTTATTTGAAGAAGGATTGAGTTTAGCCAAACAATGTGATCAACAATTGAAGAAGTTTGAAAAAAAAGTAACTGATATTGTAAAAGAAAATAAGGTGGATAGCGAATGAACTTCGAAAACTATCTTAAGGAAAGTTTGACTTTGTATGAAGATAGTCGATTAAAGGAAGCGATGGAATACGCATTGTTGGCAGGTGGAAAACGCATTCGTCCACAACTTATCTTTCATACTTTAAAAGCTTTTAATCGAAAAGAGGAGCTTGGTTATGCTTATGCTTGTGCTTTGGAATACATTCATACCTATTCTCTAATTCATGATGATTTACCGGCTATGGATAACGATGTCTTAAGAAGAGGGAAAGCAAGTGTTCATGTGGTCTATGGCGAAGATATAGCCATTTTAGCAGGGGATGCTTTACTAACCGAAGCTTTCTTTCAGTTAACAAGAAATTCTTTATCGGATAAACAAAATTTAAAAGCATTAGAAATCTTAAGCACACACGCCGGAGCGAACGGTATGGTTTTAGGGCAAGTCATGGATATGCGACCCGAGCAATTGAATAATCGAGTCAATATTGAAACTATGTTGGAAAAAAAGACTGGTCGTTTATTAGAGGTTGCTTTGGAATTAGGAGCCATTGCTGCTAACCAATTCGAAAATCTAAAGATTTTTCAAGAGGCAGGTAAATGGATTGGTTTAGCTTTCCAAATTCAAGATGATCTATTCGATATTGAAAAAACAGCGGAAGAATTAGGTAAATCCAATTCAGATGAAGAAAATGATAAGCAAACTTTATTAAAATTGATTGGTCCAGCTTCAGCAAAAGAACTAGAAAAAACATATTACTATCGGGGGATAGAATGTTTGAAGTCCATTCCTAACTTGAATTCATCCATCTTAATGGAATATATTCAATCCATTCAAAAGCGCCAGTACTAGGAGAAATGTTATGAAGTTAGAGGGTATTAAAGATCCGTCATTCTTAAAAGATGCATCCATATCAGAATTAAACGAATTATCCAGTGATATTCGTCATTTTCTCGTGGATTCTCTTTCTAAAACAGGGGGTCATTTAGCGAGTAATTTAGGTGTAGTAGAGTTAAGCGTTGCTTTGCACAAAGTCTTTGATAGCCCTAAAGATAAAATTATATTTGATGTCGGTCATCAATCTTATGTTCACAAAATCTTAACCGGAAGAGGCAAAGATTTTTCAAGTCTCCGAAAGCACAAAGGTCTATCGGGCTTTCCAAAAAGAAAAGAGTCTATTCATGATGTTTGGGAATCCGGTCATTCTTCTACTTCCTTAAGCGCCGCTTTAGGTATGGCAATCGCAAGAGATATGAATCATGATGATTACCAGGTTATTGCTGTGATTGGCGACGGTGCGATTTCCTCGGGCATGGCTTTAGAAGCTTTGAATGAAATTGGTGAAGAGAAGCGGAAAATGATTGTTATCTTAAATGATAATGAAATGTCCATCTCAAAGAATGTAGGTGCTGTGAATTCTTCTCTAGCAAAGATGCGAACCTCAAAAGCCTATGGTGTTTTAAAATCTTCTATTAAAAATTCCATTCCCAAGAATAAAATTGGTAAATCACTTTATCATTCTTTAGCAGAAATCAAAAATAAAGTTCGTACCGGTTTAACAGATGGGGGTATTTTTGAAGAATTTGGTATTGATTACTTAGGTCCTGTTAATGGTCATCGCTATCGCGACTTATTACCAGCCTTAGAAATGGCAAAGAATCATCATGGTCCAATTGTCATCCATGTGCTAACGAAAAAAGGAAAGGGATACGAGCCATGTGAAAATGATGAATCAGGGGCTTGGCATGGTGTAGGACCTTTTAATGCGCAAACAGGGGATTTTTTAAATAAAACAACCAAGGGTACTATTTCTAATGCTAACGTAGTTACGAATGCTTTAATTGAACTAGCAGAAAGAGATAAGGATATTGTTTGTATCTCACCCGCCATGGTGCATGGTTCATCCTTAGGATCTTTTTATGCAAAGTATCCAAAACGTTCGTTTGATACGGGGATTGCTGAAGAACATGCTGCTACTTTTGCGGCCGGTTTAGCTCTGAGTGGTAAAAAGCCATTCTTATGTATTTATTCTTCTTTCTTACAAAGAGCTTATGATCAAGTTCATCATGACATCGCAAGACAGGATGCTCGTGTGGTCATTGGTGTGGATCATGCCGGTTTGGTTGGTGGAGATGGTGAAACCCATCAAGGTATTTATGATGTGGCTTTCTTAAGAACCATTCCCAATATAATGATTACCCATGGAAAAGATGCCATTGAAACAAGGAATTTACTGTATACTGCTTTTCATCAGAACCATCCGTTTGTAATCAGATATCCAAAATCTTTGCAGTCAGATGAAGTGGAAGATATGAAAGCGATTGAAATCGGTTCTTGGGAAGTGATTTATGAACCAAAAAAAGTGATTGGGACCATCATTACTTATGGTGACGATGTCTATCGCTTTAAAGAAACCATCATCGCTAATCTTTTACCATATCGTTTAATCAATGCTCGTTTTCTTAATCCAATTGACATAAAAAAGATGGATCAACTGATTCAAGAACAATTACCTATTTATAGCTATGAATCGGATGTGAAAGAAGGGGGACTTAGTTCGGCAATTTTATCGTATTTAAATGAAAAAAATTCCAAACAAATATTGAGGAGATTTGGTCTTCCTAGTGAATATATAGAGCAGGGGGATCCCCAACAAATCAAGCGTGAATTAGGATTGGATATTCCTAGTGTTATTGAAACTATTTTAAAAGGAAATAGGTAGCCTATGTTAGAACATCTCTATATTCAAAACTTTATTTTAATTGACCGATTGGAGCTGGATTTTCCAATGGGTTTTTCAGCCATCACAGGTGAAACAGGAGCGGGTAAATCTATTTTCTTGGATGCTTTGTCTTTATTACAAGGGCAAAAAGCTTCAAGCACTATGGTTTCCAAAGATAAAGCCATTATTGAAGCAAGCTTCTCCTTAGATTCAAAGAGTCCTATCGCTTCTTTTTTACAGGAAAATGGTTTTGATATAGAAGAAGATAGCTTCACCATTACCCGCGAAATAGCGGCGAGTGGGAAATCAAGTGCTAGAGTGAACCATCGTGTTGTCCCTTTGTCTTTTTTGCATACTCTTGTTGAAAGCCAACTGGACATTCATGGGCAAAAAGATTCAGCTTATCTTTTGCAAAAAACAAGACATCTTTATTTATTAGATGAATATGGTCGCCTTCACGCACAAAAAAAAGCCGTTAAAGAAGCCTATGAAAACTATAAGCAAGCCTTAAAAGAAAAAGAAGACTTTTTAAATACAAAACTGGGGGAAGAAGAATTAGACTTTTATCAATTCCAACTTCAAGAACTAGAAGAAGCGAATTTACAACAAGGGGAGGAAGAGAAACTAAAACAGCTTGAGAAACAAGCTAAAGAAATGAAGAAATCTGCTCAAGATTATCTTTCTCTATTTGAATATTATGATTCAGAAAGCTCCAATTCCCTTTATCAAACGATGAAACTGGTGGATGTATTAAAAGGGGTGGATGAAAGTCAAGAAAAGATTCATGAAGCTTATGAAACCCTAGTGGATGGTTTGGAAGAAATTCGTGATCAATTAAATCCTGACTTTTTCGATGAGGAAGAAATGAATCAAATAGAAGAACGCTTATTCTTAATTCAGCGTTTTAAGAGAAAGTATGGACCTCGCTTGGAAGATGTGCTTCATTATCAAAAAGACTTGGCTGAAAAATTAGCTAATTATGGTGAGCAAGAATTCCATTTAAAGAAATTGGATGAAAAGATAAATTTTTATTTTAAAGAATATTCTTCTAAAGCGAATCATCTTAGTGAAAAACGTCACCAAATAGCGAAATCCCTAGAGAAAGAAGTGCTTCAACAATTAAAAGATTTGGAGTTACCTTATGCTCAATTTGAAGTGTTATTTAAGGATATAGAAGGCAATTCAACCGGCATTGATGATGTAGAATTTTACGTGTCAATGAATAAGGGGGAAAAGTTATCGTCATTAACGAAAGTCGCAAGTGGTGGAGAATTATCGCGTTTTATGTTAGCATTGAAAATTATCTTTACTAAGTTACAAGGTATTCAAACGATTGTTTTTGATGAAATTGATACAGGGGTATCGGGACATGTCGCAACAGCGATTGGCGAAAAGATGGCTTTATTGTCGAAAGATTGTCAGGTATTTTCTGTTACTCATTTAGCTCAAGTGGCTTCTTTAGCTCATCATCAATTTTTAGTTTCTAAATCCGTTCATCAAGAAAAGACCACAACGAAGGTTCATCTTTTAAATCAAGAAGAAAGAGCGAGTGAACTAGCTTATCTATTCTCTGGTAATCGTAGTGAAAAAGCCATTGAAGCTGCTAAGGAACTATTAGAACATGTCTAGAGTATATTTTCATGTTGATTTAAATGCTTTCTTTGCGAGTGCGGAAGTTCTTCGAGATCCTAGTTTAAAGGGTAAGCCAATCGTTGTATCGGGTCAAACAAAACGTTCGGTTGTAACAACAGCTTCTTATGAAGCAAGAGTCTATGGCGTTCATTCTGCAATGCCCATTGTTTTAGCGAAGAAACTTTGTCCGGAATTAGAAATTGTGGAAGGGCATTATTCGTATTATCGTAATCTATCTAATGAGTTTATGGATATTGTTCATTCCTTTTCTCCTTATGTAGAGAAAGCTTCAATTGATGAATGTTACGTGGACATGACGGAAGCTATTCAAAAATATGAACATCCTTTAGATTTAGCGATTTTATTACAAAAAATGATTTATCAGAAAACCGGGCTAGGTTGTTCGATTGGTATCGGTCCAAATCTTTTTCTAGCGAAGATGGCAAGTGATATGAAAAAACCGATGGGAATAACGGTTTTGCGTATTCGTGATGTAAAGGAAAAGTTGTGGCCTTTAGATGTCAAGGAAATGCGTGGTATTGGCAGAAAGACTTTACCAAAGGTAACAGCATTAGGTATTCAAACTATCGGGGATTTGGCGAATTATAAGCCAATTGAAGACTTAGAAAAAATCTTTAAGAACGGAATACATTCGTTATTAGATAGATGTCATGGCATTGATCACACTGCTTTAGAACTGGATTGGCAAAGAAAATCCCTAGGTGTATCGGAAACCTTGCTGGAAGATGTAACGGATTATGAAGAATTAAGGGGTTTATTACGTTCTTTATCAAAAAAATTACACCATAACTTAGAAAAAGAGAAAAAGGTTGGTAAAGCACTTTCCATTCGTATCACTTATTATAACTTCCGTACAGTTTCCAGATCGTTACCGGTGAAACAGGGGATTTATTTGGAAACAGATATTTTTGAACATGCTTTACGCTTGTTTGATCAGTATTGGGAATATGAAGAACCGGTTCGTCTTTTAGGTATTACAATCACTGATTTTATGGATAAACAACAGTCCACTAAACAACTGAATTTATTTGAAATGGAAAAGAAAGATACTACCCAACAGATGATTGATGAAATCAATCGTCTTACATCTGTTCCTTTATTAAAAAGAGCTAATCAAGCTAAGAAAAAAGAAAAGGGGAAGGAAATGGTATGAAACTAGAACAAGCTTTCAAACAATTTCATCTTCACTTGGAAATTAACCAAGGGAAAAGTCCTAAGACCATTCAATCGTATGAAAATGATTTAAGACAATATATTGCTTATTTAAAAGAAAATCATATTCAAGATAGCAAACAAGTAACACTTCAACTGGTACAAAGTTTCTTAACGAAACAATCAGCGATAAAATCTCCAAATTCGGTTGTTCATATGGCAACGAGTATTCGTAATTTTCATGAAGATATCGAATTTTCAACGGGAGAAGAAAATCCGGTTTCTCTAATTCAAGCTCATAAAGATGAGCAATATTTACCATCCTTTTTAAGTGTTGAGGAGGTAGAACGCTTACTAAATAGTTTTATGAGATCTGATCCTAGGCAGGATCTTAATCGAACTATCTTAGAGCTAATTTACGCTTGTGGATTACGCATTTCAGAATTATGTTCTTTAACAATAGCGCAAGTGCAATTGGAAACCGGAGTACTTCGTGTACTTGGTAAAGGGAATAAGGAAAGAATTGTACCTATTCCTAGTCAAGTAGTGGTTGATTTAGATCATTATTTAAACACAATTCGACCTCTTTGGAACAAGAATAAAACCAATACATTCTTTATCAATCGTCTTGGTAATAAAATCACGCCAAGAAGCATGCAACTTCTTTTAAAGAGAAAAACAGTAGAATGCGGTTTTCAACAGGAAATTACACCACATAGTTTAAGGCATACTTATGCGACACACTTACTACAAGGTGGTGCTGATTTACGTATCATTCAAGAACTTCTTGGTCATTCAAACATCAAGACAACAGAGATTTATACACATGTTCAAAATAAACAATTATTTGATGCTTATCAAAACTTTCATCCTTTATCTAAGAAAAAGTAATCACTAATAAAATCGCATAACATACATTATGCGAAATTCTGTTAATCTGAAAAATTGATAGTACTTTGCATATTTAAAAAGTAAGCTAAAAACCAGAAAGCCATATGCTTTCTGGTTTTATTTTTGAAATTCTAGGATTGGAATGCAACAGTTCTATGTTCATAGAAATAAGAATAATGGTTAGAAGAAACGGATTTACTAATTCCTCCTCTTATTTTAACTAATTTATGTAAACCAAACTCTCCTGAAGCAGAAACACTGGTAGTTTGTGTGGCGTACTCATAGAAATCACCATTTATCATATATTCAATTTGATAAGGACTTCTAAGCCATGCTCTTATATCGCCTGAAAACTGTTTTGCTGTCCCTTTATAAGATCTTACTAACGTGACATAATACATAGACTTAATACCCCAATATTTTCCCCATTCGCTTGTATAGCAGTAAAAAGCCATGTGAGGATGATATTGACCTTTTTTAACGGTCAAACCAACCGTCAATTCTCTAGTTGTATCAGAAGTAGTACTACTTTTTACTATCTGATTAATTTTATAGGCTTCTGGATATAAAGTTATAAATGCTTTTTCATAACTAATTCTTTTTTCACTAGAGAGTTTCCTAGCAGCCTCTTCTTTGGTCATTGGCTCACTTATTGATATGATAATATCATTATTATCGTCAAAATTTTTAGCCTTCTGTTCTTTCGGTTCTAATGCATTAACTTTCAAAAAACCTGAAATAACAAAGGACACAGTAATAAATGTCGAAATTATGTACAAAAAAACACGTTTCATTTTTTCTCCTCCCAAAAGTAAATTAATAATCCTTTAATAAAAATTAAAATTCCTACAATGACTATACAAATAGATAAAATTACGGGTGATACATAATTATTGATATCAATAAAATATATCACAGATAATAAATTAAGAAAATAACGAGTTATCCATAAAATTACTGGTAAAAATAGAATCAATACAATACCAACAATTGAATAAATTGTTGATTTCTTCATAAAAATCTCCTCCCTATAAACAATTAAAGTGTGTTTAAGTAGTTACTTAAACACCGTTCTTATACCGTGAAGGATTGTAAGTAAGCATAATTCCTTCCTCCTTACTAGTGATAAAATGACAACTTTGTTTATCTTATCTATATATTTAAAAAAACTACTATTTTCAATTATAGTCTAACACTTATAATTTATATTACAACTATTATTATTATAATTCAATTTTCATTATTTTCTTTATTTTGGTATTTTATTCATCAACTGCTTTATATCTAAGTATCTTTCCATATCACTCTCAGCATCTAAACCAATAATAAGATATTCTTTTTGTTTCTTTTTCAATAGAGTAATCATATTAAAATGATTACCTAACGAACCTGTTTTCATCCCCTTTACTCTTTTATCATAGAATTCTGAATTTGGATTTAAGAAATGATTGGTGCTAAACCAGACTTGTTCTAACTTGTTTTTATGAGTGACACTATAAGATTGACTAGATACAATGCTACGAATCCAATCCTTCTTTAATAGCTTCTCACTAACTTTTACTAAATCTTGAATATTCGTCCTAGCATTATAATCATAACCACTAGGATCAGATAAAGAAGTACTTAAAAATTGTTTTTTCTTTAAATAATCTTGAAATCCTTTGCGAAAAGCTTCCATTCTTTGATAAATATTCTTGGCATTAGGGTTTAATTTCGCTCCTATTGCGTCTGCCAGTACATAAGAAGCATCATTACCAGATGGTACTAACATACCAGCCACAAGGTCTTGAAAACGGTAGTTCCTTAGTTTCAATTTAGCGATGGATGAACCTCGTTTAACCATTTTCAAAGCCTCTTTACGAACCTGGATAGCATCATTTATTTGAAAGAATTCTTGTGCATAATCTACTACAAATAGCTTAGCTAGACTAGCTGGAACATAGGATTTATAGCTATTTTTACTTATTATTTTCTTACCATCGGTTAAATCCATGACTAAGTAAGACGCAAAGCTACCATTATTTTCAATGGTATTATTTTCTACAGTAGTGCTTGTAAGTCTTTCAAATAGACTTTGACTATGATAAAGAATAGCGTCCTTTTCACCAATGAAAAATAAACTTCCTGCTATTAGTATTAATAGCAATAATAATTCAAATACTCTTTTTTTATTTACTTTTCTCTTTTTCTTTGCCTTCTTCATACATAAAATCTAACAAAAAAATCCCTAAAAATCGACTGATTTTAGGGAAATTAAGAATTTCTTAAGACTGTCGCTTGTACAAAGGCAACAAGAGCTTTCGCCGCTTCATCAATACCATGGTCTCCTTTGTTTTCTAAACCAAGACAAGTGTAGATTTCACCAACTGGAATATTTTCTTCAAATAGTTTATCAAACATCTTATCAATCAATCGTCTCGTTTCCGTTTGTCTTTGCATTGGTCCAAAAGGATTAGCAAAGAATGTTGTTGATAAGCCTTTTTCTTGTGTTGTTCCTAGAGCAAAGCGTTTGCCTTCAATAAAGACCGGCTCCGCTTCTTCACGTGTTTTAAATAAGCGCATACCTCTTTCATCACTATAATTATTAGCATACAAGAAAACATCAATTGGATGGTCTTGCACGATCACTTCATAAGAAGATGCCGGAATAACAACTCTCGCATTCGCTTTTTCAGGATTAAAGAAAATCGAGCGTTCCATATCTTTATAAGCTGTTCCTTTATCCAAATCATCCAAACGGACAAAAGCACCAATTTCTGTACCTTGTCCATAGGGATGACCATCCTCACCAATATGAATAGTACCCATATCATCAAAGACAATCTCCTGATAATCAATTAAATCCGATGCCATTGTATTCAAAGCTTCCAATGTTTCTGACTTACCGGCCCCAGAATCACCCATAATCATAAGCCCTTTCTTTGTGCCATCTTTTAGATAAAGATTAACCATAGCCCCATGTATTGGCAAGCTACCACGTGTTATCATCACTAAATTATGCAGTGTCAACATAGATTTCTTCGTATAGCCAAAGTAATCTATCACTAAATCATTAGAACACTTGCCAACCCAAATGTCATTTTCTTGATCATGATAGAAAGTAGTATCTTTCTTGCCATCTGGATTACCGAATAAAAGAATAGCGTCCGGCTTTTTGGTCATTGTTTCTTGAGCATTCGCTAGCTCAAATAAGTTTGCACAAGCCACCGCAGAGCCTATAAAATCACGATGAAAATACGCATACACTAGAATTGTTCCAATCTTTGCAGGATAACATAACCATTCCTCGTCTCCTTTGATAAAATCTTTCATCGGATTGACAAATGTTTCTGTAAATACATTCGTTCTTTTATTGTGCTTTGGATGCAATATTAAAGGTGTACGAAGTAAGATTTGTGAGATAAAAGGAATACCTTGTAAAGCCTCATAGCCCTTTATGTTTTGCCAAGGATAATAGCTTAGTAACATGGAGGCATTCGTGCCAGCATGCAATTGCCGATAGACTTTATTCTTTGTTCCTTGGACTTTTTGTTGAATCTCCCGATAGAAATTTAAAACCAGCTTACTTTCTTTTTCATCAGCTTCAATAAAATTCTGAATTTGGAAACCTTCTTCATGATGAGTGTATAAAATTGAATAACGTTCTAAAGAACGCCAAAAGTGATAGCCCTCTTCAATTAAGTCTAATAATAATTTAGGCCGGTGAACGTATTCATCCTGTATTTCATCGACTTCACAAATCAATAATTGCTTTAAAGTTGATTTAATATGTGCCTTGATTAAAGAATGATTGGCTTTACCAAGATAAGCGTATAAATCCATGTGATGTTTCTGAAGATAGGATAAATAGTGATCTAAGAAACAATCAAAAGCCTCGGTTTCAACCACTTCATGTTTATTTGTAATGTATTTCTTAGAATAATTAAGAATGATTGTATCTTTATGGTAGTAATAAGATTCTTTCATATAGAAACCTCCTGAAGAATTTTATAAAAAAGACTAGAAAGCTAGTCTTTTATGAACATTTCCGGATGTTCTTTATCAATAATGGCTTTATACATTGTTTCAGCACCAACATAGTATTGTAATAACTTTTCTAATTCATTCACCGCTTCTTCTAACTGGTGATAACGCTCCGGTTCAACGCATTCCATAGCAATGAATTCGGTTGTTGTATCATCTGTTACTTCTGTTCGTTGACCATCACGCCAATTCCAACAGCGACAAATCACCCCGGCATCATCATAATAAGCAATCTCATTTTCTAAAGGTGGTTCTTGCTTATCGGAACCAATTGGTAAGAAGGATTCGCCGCCTTTCATTCTTCCAACATGAATATCACCAACCACTTTATCTAAATCTTCCGCCCCGATTGGCAACGCATATTTTAATGAAATCGCATTCGTAATATCTACCGTTGGAGCAATCGTACCAACTGGATTATCATGAAGAACACGCTTCAGTAAAGCCTCAATTGAACAGCGGGCTCCTTTTTTCGTTGGAAACTTAGAATAAGCTTCACGCCATACATGCACCACTGGATTTTCAGAAATCACATCACTTGGTAGATATTTCTTTGCCTCTCTATTGGCATGATTCAATAATTCTTTAATTTCTGTGGCACTTTTTTCATCCAATTGAATGCTTTCTTTAACATTTTTTACCGCTAATACCGCAATTTTAGCTTCTGGGAAAACTTCCCAAAAATTCATGTCCGCAATAAACTTCTTCATAATCTTATTCTCCTTTATTAATTCTTTAATTTTTATCTTCGTAAGCAACCATTAAGCCCTGATCGGAAACATAGTAGGAACAAAGTATAGCGGTTGGATGAATCATCACTTCTGCCTTATCACTCACCTTTTCAATCAATTCTTTTAATTCCAAAGCTGCTTCTTCATTATTTGCGTGAGCAATATACACTTTACCGCCCGCAAAGCCAGCGTTAACCATTTCTTCTACTATCTTAAGTATGGAACGCTTTACCCCTCTTAGTTTGTGTAATAGCTCTAAAGTACCTGTTTCAGAAGCCCGTCCAACAATACGAACCCCCAATAATCCCGCTAACTTCGCTACAGTTGCCGAAACACGACCATTCCTTGCAAGATTATTTAAATCTTGAATATAGAATAATAAATGCGTATGCTTCATATATGTATTGATATGGTTACAAATTTCCGCAAAAGATAAGTTTTTTAAAATTAACTCTTTTAATTTATCAGCAATTAATATTAATTCAGGACCGGCCGATAAGGAATCAATGACCAGAATATTGGCTTCCGGATGTTCCTCTAGGTACATCTCTTTGGCTTGAATGCAAGCATTATGGCTGCCTGATAAAGCCCCCGTCATCGTAATCGCAAAGATACAATCTGCTCCATCAAAACAAGAAATCCATTCAAAAGTATTCGGACAAGAAGTACTTGTTTTTCCTTTCGTTGTTTTCATAACTTCACGAAAACGATTTAAATTCGCTTTTTCTGTATCAGCGAATTCCCCCTCCGCTGTGATGACCTTCAAGGGGACAGTTTGGTAATCCACACCATCCAAATGAAATAAATTTGAAGATGAATCCGAAACAATCCTATACATCATTATGATTCCTCCAATGTCTATTATACGCACATTTGTTTTTAAAATAAAGAAAGGCGTTACTTCGCTTCAATGATGTCGATGGTAAACTCTAAGTCAGGCATACAAGAGCGAAGATCCTCTTCTAAGTTCTTTAATGCTTGTACTCTAGTTTCAACATCCAGAACACCATTACCTTGGACAATGAATAGCGCATTTTTGGTGTTATCATCAAATTTATAGTTTTCGCCATCTCGAACACCCATCCAAGCTAAAATACCCTTTGCATCTTTGTAGACATAATCTGTTTCCGCAACATGCTTTGGAGTGGATGAAATTGGATAGAACTCATCTTCTTTTTGACTTACTGTGAAAACCAATGGCTCTTGAATTTTATCCAAATCATGTCCGCCAATCGCAATAAAAGAATGAAGACTTTCAACGTTATATATATCAACGATGGTATTCACATGAGGCATTGTGCCACGGTGTTGAATATTGCGTACAAAGCTAGGAATAGTCGGGGGATTTTTCTTAATACTACGACCTGCCTTTTGCATCAAAGCAATGTAGCCTTGCACATTTGGATGATTAATAACATCATTGATATCCACTTCTAATGCCCATTTTTCAATTTTTTCTTGTTTTTCAAGAAAGGCTCTTGAAAATGGTGCATTTGGATTAACATTCTTCGCATAAGCAACCACAACAGCGGATACGCCTAACTCTTTCATACTTTGATCAACAATGATGTTCATTTTCTTCTTTTACCTGAAATCCTTTCAATCTCGATGGAATAGACAACTGTTGCCATCTCAGAGCGTTTTGCATAGGCTTGTCCGCTTTCTAAAAAATCAGGGGCATATTTACGCACCAAAGCCATCAATCCTATCATTTTTTCTTCTTTGTTTTCACAAAGCGTTGCCTTGCCGGAAACAATCACTGATTCATATTCGGTCGTGAATTTTTCACCAATGACTTTTGTATGACCAACAACGCATAAACTCACCAAATTATGAAAAGTTAAATTACTAATTTTATGACCGGTTCTCGCCCCATGAATCCAAATTCGATTATTTTCATAAGCATAACTGACCGGAACACCATAGGGATAGCCATCCTCACCAATTGTTGACAGAACAGCGTATTCTCCCTCATTTAATAATGAATAAGCCTCTTCTTTTGAAATTTCTCGATCTTTTCGACGCATTTTTTCAAACATAATTTCATCGAACCTTTCTGATTTTAAGCATTTTTAGTTTTTTGATTTTTGTAGCACACCATCTTTACCCAAATTGTATTTCTTCCCGTTGTACGTAAACCAACCGGTATCCATCTTACCATCTTTACCAAAATGATAGATTTTACCATTGATTTCAGCCCAGCCGGTTTCCATTCTTCCATCTGGGAAGAACCAATATAAATAATTGCCTAACTTCAACCAACCCGTCTCTGCTCTTCCGTCAGTATTGAACCAATAACGGTTGTCATCTATCGTCTTCCAACCAGGTTCTACTTTACCTTCTTTATTCAACCAATAGTTTTCACCATTCACCTTATTCCAACCATTTTTAAGAAGAACACCACTTGATTCAAAATAATACGTCTTTTTATCAATTTGGACATAACCAGTCACAACACGACCTTTTTCATCTAAATAATACTGATACCCATTGTATTGAAGCCAACCTATATCCATCTTACCGTCTTTTGCGAAATGGTATTTATGACCTGAAATTAAAGCCCAGCCGGTTTCCATTCTTCCATCTGGGAAGAACCAATATAAATGAGTACCAATCTTTCGCCATCCTGTTTCGGCATGTCCGTCTGGATTTAACCAATATTTACTGCCTTGAATGGTATTCCAACCATCCTTTTTCATAAAACCGTTTTCGTCAAAATAATAAATTTTATTTTCAATACGATGGAGACCTTTGACTCTATTACCACTCTTATCGAGGTAATATTTCTTACCATCCTTTTCAAACCAACCTGTGTCTAGCTTACCATCTGGCGCAAAGTGGTATTTTTCACCGGCAATAACAGCCCAGCCGGTTTCCATTCTTCCATCCGGGAAGAACCAATAGCGATAGCCATCAATCACTCGCCAGCCTGTTTCAGCTCTTCCATCTTCATTGAACCAATAACGGCTACCATAAAGATTTTTCCAACCACGATTATTGGATATTAAAGTTAAATCTGTTCTTTTCACATAAGCAACCATTTTATTCCAATCGTAGGCACGATCGCTATGATTGTTACGAGAAGTAATAACTTTAGAGCCATCGTGGTAATCAGTGGATTGGATTTTATAATAATCACCGCTGACACCCAATACAGTTACGACATGGTTATTGTAATAAGGACTACGATTATCCATACCATAGCCTGCTTTGTATAGAACATTCGCTTTCGCTTTAGGTTGATGGTACATATTCACATTCTTATTCTTTAACACAGCAAATTGACCATTATTATAATCTACTAAACCGGCATACTTATCAAAAGCATAAGCGACCGAAGCAATCGTTAAACCGTAGGTCGTACTTGAAGCATACTTCATTGTAATACCGGAGCCTTTATTACCAAAGTGTTCACCATGGTACACTGGTTCATTGGTACTAACATAATCTCTTATATTGTCACGGAAGGCCTGATTAATACTTTGTTCAACACTTCTATAGCCACTGGCGTTATTGGGATTAGAATCATAGGCTTTCCAACCAAAAAGGTTATTTTTCTTTCTAGCTATATAGCTAGTTCCATATCCCGATTCCACGCAAGCTTGCGCAAAGATCATCAGAGCATTCAAGCCAAAATGTTCTTGAGCACTCACAAAAGTTTTGCCCATATCCCATAATTTAGAAGACTTATTATAGCCTTGTTTCCCTAAGAAATCATTGTATTTAGAAGCAGGAATTTTAGATTTTGTACGTAAAGGTAAAAATTGATAATAATTATAATAAGTACCCGCTTTTTTCGTTAATTTCGTATCGTAATAATAATCAATATCATTGGCAGAATAGTATCTTATTCCCTCTTTCATCCAAGATGGAGCCAAACCAAAAGGCGCCCAAAAATATTGTTTCCCAACTTGATCAAAAGCCGTAAAATAAATTTCTTTACGTCCATTGGTGCTACGAGCACTAAAATAAGGCGTTGTCTTATGAGTGGTTTTTCCATTCACATAAGATAGCGAGCCATTATCCATCCATGCCATGGGTACAAATTCTAAATAATGAATATCTGTGGTTCCTTTAAAACCGCTCATGGTTAAAAGAACATCCCCTCTACCTTTGTTGTAATTCAAGGTATCATGATAAAAAGCCATACGATTGGTACGAGCATAAGTGATGTTTCTGCCATTTTCCGCCATATATAAAGGCACAACAGTGCTACTATCGACATCGGTATACACAAGTCCTGAATTCATCGCCATAATCTTATTACCGGAATCCATACTGGCATGCCTTATCACCGCCTTATCCTTGTCGAGAGTTTTCATTTTCTTTTTTGCGACAACGAAGGACACATGACAACTAAGCTTTTCAAAATAACTTTTTTTATTGGCATCGACTTGTGCTAAAGCAACTTCAAATTCTGAACCGGAACAGTTCATTGGATAAGAAATCCCTGCCGCATGAACCTGACTCACGTGAATTGGTAATACACCAATAGCACAAAGAATAGCCAAAGAAATACAACTAATTTTTCTTTTAAATCTCACTCTTACTTCCTTTCTTTAAAACTCAACATTTAGTGTCAAAACTTCTTGATTGCTCAAAGTCAAGGAAAGTTGCCCCTTCCCCTTTTTCAAGGTACGTCCCGGATCTAAAGTGATAAAAAATAGAGATCCTTTATGAGCTTTACTTAAATCTTGCCCAACAATATTAGCAATCGTCTTCGTGTTCACATCCGCTCCTTCAGCCATATATTTTTCCTTATCAACGGTTGTCAAAGTCGCAGATACAATCTTTAATTTTGCTTCCTTCACTTCCTTCGCTTTTACTTCCAGTACAAAAACTCTAGCTGTTGAAGGTAGCTTCGCATCACTTCCATCTGCCAATACAGTATCCTTATCAATCTCCTTTAAGCCATGGACTTGAATACGATTTTCTTTCTTGTCTTGCACTTCTTGATTAGGTTTATCCTTATTCTCTTCTTCTTTTGGTTTTGAAGAATCCTCATAATCCGGCTTTGGTACAGCCGGCTTTTGAACTTCTTGAGACTCTGCTTTCTTCTGTTCCGGCTTATTCTTTTCCTTAAAGTAGAAAAGTGCCATTAGAATAGCCGCAAGTGCCACAATCACGATAATGAAAATATAAGATTTTTTCATGTTCGATTCCTCCCATTTAGCTTATTATACAGTATCCATCTAAAAACGGCTAATCAGCACTTAGTTCATAGTCAATACACGCTCGCTTATCTATGTATTCCATCAAAGACGCCTTTAAAGCCATATGTTCCGGATAAACTTGATATTGATTTAATTCATCCATCGATTGAAACACAAAATTAAGACATAAATCATAATTACTTGGATTGGCTTCGGGACTATTTAAATAAACATCTCCTTCATAAATCAAATCCAAATACAATAACTGCTGAGCCTTTATACGAGCCTCTTGAATTCTTTCTTGACTAGTTTCTTCTTTAAATTTAAACAGCACGATATGTTTTAACATTTTAACCTCCTTTTCTATTAATTAGTATATTCACTTCGTCTTTTTCAATCGTTGCGAATTTGGTCTTAAATTCACCAAAAGAATAATGCTTAAAACCACATTTTTCTTGAACACGACCAGATTGGATATTAGAAATAAAATGACCACAGAGAATAAATTCCACTTGACATTCTTTAAATAAATACCGAATTACTTCCTTTAAAGCCTCCGGCATCAATCCCTGTCCCCAATAGGTTTTTGATAGTACAAAACCAAGCTCACAGCCTATTCTATCCATAAATTCAGGAAAACGTTTCTCATCATACTCCTCAATTCCGATAGAACCAATGACTTTATTCTCATATTCTAAGGCAAAAGTCTTTTTATGGGCAATAAACCTTTCCAAAATACGTTGGCTTTCCTCTTTGTTTTTATGAGGCAACCATCCTGCCATTTGACCTACCCCATCCACGGAAGCATACGCATAGAAATCATCTAAATCTTCTTTTCGCCATGCTCGTAATTTTAAACGTTTTGTTTTTAATACCACCTTTGATATGTCCATAGGTACATTCATCGTTTCACCTCCAATTCCTCTTGTATTTGATGATGGATAAAATCAATTCGATTTTCTAATTCCCTTGCTGAAAGACGTTTTGCCCCACTTGCAAAAACTGAATTTTGAATCAAGGCATCAGAACTAGCAACCTCAAAATCAAATTCATGTTGATGTTCATACACGTATTTTTCGATATAAGCATCGGCACTTTGTGATTCCGCTGTATAAATAACACTCATTTTTCCTTTTTGGTACTGATTGCCAAGATTATTCTTAACTCGATAACCATCAAAAACTAAAAATAAAAGTTCTTTTGTATAAGCTTGGTAACTAGAAAGAATTTCAATGAGCTCTTCTCTTTTTAGCATGAAATCATCTTCATTTTGAAATCTTTGCCAAGCAAACAACATATTATATCCATCCACCATCAATACTTTTGGTCGATGTTCAATTTGTTTTGACTTTTCCTTCTTTTCTTGAATTTTTTTAGCCATCACTTTATGTTCATTACGGTTATTGGAATTTGTACGTGCCAAGATACGCTTTAAATCCTCTTCATGAATACAACTTTGTTTATGAACATAAGAAGATAGTGAGCTCTCCTTTTCAAGCTGAATATCCATCTTATCATCCGCTTCATTCCATTCTACGGTATAGCTTGTTCCATGTGCACAGAAAAGCGAAGAACTTGGATTTCTTAAATCAAGATTAGGCTTGTATTTTCTTTCTTGAATGACTTCTTCACTATTATGACAAATATCATATCCGACCAAGACAAACTCATAGCGACCCAATCCCTTTGTGCTGGATAAAATATCCACTTGATAGTCTGCCATCGTTGAAACCGGTGCTTTCCCACAAACTTGCATCCATTCTTCATTTAACTTTTCGACCTCTACTTTTGCAAAACGATTTTCTAAATCAAATAATACTTTGGATAAAAAGTTAGAAGGAATGCGAATTTCAAATTGCAAATAAGGTTCTAATAAAACACTCTCTGTTTTCATTAAGGCTTGACGAACAGCTCTTCTCGTTGCTTGACGAAAGTCACCACCCGTTGTGTGCTTTAAAGAACCTTTTCCAGCTAATAAAGTGATTTTCACATCCGTTAAAAGAGAATTCGTTAGTACACCATAAAAGTTCTTTTTTTCCAGTACACTTAGAATGGACTTTTGAAATTGAAGCGATAAAGTATCGGCTGGAATTTTATTCTCAATTTCAATTCCCGAACCTTTCTTTAAAGGGCTTAGTTCCAAATGAACTTCGGCATAATGACGCAAGGGTTCAAAATGGGAAGCCCCTTTTATGGACTTAGAAATGGTTTCTAAATAGACAATTCTACCTTGATCAAAGGATACTTCCACTTGGCATAATTCATCAATTCGCTTGGCTAACACTTCTTTTTGAAGCTTACCCATTAAATGAATTTGGATGTCCTTATTCTCTTCATCCATTTCGATATTTAAACTTGGATCTTCCAAAGACAAACGGTTTAAAGATTCTTTTAAGGCTAATAAATTCGTTCCTTTTGGATACAATAAACGATACGTCATACAAGCTTGTAGACTTGTCAAGCTTTGTTCCATTTCATAACCTAAACCCATACCAACATGGATATTTTCTAAACCCTTTAAAGTCACAAGCATACCAGCTTTCGCACACTCTATAGCGTCATACAAAGTCCCTTGATAAAGACGAATTTGGTCAATCTTACCATAAGGCTCTAACTTTTCTTTCACATGGACTTCACCACCGGTTATCTTAACATGAGCTAAAAGACGACCATGAGTATCACTTGTTACCTTATAGACAATAGCCCCCAATGTCTCAGGATAGTTTTTCTCAATTGAAAGCTGCGCCAATAAATCCAATAATTCAAGAACACCGTCACCTTTCAGAGCTGAGCCAAACAGAACCGGAAAAAAAGAACGATTTTGAAATTCTTCTTGGATGATTATTTCATCTAAAGAACCTTGTTTCTCATACGCATTTAAAAGTGCGTCACTGGCTAGGATAAGTTCCTCTTCTTTTTGACTAGATTTCCAATCCAAACAAGACGGACTTAATTCTTGTTGAATAGAAGTGTATATTTCTTCTTTTTTCAGATAAGAAATATCCATTTTATTCACAAAAAGAATGGTTGGAATATGGTGTTTCTTTAAGATATTCCAAATTGTTTTGCTGTGTGGTTGAACACCGTCTTGACCATTGATTAAAACAATCGCCATGTCCAATACCGATAAAGAACGTTCCATTTCACTAGCAAAATCAGTATGCCCCGGGGTATCCATTAAATAGAATGTACAGTCTCGATATGTAAAATACGCTTCTTTACTATAGATTGTAATGCCCCTTTCTCTTTCTTGATGGTCATAATCCAAGAAGGAATTTTTATGATCGACACGTCCTAATTTTTGAATGGTTTTCGTTTGAAAAAGTAAATTTTCAACTAAAGTTGTCTTACCAGCATCCACATGGGCTACTATTCCTAAAACTGTCTTTTTTTGCATGAGTTCATTATAAATCATTCACTTTCAAATTTAAAAACGGTAAATCTTTTTTGCCTTTTTAGAAACTTCCTTTTGTGGAATTAAGTCTTCATGGAAACTTTTTTTCTTTTTATGATTCATTTTCATACTAGAAGGTTTCTTCGTTTCTGTATTTCTTTTTGCCTTTTTGTTTAGATTTAGGCTTCTCTTCTTTTTTCTTTCCAGTGGTAGCGAATAAGAACTTTGTTTTAAAGGAATTTGGAATTGAATGTAGTCCTCAATACTAGCCAATAAATTCAGCTCTTCTTTGCACACCAAAGAAATCGATACACCCTCTTTGTTAGCACGACCCGTTCGACCAATGCGATGCACATAGTTTTCAATATCCTCCGGTAAATCAAAGTTAATCACATGTGTTATATCTTTAATATCAATTCCTCTCGCCGCCACATCGGTTGCTAAAAGAACTTTTACTTGATTGGTACGAAATCTTTGTAAAGCATTCAATCGTTGTCCTTGTGTTTTATTACCATGAATAGCCAAACAAGGAATCTCTTTTTCTTTTAAGTATTTTTCTAAACGGTCAGCACCTATTTTCGTTCTTGTAAAAACAATAACCTTCTTAGATAAAGCAGAACCCAGCAAATCTACCAAAACTTTTTTCTTACTTGCTTTTTCAGTGTAAATTAAATATTGGTCAATGGTTTCAGCAGTGAATTTTTCCGTTTCAATACGAACCTCTTTTGGATGATTTAAAATGTCCTTAGCTAAAACTTGAATTTCTTTTGGCATAGTGGCTGAAAATAAAGCCGTGGTTCTTTCCTTTGGAATTTGCATCACGATTTTTCTGATATCGGTGATGAATCCCATATCCAACATCCGATCTGCTTCATCGAGAACAAAGAATTCCACTTGTTTTAAAGAAAGCTTACCATGTTCTAAATAATCTAATAAACGACCGGGTGTCGCAATTAAGATATCACAACCACTGCGAAGTGCTTTCAATTGTGGACCAGATGGTGCTCCTCCATATACACAACAAGCTCTGAACCGCCTATAGCGACCAAACATTTTGATATTATCGAATATTTGTGAAGCTAGTTCTCTGGTTGGTGTTAAAATCAAAGCTCGAATCGTATGTTCTTTTTCTTCTGGTAAAGATTGTAAAATAGGTAGTGCAAAGGTTGCGGTTTTTCCTGTTCCAGTTTGTGCACAAGCGATTAAATCATAGCCTTCTAATAGAACTGGAATGGCTTTTTCTTGGATGGGACTAGGTTGTTCATAGTTAGCCTTTTTTAGTGAATCTAATAATGGTTGAATTAGATTTAATTCATTAAATGTCATTTATTACCTCAATTTTCTAACCTGTTAAGCATACTCTATTTATGCCAAAATAGATACTCTAAAGTCTCGCAAAAGAAAATTTCCCGTCTTTTTTATTCTTCCACATACTCCATATGATGAAAGGACAATGAAGAAAGATACATCATTATCAAGGTAAAAATAACAATCATCCCAAAGAAAATCATAAACAAAACATAAGCTGAAAAGATTGAACTTAGCTTATAGGTAATCCAGATAGGAATTGCATACATAATTCCTAATACAATCCATTCTATGTATCCTAGTAAAAAACCAATTGTTCCCAAACGATTCTTAAAAATAGTCGTCACCATTGTTGATACATACATACGATTGCCATTAATTAATAATCCAAAAATCACAATCATGAATAGGTAAGAAAAAGACAAATCTAAAATCCAAAGGCAAGGTATTGATAGCAATAATGCATCCACTGCCATTTTTAAATGATCCATTTTAGTCGCTTCCCACAACTTTTGAAAAGACCTAGCCGGTATGAGATACGTATAAGGATAGCGTAATTCTTGAATCCATTTCGATTGACCGTTAAAACCAAACGTCGATGAATAAATCAAAATTGCCGGAATCACAAACCAACGATATGGGAGTACATTCTTAACAAATTTCGGATCTTGGCGAAGATAAAAAATCAAAGCTGCTATTGCTAGATATAACAAGCTTCGGAAACTAAAGATAAAGAATTTTTTCTTTTTATATTCTAAAAGATGGCGATAAAAGATAGCCTTAGCTCCTTGTCCTTTGTATTGAACACCAGCTTTCTTTAAATTTTTTCCTTTCGTTACCAAGGGGAAACCGTCTTTTTGTTTCGCTTGTTGAACCTTTTTAGCTACTTCAGAAGCGTATTGTTCTGCCTTTTCATAATATTGGTCACTACATTTCATACGAATAGCTATCACGGTCAAGACGATAGCGGATAATACAAACAAAATAGCGGACATAATATTCGCAGTATTCACTTCCACGAAGATGAATTGAACAAAACCAAACTCCCACCCTATCAAAGGAATCCATTTCAACCAAGGACTTTGAATGACAGTATAAAAAGAAGCAAAACTAAAGCCCAAACGTTGGGTATATAAAAGGACCATTACTAAGCTCAAGACCAAAGCCACATACGTAGCTTTAGAAATCTTCTTTAAGTCTTCCTCTTTTAAGCGCTCATTTCCAAAACAAAGAATGATTAGTGATACATTGATTAAGGCAGAAAGGAAGAAATCACAAATTAAATACACTAAAAAACGAAGCCATTGTTCGGGATAAAGAAACATGCCCCCTATACCAATCACTAAAATTGTTAAATACCCCTGTAAAAAGGCTATCAAACCGTTCACAATCAAAATATCTTTTGGTCGAAATGGTCCTTGAAAAACAAATTGTGCATCTGCTTTGGAAAAAATCACCCCTTGTTTCTTTAGATAGGAAAGAACCGTTGGAACTGTTAAATAAAACCCCATCAACGAAACCATCAACATATAACGACTAGAACTGGTTAAACGCATCATTTTCACAAAGTTATTCATTCCATATAACCAAAAACCAAAGATAACAAGCATAAGGATGGTTAAAATAATATTACTTGGTTTAGAAAATGATTTCTTAAGGCGATTGATGAATAAACGAAATTTCAAATCAAAAAGTATTCTCATCGCTAGTCTCCTTTATTTCTGTACTTTCTTCAACAATTGAGAAGAATAAATTTTCAATATCCGAATCACTTTGAGCGTCTTTTTCAAACTCATGAATTACTTTCCCACGGTTCATGATGATTAACACATCCCAAATTTCTCTAATCATTTCCAACATATGGGTACTCAAAAGTATCGTTGCTCCTTGTTCTTTTAATTCCAAAATTACTTTTTTCAGTTCTTTGATGGCATGCGGATCTAACCCCACCATTGGCTCATCCAATAAAATCACCTTTGGTTGAATACATAAAGCACAAAGAATACTTGTTTTTTGCATCATACCTTTGGATAATTCCGAAGATAGTTTATCCAATTTATCACTCATTTCAAAACGTTCAACATAAGCGTTAATCTGTTCATCACTAATTGAGCTATGATAGGCATGACGAATGAAATCTAAATGTTCACGAACCGTTAATAATTCATATAAGTTTGGCATTTCCGGAACATACGCAAATAACTTCTTCGCCTCTAAACTTTTGGCAGGATGATTTTCAATAAAAATTTGACCATCATAATTAATTAAGCCGGCAATCGCCTTGATGGTTGTGGATTTACCAGCCCCATTTGGTCCTAATAAAACCGCCACTTTTCCACTAGAGACTTGAAAGGATACCTGGTCCACAGCAATTGTTTTTTTATAAGCTTTTCTTAAATTCTTTATCTCTAGCATAGAAATCTCCTTTTCTTAATGAATTTATTAGTATTATACCTGTTTTCTTCAAGAAACAAAAAAGCATTCACCATGGAATGCTCTAAAATAATTCTTGTAAATCACTTAATACACGAGAAATATCTTCTTTTGAAAGATTTTTAACACCACAAGCATTCTTATGACCACCACCTTGGTACTTATTCGCAACCTCATTGATGGCTACTTGTTTGGAACGTAAAGACCCCGCGTATAAGCCGGTTTCTTTATCATAAGTAAATAAAGCCCATATCCAAAATTCTTGAATGCCGGAAAAAGTATTCACTTTCGATCTAGCTTCACTTGCGGAAATATTCCATTCATCCAAATCCGCTTGTTCCAAAACCACGTAAGCAATATGATTTTTATACACTTCCATCTTAGATAACAAGAAGGATTTAAACTTCAAAGTCATTAAATCTTGATCAAATAAGCGTTGACTAATCTTAGCTGGTTCTAAATTTTGTTCCAACAAATAGCTGGCAGCTAATAAAGTATCCGCATCCGTGTAATTCGCTGTAAAGTTTAAACTGTCCGTTAGAATCCCCGTGTATAAATAAGTCGCTATTTCTTTGGTTAAAGGATATTCCTTAAGAGCATAGAATAATAGTGTCAATATCTGACAAGTGGCGGCACAGCCTTCTAAGATAATTTTCGTATTTCCATAATCATCAAGAATTAAATGATGGTCAATTTTTAAGATTTCTTTGGCTTTTAAAAATCGTTGATCATCCACCCTTTCTTGGTTAGCCGTATCCACCACAATCGCTAAGGATTGTTCAATAACTTCATCCTCCACCACATCCAAAGCCGGAAAATCGAATTGTGTGCTGGTTTCAAAACCTAAAGCATACACTTTCTTTTCGGGAAAATAGGTTTTTAACCAAGTATATAAACCAAATTGAGAACCTAAGGCATCACAATCAGGATGCACATGACGAAAGATGCAGATAGAATTGTAGCTTTCAATCTTTTTGACTAAAACAAGTGCATTTTCAAGATAAAATTCTTTCATAGCTATAAGCCCAATAAACGAACCGTATCTTTAGCAATGACTAATTCTTCATTCGTTGGCACAACATACACTTGCACTTTTGAATCCGGTTTTGAAATCAAACATTCTTTACCATGAATTTGACTATTCAATTCATAATCAATGGATAAGCCCATCCCTTCTTCTAAGCCTTTCAGAATTCTTTCACGGGTGTTGGCATCGTTTTCACCTAAACCGGCAGTGAATGCTATCGCATCCACATGACCTAGTTGCATATAATAACCGCCAATCACATTCACAGCACGATTGGTATAAATATCCACCGTTAATTGCGCACGAGGATTCCCTTTTTCCACCGCCGCTTGAATATCACGGGCATCGGAGCTAATACCAGATACACCTAACATCCCTGACTTCTTATTTAAATACACATCCATTTCTTCCGGTGTTAAATTTAATTTCTTAGCCATATAGAAAACAACAGAAGGATCAAGATCACCCGAACGAGTTCCCATCATAATACCACCAAGTGGTGTTAAACCCATAGAGGTATTCACACACTTACCATTTTTAATAGCTGTAATGGAAGCTCCATTACCTAAATGACAAGTAATCATATTCAATTGGTGCACATCTTCTTTCATTAATTCAGCTGTTCTCTGATTGACATATTGATGGGAAGTACCATGTGCTCCATAACGGCGAATTGCATACTTTTCATACCATTCGTATGGTGTCGCAAACATATACGATTCCGGTGTCATTGTTTGATGGAAAGCTGTATCAAAGACAAATACATGACCAATCTTTGGTAAAGCTTCTTTAAACGCCCTATAACAAACCAAGTGAGCCGGATTATGTAAAGGGGCTAAAACGCTTAGTTCATCTACCTTTTGTACCACATCTTCATCGACTACAGCTGATTGATTAAAGTAAGCACCACCTTGGACAATACGATGACCTGCCCCTTTGATTTCATCTAAGCTTGAAACAATTTTCTTTTCCACTAAAGCATTTAATAAAATGTCTACGGCTGCCTTATGATTTGGTAAAGCTAGCTCAAAGGCATCCTTTTGACCATTAAATTGAATGGCGAAAGCTCCCATTTTTTGTCCAATTCTTTCGGCTTGACCGGAAGCCAATACCTTTTCACTTGGCATGTCAATCAATTGGAACTTTAATGATGATGAGCCTGAATTTACTGAAATTACTTTTGTCATATATCCTCCTGTTTCAGTCTTCTAATTGTGCTAATTTTTCCCAAATTTTCGGATCGATTTGTTTTTTTATTTCTTGAAGGACTTGGTTTCTTTTCTCTTTTTTACGATACAAGCCCAAGACTTCTTCTAAACGATCTAGTTCTAAACGAATTCTTTTCAAACGATCATAAATAGCTGAACGAGAAACATCTTCTAATTCACTGATTTCTTGTAGTGATAAATCTTGACGATAATAGTATTGAACCATTTCTTGCTGGCTATCGCTTAAGAGTTCTTCATAGAAATCCAGCAATTGATTGTAGTATAACTTATCGGGCATCTTCTAATCCTTTGGAAATACTGTATAGATACGACTGTAAATCAAATGGTCGTAAATCTTCTTGTTTCTCACCTAAGCCTAAATAAAGAACCGGTATATGCAATTGATGCTTAATGGCTAAGACAATACCACCCTTAGCAGTACCATCCATTTTTGTTAAAATAATACCGGTTAACTTTGTGCTTTCCGCAAAAATCTTAGCTTGAGATAAACCATTTTGACCAGTTGTCGCATCTAAGACTAGCCAAGTATTATGCGGTGCTCCCTCAATCTCACGACCGGCCACTTTATTCATTTTACTAAGCTCAGCCATTAAGTTTACTTTATTTTGTAGACGACCGGCCGTATCACATAAAAGAATATCCATCTGATTTTCCTTTGCATATCGACAACCATCCACAATCGCCGCACTTGGATCACCATTTTCTTTGCCGGCAATCACTGGTATGGATAAACGATTTCCCCATTCCTGAAGCTGTTCAATTGCCCCCGCACGGAAAGTATCCGCTGCTGTAAAGGCTACTTTCTTACTTTGTTTCAGAAAAGAATAGCCTAGCTTAGCTGTTGTGGTTGTTTTACCAGAACCATTTACTCCTTCTAATAAGAAAACCGTTGGTCCATTTTCATTGAATTGAATTGGCTTATCTTCCACTTCTTCATAACACTCTTGCATCGTTTCAATTAAGAAATTCATCGCCCAATGAAATGTAATGGATGGGTATTCTTTACACTTAATCTTTAGTTGTTCACAAATGTAATCAGCGGTATGAATACCAACATCGGCTTCTAATAAAATAATCGTTAATTGTTCTAAAAAGGCATCATCTACCCCTTTGAAATGGTACTGCATTTCACCTAGCTTATTGCCAAAACTTTGATTGGATTTTTTAAAACCGGATAAATAAGTAGCTTGATCATCTTTCTTACGAAAAGCAGCTTTTAAACTATCTAAGAAACTCATTGTTCATCTCCTTTTGCGTTATCATCGCTAAAGTGCATCGCATCCACTAGGTTAACCTTTAATAAAGAAGAAACACCTTGTGCTTGCATTGTGACACCATATAGAATATCTGCCTTTTCCATAGTACCTGGACGATGTGTTACCACTAAGAATTGGCTCTTATCGACATAATGTGTTAAGTATTGAGCAAAACGAGATACGTTTGCGGGATCTAAAGCCGCTTCCACTTCATCTAAGATAACCAATGGAATGGGTTTTACCTTTAAAATCGCGAATAACACCGATAAAGCAATCAAACTCTTTTCACCCCCCGAAAATAACATATTATTATGCACTGTCTTTCCTGGTGGCTGAGCAAAGATTTCAATTCCTGTTCCTAATAAGTCATTGGGATCTTGTAGGCGCAAGAAAGCTTTACCACCACCATAGATAGCACTGAAGGTTTCACCGAAGGCTTCATTCACCTGTTCAAAGGTTTCTTGAAATTGTGACTTCATCACATCATCCATTTCATCTACTGCCTTTAACAATTGCGAAATAGAAGTTTCAATCTCTTGAATATGTTTTTCAAGGGTTTCATAACGCTCGTTTACTTCAGCATATTGCTCCGGAGCATCCATATTGATGTTACCAAGGGCTTCAATTTCTTGACAAAGTTGTTGCACTTCAGCTTCTTCTTGTTTGAAGTCTTGTACATCCACTTTCTTTTTTGCAAACTGGTAGGTCATCTTATATTCCGATGATAAGCGCTGTAAGTTGCTTTCTAATTTCGTCTCTTGTTTGGACTTTTCAATTTCTAAACGATGACTATCTTGTTGAACATCATTTAGTTCAGAACGCTTTTGACGTAGCTTCGCTTCTTTTCTTTCCAGTTGGTTTTCTGCTTGATAACGTTGTTCACGAAGAGCTTGAATCTTTTTCGTTACTTCATCACGAACTTGATAGGCTTTATTTAAATCGAAGATAAAGGAAGGTCCTTCTTCACTTTGCTTTTCTTGCTTACCTAAGCGTTCTAAATCTGCCCAGTATTTATCCATTCTCGCTTTCTTAGCTTCTACCACCGGCACTAAGGAAGCTAATGCTAGACGATTTTCTTCTAAAGTAGAAGCCGCTTTTCTTCGATTAGCTTCAGCTTTTTCATAGTTTCTTCGGGCAATTTCTTTCTTCGCTAATAAAGCATCTAGATTTGCTCGTAGAGTATTAAATTCTTTTTTGATGGTCATTAGATTTGTTTCTTGCTTCAAACGACCACCCGTCATTGAACCACCACGATGAATCACTTCACCATCTAAGGTCACAATCTTGTATTGGCGATGCACCAACGCCGAGATTTCATTTCCTTTTTCAAGATTCTCAACAACAAGAACATTCTGTAATAAAGCATCAATAACCGCTTGGTATTTTGAATCAATTGTCGCATAATCACTGGCTAAACCTAAGTAGCCCTCTTGGCTTTGAAGGATAGTTAAAGCTTCTTTCGATACATAACGTGCTTGACAAACGTTTAATGGTAAAAAAGTACAACGACCTGCTTGATTACGCTTTAAGAAATCAATCGCATGACGAGCAGATACCTCATTATTCGTTAAAACCTGATTAATAGCACCACCTAAGGCTGTTGAGATTGCTTCTTCATAATTTGGTATAACTTGGAGTAATTGCCCAATAACACCAATAATACCATCTAAGGAAGCTTGATGTTCAACTATCGTTTTTAAACCGGCATTATGGTTAAAAGGATTCTTTTGAAGTTGTTCTAAAACTTGTAAATGATTTTCTAATTTTTGGCAACGGAAAGAAGAAATGTCCAATTCATTTTTATAATCCAATAATTCCGTTGAAATGGAAGCTAATTGGCTTTGACTCAATTGAATAGCTTGTTCATACGCTCTTTGGCGACTTAAACGATCTTCATATTCTAATTTAGCATTTTGGTAAAGATGTTGTAGTTCTTGTTGCTGTTGTTCTAAATTACCAACTTCTAAAATATACTTACTCTTTTCTTCCCACTCACTCTTTCTTGCCTCTAGGGAAACGATAGAATTATTAGCGTTCATCAACCGGTCCTGCAACTGTTGAACACGGTGATCCATTTCATGAATTTCTTTACGCCAAACTTGAATTTGACTTTCACCTACTTCAATATCGGTTTGGCAGACAGTTTTTTTGGTATTGCTATCAAAGAGTTGTTGATCCAAAGCTTCTAAATTTTCGTATAACTGACGAATAGAATTCACTAATACGGCTATCTCAATCTTTTGTAGACGTTCTTTTTTCTGGCGATAGAGTTCAGCTTTCTTGGCTTGGCGCTTCAATGGATTGACTTGTTTCTCAAGTTCCGCAAGAATGAAACGATTTTGTTCTAAATTTTGTTCACCGCGTTCTAAACGAGATAAGGTTTCTAACTTTCTTTTCTTATATTTCGCAACTCCAGCCGCTTCTTCAAAAATACTTCTTCTTTCAAGGGGCTTACTTTCCGCAAAAGATAACACATTACCTTGCGAAATGATGGATAAAGAATCTTTTCCTAAACCTGTATCTAAAAACAAATCTACAATGTCCTTTAAACGCACTGGTCGACGATTGATTAAATAATTGGCTTCCCCACTTTCTCGATATAAACGACGAGTGACTTCCACCTCATTTTCTTGACGATTTAAAATATGATTTCGATTATCAAATACCAAAGTAACTTCAGCCAAATTAACCCTACGACGATTCGCAGAACCCGCAAATATAACATCATTCATCTTATCGCCACGCATACTTTTAGCACTTTGCTCACCTAAAACCCAACGAATCGCATCCGTGATATTCGATTTTCCACAACCATTCGGTCCAACAATTCCCGTAATAGAGTGGTCAAATTCAATAATGGTTTTATCCGCAAAAGATTTAAAGCCTTGCATCTCTACTCTTTTTAAGAACATGTAACTCTCCTACAATCTAAGTTATTATACCAAAATTCCTATATCTATGCTGAAGATATTGCGAATTTAAATGGTAAGTCTTCATTATTGGTAGGAATAAAAAGGAGGACTTCTATACTTTGGTATAAATAGTCCTTTGATGACAACAAGGAAAATCTTCCTTGTTGTATGGTCTTTATTTAATTTTTAATCTTGGTTACTTAAAAATCTCCTGCTGTTGTCTTTTTCTAATACCCAACAGAACAAGTAAACTTCCTGAAACAAACATCAACCAAGCGTATAGGAACAGATTGGTTCTATCTTCTGTTTTTGGTACGGTTTTATTTGGTGGTGTTGGTGGAGCTTCTTTCTCATTAGTGATGGTGAAACCGTCTTTCATGCTTCCTCTGTAACAACTTGTCAAGGACTTTCTAATCATTTTTATCGCCTTTTTGATGTTTTTCTCTCTCCATTTCTCTAAGCATTATGCGTTTTAATTTGTCTTGCATGGTTTCAGTAGCACTTTCATTAAAGTGAACGACAACCTCATAAGTTACTTTCCCAATCTTCTTTATCGTCTTTGTTCCTGTATTATTTTTTTGCATATCATCATTCCTTTCATTGCAATAAAAAAGCGATTAAAATTTCTATTTCTTAATCGCCTTGTATCTTCAATATTTAATTTTATTCAGCTCGATAAACTGGGATTTGCATTAATCTGCTAATCAAGTCATATACTGTACAAGCTAATTACTTGCTGAAAATCTCACACTAAAATATCCAGAAAGAAAATAACATGCATAAACATATTTCATTTATATCCCAGACTTTTGCAGCCACTTCTCAAGTTGTTCTATGGATATATCAGAGGATAGAATCAAGGTATCTTCATGATTTTTATCACCACATAGGAGAATACCTTTTTCTCTCTTAAAGAACATGCTCAACCACATAATAAAGTTAACATAATCATAAATTCTGTTATTGAAATTAAAATATTCTATGGCAAAGGTAGTTCGCTTTCTATCCATTCTCAAGGTAAACCGATAGTGAGCTGAATAATTTTCCCAACAAATATCATAAGAAAATAACTTGTTATTGCTTATTTCATTTCTTCTTTTTTAAGTAATGTTCAACTTCTGATACAACCACAATCAGAAATGCATATTATTGTTCCGATGTCAAAGTTACTTTCTTAATACCTTCCCAATAGTTATATTTTTCAAAGCGAACCCTTATATTTTTGTATGAAACACCCTTTTTAAGTTCTTCATTAGTTTTAGGTGGAGAAATTTTAAGTGCCTTATATGGATCAATCCACTCTCTTCGTTTATCAAACTCAAGTTCAATCGAAGTACTACCAATAGATATTGTTTTTGAACCTGTTATATCAGCTTTTACTATTATTGCATCGTATAGAGAACAAGGGGAACTTGTTAAGTTTTTTGCCTGCAACTTTATATTTACATCATGATAATTGTCTGTACTTTCAAAAGTATAAATATCGCTCATTTCTCCCGGTTTTAAAATGATTTTTTTAAGTTTTTTTGCATCGAAATCTTTAGGCTTTAACCCTTTATAAAGACAATCTTCAAATGTATCCCCTCCTAAAGAAAATGCACGCCCTGTACTTGCTTTAAAAACAAGACCTTTTGAACTTTGGCTTTGAGTTTTTATTTTAGAAGCAAGCTCATTATAAATTTCCTCATAAGACTTTATGGTTAATTTTCTATTTTTTGCTTTACAAATATCAAAATATTTAGTTTCGGATTCAACATCTCCCTTTAACGTGATTCCGCTAACGTTCAGCCTTATATCAAGCAAGCCGGTATCAACGATGATAGGATATTTTTCAGAAATAAAATCAATAAAATTTACCAATTTATCATAGGATATTTTTAATTCTTTAAGAGAGCTTACTTTTGTGCTATATATAAACTCCGGATCTAAATATTCAAGTTTATCTGCGCCTAAATCCTTTGATGCTTTGAATTTCTTGATTGCGTGTTCGCTAAAAACTTCATTAAAATCGCTCCATATATAGGGCGATGTAAAGGGTTGATGTGATACGGTCACCGTAAATTCAAGCTCCGAATATTGCTTGAGTTTCACAAGATAGTGATGTTTATGTTTAGAATCTTTTTGAACGATGTAAGACTCTTTTCCATACACCTCATTAAGAAATTGCATGACTTTATTTTCATCTTCTTTTGTATGTGAACAGCCGGTTAACATTATTGAAAAGATTACAATAATAACTAAACCAAAAGCTAAAATATACTTTTTCATCAATAATCACCTTAAAAATTGTTTTACAGATTCTAATTTATACCTCATCTTTTCCAACCGCCTAATTCATCTATGAAAATGTTGCGATGATTCTTAAGATTTCAATATTCCCATTTTCATCGGTTTGAATATTTACATTTTGATGCGACCAAAATCCGGTTTTTGGCTTGCCATTGTAACTCAAGTTGTATTCACCAACCTTACTGTCTACGGTTGGATTTGCAGACAAAATTGAAGCTCCTCTATTTGATAAAGAATCTAGCCATTTCTGAGATACTGATTCTAAGAGATTGATTTCATCGAATTTCATTACTAAATTCTCATCTTTTATGTTTTTGAAATGATCTTTGTCAATATAGATTTCTTTTACGGGTGACTTATTTGTCACTTTCCCACTCTTGGCGACGAAAGCCACTCTCATTATTTTATGATTACCTCTTGTATAAATATCGTAAAATTTTTCTTCTTTGACTCCATTGAGATATGGATTTTCTACATATTTAAGAATCAAACCGCTATCTTCTATTTCCTGATAACTTGTATGTCCTGCTGTAATTGTAGTATTGCCTATCTGTAACTTTGGAGATTTTGGTGGAAACCCAATAAGCATATAAGTAAATAATGAACCGAGCCATAAGGTAAAGATTAACAGGATTATGAAAATATCATGCTCCGGCTTTTTACGAATTTTTACTAAAGCTACCAGTGGCGGAGCTACTATCATGCGTGCCCATATTGGACCGATATCTACTTTTATCACGAAAATTAAACATAGAATAAAAACTAATAAGTATAACAGTTGTATAATTTTCGGTGCGGGTCTATCACTGTACGAATCATATGCTGCAGCATTAACACGCTTTAGATACGCAGCCTTAATCCAGCGATAGGATACAAATAGAATTGCTGTGAAGACAAGCCACATTCCTATTATTAAATACAGAAATACCCAATTAATCATATTAATCCCATACTCCTTTAAAAATTGAAATATAATACTTTTTTGTATTTTTTAACTTCTCTTCCAACCTATCATTCCTTTTGATTTTTCTAAATAGAATACTAGTGTCTTTTCCATTTTTTCTTTCCATAATCGAAATATACCCCTTACCATTATTTCTTCTTCATTGAATACAATGTACTTCTATATGTTTTATCTCACTTAGCAGAATGTTTCTTTTCCCGAAAAACAAGGCATTTTCTCTTAAATCTGTATTTAATATATTTATACTGAATAGAATTTCGAATGTCTGATTTTATCATAACTCTACTTCCTGCCTTTATTTCTTCTCATATTCTTTTAAACAGGCATAGCCTGTTAGTAATGTTATGACAAACTAAATCACAAATAAATATGCTTTCTTCATTATCAAATTCCTTATTTTATAAATGAATTGCATTTGAAGGATTTTTCTTATACGCTGTGTCATGGAATAAATATGCTCCATACAGCTTATTTTGATGTTTAACCATGACTAACGGAAATACCGATGACTTTATTGCATATAGAATAGCCCAAACAATCAAAGCCTCAAGTTTTATGCTATTCAAATGATTAAACCAAAGTTCATAAAATATGAGTCCGTTCAGAATAACATTAAAAATAGTAGCTAAAGTAGCCGATACAATATTCGTTTTTAGGTAGGGATTATAAAATTTTGCTGCATATAATGCTAAAACAGAAATATTGTAAATACAAATCGGTTTATATTGCTTTCTATAAATAACAAGTGTTTTACGATGGTATAAATATAAATTACCTATCGAACCACTAGCTTCATTAAGCCAAATATGACTGACTGCAACAATATCTTCCCAAGGCACAAGTAAATCTATTTTTCTCAAATAAATTCCTGTTTTACAGATATAAAATTTCCACTTTACAAATGAAAATATACCGATAATGATAACAGAAACTCCAACTACAATATATTTTAACCATTCTCTCTCTATAACTAAGAAGCCGTTAAAGAAATTGATATTGCCACCCATAGCATCTGATATTGCATATAATGTCATTATAGAAAATGAAAACAAAAATAATATATATCTATAATAAATACTGTGAAATTTTATTTTACCTTCATTCATTACACCTCTTCCTTTTCAACACATTCATCATCAAAAGAGAATACATCGTTAGGTGTACAGTCAAGTGCTTTGCATATTCTCTCTAAATTTTTAAGTGTTATCGGCTTATTTTTTCCCATCTGTGCCATAACATTAGTTGTTAAATTCGCCATTGCTATAACATCTGTTTTCTTTAAGCCTTTCTTTGCAAGTTGTATCCATAATGGTTTATAGTTTAGTGCCATATCAACCCTCTTTTCTTTTGTAAATACCGTTGTTATTATATCACTAATATTGATTGTATTCAACATTTGCTTGATATATACCTTTGTTTTAGAGATTTTGTTGTGTCATTCCGTCTTTACTTTGCCATAAATTGCTTGATTCCTTGGCTCTTTCCTTGAAGTAGCCAAACACATGGATGAAATCGCCTTTCTTAAAGTCCCTTGCCATTTCACTTTTTTCACCATACACCGAGCATTTGGTGTATTCCTTACCACCTCCGTACTTCTTCACCAAAGTGAAGTTTGCTACTTGAACACTTTCTCCATCTTTTTCAAATTCTGAAAATTCAGCTTCCCTGACTAAATTTGCATTAATATTTATCATTTCTCTATCCATTAATTTCTTCTCCTTAATCTTTAAATTTCTAATAAAAAAGCAACTGAACTTTTAATTCAATCGCTAAATATCTTATATATTAAATTGTTTTGAGTGGGACTTCTTATCCTTACCATCTTTACCTCCCAATCGTTAGAATTTTGGTCTAACTTTTGGGGGTCACCTCAATAATTAGCTTCTTTTATTCGGATATTTTTGAAGGGAGGTTTACAGTATATTTTGCCCTTCCAATATCCACAATTAACTGTTTATGTGGTAGTTTTTATTCAATTTATTGTTTCTTTAATTGATTTAAGATTTCTTCCAATAATTGAGCCTCATCTGATTTCACAGCTGCACTTTCTTCTTCCTCAACTGGTTTCTTTAACTTATTAATAGCTTTTACCATCACAAATAAGACTAAAGCTAATAACACAAAGTTAATCACGGCTGATAAAAAAGCACCAATTCCTAAGTTGACAGGTCCCATTTGAATCACAACCTTGCCAAAATCGGCTTGGAATAAAATACCAATGATTGGATTAATAATGTTTTCAATAAATGACTTAATAATGGTTTGAAATGCGCCACCGATAATAACACCAATAGCCAAATCCATTACATTTCCTTTTAAGGCAAAATCTTTAAATTCGTTCATAAAGTTCTTCATACGCATCCTCCAAAATTTTATTTGCGTTATCTAGTTTCTCATTCATAATCAAATAACTGCCCTGCGCATATTGATTTGAAGCGTGAAAATTCTTAGGCTCATGAATGATTACCTGCTCATTAGTATAAGACAAATCATAAATATTGTCCTGCAAATCACTTAATTGTTTTATATTTTTTTCTTCAAAGCCATGCTTAATAATCATTAAGTCTCTTTTACCAAACACAAATTGATAGGTAAATGCTGTAAAGCCATAACGGTTTTCAAAATTTTGAATCATATCTCGAATTTGTAGTGGATTTAATTCACTTGATAAAATCAAGGCATCCACTCCCTTCAAGGATAAGAAATACGCCATCGCATAACTATTGCTAATATTAAGAGGCATTCCTGCAAGACAGTGTTTATTTTGACCATAGAAATCACCCAGTTCATTTAACACTTGGTTTTCATGGTCACTAGGTTCAAGTAAATATTCATCCACCACCGCTGTATAATCCTTTTTTTGTAAATAACGGGCTTTTACAGAAGAAACTGCACCACGAACCAATAAGCGTTCTCCTTGGTAATGCGGGTTATCCAGTTTGAATTGATAATTTTGTTTCCCAATGCGCTTATGAAAGGTGGAACGAATTTCATCTAACTTTTGAATCATCCTCCTTCTAAGCTCATTGATTTCTTTCATTGGTAAAAAGATTTTTTCTAACTCACAAGAAAAGTTGTCTAAGCGATAAGCAGAATTGGTTAATTGTCCGAATGCTTCTTTTAAACGTTCTTGACTTAGAGGTTGCTTTAAAGCTTTTTGGCACTTCATTTTTGCTACTAATTGAAATTTATGAGTACCATCTTTCACTTGCATACACAAAAACTGATTCACCTTCGCCACTAAATGAATGGACAAAGAAACACGTCTTTCATGTTTCTCAATTAGGGAAGAAACTTCTTTCAATAAATACGAATTGCTTGTTAAGCGAACTTCATCATTTATCTTTGGCCAGCCTTCCGGACAATACACTTGAACAACTTCCCCTTTTTTAGCCTTATTGGTTAATAAATGTTTCTTATTCTCCATCTTATTGACCACAAAGCCAATGTCTTCTGGATACGATAAAATACGAATTCCATCTCCTTGATTTAAGTCTTCTTGCAAAATAATTTCAATAAAGTGACCATGAATAGCTTTCACTTTACCTAGTGGAATTCCTTGATGATTTGCTCGAACATGAGACATCCTTTCAAACGTTGAAGAATGGGCTAGATGCCCTCTTGAAAAACCACGGTTGAAGAGTTCTAATAGCTCTTTTTCTTTTGTCCTGGATAAATGATAACTTTGGTGATTGTAGTGAGCATCAATTGCTTCTCGAAAGGCTTTAGTAACTGTATAAACGTATTCCGCTTTCTTCATACGTCCTTCAATCTTCAAACTAGCAACACCCATTTCAATTAAATCGGGAACCAATTCAAGCGCATTTAAATCCTTGGGACTTAAAGCATACTCTCCTTCTTTGGAAAAGGATCCATCTTCTTTGTACTTCAAACGACAATTTTGGGCGCAAGCTCCTCGATTAGCAGAACGATTTTTCATTACTGAAGACATCAAACATTGTCCACTATACGCAATACAAATGGCACCATACACAAAAACTTCAATTTCAATATCTTCTTGGCACATCTTTTGAATGGTTTCTAAAGAGCTCTCACGCGCTACCACAATACGCGAAGCACCTTGTTCCTTCATAAAGCGAACCCCGGCCACATTATGAACGTGCATTTGCGTGGAACAATGCAAATCTAAATCCGGATAAACTTCATGAATATAATGGTATAAACCTAAATCTTGTACCAAGATACCATCCACATCCGCATGGTATAACACATCTACTGCCTTTTGAACGCCTTTTAGTTCCGATTCATAAATAAGCGTATTCATCGTTACATACACCCGTACACTACGAATATGACAATACGCAATCACTTCGGCAATATTATCCAATGAAAAGTTTGGGGCAAAGGCTCTTGCGGAATAAGAAGACAAGCCAAGATACACCGCATCACAACCGCCTTCAATTGCTGCTATTAAACTTTCCATACTACCTGCCGGAGCCAATAATTCTATCTTCTTTTTCAACATTGCGAATCCTTATAAAATTTTGCCAGACCACCCTTTGATGTTTCCCGAAGTTGAATGTCCATAACACGTCCTGTTTCCTTCATTGTTTCAACAATCGTGTCAAAATTAATACGACCTTTCTTAATTTTTCTTAAAGTGGAAGCTAAGTGAACCGAATCCAAAACACGCAATATCCCTTGACTATTTCTTTCAATACAAGGAATCATCACATAGCCTTGCACCGGATCACAGGTCAAACCAAGGTGATGTTCCATACCAATTTCCGCCGCTGATTCAATCACTTCTAAATTTTCTTTACGAATCCAAGCCAACATAGCACAAGCCATGGATACGGCTGAACCAACTTCGGCTTGACATCCACCCATCGCCCCAGAAATCGTTGCGTTTTGTTTAATGACATTACCAAACACACCACCGACTGCTAAAGCTTTCGCTACCTCGGAAACAGTATAGCCTTTATCCACCACCAAATAGTAGGATAAAGCCGCAATAATTCCACAAGCACCCAAGGTCGGTGCTGTAACAACCGTTCTCATAGATGCATTTTCTTCATTGGCCGCATAAGCATAAGACATAATTTGCAGTCGCTCATCCCCTTTAGCTAATTCAAATAAATCCTTAGCACAACGAGCTAATTTTAGATTTCCAGGCAAAATCCCTTCTCTTTTTAAACCATTTGAAACACTATTCATCTCGGCTAAAATAACCTCTTCTAAATAACTTAGAATATCTGGTTCATACGATAAAACATAGTCCAACAAATCCCATTGTTTCTTCTCTAAAACAACTTTGATTTCATTAAAGTTGTTTTCTACATAAACTTCATCATTAAAATCAAAGTCTTTTTCTAAGACCTGAATACTTCCTCCACCCAGCGAAAAAACAGTCCATATATGTTCCAGCTCTTTTTTCTCATTAAAAGCCTTTAAATAAAAGCCATTTGGGAAATCCTCTTTCCATTCCAGCTTCCATTTAATTTCCACTTTACCTGGCAAAGTTTCTTGGATGATTAAATCCGTATTGTGTCCCTTTCCTGTTAAAGACAAAGAACCATATAATTCCACCTCATAGTAAGGATGCTCACCAAATTCTTGCACAAATAAGCGACAAGCTCTTTCGGGAGCTAAGGTGTGTGATGAACTTGGTCCTCTTCCTATCTTATATAACTCTCTAATTGCTTGCATAGGTCCTTCCATTTCTAAGGATGAAATACTCAAATCCTTGTTTTGCGTCAATTTTTCCAATTTTGATTTCCTGATCTAAATCCGCTAATTCTTTTAAAAATTTTAAAAGTGACAAGGCCGAACAAGAAGAACAAGCTTCTAAGCCTTTTTGAATGGCATAGGGTTTTACTCGCAAGCGCGTAGCAATGGTCATTTCATCGTAACCAAGTTCTCTTAATTCCTTCATGTCATATAAATGACGCAATCTTGAAGCCAATAAAGCAATTTGAGCTTGCGTGTCTACGCCGGCTGCTTGAAATCGTTTTAAAATTTTCCAGGTTTTTTTGAAATCCCCCTCTAAAAAAACATTACCTAATGCATAAACATCCACTTCCGGTGAATAACTAACTAGTTCTTCAATATCCTTTAAATCATAACAATCTTTAGGAATAAGTTTTAGTTTTTCAACTGCTCTTTGTAAAAGAAGACTATCATTTTGAACTCGAAGAATGAGTTCATCAAAAGCTACTCGATTAAGCGAAAGTTTTTCCTGTTGCAATCGTTGCTTTGCATAAGTTGGAAATTCCCATGGCTTTAAAGCGGTGAATGTTTTTTGTTCGATATTTTCTTTCTTCAGAAATTTCACTAATTTCTTTCGCACATCCAAATTAACTTCATCCATATAGATAACAAGCACAATTTGTTCATTAGGATCTTTTAGGTACAAGACCATTTCTTTTTGAAAATAGTCTAAATCTTTCTCATTCCCTTTGGTTGTAGAAGTGGATAAAAAATAGGCATCTTTTAAAATGACCATTCTTTTTCCCATATCAAATAAACTTTGGCTAGCCAAGCTATGAAAGAAAAGTGGCATGGAAAAGTTCTTGACTTTAGAAGCATCAAAAATCTCAATTTCACTTGTTTCAATTTCCTTTGTTTGCTTTAAAAAGGAAAGGTATTCTTCCTTTCGGTAACGATCATCGCCACTAATTAAATACACACTATTCATCAGCACTCATTATAGCAAAATTCCCTTTTCCTGTTTGGATTTGTATACCAAATTTCCAAAAAAGAACACGCAGTCCTTTTTCTTCTTGCAAACTAAAATAAAGTTTATGATTTTCTTTTAAAAATTGTTCCTGACTAATTTTTAAAGATTTTGATAAAATAAGAATTTTCGCTTCGCTTCGATCCATTTTTTCTATAAAATTCTTCGCATTATCCAGAATCAAATACTTGGCTTTATATTTGGGTGTTTGATCGGAAAAGTTCCAAAGAAAATCCCCCATTTGAATCAGTTTCTTTCGACCATCTATCAAAACATAGTCTCTAAAAGGATACTTTTTTTGATAGTTTTCTAAAAAGTTATCTAAGCATTGACCGGCATGAACAATCTTTAGATGTTGACCATTTTGAAGCAAAAATAGTGGTAATCCTTGCCGGCTTACTAAAATAACTTGTCGGCTGAAATAAGGACTAATAAGGATAAAAATAGAACATAGAATTAAGAACATTGTTTTTCTTTTCAAGAAGAAAAATACCCCAATCAAAACCCACCACAAACAAGAAAAAGAATAGCCAATGCGCAGGTTATCTAAAAAGGTAAATGGGTGAAACAGAATTTGAATGCTATTAAAAAGAAAGGCTTGTTTTGTATATACATAAAACAAACAAATTAAATACAAAAAAGCCTGTATCTTTCGAAAGAATGAATAGCCAATGGTCATTAGAATTTGAAACGAGCCAAACACATACATGGAACATAAAAAACGAAGAAAAAAGGCATCTCTTTTCTTTAATCGCCATAAGAATTCACTTTGATAAAAAAGTGCTACTAAAATTCCCAATGAAAAGAACTCTTTTTGAAATAGAAGTAAACTACTATACAGCAATAAACCATATTGATTCGCTTTATCCCAATTCAGAAATGAAATGAAATGACATAAGATATGCAAAACAAGAATAGTTTGATAACTTAGGAAGATAAGAATTAGTGTATACAAAATGATTTCTAAGTATTTTCTTTGCGTACGGTCTAAATGATAACGAAAAAGAAATGAAATCATCTTCACCAAACCAATCCAAGCAAAGCCATGGAAAAAACCTTTTTGGTAATAACCCAATAAAATAGATTGTAAGAAATCCTTTTGTTTGAATGAAACCTCTTCTATTTTCTTTTCAATTTGAGCTAAATACCCCTTTCCTTGTCGAAGAAGATGAATTTCTTTTGGTTTTAAGCTATCTCTTTGTGTTAGCAAAGGTAAAGTCAATAAATCTTGATGATTACTTTTTTCAACCTTTCCTTCTATGGCATAAAGGCTACCCAACGGTTCTTGCAATGTTCTCTTAAGGATGATTTTTTGACCAAAACTATCCACCATCACTGATGAAGCTTCCCTTTTTTCAATCAATGTTAAATGATTTAACTGAATGGATACCTTTAAGAAACATGGTATTACTAGTAAAGGAAATATAAGAAAATAATACCATTTTTTATACTTGAATAATAAATATAAAAGCGAAGACAAAAGCGCATAAATGCGATATTTCTCTGCACAAATGTGGATTAAGATAGAAAATATAGCCACTTCTAAAAGACAATCTTGAATAGCTTTATAAAGTAATTTGGCTTTGGAGTTCTTCATACTTTTTCTTACCAATTCCTTTGACTTTTTGTAAGTCATCCAGCTTTTGAAAAAGTCCATTTTCTTTCCGATAATCCAAAATTCTTTGTGCCATCTTTTTGCCTATGCCTTTTATTTTCATGAAATCGTTAAGACTGGCTGTATTTAAAGATACCTTAGTACTTTCTTTTGCATCTAAAAATAATACATCCCCTTCATGAAGGACTTGTTTAGGATTGTAATGGTGCTTTTGAAAATCAATCGGAACAAGCTTTGCGATATCTTCAATAGTACTATTTGCTTGGATAACAAGTTCTTTCCGTTCCTGCTTTTCTGTCATAATTGTAATGCGAATATTTGTTTGATCAATTTCTTGAACATCTAAATAAGACTTTGGCCGGCATGAAGAAAGAAAACATAAAAAAACAATAAGCAGTCGTCTCATAGGAAACACCCCTCTTATCGTTTTACCAATCAATTTTAAAATCCTTACTTAACTGAAATAATAATTACCTTGTATGGCTTTGCGACATTCACTGAAACGGTATCACCCACCTTATGATCCAAGATAGCTTGGGCTAAAGGTGTTTCGTTAGATAGCTTACCGTTTAAAGGATCCGCTTCTGTCGAACCGACAATCATATATTCATTCACTTCTTTGGTATCTAAAAATTCCAATTGAACCGTTGCCCCAATACGAACCGTTGTGGAATCTTTTGTTTTTGTGGTATCAATTAAGACATAGTTTTGTAAATTATTTTCTAATTCCGCAATACGAGATTCCACTTGCGCTTGCATTTCACGAGCTGCATCATAATCAGCGTTTTCACTTAAGTCCCCTTGCGCACGGGCTTCAGCTAATTCGGTTTTTACTTGTTCGCGAACAACGTGGACAAGATTATCATATTCATCTTGTAACTTTTTAAGACCTTCTTGAGTAACATAAATTTTATTTTCTGACATAAAATACTCCTTAATCCGTTAAATTATACCATCATTATATTGAGGATACTATCAATTTTTGTTGTAATCAAATCAATCGCAACCGTATTGCGACCGCCCTCCGGAATAATCACATCCGCATAACGCTTACTTGGCTCCACAAATAAATTGTGCATTGAGCGAACGGTTGTCATGTATTGCGTCACGATGGAATCCAAAGAACGTCCTCTTTCTTTCACATCACGCACCAAGCGACGAATAAAGCGTACATCAGCATCCGTTTCAACAAAAATTTTAATGTCACAAAGTGAACGAAGTTTCTCTTCTTCTAAAACATACAATCCTTCTAAGACAATCACATCACAAGCCACAACCACTTCCGTTACCGAACTACGCGTATGATTCACGAAATCATAGGTAGGCTTTTCAATTGGTTTATGGTTTAATAATTCCTTCAATTGTTGAATCAAAAGCCCATTATCAAAAGCAAAGGGATGATCATAGTTCGTTTTCACTCTTTCTTCCATCGTTAAATGCGATTGGTCCTTATAATAATCATCTTGACGAATGGTTATAACTGATGTTCTTTCCTTAAAACGTTCTTGGATGGTTCTCGATATCGTTGTTTTTCCTGAGGCACTACCCCCCGCAATTCCAATAATGATCGGCTTACTCATACTAACTCCTTTACATCCACCAATACGTCTTGTTCATCATACTTCATTACATAATGAAAGTAGGGACAATCATTTTCTACTATCTTAGGCAAGAAATAACGATCACCTGACCAAAGATTTAAAGCATCCATTTTTGAAATATCAATCCAATGCAGTTCACCCTCTAAACATTCTTTTTCAATACCATCAAATTCTTGACAAAGAAAAACATGAATTCTTTCTACATCCAAATACGGATACACAAAATCTAGGATTCCCATTGCTTTTAAAGAGCGAATTCGATAGCCTGTTTCTTCATAAACCTCTCGCATCGCACATTCTTCTATCGTTTCATAGACTTCCTTCTTACCACCAACACCAAGCCATTTACCGGCATTGAGATCTTTTTCTTTTTTATTCCTTAGTAACATCAAAATTTGTTTCTTAGATACCAAGTAAGTTACTGCACTTTCCCTCATGACTTTAGATTTAAATGTTCCTTCACATTCTTTTGGTGTTCTTCATAAGTCTTTGCATAATACACTTTACCTGTTTTCACATCATGCATAAAGAACAAATAATCTGTCTCTTGTGGATTTAAAGCCGCTTGAATCGCTACTTCTCCAGGATTATTGATTGGTCCCGGCGGTAGACCTCTATTTTTATAAGTATTATAAGGAGAATCCACATTGGAATTGACCTCACAAGCTTTCCAATCTCCCTTCGCTCTTTCCACATTCATGGCATAACATACACTAGAGGAAGAACCCAAAGGCATCTTTGCCTTCAAACGATTCAGAAAAATACCTGCAATCACTCTGCCTTCTTCTAATTTAGAGCCGGATTCATACTGAATAATCGAAGCTAAGGTATAAACTTCTGAAACCGATAGTGAGGATTTCTTAAATTCAGATTCATATTTCTGATAAATCTTCAAACTTTGATTTAATAAAGTTTTCGTTACCTTTTCAGCACTTGTGTTATGGTCAAACGAATAAGTCGCCGGGGATAAATAGCCTTCTAAAGAATAACGAATAGAAGCTTTGAAAATATCCTCGGTTAAAAAAGGATAGTCTCTTTGAATGGATTGAATCCAAACTTTATTCTTCCAAAGTTTCAATAAATCTTCTTCTTTTACATTGGTTTTCACTGCCACGGCTTTTGCAATATCCTTTGCCCAATAACCATCAATCACCGACACTTTACTTAAGCCGGATTGGGCTTTTTTAATATCGGATAAAGTGGTAATTAATGTTTTCAAATCCCAAGCTTTATCTACCTCAAATTGCCCTGCCTTAAAATTACCGATCTTATTGATTTTTGCATACAATTGCGCAAAATTTGCGTTGTGAATTAAACCTTGTTTCTCAAGATTTTGGAAAATGGTTTTTGAACGTGTGTTTGCTTCAATGATAAAAACTTGTTTGCTGGAAGCGGCACTCATTGGCTTTTGAACCATCCAAAAGCCATAACCACCATAAAGCCCGGCACCTAATATAAGTACAAGAACTAAAAAGGACAAAAATCGGAGAATTTTTTTCATTCTTCGTATTCCTCCTCACTAAAAGCTTGAATCACTTCTTCCATCATTTCCATATCCTCATCCGAAAGTGCAACTAATTCATTGTTTTCATCATAAAGATAGGCATAAACGGTACCATCTTGGTTATCCAAATCTTCAAATACCACATAGTCTTTCCCATCTTTTTGAACCGTAAATAAAATGTGAACTTCTTTTTCTCTTCCATCGTCTAGCTGTATCAGCATGCGATCTTCTTGCATGATTACCTCTTTCCATAGCGGTCCAAATAATATTGAAGAATTTGTACCGCCGCTAACTGATCAATCTTCTTTTTTCTCTTCTTACGCGAAACATCGGCTTGTAAAAGAATTTCTTCGGCTTCAACCGTGGTAAAACGTTCATCCATTAAATGCACAGGTAAACCACATTCTGCCTCTAAAACTTCCTTAAACTCTTCTGACAACTTCGCTCTAGGACCTACATCCCCATTTAAAAGCAAGGGATAGCCCAATACAATTTCATCAGGCTTTTCTCTTTCAATTACCGCTAACACTTTATCCATGGCTTCATTATAATCTTCACTCTTAAAACGAATGGTTTCAACAGTATGGGCAATAAAACCAGTTTCTGAAGCACTAACACCACATGTAACACTGCCTAGATCTAATCCTAGGTATTTACTCACTTATTTTGTCCCTCTAAATAATAACGAACCAATTCCTCAATAATCTCATGACGCTCAATCGATTGAATGATGTTGCGAGCATTATTATGCGAAGAAATATAAGCAGGATCATTTGAAATTAAGAAACCGGCCATTTGGTTAATCGCATTATATCCTCTTTCTGTCAACGCTTTTTCAACGTGCTGAAGAACTTCCTTAATATTCTCACGACGCAACTCTTCCGCATTGAAACTAACAGTTTCTGTCAATTCACGATTTTTCTCATTCATAATGTACCCCTCCTATTCCCTTTTCATTCTATAACAATTTTATTTGATTTAAAAATAAATTATAGTGATTCACGAATACTTTTTAAAGCTAAATTCACTTTATCCACTTCATTCCCACCAGCTTGGGCTAAATCCGGCTTACCGCCACCATTACCACCCGTCAATTGCGCCACTTTTTTCACAACATCACCAGCACAAACCCCTTTCGCAATCGCTGCCGGACTAGCCGCCGCCACAAAGACTACCTTATCATCCGTTGTATTCGCAATTAACACAAAACCATTCTCTAATTTATTTCTTAATAATACCGCATAATCTTTTAGTCCGGAATTATCTTGCCCCTGTAGCTCTAAGATTAAGACATTCAAGCCATGAATTTCTTCTTTTTTACTAAGAAGAGCTTCGCTTTCTACCTTCATCTTTTCTACTTTTAATTCTTTGATTTGACTTTGTAAGCTTGCGTTTTCTTCTAATAAGATATGAATGCGATCTTGTAAAGTATTCCATTTCTTTAATTTCAATAAAGAAGCACTTTCTTTCAAATAAGTTTCCATTTCTTTAAAATGATCGAAAGCTGCCTTTTTAGTTGTGGATGTAATGCGACGTACACCCGATCCGATACTTTCTTCACTTTCAATATGGAATAAACCTAATTCAGAAGTATTTTGAACATGCGTTCCACCACAGAATTCTTTCGAGAAATCCCCCATCGATACAACTCGCACAAAGTCACCATATTTCTCATCAAATAAAGCAGTCGCACCGGACTTCTTCGCATCCTCAATGGCTAAAACTTCCGTTGTAACTGGAATATTAGCCATGATTTGATCATTCACTAAATCTTCCACTTCTTTTAGTTGTCCCTCACTCATTTTTTCAAAATGGTTAAAGTCGAAACGAGCATAGCTTGGGCAATTATATGAACCAGCTTGCGCCACATGGTCCCCAAGTACCTTTTTTAAAGCCACTTGTAATAAGTGTAAGGAAGAATGGTTTGCACGAGTTAATTCACGATTTTCATAATCATATTGACCATGAATTTTAAAACCTTCTTTTAATTCAACAGCTGTGTTCACATGATGTAAAAATTGACCATTAGGAGCCTTCTGTACATCCGTAACTTGAATATCTTGCCCATCATAAGACAAGATACCCGTATCAGCACATTGACCGCCACTTTCTGCATAGAAGACTGTTTCTTTAAGAACAACATCCCCTTCACCAAGTAAAGAAGAAACCCGTTCTCCATCCTTAAATAAAGCGATAATAGAGCTGTTCATCTCCTTTTGATCATAACCAACAAAATTACTTTCAGCTTCAAAGTTCAGTAAGTCTTCTGATTGACCATGCATAGATTGTTGCTCACCACGAGCTTTACGAGCACGTTCTTTTTGTGCTTTCATTTGTGCTTTAAATCCTTCTTCATCGACTACATAACCAGCTTCAGAAGAAATTTCCTTCGTTAATTCAAAAGGGAAACCGTAGGTATCGTACAATTGGAACACCACATCCCCTGGTAGTTTCTTTTCACTTTGGTGCTGGTTCATGGCAGATTGAAGAAGGTTTTCACCCATAGATAAAGTACGGTGGAAGGCTTCTTCTTCCATTTTCACAAGCTTTGAAATTAAATCAATCTTTTCAACAACATAAGGATAATAAGCTTCCATATTCTTTGCGACCACTTCAACCAATTGGTACATGAATGCACCTTCAATGCCAAGCTTCAAACCAAAACGAACGGCTCTTCTTAAAACTCTTCTTAAAATATATCCACGACCCTCATTAGAAAACATGGCTCCATCCGCAATCGCAAAGGTTACAGTACGGATATGGTCAGCTATTACACGATAAGCCATCTTCGCTTTTTCATCACTATAAGAAAACTTCGACAGCTTTTCAGTTGCCTGGATGATTGGTAAAAATAAATCCGTATCGAAGTTAGTTTCACCCTCTTGAATTAAAGCCACTAAACGTTCTAATCCCATACCCGTATCAATATTTTTTTGCGGTAGTTCAGGGTATTCACTTCTTGGCATTTCACCGGGATGGCAATCGTATTGTGAAAAGACAATATTCCAAACTTCAATATAACGGTCATTTTCTAAATCTTTAAAGAACAATTCTTCGCCTTTTCCCTCCGGATCGTACTTTTCTCCACGGTCATAGTATAATTCTGTATCGGGTCCACCAGGTCCACGACCAATTTCCCAGAAGTTATCATCGGTTTTACGAATATGGCTTGGTATCATGCCCACTTTAACCCAAGTATCGATTGCTTCTTGATCATCCGGATAAACCGTTACGTATAAACGTTCTGGTTCAAAGCCGATATAATCTTTGGATGTTAAAAATTGCCAAGCCCATGAGATTGCTTCTACCTTGAAATAATCACCAATTGAGAAATTACCTAACATTTCAAAGAAAGTATGATGACGAGCAGTCTTACCAACATTTTCAATGTCGTTTGTACGAATGGATTTTTGAGCATTGCAAATACGATGACTGGCCGGCTTCTTGCGACCATCAAAATAAGGCTTTAAAGCGGCGACACCGGCATTAATCCAAAGCAATGTTGGATCATCATGTGGCACTAAAGAAGCCCCCGGTTCAATCATACAACCCTTCGATGCGAAAAAATCTAAGAACAATTGACGTACTTCATTACCGGTTAGTTTTTTCTTTGACATATCTTTTCCTCCATAAAAAAAGTTCCCTATGACAGGAACGTCCAGCGCGGTACCATCCTGATTTACCACTTCTTAAAAAAGAAATAAGTACACTCTATAAGATCAATAACGCGATCAGCGGTATGTTTTCATACTCTAAGAGGTAGCTTTCCTAAGCCAATAGCGATGGGTTTCCAGCCTTTCCCACTCTCTATACGCCATTCTCTTCGTACTTATCCTCTATCTTTGATTTAGGATTATTCTACCATAAAAAAGAATTTTGTTGGGTTAATCTTTGCACTAAAGTTGTTTTTCGCACATTTTTTTCTTCTAAATAACTTCCTCTTTCAAATTCTTCACGAGAACCGAAGATATATAAATATTTTGAACTACGGGTGACGGCGGTATACAACAATCTCTTTCGTAGCATAATACGATGTTGGGCACAAATCGGCACAATAACCATCGGGTACTCTGAACCTTGGGATTTATGAATGGAGATACAATACGCTAAACTTAATTTATCTAAATTTTGATGAGAATATTCCACCACATGATCACCAAATAAGACAAATATTAAAGCTTGTTCCGGATGCTTTGGATCATCTATTTGAATTTCCTCAATAAAGCCAATATCACCATTATACACATCATCATCCGGCTGATTTTTTAATTGCATAACCTTATCTCCTTCACGGAATAAACGTAGCCCTTGTTGGACTTCTTTTTTATTCTCTTTGGCTGGATTAAATAGGTCTTGTAAAGACATATTTAAAGCATCAATGCCAGCGGTACCATGATACATTGGTGCAATCACTTGAATATCCTCTAAAGTCAAACCCTTTTCTAAAGCAACTTGAATAACCGCTTGTATCTTAGGTCGTATTTCATGAATAGCACATTCTTCGAATTGCACATCTTGATGAAATTTTGTTAAGTCTAAGCTTTCTTGGCGAATAGCTAAAGCCAATTGAATGACTTCTGATCCTTCTTTTTGGCGATAAATATGGGTTAATTGACGATAACCAAACTGTTTAGAAACAATTAAATCTCTTAATAAAGAACCAGGGGCTACGCTAGGTAACTGGTCTTCATCCCCAATCACACAAATCTTTTTCACCAATCCACAAGCCAACAAAATATGATAGAACAACCATTGATCCACCATAGAAAACTCATCAATAATCAATAAATCCGCTTGAATGGGATCTTCTTCATTCTTTTGAAATAAATTGGCTTCTAAATTCCATTGCAATAAAGAATGAATGGTCGTTGCCTTAACATCGCAAACTTCCGACAAATGCTTCGCCGCTCTTCCCGTTGGCGCACAACAAGCCACAACTTTAGCTGGATAAAGGCGTTTAAACAAATGCACAAAAGAACGAACTAAAGTTGTTTTACCTGTTCCTGGTCCACCTGTTAAAATCACAAAATCTTCTTGAAAGAAATGATGAATAGCTTGAATTTGCGTTTCATCGTAGATAATACCCAGCTCTTTTTGTAAAGCATGAATTTCTTTCTCCAAACGTTGCTTATCATAATCTTCTAAGCTTCCTACTGGAAATTGACTTAAAGCGTTCGCAATTCCGACCTCCGCTTCATATTGAGCTAAAGGATAAATTCGATTTTCTTCTTGAATCAATGAACCACGAAATAGAATTTGATTTAAAACCGATGAAAAAATTGTTTCATCCAAATGACTTAGATTCATAAAGTTGGCTAGTAATTCTTCATAGCTAACAAAGCTATTTCCACTATTCATCGTCATTTTATCAACCAAAGAAAGAATGTAAGCGTAAATCCTTCTCTCGTCTTTTTTATCAATATTTAGGTATTGACCAATTTTGTCTGCCATTTTAAAGCCAATGCCTTGAATATCTTCAACTAAACGATATGGATTTTCCATCACTTGATTAAAAGCCTCTTTACCATAGAAACGATGAATACTCAATAAATTAGCATGCCCAATGCCGGCAATGCTTAACAAAGGAATTAATTTTTCAAAACCCTCTTCTTCTTGTTGCAGGTTTTCAATAATAGAATTTTTCTGTTTCAATGTAAGCGATGGGACAAGATCTAAACAACTTTTATCTTCTTTAATCTTAGCGATGCAATCTAAACCCAAGGTTTCCACAATTCGCTTCGCTGTTTTTTTACCAATATAACGAAAATTTCCACCACTAAAGTAATGAATATAACTTTCTTCATCTTTTGGTGCTATTTTCTTAGCCTCTAGGCAAGCAAACTGTAGACCATATTTAGGATGATCTAAGTAAGTTCCTTTTAATGCATAAGACACTTCCTCATCAATCGAAGAAAAGTAGCCGGTAATTGTTAAAGTATCGTTTTCAATCTCATCATGAAACTTGGCAACGGTATAAAAATTCTCTTCGTTACGGAAGAGAATGTATTTGAATTTACCTTGCAGCATCACATAATCACTCATGCCGGTATTGCTTTCCTTCTTGATTAACCTTAGCCTTTAAATCTTGCCCATTTTGATAAACAATATCAATCTGTCCACCAGCAATCATAACATCCCCATCATAAAGCACAGCCTCTTGACCCGGGGTAACGGCTTCAACCCCTTGTGGATACTTTAATAAAACGCTTTGTTCATCTATTTTTTCAATCGTAACCGCTTGGTCTTGTTGACGATAACGGAATTTAGCGCTTCCCCGCAAAGGAAATTGACGATTCGCTAACCAATTCATCTTCGTTACCAAACAAGAATCGGATGTTAACCAATGACGATGTTCTTGGTCAACCACATAAAGTATGTTGGTTTCCACATTTTTACCGACTACAAAGAAGGGACCAATTCCACCAATATCCAAACCTTTTCTTTGCCCAATGGTGTAATAAAGAACACCTTTATGTTCACCCACCACTTTCTTTTCCACAATATTGACAATCTTACCGGACTTCATTGGTAAATAATTGCTTAAGAAAGCACGGAAATCCCTTTCACCAATAAAACAGATACCCGTACTATCTTTCTTTTTAGCAATGGATAAATCCAATTCAGTCGCAATGCGACGCACCTCTGTTTTTTCAACTTCAGCTAAAGGAAATAGCACATGATCCAACACTTCTCGATTGACTTCAGCCAAAAAATAGGATTGATCTTTATTACGATCATCTGCTTTTATTAAGACTCCATGACCATTTTCATGTCCTAATTTCACATAATGCCCCGTCGCGACTGTTTCAAATCCTTCTTGACGAGCAAATTTCATAAATTTCGCAAACTTGATATAACGATTACAAAGTATATCTGGATTGGGGGTTCTTCCTTTTTGGTATTCGCTGAGAAAAGTTTGGAAAACATCATCCCAATACTCTTTAATAAAATCAACACGCAATAAAGGTAATCCTAATTTATCCGCCACCGCTTTCGCATCCGCATAATCGGATTCTTGTGAACAAACTGAATCATTTAAAGTGGGATTTCCGGCAAAATCACCATTCGCAACACTATCCCAATTACGCATAAAAGCACAAGTTACATCATGTCCTTGTTTCTGCAATAAATAAGCGGCGATGGCGGAATCCACCCCACCTGATAAACCAACCAATATTTTCATACGTCACCATTATAGCATTAAAAAACAAGCAAAACTTTAATTTGCTTGTTTGCGTAAATCTTCAAAACCATTTTGACAAAGCTTGTAGTTAGGACAATTTGGTCCGCAAGCTTCATTCGCAAATTCTCTGAGTTCTCTTGGCACAAAGACACCCATTTCTTCTTCATCATAACCTACTTGAAAACTATTTTCCGAGATGATAATCGGACGTTTTAAAACAGAAGGATTTTTCTTTATAAAGTGAACTAGTTCATCCACTGTCATCGCATCCAAATCCAAATTCATTTCTTGAATGACTTTAGAACGCTTAGAAATAATATCATCTGAGCCATTTTCAGAGCGCATTAATAAATGTTTAATTTCATTATCATTCAATAATGTTTTGAAAATATTTTTTTCTATAAAAGGTAAGTGATGTTCGTTCAGCCAAGATTTCACTTTTCGACAACTAGCACAGCCCGGCGATGTATAGACAACAATCATAATTTACCTCCTCGCGAAAAATATTATAGCATTATTTACCTCATTGAGAAATATCTTTCCTTGTGGCAAAATAGAGAAGAAATTGAGGTATTTTATGAAAAAAATGTTAAGTGGAATTAAGCCTACGGGACAATTACACCTAGGTAACTACATTGGTGCTCTGAAGAACTTTGTTCAGCTACAAGATGACTACGAAATGTTTGTGTTTATTGCGAATTTGCATTGCATCACCGTGCCCCAAGATCCAAAGATTTTAAAAAAGAATTTAAAAGATTGTATCTTATTATACTTGGCTTGTGGTCTTGACCCTAAAAAATCAACTATCTTCTTACAAACTGATGTGCCTGCCCACGCTCAACTTGGTTTTATTATGACCAGTAACACCTACCTTGGTGAATTAAATCGAATGACACAATTCAAGGATAAACAAGCCAAAGGCGAAACTTCTTTAACTGGTGGTATTTATACCTATCCCTCTTTAATGGCGGCGGATATCTTACTTTATGGAGCCGATTATGTACCAGTTGGTGAAGACCAAAAGCAACACGTCGAATTAACTCGTAATTTAGCGGAGAGAATGAATAATAAGTATGGTTGTGATTTCCAAATTCCCGAACCGGTTGTGCCGAAAACGGGCGCTCGGATTATGTCCTTACAAAATCCTAAGAAAAAGATGTCGAAATCAGATGATAGTGAAAAAGGCATTGTTTATTTGTTAGATGATTCAAAAGTGGCACGCAAAAAGATTATGGCAGCCGTTACGGATATGGTAGCTAAAGTTCATTATGATCCAGAGAATCAACCCGGTATCTCTAACTTAATGCAAATATATTCTGCTTTAAACCATAATAAATCCATGGCTGATATTGAAAAGGAATTTGAAGGTAAAGGTTATAGCGATTTCAAGAAAGTCGTTGCTGACAGTGTTGTTTGTGAGTTAGAAAAAATTCAATCTAATTACAAACGTTTCGAAGCTGCGGGTCATGTGGATGAGATTTTAAAGGAAGGGGCTGAAAGAGCTAACCCTATTGCCAATAAGACCTTATGGAAGGTACAAAAAAGGATGGGTATGACCATCCAATTCAAAAAGTAGAACGACTTCCTATATATTATCCATAAAGTAGGTTTCTAAAATAGAAATCTACATTTCTTTTTATTAGCTTTCAATTCTAACTGCATATTATTCCACTGGTTGCTGGTAGAAATTACCAATGACTCTTTCCACTTCATAAACTGTCACAAAAGCCATAGGATCCACCTTTTTCACCGCCTGCACAATATTCGCCACTTGACTCTGATTCACCGTTAACATCAATAAATTATGTGTGCGTTTCTTATACACTCCCAAGACTTGAATTTGCGTAATACCATGGCGATAGAGCTTAAAAATTCTTTGGCTTACATCTTCAGGATAGTCAGTAATGATTTCCATTCGTGATAATTTATAACGAGAATACATCGTATTCACCACTTGTGTTGAAACAAATTGAAAGATAATCGAATATAAAGCTAAACTCCAGCCACTACGAATACCGGCAATCGCTAATACTAAGGCATTGATGATTAAAATATAATTCCAAGTAGGTCGATTTAAACGGGCACTTAAATCAATCGCAATGAAATCCGTCCCCCCACTTGACGCATTCGCATTCAATGCTATTCCGACTGAAAAACCATTGAGAATACCACCAAATACTGCAATCAATAATTGATCATTCGTAATGACATTGAAGTTTAAAAAGGTGGTGAAGAAAGAAGCTAATGAATACCATAAGAACGAAAAAAGAATAAACTTATGACCAATCCGTTTCCAAACTAAGATTGTCACAAGAATATTTAAACCAAAATAAACGAGTGCAAAGGGAATTTCAATTCCTATCCTATCGTAAATAATTTGGATAGCCAAACGAGCAATTCCGGCAAAGCCACTTGGGTATAAGTTCCCCCATTTCACAAAAGTTTGTAAGCCATAGGCATACAAAAGTGCGGACACAATAATCATCAACACATTCCGAATATCTTTTTTCACAAAGTGAACTTTTAATGCTTTTAATTTCATGACAAATAAATTCTAACACAAATTAAAAAGCGGTAAACCGCTTAATGGATATTCCGAACAACTTCACAAACTGATTCCGAACATTCCGAGCAATCTTCATGGCTCATTAGGATTTCAATCGCCCTTGTATCCATCGCAAAGGCTTCTATTTGTACCAAAGCACCACATGGTAACGCCGAAACACCAAGCACCGTACGAGCCGGATATGGTTCTTTAAAATATCCTGCCATTTTTTTATCGACGACGTATAAATCTTCCATATTTACTAAATACACCCTTGTCGTTAAAACATAACGAACCCCTAATCCCGCTTCTTTTAAAATCATATCCATGTTCTTAAGACATCGTTCCACTTGACTTTCAATATCTTTGGCTATCAAGCGGCCATTTTCATCCATTGGCAGCTGAGCTGCAATATAAATCGAATCCCCACTCTTAATAGCGGAAGAAGAGTTTTTACAAGCACATATTTTTTTCGGTTGAATACTTTCTTGAATCATAGTTACTCCTGTTCTCTTTTGCTTAACCAAAAGCAATGATGGATATTCTCTTATTCTTACCTTATTAGAATAACTAAATATAGAATAAAATGCGAAGAATATGATTATAAAAGGATTATCCCATTTTTGAAGAGGATAATCTTTTTACTATTTAAATTGGTTTAAAAAATCTGGTCCTTTAATCACTTCGGTATGACTTAAACCTGGGTAGCCTAATTGACGATTCACTTCATAGGCACATAAAGCCACGCAATTGCTTAGGTTCAGAGAACGTGCTTCTTGAACCATGGGAATGCGAATACAATACTCTTCATGACTGGCTAGAATTTCCTTTGGTATACCCGTACTCTCTTTGCCGAAGATTAAATAAATATCTTGTTCTTTTGGATAGAGGAAGGAATCTGGTGTGCGCTTACCATAGCGTGTCACATAATAGAATAAACCTTTACCCTCGTGTTCCTTCAAAAAAGCATCCCAATTCATGTATTTAACATAATCTACATTTTCGCTATAATCCATCCCTGCTCGTTTTAGATGTTTCTCATCCAGACGAAAACCAAGAGGTTCTATGAGACATAATTTCATATTCCAAGCTGCACAAGTGCGCATAATATTTCCGGTATTACCGGGAATTTCAGGTTCAAATAAAACAATATAAATCATATAAGCTTTCTCCTTAAGCGGTAAAAAGAATAGTACAACATTCCCCCAAACAATAAACTCAATAGCCCGAAGATTAAGATAATCCGCATTACCATGCTATAAAAGAAGCTCTCTGGAAACATATTAATCATTAAAGAAACATTGGGATCTAAAAGAAATAAATCATTATCAAAGAATAAATAATGAAAATTCATCCAAAAGTTATAAAAATCCGTGATGGCGTATAACACTATCACCACGATTAAGCTACCAAAACAAAGCCCTCCATAGCAAAAACTTTCCCATAAAAATGAACGTATTCCATCCTTATGTTTAAGAAACTCATAAAGAAATAGTCCCAACAAAAAGATAATACTCCCATGACGCACTAACATTGCTTTTTCATAAAGCTTCTTCACATCTAACATATGTTTGCTTTCTCTTTCATCAAAAACTTCTCTTTCTTGACCATTGACTTTCGCTTTAATAAGAATATTTTCCCGTTTGCCTTTGATATAATCCAATAAAACATGGGAAGCCTTCAGCAAATCTTCTTCACTCATTCCCATTACTTCCATGGTGTTTTCTTTACGATACGAAGAACGGAACAAGTTTTCATCAAAAGCAACGAAATCAATTACTGTTAGTAACAAAGCCAAAAAAAAGAAAAAACCCATTAAACTTGTTTTAAGCCATCTCATATTCAAACCATTCTTTAAGCTGACGAACCGCAATTCCTCTATGCGAAATCGCCGCTTTTTCTTCATCGCTCATTTCTGCTAAAGTTTTACCACTTTCTTTATCTAGCATAATTGGATCATAACCAAAGCCATGTTCCCCCTTTGCCTCAAAAGCTACTTCCACTTCGCATTCACCACGAAAGAAAATTGTTTCTTGATTTGGTCTAGCCAACGCCAAAACACAAACGTAACGAGCCAAACGATTCTCTTCATTTCTCATTCTATCTAAAATTACTTGGTTTTTATAACGATAAGGCGTTAGTTCCCCCAACCAACGTGCTGAATAGACACCGGGTTGACCATCAAAGGCATCAATTTCTAAACCGGAGTCATCACTAATTACCATACAACCCAATAACTTAGAAGCGGTTTCTGCTTTAATACGAGCATTATCTTCAAAAGTAAAGCCATCTTCTTCAATTTCAGGAAAATCTTTGTAATCCAGTAAGCTTTTAACTAGGTAGCCCATTGGTTCTAACATTTGTTTGAATTCGTGGACTTTATTTTGGTTTTTCGTTGCAATAATAATTTCACTTTTCATATAAAAATCCTACCACATATTTAAGTAATTCAAAAAAGAAAATAAAAAGCGCCCTTTAGCGCAGCTGGGGTAGAGAGATTCGAACTCACGCATGACTGGTTCAGAGCCAGTTGCCTTACCGCTTGGCTATACCCCAATAACTGCTTTAAATTATAAAGTTTTTCTAGAAAAATACAACTATAAGGCTATAATAATAAAGATACAGTAATAAGGAGAAATACATGAGAAGAACAAGATTTGCGCCTAGTCCAACTGGCTATATGCATATTGGTAACTTAAGAACGGCGTTATATACCTACTTAATTGCTAAAAAAGATCCGGAGGGTGTCTTTATTCTTCGTATTGAAGATACAGACCAAGGTCGTTTAGTGGAAAAAGCGACGGACATCATTTACCAAACCCTTGAACAATGTCACTTGGAATACGATGAAGGACCAGATAAAGAAGGAAACTTTGGTCCTTATGTTCAGTCAGAAAGAATGCGTTCTGGAATTTACCAAAAATATGCGAAAGAATTAATCCAACGTGGTGGAGCACATTATTGTTTCTGCGATGAAGAGATGATCAATACGCAAAAGGAGCTCCAAACAGCCCGTGGTGAAAGCTTTAAATACGATGATCCATGTAAATTATTATCCACAGAGGAATGTGAAAAGAGAATTGAAAATGGGGAGGCTTATGTGATTCGCCAAACCATTCCGACAACAGGTACAACTTCTTTTGATGATGAAGTCTTTGGTCATATTACTGTGGAGAATGAAACCTTAGATGAATCTATTTTATTAAAGTCCGATGGTTTCCCTACCTATAATTTTGCGAATATCATTGATGATCATACAATGAACATTACCCACGTGGTGCGTGGTATGGAATACTTAAGCTCAACTCCAAAATACAACCTCATCTACCAAGCCTTTGATTGGCATATTCCAAGCTATGTGCATTGTCCACCTGTTATGAAGGATGAAAAAACAAAGTTATCCAAACGCAATGGTGATGCCTCTTTCCAAGACTTAATGGAAAAAGGCTATTTACCAGAAGCAGTCTTAAATTACATTGCCTTGTTAGGTTGGGCTCCTGAAACGGATCAAGAGATTTATACATTAGACGAATTAGTAGAAGCCTTTAATGTAAAACATATTGGTACATCTGGGGCTATCTTTGATATCAATAAATTAACTTGGGTAAATGCACAATGGTTAAGAAATATGGATTTGGATCAATATAGCCAACTCATAGAACCATATATTGCACAAAGTGTTAAAGGAAACTTTGATTTCCATAAGATTGCTAAGATTTTACAAAACCGTGCAGAAACACTAGTTCAAATTCCTGAAATGGTGGATTTCTTTGACCAATTCCCTACTTATGAAAATGATTTATATACCAATAAAAAGATGAAAACCAATCCGGAAATAGCTCTTATTTCCTTAAAGGCCGCTTTACCAGTCTTAGAGGCTCAAAAGGATTGGAATGAACAAACTCTTCATGATAAACTCATGGAATTACCAGCTCAATTAGAAATGAAAAATGGGCAAGTTCTCTTCCCTCTTCGTTTGGCTATCTCCGGTAAACAATTTACACCAGGCGGTGCCATTGAGATTGCCGACATCTTAGGCAAAGAGGAAACGCTAAGAAGATTGCGTTTATCCATTGCTCAATTAGAAAACTAAAGCTATCACTTGATAGCTTTTTTAAATGAAGGAATTAAGCCAATGTTCCTATGATTAAGATGAAAAATAGAATTTTTCATTTCTATTTTATTTCGTCGTTGGCAAGTGATTGGTAATAGTATTCAAAACTTCTTGCCAATCTTTTTCATTTTCTAAAATATCGTATTGATCCACTTCAATCGCTATCTTAGCGGATTTATTGTAAGCTTTATACCAATCTTCGTAATGGGAAATTAAGTCTTTGTAGTAATCTTCTAAGCCATTTTCTTTGGTTGGTTGTTCATAATCCCTACCTCTTTTACGAATATTTTCAAAGATATATGCTGGTTTTGCACTTAGATACACCAATAAATCTGGAGCTTTCTTTGGTAGACTATCCAATTCTTCCATCATATTGTCCACTAAATCGCAATAAAGTTCATATTCTTCTTTGGTGATATTTCCTCTTTCATAATTGATAAAGGTAAACAAGCCATCTTCATAGATACTACGGTCTAAGACATTATTATCTTCATAAAAGGCTTCCTTAATCAATTTAAAGCGCTTATTTAAGAAAAAGATTTGTAGCGCAAAAGCGTAGCGTTTTAAATCCCGATAATATAGAGGCAATATTGGGTTATCTTCCACCGGTTCTTCAAATAAAGTCGTCCCTAAACTTTCAGCTAATTTTTGGGCGTAAGTTGTCTTACCTACACCAATCATTCCAGCTAATACAATCATCATGTAACTCTCCTTATGTCTCCTACTTATACCATAATTCACTTGACTTAGGGACTGTTATGCCCATAAAAAAACCCCAATCTAAGATTGAGATTTCCACTTCTTAGTGAGAAGTACTATAACGTTCTTTTAGTGCGTAAGCTAATAAAGTCATGGCAGCTAAACCAACAACACCAAATTCAAATACTTTACTCTTATCCGCTGTTTCAGCTGATTGAGAAGCCTTCTTCTTATCACTTGGTTTAGGTGTTACCTGCGTTGTTTTCTTAACGAAATAATATGGTGAGAAATCATTGTGTTCAAATACAATTTCTTTTCCCTTCGTTGAATGGATGGTCTTCACTTCTTCAAGACTATTGTCTTGTTTACGGTGAAGAATATACACATCTTTCGCATTAAATTTTTCAAGTTTCAAATGAGCCTTTCTCATCTTACCATCTTTCGCTACTTTACCATCTGCACTAACGAAAGAAATATCATAAGCTTCATATTCTTCAGACTTATGGTTTTCTAACTTCGAATCAATCTTCCTAACAACCACCTCATACTTAGGTTCTTCCGGTTTTGGATTTTCTTTTTTATGAACCTTAATCGTTGCCTTAGAAGTCTTTGTTGTATAAGTCAAGCTATGGTTAATGACCTTTACAACTTGTTTGCTAGTGCCGTCATTGATTTCATATTCTTTGCCATCTTGGAATTGTCTTGAAGTTGCTTTTACTTCAACCGGCTTCTTTAAATCCTTAACTGGATTTCCATAATAATCTGTTAATGTTACTACATCACCCTTCTTATTAAGATGACCATCCACACGAACCTTCGCTGTACCGGCTGGAGCTTTTACTTGAACCACAGCACCTGTACGCTTATTGTAAGTTGTACTAGTGGTTTCTTTTGTGCTTAAGTATTTTTCATATTCAGCTTTAATCTCAGCATGAATTCTTTGTACAGCAACTAAGCCGTCTTTAGCATCACTTATATTTTCCTTCGTTGCCTGTTCAGCTGATTTAGGGGTTAAATCTGTCAATTCTAATAAGAATTGTTCAACAGCTTTAATTTCCGCATCAGCAATCTTAGAGAAATGGCTTAAGTCTGTTTCAGCCATATGCATAGCATCCGTTGCTAACCAATAAATAGAATTTTCATTGAATTCATTGTATTCAGCACTAGCTTGGGCAAGACCCTCTGTTTGATTTGGATGATAAGGAATATATGGAGAAAAACGAGGGCTACCTAAAGCTAACCACATGACCGAACGAAGAACATCATTCTTATTGTGATCCACTTGGAAAATATGACTTTCCATCGTGTTACGGTTACCAATTGGATAGTAAGCACCCTTTTGATCATTCGCTACTTTACCAATGTTTTCCAAACGATTTCTCGTTAAAGCCATAACATCCCTTAAATCAATGGACTTCTTATCAGCTGATTGTAAGAAATCATAAACCTTATCATTTTCTTTTACCATTGATTTAGGATTTAATGCTTTGATACCGGAGTAAACACGATAACGATTTCCATTAGAATATTCGCTTGGTCCATAAGACTTGGCCGCATCAATGATATTCTTTTCTTTATCACCAACGAATGTACCGGCCTTTTCAGCTGTACTAAACAAACCTTTTGAATAAATATAGTTACCCGTCTTATCGGTAATATAATTTTCTTTTTCTTCCCCCTTTTCAAGCTTAACTTTATTAATCCAGAAAGTATTAGGGAATACCGAATACTTATCACGAGGATACTTCATAGCCAAAAATTGATGACCGGAATAAACTTCCATGTACCAAAGTTCATCTTTGTCCGCAATAACAAAGGCATTGCCTTCAGCGGCACCATATTTGGCAACAATGTCAGCCATACGTTGAATACCATCTTTAGCACTATCCGCTTCCGCTAAAGTAACAGTCGTAATCAAAGCTTCAGTAATACCATTATCGACATAATTATCAACACTTAAAATCTTATCATTGGCACTTGCTGATACTGTCATATCAGCAATAACCCCTTTTTCGTTATAACCTGCTTCATCGAATTCACCATATTCAGGTGTGGTATCACTTACAGATGTATACTGATACGAATCATGCGAGAATGTATGCTTGTAACCAGCTTGACAATCGGTGCCACAATCAATCTTAGTGCTACCTTTCTTGTAAGTGCCAGCTTTATGTACCTTATAGGCTTTATTATGATCCACCTCTAAGTCTTCTGTACGACCAAAGATTGTCGTACCATCTTTTGTTAAGTCGCCGCCAACAATCACACCTGTACATGCGTTAGCAGTTAAAGCCGAAGGGAATGCTAACAAAATGGCGAGCGCAAAAGATCCCAATTTAAGAAATTTCTTTTTCATAATTTCCTCCCATGTATCAACTATATAGAATTAATGCCATAATCGCTATCCAAAAAAAAGAAAAATAATTGTATTTTAGCATTAAAAATGATAATTTATTCACTCATTACGAAAATTGTGAAAACTTTTCAATGAAAAAGATAGATACCGTCTACTTTTTATAACGCATGATAAAACGGGCATATCGTCGACGAAGCCCTCTTAAAACTCGATCATAAGCCTGCCAAAAACGATATTTTTTTGTCTGGAAAACGCAATCAAATTCCCCCACAAACTCTAAGAAATCTCCACCAAAACTCTTCTTGAAATTTTGTTGACCATACATAGGATCATTTGGATCGCTGGTGCCTACAACCCCTTCAAAATCATAGCTTTTCGCTCCTTGATCATAGGCATCCTTCATGGCTGCCATATGCAAGGCAAAAGCCGCTCGAAAGTTCATCAGTGTTTTATTGGTGTACATGTACACATTCCATACTTTTTCAGCTTGTTGGATAATAAATTTAGCCCCTAAATAAACATCTTGATTGATATCTAATCCCGCTTCAACAATCTCTTGGATTTCATTTTCCAGGGCTTGAATGTGTTTGTTTTCGATTTCCACTTTATGCAAATCTTTAATTTCTAATATATGCTGGCGCGCTTCTTGTAACTGAGTCTCCAAAGAGAGTTTTGCTTGATGATAATTGGTTTTCACCACATAAAAACGAGCATACTCTTCATAAATATCCCAAAAACGTTCAAAATAAACTTCTTTTTTCGGTAAAAAGCCAAGCTTTTTCGCTAATTCTTGTTGGGCTTGTACCAAAATCCACAAGTCTTGTTTACTTCCTTTTCTTACTTCCACCAATCGTTCAGCATTTTTAGCTGTATAATTGGCTTGACGCTTGATGCTTTTTAAACAAGCTTTCCACTCCATATCCAAATCTTTGACATAGGTAAAACGAGACATCCAGTTTCCAGCATAGCCATAGTTATACCCCAAATGATGAAAGCCTTGCTCAATTAAAAATTGAGTGAACCATTCTTGATTAAAGCCCCCTTCTTTTAGGCGACCATCTTTTTCATGTTCCAAACGACAAACGTTGGGATCGATACGCAAGAAGCAAGAACCTTTTTTCTTAGCAAACTCTTTTAAATGTTCCAATAAAAAATAAAGTACATCCTTCTTTTCTAAATCCACATTAAAACCATATTGGCAATAAGAATATTGAATTGGTAAAGCTTTATATTTCTTATGCACCATCACCGCTGTCGCTAGTATATTTCCCTGATTGTCGCTCACCGCCAGTAAATCTCCATCTGTATACCCATTAAGCTTCGCTAAATCTATGAAATTTGATGTTTTCGAATAATGATTCAAGTTAGAATGAATCGCAAATTCATCAAATATTTTTCTATCCAAGGATTCTAAAAACTTCATTTGACTTGCCCTCTTCTTTTCGCTACCCATTGTCTTAATTTTGGATAAAGATGATCAAAAGCATAGTAAAGAACTGGGTTTAAAACCAAATTAAACTCCCCAATCAATTCTTCCACTTCCATGCCCCAATTGGATTTAAATATAGTTAAGCCATCGTCTAAACTTCCCTCAATACCACCAAAGGAGCAATACGGAATCTTTAAAACCAGACAATGCTGTAAAGCGGCGTTATATAAGGCATAGGAAGCGTAATACTTTAGATAATCCGGATGATTACCCATGTAAAACAATTCCATCACACCTTGATTATAAGCTCCTAATAAACCACAGATGACTACTTCATCTTTTCCTTCTTGCTGAAATCTTTCTCGTAAAGAAGAAATCGTTCTTTGTGTCTTATCCAATTCCGTTTGCAAGTTGTTTTTTTGCTTAAGACTTAGACCTTTTTCTGCCAGCTTATTTTTCAAATCGTTTTCTTTCTGTTCTAAACGAGTAATCTGGCGAGGGAAATGAATCGTCGCAATCATGCTGATAGAACGATACCCATATACCTCCAGCATATGCCTAAAATACTCTTCATTTCGTAAGGCAATTTGTTTGCGTTTTTCCGTGTAATGCATACTTTGAGCTAATTCTTGGCTGAATTGAAGACCTTCATGAATTTCAACCCCTTTTTCTTGAGCTTGGCGGATGCATTTTCTTGTTTTGTAATTGAGTTTTTCGAAATAATTTTCACTCATGTGCTTGCAAGCATTAAACCGAGGTTGCGTGGTTTCTTCCATAAGAGTAGTATAGCCTTTATGTTGAATGCCTAACTTCTTTAGTAGAGCAATATAGTCTTCCAGTTGTCTTTCCGGTTTTTGTTCTCTTTGTTCATAAGGATAAGACCTTGAAATCAAATATGGATCAAAACGGATAGCGATGGCTTTTTTAGTTTTCGCAAATTTCTTTAATTCTTGAAAATAGAAAGTCACTTGTTTTTCATTATGAACATCCAGAATAGGACCTCTAGGTAAATAAAATAATTGATAAGATCCAAATAAATGACGCATCAAAACTAAGCCCGTTCCAACTAATTTACCATCTTCATAAATCCCTGTAAAAAAAGGAATCCAGTTATTTTTAACATCCGCCCAACTACTTTCCTGAAATAAATTATTTTGTGAAGAACGATGCACAAAGTCATCAAACTCTTGTTTATTAATATCACTACAAAACTGATAAGACATGAACCTCTCCTTTTATAATCCTCTTTTATTATAATCTCTCAAGCTCTATATGTCATATAGAAAAAGACTCCCTGTGGAGCCTTGCAGTAGTGAGTACGGGATTCGAACCCGCACATCCCGCCTTGAGAGGGCGGTGTGTTAAACCATTTCACCAACTCACCATGGAAAAGAAGGAATTTCCTTCTCTTATAAAGCCTTCTTAGCCGCTTCAACTAACTTAGTAAAACCAGCTTCATCATGAATGGCAATTTCTGATAACATCTTTCTGTTAATCGAAATATTGGCAAGCTTTAAGCCGTGCATAAACTTAGAATATGATAAATCAAATGGACGAACAGCCGCATTGATACGAGCAATCCATAATTTACGCATTTCACGTTTAATTTGTTTACGATGGTTATAAGCATAGCGCAATGAACGCATGACTTGTTCATTAGCTGTTCTATAAAGCGCATGTTTACTACCAAAGTAACCTTTGGCTAACTTTAAGACTTTCTTTCTTCTATTTCTTGTTGGTGTTGATCCTTTTACTCTCATCGTTTAGCCCCCCTATTAACCTTGTAATAATTGCGATACGCGCTTAACATCTGATGCTGAAACAGTGGTATCCTTCGATAAATGTTTCTTTTGTTTATGCGTCTTATTAGCCGCAAAGTGACTAACGTAATTGTGTTGAACAGAAATCTTACCAGAACCAGTTACTTTCGAACGCTTAGCGAAAGTCTTTTTGGTTTTCATTTTGATTTTCTTTGGTTTTCTTGCTTTTGCTTTCATATTCTTTCTCCTTTACTTGCCCTTTTTATTTTTAGGCGAATACACAACGGATAATGTATTACCCTCTAATTTAGCTGGTTTTGATACATCCGCAATGTCAGAAATTTGCTGTGTAAATCGTTCAATAACTTCCCGACCAATTTCTTGGCGTGTAATCATACGACCACGAAAACGCATATCAATACGCACCTTCAGTCCATCCTCCAACCATTCACGAGATTTCTTTAATTTCGTTTCAAAGTCGTGTTGATCAATAACCGGTGATAGGCGCAAAGGCTTCACCTCCGTAACTGATTGATTTCGTTTGGCCTCACGCTTCTTCTTTAAATCTTCAAAATGGTAACGACCATAATCTAAGATTCGGGCAACAGGTGGATTCGCATTAGCCGATACTAGCAACAAGTCCAAATCTTGATCATACGCCACTTGCAAAGCGTCCCTTCTTGATAGAACTCCCATTTGTTCTCCATGCTGTCCAATGACCAAAAGTTCTTTATCTTTGATATCTTCATTTACAATATCATTGACTTCCGGTCTTCTATTTTTGTTATTCTTGATTTTTCCCAAGCAAACCTCCTATTCGATAATTAAAAAGCAGGTATTGAAGAAGTACCTGCTCTCATTTCAATAATCCAGTTATCTCATGACGGCATACCTACCCAAGTCCTAAGGACATCAGGTGAGAAGCGGTGCTCCTTCTTTCCGTTTCAATTACCTAATCATTTAACTAAATTTATAGCGTTTTGTCAACTAATTTTCAAAATTAACCACTGTAATCATAATCTCTTTTGGTTTCAAACCCGTCATAAATTGAATATTTTCATAAGCTTTGTTTTGAACCAGCTCACAAGTCGCATTCACATTGGCACCAAACTTTAAGTTCATTTCAATAAAGACAGATAAAGCACCCTTTTCCACCTTAATCGTAATTGGTCTTTTCAAACGTGTACTAGGAATTACAACCGCATTTTCCACTTCTTGAATGGATAATTCCACAATGGACGCAATCACCGACTTATTGATTGCAATACGACCTAACTCATTATTCTTTTCTACCACAATATATTCAGCCATCTCAATTACCTCTTTAACTCTCTCTTATTCTATCATTTTTTAAATCTGCTGTGCAATTTCTTTCCTTAATTGCCTATCAAACCACAATAAGTCCCTCTTTTCTTGTATCATCATTTCTAATATATCTTGAAAAATACGACTAATTTTTAATAAATTTTCTTCGTAGTAACAACGAATATCGTCAATTTCACACATAGCTTTCCCTAAAGAATGACGGATGCTTTGATTGATTTCTTCCGCTGTTTCACCATAAACACTAATCAGTTTTTCTTTTAACCATTGATCCTGCAATAATAAACGTTCAATCATCCGAATAGTTTCCACAAAGCAAGCAGTACTCTCCTCTTTTTGAATCGCAAATACCATTCGAAAGAATACATGCCAACGAAAATTCACATTCATTTCCTTAAATAAATACGGCACCATTTCTACCAAGAAACCATCTTCTAAATTCTTTGGTTCTTTCAATAAGAAAGCCTTCTTAAAATCAATATCACTCTGTTTCAATTCATCCAATCGTTCTAAATAATCCAACATTAAGAATTCCTTCTGTTCACGTTGAATAAATTCCTGAATGAAAATCATTTGTGCAATCGTACTTGATGGCTTTTGAAAATCAGTACTAAAACCAAGCCCTTTTTCCATATTCTTTTTCACCAATTCATTTAATGACTTTGCCAAGAACAGTTTAAAATGAAGCTCATCCAGACCAAGTGAAGATACTTTCCCATGGAAAATCTCTGAATAAATCAATTCCAACTGATGATCCATGACCTCCAGATTATCTCTTATTGCCGCTAACATATTGCGATTAAATTGATCATGAACAATATAATCTGAATTCTTATAAATGACTTCATGCTCAATATCCGACCAAAACTGATGCACCATCGCTTTAATCTGAATTTCAAAACGAACCATCTCATCTTGGAGACGATAGTATCCATCAATCCGATAAATCGGACAACCATTCTTTTGCGATTGTGGTTGCGCTGTATCCAAATTTAAATAAATATTTCCACAATCTTTGGCTTGATAAAGACCATTATCACAAGGCAAAAATAAATGGAATAAATTCTCGAAAACCGAAACTTCATGACGAATAAAGCGAACCTGAATGGTTAAGCCAACCAAATCCGATACCTGTGATAAAGCCTCTTGACTATTTTCAAACTTTGAAAAGAATTCTTGACGAATCAATTTTTCTTTTAAACTCTCTTCTGACTTTAAGCGAGATGGGTAAGAAACTACCCCGTCACCTAAATCCACTTGTTCAAAGAAATCTTCCAAATGTTCTTTTATTTCAACATAAAGATTTCTTTTTTGTTTGTACAGAGCTAACACATCATCCACATACTGAAATAAAGCTAAATCCATTTTTCCTCCTAACGAGTTCGCCATGCTTTTGGATAAAGATTTTTTAACTGTTGCCCATCACTGCGACAACCACCAACAACTAAGCCCCTATAACATACTCCATAATAGCCCTTTGGCTTTAAAATAGCCAATGTGTCCCCATGAATATAATGCTGATATTGTTCCTCATTGATATCTATTTTTCTTTCTTTCTTTAAAGATGATGCCATAAAGAAATGATGATCAAAGATAAGTCGTTTATTTCTTATTTCTCCCACACAAATCATTTGACGAACAATTCTTAAGGATTGGCTATCTAAAAATAGCTCATTACCGGCATATAACTTCCCTTGAAATTCATGGAAATATCGATATGGTTGATGGAGAAGCTTGTTTACTTCTTCTTGATAAAAATGTTCGTTCTTGGTTGGAATGGTTTTCCAAATCCTTCTTGTTTCCATTCCTTTTTTATGTAATAAAGCCATAAAATGACCAGAACCTCCATCCATTGGAAATATCCTTCTGGTTTGTGGAAATGGTGAAAAACCAGGGCGACCAAAATTCACTTCAATAGGAATCAATTCCATATCCTCATGTTTCTTTAAAAAAGCTGCGATTTGATCCTCATTTTCTTCTTTCGCAAAAGTACAGGTGCTATACAATAAATTCCCACCTTTTCTTAAACAGATATAAGCGTTCTCCAGGATTTCTGCTTGTCGTTTTGCACAAAGAGAAATATTATCCAAAGACCATTCTTGCACACTACTTTCTTGTTTTAAGAATAAACCTTCACCCGAACAAGGCGCATCCACTAATATTTTATCAAAGCCGGAAGGAAATTCTTGCGCTAACAGCTTGGTATCACAATTTAAAACAATCGCATTTTGAAGTCCATGGCGAATGATATTTTCCAATAAAATCATAGCTCGTTTTGAAACATACTCATTACTCACTAATAATCCTTCTTGTTTTAAATATTCACCAATTTGTGTTGACTTTGAACCTGGGGCGGCACACATATCCAACACATACTCCCCTTTTTGAATATTCAATAAAGCAACCACCGATGAAGCCGAGGCTTCTTGCATATAAAAACCGCCATTTCGATAGCTTGCGATTTGAATAGGTTGAATACCCTCCTTCAAATACGCTCCATTTAAACAAAAAGGACTTCTCTTCAAAAGCCAATCTCGTACATCCGAAGGAAAATCATCCACCTTTAAAGAATTAAAACGAGCATGGCGATGATAAGGTTTCTGATATGCCTCTTTAAAAGCATCATATTCCTTACCCAGCATAGCTTGCATCCGTTTTAAGAATTCCTGTGGTAAATCTAGCCCCATTTTCTTATCACCTCAATTTGATCTTTCATTAATTGGTCCATCAGTTCTTCTGGTGAAGAAAAGTATTTTTCATCGCGTATAAAGCCAAGCCAATATACCCGTAGTTTTTGCCCATATAAATCCTCATCAAAGTCTAAAATATGAACCTCAAGAGATAAACGATTTTGGTATTGAATACTAGGATTATGACCTAAGTTCATCATACAGAGTTTCTTTTCACCATGAATAAAAACATAGCCTCCATACACCCCTTTTTTTGCTAGAATCAGTTCATCAGAATAAGCAATATTAGCAGTTGGGAAGTTTAATTGATGTCCCTTACGCAAACCATGAATTACTTTTCCTTGGCAACTATAGTCTCTTCCTAATAAACGATTGGCTTCTTCCATCTGACCATTCATAATAGCTTGACTAATACGGGTAGAACTAATTTTCCCTTTTTCATCCTCTATCTTGTCAATTTGAAAGATTGGATAAGAACAATGTTTCTGTAAAAAGGAATAATCTCCTTTACCTTGTTTTCCAAAATGAAAATCAAAGCCACATACCAAGCCTTTTAAATGGAGTTTCCCGAGAACTTGTTCAATAAATACCTCTGGTTCTAAAGATGCCATTTCTTTTGTGAAATCTAATAAAATAAATCTTTCAATTCCTAATTCTTCTACTAAGGACATGCGGTCTTCCATCGTTGTAATATGCTTTATTTCTTTAATGTCTTTAATGACTAGCCAAGGATCCGGTTCAAAAGAAATCATCGTTGGAATCGCTTTTTCTTTTTTGGCAAGTTCTATGGTTTTTTGAATTAAGGCTTGATGACCAACATGAATGCCATCAAAGTAGCCAATACAAGCGACCAATTTTTCTTCTATGTTTGTTTCTTTTGCAAGTGTTAAAAAATCTTTCTTCATTAAAACAAGCCTCTTAAACAATGATACCTACCCGATGCTTCTTTTTCATAGGCGGCTAATACTTCCTTCTGATAACACAATAAGACAATTTCTTCCTCACGATCCAATTCTATTTTCTTACCTTGTAAAATAGGCACCGGATTCTCCACCTCAATAAAAGGATAGGCTGGATTAGCACAATCAAATAAAGAAATAGCCTTAGCATTTTCATCAAAATCCTCTAAAGGAATACTTTGGTCAAGGGATAAATGTTCAATGCCAATTCTTTGTAAAGAAGTCATAATCGCTAACTCACCTAACTTTTTCGCAAAGTCCACAATCAAAGTACGAATGTAAGTACCCGAAGATACAAGCGCATCCATTTCATACATATCATCCTTTAAATAACGAACAGAAAGCTGATTGATTTCTACTTTCACCGCTTCTCGTTCAATATCTTTTCCCACACGAGCGTATTCATAAAATTTTTTACCATGCAACTTTTTGGCTGAATACATCGGTGGTGTTTGAAAATAAGTTCCTTGCATACGAGTCGCTATTTCTTGTAGCTCAATATCACTGTATTTCTTCGCTTTTCTTTCTTCCATAATCGTTCCAAAAGCATCCTCTGTATCACTAGCTTTTCCTAATTCAAATTGAGCAATGTAGTGCTTATGATTTTTCACACAATAAGGAATACACTTTGTACACTTACCCGTTAAAACAATTAAAAGGCCACTGGCTTCTGGATCCAGTGTACCTGTATGACCAATTTTTTTCATCTGCAAAACCTTACGCATCTTCGTTATTACATCAAAGGAAGTCATGCCTTTCGGTTTGTTGATTAAATAGATGGCATCCATGAGGACATTATAGCATTTATTCAATTGACTGAAAGACTTCTAAATAAGGAAGCCGATTTCCCTTACAAAGTGTTTCTATCTTTTCATCTTCATCAATCCATTCCCCTTCTAACAAATCATAAAATAAATGATAGCTAGGGAACACTTCCTTTAAAGAACAATGACTTTGAACTTCAAACCAATGGTCTTCTAGTTTGATTTTTAAAATAATTCTTCTTAAAACAATAGGATTTTCTGAATTTTTTCTTGATATAGACATAGCGCCTCTGCTTTTCTTAAAGAATGAATGCGTTTCATTTGTTGGAAGTATTGACTTATTCGATCAAGAGTTAATGGTCCTTTATACAAAATAAAATGATTGTCTAATTCCGTTTGACTCATTTTTTCATGAATAGAACGAGCTTGAAATTTTCCTTTTCCAATTCGCTTTTCTAAGGTGAATATATCCTCTTGATTCGCATATAAAAATAGAATTGGTTTCTTTATTTCTTCTAATAAAATAGGTGTATAACGAGCCTGCTCATAATCATCTATGATTCCTAACATGGAAGAAGTTAGTAAATTAGAACTTGGTGGTTTTAACCAAATAGAGCGAAGATGATTTTCTTCTTTTTTCTTTTCAATTTCTTCTAATAAATATTCGCGCAAGCGCAATTGATTTTTACTCTTTGTTGGAATGGCTTGTAGCTGAAGGTCCAATTCCACTTTCTTTTCTTCTGGAGTAATAAAATCTTCTAAATAAGGACAATGACCTTGCTGATATTCTTCATCATAGTGAGCAATAAAATCTCCCGCTAGTTTTAGATCCTTTCTTCGATCTTCATGCAAAGTATCTAAACAATCTTGTTTATCGGTTACCTTCATACATATTCTCAAGCGCACATTTGCCCATATTTGTTCAGAAATAATACCGCTGGCCTTTTGGGTAATTAAAATAAAATGGATACCTAGGCTTCTACCAATTCTTGCTAATGTAATAAAAGGATTTAATTTATCCGGAAAGCGTTGTTTAAATTGAGCAAATTCATCAAAAACTAAGATGATTTCCGGCAAACATTCCCAATCTTCTTTTTGTAACGTTTGGTATTGACTTAAACTAGTGATTGGCTTTTGTAAGGAAACGCTCGCTTTTTGAAAAAGAGTCTCTCGATACCGACATTCTTGTTCTAAACCATATAAAGCTCTATCGAATTCATCTATATCTAAGTCACTAATGCTGGCATTAATATAGGGAATAGGCTTGCCCTTGTTCATAAGCGATTGCTTTAAACTTTCTCCTTTAAAATCAAACAAGAGGATTTGAAGCTGTTCTGGCGTGTTTTGACAAGCCATCTTTAATAACCAATACAAGACAAACTCACTTTTCCCGCTGCCCGTTGTACCTGTAATGATGGCATGAGGTCCCATCCCTGTTTCACTTAAGTCTAGGCAAACATTCTCACCCATGTCACAAGACAAGCCTTGTTTGGATAGACTTTGTTTTAAATCATGAACTTGGTAATCATTGGCTCTATATTCCTGTTTATTTTCTTCTATGAGATAATAGCTTCTTTTCTTAATTTCATCTTCAATCTGTATTTCTTGTTGGTTATACAGCAATCTTTTTTCATAAGGATAATGGAGCGATTGTGTGCTCAAAACAAAGTAAGTAGCTTGTTTGAAAGTGGTTAAAGGAATCATTGAAAAAAGAATGGATCCTGACTCTATTTCAAAATCATCATTTGTATAAAAATGTCGTTTCCCATGGTGGTAAAAAAGTGGAAGTTGCTGTAATTCTAAATGTTTCTCAAACCAATCCTTTGAAGCAATTAAATAAGCCGGTATATCCTTAGCTAGATATAAAGCATCCCATTTTTTTATCCATTGGATAAACATTTCTTCACTAGCCGAAAATAACACTTTCTGATTTGTGAAGTTTTCTATTTTTAAAGTTTCAATTTCCTTTTGAAAAGGACAATCCATGTTTTCATGATTGCTGCCTAATCCTATCCAAAGAGATGGTGGATGTCTTAAACAAATAGAAGAAGTAAAGAAAGATTGGCTAATTCTTTCTTTATAAGTCTGAAATTGTTTAAAAAAAGATAGCCAACTTTCCTGAACACTTTTTTGATAGTCTAACATTTGCGTTTCTTTATTCTTCTTTTCTTGCTTATTTTCAGCGTAGCGATTCAATGGTTGCCATAAAATAATACTCACAAACATCATGACAGGCATTAAAAACACAAATAAAATTTCTTCTTGTGATTTTCCCTGTTCATACAAACGAAATGATTGTACGGACGCATTCATTAAAGTCGCAAAAGTCATCGTTAAACTAGGTCCCATTTGAAGTAATAAAGACCTCTTTGGGTAAGCAACAATGGCTGGCATAGGAATATGCTTTGGTTGTTCCAACTTCTCTAACTTAGGAAAATAAACTTCTCTTCTTATTCTTGTTTCCAGTTGAACCTTCTTTTCCGAAAGACTGGTATTCACCAACCAACCAAACGCATGCCATTCAAGATGATAGTGGTAATAATCCAAGCAATCCCCTTTTTTCCATATCTTATCCAATGACTCAATACTTCCATCAGCTTTTAATTCTAGGCTTGGAATACCTTTGGGAAGATCCTTTTCTAGTTTTAAGTCACAGGGCAGAATATAGCTATACGTTGATTCTTGTTCAATCCAAAGACTATATCGCTTATGACGGTATCTGAAATGAATCCATTGTTTTAACGGTAAAGCTTGTTTATCTAAATAAAAACCATCCTGATACACAATCTTTAGTTTATCCACGAAACATTCATTTAACACTATCCTTCTAACTCTTTTTTGATAACAAAGTAGTATTCTCATGAAACAACCATAATCGAAATATAGACGGTATGCTCTTGGTCTTTGGTTTGTATACGAATAGAGCTGGCCCCTTCTTGTAAGCCTTTAAAAAGCAAAAAATTATTTTCAATAATTTCAGGATGAACCACTTTTACCTCAACGTCTTTTAAAGAATAGCCACTCGGTAAATCAAGAAGTTCAACGGATACTACTTGTCCTTTTTTAACGGTATAGCTTAAACTTTCCAAGGCGAATCCATCTCGATAATGAATCGCTTCTCTATCTCTTGGTGGATTTAAGCGACAAGCCTCCAGACCATTCCCCTTTGCTTTAAAAATGGTGGCTTGTTTCTCATTTAGTAAAGGGAAATTCGCTTTCATACCCAATCGATTTAAAAAACTATTTTCTTGATTAAAGAAAACCTCCAGCAGCCAATTCGCTGAATAATCTTTACAATAACGAATGCCTTCTTTTTGTTGAATTTGCTCGTCAAAAGGTCCTTCTAGCTCTTGCCCCTTGCGATAGCTATCGTAAAAAACAATTTTATCCTTCAAACGTCCTTGAATACCTGCTTTTAAACCTACATTTGCTAAGTCATAATGGGCTAAACGCAAAGCCAAGCTCACATTCGCAAGCACAGAAGCAGACGCATTGGATTGCAGATAATTTTGTTGACTGGAATTTGAAATCCAACGGATATGAGAATTACGAATTTGAAACCCCAAGAGGTTCATTTGTTGTAAAGAGAAGTGAAGATAACCCTGCATATCCAATTCTGCCACGAGAGATAAATGCACATTCAAACTAGGAAATTGAGGAATGGGGACTTGAATAGAACATAAAGGAATTCTGGCTTTCACAAAGTGCTCTTTTGGAATGAGATAGGATTGAATATCCCTTAAATTTAGATTGGGATTGAGCTGATAGCTTTTTTTATTTTCCTTTTCAATACCGGCTTTTTGATTGGATTGAAAGCGAAAACGAACATAAGCATCCGGTATCCTTAAGCCTCGAGAATGCCAATCGTATTTTAACGATAAACCACTAACATCCATTTGTACAAAAGCCTTTGCTTTTTTAGGAAGTTGTTTTTCAGCTCGTACATAAACACCTGATGAATCTAACCTTAGTTCCCCTTGATAACCAAAGATTTGAATGGGCTTAACATAAGAAGAGGACTTCAGTGCCATTGGCTGAAGTACCTCTGAAATCGGTTGAACACTTGCTTTTGACCAATCCACCTTCATTTCGCCTGAAAGGTCTATCTTTTCCGTGAATTCTAAAGGATTGATACTTTCTAAAAAGGCTTTTTTATCCGCTATTCTTTTAATACGATAATAGTTTTCTTTGTGTTTTAAAATCGTCCCTTTTTTGATAGAAGATTTTTGTCCTAGGTGGAATGACTTTTCTTTTTCATTGAATTGGGAGGAATTGATTTCTTGTACATCCATACCTTCTTTCCACTCCACTTTTCCTTGATTTGACTTCACTTCTTTATCATCCAAATAACGAACGACTTTCTTCAAAATTTCAATCGCTTTCTTTTTTTCTAAGACTTCTTGAGGATGAAATAGTTGATGCTTATCTACGTCCACAATCCCTAAAGAAACTGCTTTTTCAATGTGCTTTGGAAACTGAGATTTATCCTTATCTTTAATGCTTGGACTGGATAGCTCTTTCTTAGGTTCCCACAAGTTTACAAGGGTATACGCTAGCCATTCTTTCGTTAAGGATTTTTCTAAATCAAAATGGATTCCTTCTTCCACAATCTTCCAATCTACCGCAGTTTGAACTATCTCAAACTGCGGATGATTTTTTTGGATGTGAAGAAAATATGGTTTTTTTGTTTTAGTTGCTTCAATATGGGCTTCTTGTTGTAAGGCTTTTAACCAATTTCCTAATGAAATCGTATCTTTCGTTTCTTTTTTACAAGCAAATAGAGAAAGAGATAACAAGGCACATAAGACAATCTTTTTACACTTGCATACCATTCGCATTTCCTTTTAGACTAGCATCTAAACTCTCATAAGAACTCGTCGTCATTTCTAAGAATTGAATATAGGATTGAATTGTATCCCGCATTTCTAAAAAACGTTTTGAAAATAGTCGAAAGCGATTTTGAAATTCATCCGAAGCTTCGGATTCAAAACTATGCTGGACTAGAATCATTTTCTGTTTGATGGCTTCTAGGGTATCCATCATTTGTTGAGATTGTTGTTTGAGATGATCACAAGATTCACGAACATTCGCAATTGATATTTGTATAGCCATAAAACCCTCCTATCCTTTTAATCCTTGGACTTGTGATACTAAATCCTCTTGGACTTGACGATAGCTATGCGTGCTTTGTTTTAAAAATTGAATGTAGTCATTGAGGATAAGACCAATCTGTTGGATATCTTTGTGGTATTCCAATAAACGATTGGTAAAAGCCTCATTGTCTTTTCCTTGCCAAATATCCTTTAGATTTAATACCGTGTTCATCAATTGACCACTTTGATTTTGGTATTGTTCTAAAGCTTGTTGCAACTGATTGGCTTGCAATTCTAATTCTTCCGGTTCAACTTTAATCATAAAAACTCCTTTCTCTTTCTTATTCCCAAAAGAATCGAAACTCCATAAAAAAGAGGAATTTATTGTACACTCTGTTTAGATAAGTAATTTTATTTATATCAAGGTAAATGACTTTTTCCATTACCTTTGTGTTGTGATGGATTTATTCTCAAGGAAAATCATAGACTTGAGTATTTCTAAGCGCCATAATGGTAGCATTCTTTGGAAGATTGAAAAATGAGATGTATTATGGCTATGAGAAAGACTATTCTTCCTTCTCAGAATTCTCAAAGGCTATTGATGAATATATAGATTATTATAATAACAAAAGAATTCAGGTAAAAACAAAATGGATGCCAGCTGTACAATACAGGACAGCATCCATGTGTTCCGCCTAGTTTATAAATATGTGTCCGGGATTCCGGGTACATATCAATGTACATATTCTGATTCGGTTTGTTGAGAATAAAAAAGGAGGACTTCTTATGTCAGAGTGTAGAAGTCCTCCTGATATAACAGAAAAAACTTTCTATTATATGTTCTTTATTTAGTTTTTAAAGTTATCAAATAAATAAAATTATTTGTTTTCTTCTTTTCTATTCTTTTTTCTTAAAAGTCCAAGTAACAACCATGCAATTCCTGATAAACCTAAAAGACTTGCGTATAGAGTAGGATTAGAAGCATCGCCTGTCTTCGGTAATGGTTTATTCGGTTTATTAGGTTTTTTCGAAGGGGTATTCGGAACTCTAATGTTAGTAACAACATATCCGTTCTTACCACTTTTTGTAATCAAACTCTTGTATCCATTGCCGACAGGCTCTTCTTTTACAGTGTATTTTATCTTCTTTCCTGCCTTGTATTCATCAAGGTTTGTGAAAGTTCCTGTCCAGTTATCTGCCTTTGTCAAGGTTAATGTCCTAGCTGTTTCTTTGCCGTCTGCCAATAACTTGACAGTTATGCTGTCTGGTCTTACTCCGTCTTGGTCATTCTTATCTTCCCAAGCTTTTGTTACCTGAATGCTTGTCTTTCCGGGTGTATATGAGTTTGTAATATCATAACCATTAATCTTGACTGAATAACCTTCTACCACTTCCTCTGATACTGTATATGTTATCTTCTTTTTGTTTTCATATTCAGGCAGATTTTCCCAGGACCACTTCCAATTACCTTCGCTATCCTTTTCTATTATTTTACTGTCAGCCTTAACAACTTCACCGTCTCCAACTTTCTTCATTAAGTTGATAGTAATTTTTTCAGGTCTTTTGCCATCTTGGTTATTATTGTCATTCCAAGTTTTTGAACCTTCAACTTTTATACGATTATTGTTATAGATGTTGGTAAAGGTAAATCCATCAGTTACAGTTCCTTTAACATCAAAACTCCAATTACTGTTTGCATTCCATGAATTATCATCTTTATCCACTTCAGCTACTACATACTTTATTTCATTACCTCGGTCATCATACTTAGGCACCGTCCAAGTTACTTCATTTACACCTTCTACTTTTTGTTTATCTCCAACATTCTCATAGTTTCCATTATTATTTTTTCTGAGTTGGAAGTAGAGGTCTTTTTTATCACCGCCAAAGCCGTTGTCGACCCACACCTTCTTTGCATTTATAGTTGTCGTTTCCGCCTTTTTTAACATCATTGCAAGCCTTAACCATATCTTCATATTCTGAGACATATTTGGCGACTCAAATATAAAATAAAGATGGTAAGTCATAGCATATCGACTGCCGGGATTAAGTTTTACCTCATTGTCAGAAGCAAGAATTTCTCCAATATATGCAGGCTTTCCTCCGAGATTGATTTTTTTTGCCCCGGACTGATTTTTAATTTCTACTTTTTCAATGTTCTTTGTATTATCAGGAAAATCAAATCCTAATTTCAAATCCCTTCCATATATTTGGTTATAGTCATTATTTGTAAAATCGTCCTTATATACCATTGAAAATGTTTCAATGTTTTTTTGAACATAGTAAGGAACCTTAGTATCATTTACGATTTCCAATTTGCAAATTACATGATCTCCCGGCACAAGACCCGGTGCCATTTCTTGCCACATCTTTTCCGCCACATCATAATCGGCAACCCAATTGCCTGTTTCACTATCAAAATTTTTGTTATCTTTTATGATGTCGCTTACTTTCATAGTTATAGTTCCCGCATCATTTACTTCGTCAGAAGCAAATACAGGTTTAACAGATATAAATAAGCCGAATAACATTATAAAAACTAATAAAAATGAAGTTAGTTTTTGCATTTTTCCATCTTTTTTCATATATTATCTATCTCCTTCTTTGTTTATTGCTTCAACTTTTAGAAATGAACTCAGACTTTAAATATCAATAATGTTAGACTTTTATTTACAGGTAAAATCATATAAGTTAATTATAATCTGCTATCTGTCAAATAACTTTTTTATTTATTGTACCATGAAGTTGTGATATTTTCATTAAGAAGAATTCTGAATCATTGTACAATTCTTTTTCTGAAGTTCTTTTGTCCAATACCATCCGGATTATCAATCCACTGACCGAATCGATACATTTCTACGGCATTTAGTTTAAAAGCATAATCATATTTCATACAAAAACCCCTTTCACTGGATTTGTCCGGTAAAAGGGGTACATATCATCTTGTCCAACTTTTGGGGTTCACTTCATTGTTCCCCCTCATGAATTTTCTTGATAATTTCATCGATATGGCGACCTTGTTCCTCTACTTTATCAATCGCAAAGATGAGTTCTGGGGTTCGACGAATATCTAAACGTTGACTCAATTCCGTACGAATAAAACCCTTCGCTCTATTCAATGCCTTTAAGCCCGCTTCTGCTCTTTCTTTTTTACCCAAGAAAGCCACATAAACGTAAGCGTAACTATGGTCATTAGAAACCGTAACATCGGTAATTGTCACAAAGCCAACATCCGGATCTTTTAGACTGAATTGAATGATATCCGAGATATTCTTACGGATAATTCCTTCCAATCGTTTCTGTTTGATGCTAGTAGCCATAATTAAACCGTCACCTCAACTTCTTGGTCTTGATAGGCTTCAATCGTATCACCAACTTTAATATCATTATAATTTTCAATCGTAATACCACAATCAAATCCCGTCGCCACTTCTTTTACATCATCCTTAAAGCGCTTCAAAGAAGCTAATTGTCCTGTATAAATCACAATACCATCACGAATTAAACGTACTTTACAAGCCGATACTAGCTTACCATCGGTTACCATACATCCACCAATTGTACCCACTTTTGAAGCCTTATAGGTTTCACGAACTTCAGCTTGACCAATTACCACTTCTTCATAAACCGGTTCTAACATACCCTTCATCGCTAAGGTCATTTCTTCAGTTGCTTTATAGATAATGTCATGCAAACGAATGGAAACACCGGACTCTTCCGCTTTCTTACGCACATTCGCATCTGGACGAACCGCAAAACCAATAATCATCGCATTCGACGCATTCGCTAACATAACATCCGATTCTGTAATCGAACCGGCGGTTGCACGAATCACATTGACCTTAACACCTTCCACTTCTAACTTTTCTAAGGAAGACTTCACAGCTTCAGCCGAACCTTGTACATCCGCCTTGACGATAACCGATATTTCTTTAATTTCACCAGCTTCAATTTGTTCTGAAAGATCTTCTAAACTCATAGCTGAAGTCTTACGACGATCGCTTTCTTGCTTACGACGCATACGACGTTCTGCCATCGCTCTCGCTTCTTTTTCATTTTCATAACTGCGGAAAATATCTCCTGCCTCCGGAACCGCATTTAAACCAATGATCTCAACCGGTCTGGATGGACCAGCTTTCTTTAAGACATGACCATCTTCATCCATCATACGACGTACTTTACCAAAGGCAGTACCAACTACAATTGGGTCTCCTTGATATAAGGTACCATTTTGAACCAGCAGGGTTGCTACAGATCCACGTCCCTTATCTAGTTTCGCTTCCACAACCGTACCTGTCGCAATGCGATTTGGATTAGCTTTTAATTCTAAGACATCCGCTACCGTTAAGATAGTTTCTAATAATTCTTCAATACCATCCCCCTTACGGGCTGAAGTATTTACGAAAATGGTATCACCACCCCACTCTTCCGGCATAATACCTAGTTCTGATAATTCATTCTTGACACGGTCTGGATTAGCGTCCGGTTTATCCATCTTATTCACCGCAATAATCATTGGCACATTCGCCGCTTTTGCATGGTCAATCGCTTCTCTTGTTTGAGGCATGACACCGTCATCTGCCGCAACCACAATAACTGCCACATCGGTAATACCAGCTCCGCGCGCACGCATAGCTGTAAAAGCTTCATGACCTGGTGTATCTAAGAAAGTCAAAGGACGATTATTAACTTTAACTTGATAAGCACCAATCGCTTGGGTAATTCCACCAGCTTCTTTATCCGCTACCTTGGTTCGACGAATGGCGTCTAATAAAGTTGTTTTACCATGGTCAACATGACCCATAATGGTGATTACAGGTGGACGTGATTTCAAACTATCTGTGTCATCCTCTTCTTCATCCTCTAAACTAAATTCATCTTTTTCTTTCACTTTGGTCGCATCAATATCATAGCCAATACAAACCATTTGAACCATTTCATCATCCAAGGTAGAGTTAATCATAACCATCTTACCTTCTAAAAATAATGCCTTGATGATATCAGAAGCTTGTTTGCCAATCTTATCGGCTAATTCACCAACTGTAATTCCATCGGAGTAAGTGATTTCATGAACTTCTTCTTTCTTAGCGATTGGTTTTTCAGCACGATAATTCCTATTTTTCTTATTGTTGTGATGATTCTTCTTTGTGTTATTTCTCTTATTGACTGGCATAAACCCTCTCTTTCTATTTCACTATTTGATTATTGAACGGCTCTTAAAATCTCCTCATAAACATTTTCATCTATTTTCATTTTAAACGCTCTTTCTAATGCTTTATTTTTTTTGGCAAGCTCCACAATAGAAACTTCCTTTTTCAAATAAGCACCATGTCCATTTGCTCGACCGCTAAGATCCACATGGATTTCTCCCGTTGGTGTCCTTACAATTCTCAATAGCTCTTTTTTGGGGAATTGCTCCCCGGTAACTACGCATTTGCGTAAGGGAATTTTCTTCATCATGACTAGTTGTCATCCTCCTCGTCATAGTAATCTTCATATTCATCGTAATCGAAATCGTATTCTCTTTCTTCTTCAGCTCGTTGCTGAGCTTCGATTTCCGCCAATTCTTCTTCTGTGTAGATAGGAAGATTGTTTTGGGAAGCCAACTTCTTTTTAATTTGTTCTTCAAGTTCTTTATTGTTGATCTTGATTTCTTCTTCCTCGTTCTTCTTTTTCTTCCATTTCTTCTTCACTTCTTGCCTAGGAGCCTTATTGTCCACTAATTTTTCAAATACCGACACATAGGTTGCTTTATTCGCCAATTCTTCCAAGTTAGCGTGTTTGGCGGATTTCTTTTCTTCTTTCTTCACTTCAACCGGTTTTTCTTCCGCAATAGCCTTCTCTTCTACAACAACTTCTTCAATCTTTTCTTCTTCCTTGACTTCTGGACTTGTTTCTTCAACATGATCAACTTCTTCAACTAAGCCATCGTCCATCACTTCTTGCATTTCCTCCGGGAAAAATTCTTGTTCTAATTCTTCTGAATTTTCAGCCCTTAATTTTTCTAATGTTTCAAGACGCTTACTTTCTGCCAACTTAGCCGCTTCTAATTCTGCTTTGCGGATTTTTTCTAAGGCTTCTAACTGAATCTTTTCTTTACGTTCTTTAGCCTTTTCCATTAAAGCCTCATAGTTCACTCCATTCGCCTCTAATTCAGCACGTGTCTTAATATCAATCTTACGGTTGGTTAATTTAACTGCCAAACGAGCATTCTTACCACGCTTACCAATCGCTAAACTTAATTGATCTTCTGCTACGATAACAATCAAAGAACCATCTTCATTTGGAATAACCGCATCAATTTCTGCTGGTGATAAAACGTTTTGAACTAAGGAAGTAATATCTTCACTCCATTCAAAGATATCCACTTTTTCACCCTTTAATTCCTTAATAATTTCTTGCACACGAGCTCCGCGAGGACCAATACAAGCCCCAATTGGATCGACTTCTGGATTATGGCTTAAGACAGCCATCTTCGTACGTTCACCAGCTTCTCGAGCAATGGCTTTAATTTCTACAATCCCTTGGAAAATTTCTGGAACTTCGGCTTCAAATAAGCGACGCACTAACATCGCATCTCCTCTCGAAACAAGCACTTGAGCACCTTTACTTTCCTTGTTGACTTCTGTAATAACCACCTTAATGCGTTGGTTTTCTTTTAGCCTCTCCCCCGGGATTTGTTCACCGGTTAACATCAAAGCAGTTGTCTTACCTAAATTCACCAAAGTGAACTTATCTTTAATACTTTCAATCGTACCAAAAACCATTTCATGTAATTGACCAATGTATTCGTTATAAACTGCTTCCTTTTCAGCTTCACGAATCTTTTGACGCATCACATTCTTCGCTAAAGTAGCTGCTGCACGAGACATGGTTTCTATTTCAACAGGACGACGAACCGTATCGCCAATTTGTGCATTTTTATCCAAAGTGTGTGCTTCCTCTACGCTCATTTCCAGCTCATCATCTTCCACATCTGTTACAACAACGTAGTTTTGAAACAAATCAATCGATTTCTTCTTTTCATTGATTTCCGCTACAACATCAATATCCGGCAATTCTTCATTCTTCTTATAAGCTTTCGCCATTGCTTCTTTTAAAGCATCTAAGATGACAGTTTGAGGAATATTTCTTTCCTCTTCCACATCCGTTAAAGCAATGAGTAATTTTTTATAATCTAATTTCATTTTATTCTCCTAAACCTTTACTGCATGGCGTATAAACGCAATATTTTTTTCATCTAATACAATTTTCTTTAAAACCGCTTTTTCACGATATTGAAGCATATATCCCTTTTCTGTTACGGATAAATAACCCTCAAGACTTTGGTGCTGATTAACCGCCTCTTTAAAATCCACATGAACATAGGTTTCTTTTTGAATGAGATGAATATCTTTGATTTCTCTTTCTGCACCTGGAGAACAAACCTCTAAGTTATACTCTTCAGGTATTGGATCTTTTTCATCTAAGATTTCTGAAATCCATTCGTTTGCTTTAGCACAAGCATCTAAATCCGTTTCACCTTGTAAGTTGTTGACACTAATTTGTAATGTCTTTTCATCGGAAATCCATTTTACTTCTTCCACTTCAAAGCCATGTTTTTGCAGAGCTGAGGATAGTAAAGCTTCGATTTCACTAATTTGTTTCATAAGCCTCCATACACAATAGAAGGAGTGCCGAAGCACTCCTTTTCTTTCTATGACTATAGTCTACCTGTTTTATTCCAAAATAGCAAGCCCTCTAATGGTCTGTTTCACCATAAACTCCAGTATTGTCAAACATATGTGACAAAAAACTATCTAATACTTAAGTAGCCTTATTAAAATAATTTTCAATCATTTCATTTGACGTCTTAAATCCAATACTATTCTTGCTATATCTTTGAAACAATTTGTATATTCCTTTTTTGCTTTTGAATCTTCTTCCACTGTAAAACAACTCATGTCGCATTTATAATAAAACTTACCCAATTAATTCCACCCATAAAATTAGCTCATTCTTTGATTACTATTAGATTTTGGGCAAAAGGGATCTATTGAATAATAATTTCCATATATAACTTTTGCCCTAACATAACAAATCCCTTTTCCATATACGCATTCTTTAAATTTTTCACACGAATAGCACTCTGTATTTTTAAATAGTTCTCTATTTGGCTCAATTATATTCTTTAGATTAATTGAGTCCCAAATATCAAACAAACTGGATTTATATATGTTTCCGACTTTTAAGTCATTTCTAATAAGCCTTTCACAAATTCCAACAGTACCATCTGTAAAAACTACAATACCACTCTTCCCCCCCACTACAAGTTTGAATATCAGTGTAACGTTTGGATTGATTGAAAGAAATGGGTTTGAAATCAATTGGAGAATCTATTTAAATTCCACAATATAGTAGTTCTTCTTACCTTTTTTTAAAATCATAAATTCCTGATCAATCGCTTCCTCTTTGACCAAAATGCCATCAATCGCTTGAATTTTAATACCATTAATCGAAATAGAACCCTGTTGAATTAGTTGACGAGCATTCGATTTCGACTTACAAATTTCCGCTGCTACTAAAGCATCTAAGATACCAATACCACTATCCACTAATACCTTCTTAGCATCACTTAATCCCTCTTTTAATTCCGCCGAACTTAAAGTCATAAAATCACCTGAGAATAAAGTTTCTGAAATACGCAAAGCTTTCTCAAGACCTTCTTGTCCATGAACATAAGTTGTTAGTTCACTTGCTAAGGCTTTTTGTGCTTCTCTTCTTTCTGGTTCTGTTTCAACCAAGTGTGCCAAATGTTCAATTTCTTCTGGCGACTTTAGGCTTAATCGTTTCAGATAATCTACAATTGCATCATCTGGAGTATTCAGCCAGAATTGATAGAATTCATACGCATTCGTACGGCTTGGATCTAACCAAATATTCTTCCCTTCACTCTTACCAAACTTAGAACCATCACTTTTCGTGATTAGTGGTGAAGTAATTCCAAAGACCTCTGTATCATTGCCCTCTAGCTTCTTAATCAAATCCATGCCGGAAGTTAAATTACCCCATTGATCCGATCCACCAATTTGCACACGACAATTGTATTCCTTAAATAAATGATAGAAGTCAATGGCTTGTAAAATAGTGTAAGAAAATTCTAAGTAAGATAAGCCGGTGTTTACTCTTTTTTTAATTGTGTCTTTTTGTAGCATATAAGCGATATTGAATTGCTTACCAAAATCACGTAAAAAATCCAAGGTTGTCATCTTTTCCAACCAATCATTATTGTTTACCATCACGGCAGCGTTATCACCCTTAAAGTCAATAAACATTGCCAATTGGTGTTTAATACATTCCACATTGTGTAAAACATCCTCATGTCGCAATAATTTTCTTTCCGTTGTTGGACGTGGATCACCAATCATGCCAGTAAATCCCCCTGCTAAGGCTAGAACATGATGACCGGCCTTTTGGTAACGACGTAATAGCATAATCTGCTGTAAATGACCCACATGTAAAGAATCGGCTGTTGGATCAAAACCACAATAAACCGTTGTCGGCTTTTCTAATTGTTTCCGCAAAGCTTCTAAATCTGTGTAATCTTTAACTAATCCTCGCCATTGTAATTCTTCTAAAAAATTCATATTTTCTCCTTCTAGGGCATATAAAAAGCGCCCTTCATTCTAAGGACGCTATTGCGCGGTACCACCTTAGTTCATAGATTTATCTATGCCCTTAACTACCTTTAACGCAGGCTAACGATTTACCTTTTGAGATAAATAGCTCCAAGATGTATTCCCAATTCTTCCAAACAAGCTTTTTCACCGAACAAGCTCTCTCTACAATTCTTCCAAATGGTACTTCTTCTCTTCAACGCTTTTGGAGTATTTTAACAAAACCAAACAAGGTTTTCAATCTTTATTCTTTGGTTGATTGACGTGATGTAAATAAATAACTCAATTCAATCGAATCTTCACGATCTTCATTTTCATTTCTTTGTAGCATCTTGGTCATCATGCGCATAGATACAGCCCCTAAATCATAAGACGGAATCGAGAATGAGGATACCTGTGGACGCATAATAGTGTTGTATTTTGTATCTAAGATACAAACCACTTCCATATCCTCTGGGACTGAAATATTATTTTCTCTTGCAGCATTGATAATCGCCATAGCTTGTGAATCGCGATAGCCAATCATCAAATCATAACGATGATTCTTTAACCAATCCTTTAAAAAGCCATACGAAGTGCGGGTTCCGGCCGGTAAATTCAACTGACCATTAAATTCCTTACCCTTAGAAACAAAAGCCTTCTTTGCTCCTTGTAAGATATGCTGATATTGTTGTGGATTTTTGCGATCTTCTAAAATTGCAATATTTTCCTTACCTTCTTCAAGATACTTCATCACCAGTTCATAAATAGCTTTTTCAATATTTACATAAACTGAACATACATCTTTCGCTTCAATTTTGTTGCCAATCACAACGACAGGAATATTATAGCGATTTAAAGCAACCATATCACCGGCTCTTAATTTATCATTGAAAATAATCACCCCATCTACATGGGATTTAATAATATCTTCCACCACTGAATTCAAATCCGTAATACCATCTGTAATCGTATGCAACATAATGTTGTAATTATAAATCTTAGCGACATCGATTAAACCGTTGATAATTTGACCAGTATACGTGAAAGAAGCTTCTGGAACAACCAAACCAATTGTTGTTGTTTTCTGTAGAGCTAAGCCTTGCGCAATCGCATTTGGCTTATAACCTAGCTTTTCAACCGCATTTTCAACCCTTTCACGCGTTGGTGCTTTCACCACATTTGAACCATTGATAACACGAGATACCGTTGCTAAGGACACATTCGCTTCACGAGCGACATCATAAATTGTTACACGTTTCATATTCAAACCCTATTTCTTATCATTTATTTCATCTTGGATTTTATGCCAAATTGTTTCGCCAACTTCTTTAACCTTTGTAAAAGTATCTTGAACAAAATCACTTTGGATGACTTCTCTTGATTTATCAAAAATGATTTTAGCGCCTTCTTCCACTTTAGGCAGAACCTTTTTTCCAAATTGTTCTTTACCCTCTTTTGCCTTAGCTGATAAAGTTTTCCATTGTTCACTCGATTGAACGTCATCCCAAGTATTCGATAATTTTTGACGACTTTTACGCGCATGTTCTTTGATGTAAGCTAGCGTCTTTTGGAATTGTTCATTGTCGGCTATCTTTTTTTCTAAGTCTTCGACTTTTTGAAACGTTTCTTCCTTTAATTCCTTTGTGTTTTGTTTCATTTCTTCAAACAAATTCACTTCCCTTGGAACATCATCTTCCTCGAAAGATTCTGCTTTTTCTTCCTCTAACTGCTGTAACTTCTTTTTTAGGTCTTCAACCGTTTTTTCGATGTTTTCAAAAGAATCATCATAGTTTTCATTCTTATTTGTCATTTAAATCTCCCTCCTCTTTTTTCTTTTTCAAATTGTCACTAACCGCTTTACTTGCTTTTGATACAGCTGAAGATACCTTATCATGAATAGAATCTAAGCTCTTAGAATACTTAACAGTTGTGTCCAAAGGAGCTTGTACTTTTTCAAGACTTTCATCCACCAACTTCATTGTCGGTTCTAATTGGTTCACTGTTTTATTGATGGATTCTAATAAGGTAATCAACCGCTTTAAAACCATACAGATAAATACCAAAACCACTACCCCTAAAACAGGTAGTAATTTTGCACATACTAGTTGTAAATCATTCAATAATGCATCCATATAGTCTACCTCTATTTAATATTATAAAGATATTTGTAAACACTTTCAATTAAATGTAATGAAAATCATTAAAACATTTTCAAAGATTCAATTAAAAAAGAGGATACTCTGAACTGAACCCCAAAAGTTGACCATCAAACTAACTTTTGGAGCTGTACTTCATCTCATCCTCTTTAAATACCTTAATGCTTCATCGTTTTTTTAATAACCGTTGTGGAATCTTCTGCATCTTCCAGCTCATCATCAAATAAATTTAATTGCGGAAAAACACCACTTTCACTATCATACATTGTATCCCCTGCCGATACTTTGCCATAAACCTTATCACGCTCATTTAAAATATCATCCAAGGAGAACTCAGGAATTTCATCATCGATTTGGGAATCATTTAATAACACACTCGAAGGTGTTTCCTTCACTTCTTCTTTAACATTGTGAATAGGATTATTTCCTTCACTACCCCACATTGGTGAAAGAATCGTTGTCACATTCTCCATATGCTTCTTCTTTTCTTTCTCATTTAGTTTTGAAGCAGTTGATTTCAAGGCATCAACATCCTTTTCATTTGCACCAAAAATAGGACTAATGACAGGTTGAAATTTGTAATCAAAAGATTTTGTTTCACTCACCTTACGACTTTCTTTTTTCATACGTTTTGCCGGTGCACTAGCTTTCTTATCATCAATTGTGATGTTAGGAAAAGATGGCTTTGGTGTTTCAACAATTTTTTCTTCTTCTACCGGAACAACCGGTGTTACCACTTTCTTTTCTTGAACTGGTGCGATTGGTTCCGCTATCTTTTCCACAACACTTGCTTTTTCTTCTTCCTTCTCAACCGTCTCATTTTCTAATTCTTCCGGTATTTCATCTTCAAATAATAAATTTTGTATCTTCTTAATCATAGAATTTTCAGCCCTTCCTATGTACTTTACTATTTTAGTCTATATTTAAAAAGTTGTAAAAGAAAATCAATCACCTTTATGCTCAACCATCTTCTTTTCACTTTCCTCTAAGTTATTGCTAAATAAATCTTCAATACGCCCTTCTTTTGCGACTTTCTTTTCAAAAAAAGGAATCGCATCGGCTATGTATTTTTTACGGTCAATCTTTACAAACTGTTCTTGCAAGGTCTTTTTATCCACCTGTAAACTTTGTGAAATCTGCACCATCGTCCTTACAATGGCAGCCATTTCAACCTTTTCACAAATACTTGTACCAATAAAAGCCGGGCTTTCATAAATCAAATAATACTTTTGATTTTCAAGCTTTTCATAAGAAACCAAATACATTTGTTTGTCCTGATGAACATCTATATATTCCCCTTTAAACTGCGGCTTCTTCAAGAATGGTTCTTTATAATCAAATAACACTGTTGAAAGATTAAAGGTCATTTGAAACTTTGTACCCTGATAATCCAGAACATAACTATCCCCATTGCTTTCAAAACGTCCTATTGAACTTGGTATATAAAAGTGGTAGCTCTTTTGGAATACATTACTGTTGGAACTTGTTAAAACCGGTATTTTTTGTTGCCAATGAATGTTTGAAGAACAGCCAAGCAAAACACAGGTCAGTAAAAATAAGAGCAACTTTTTCATACTCTTATTCTAACTTATTTTTCTGCACAATACAGTGATAAATCGGCTGTCCTAAATCCATAAAACGTTGTTCGTATTCTGTAATCGCATCTTCTGGATGTTGATTTCTTCGATAGTCTACCGATACTTCTTTTAAAAGAAAGCCAGATTCATTGAAATACACCAAGCTGTCCTCAAATAAACCTTTATTATCCGTTTTCATAATGATTTCACCATCATCTTCCAAGATAACTTGGTAACGTTCTAAGAATTTTTGTGAGCTTAATCTTCTTTTATGTGTGTATTTTTTAGGCCAAGGATCTGAGAAATTTAAGTGTAAACTATGAATTTCCTTTGCTTCAAACCAATTTAGTACTTGATCCGCATCGCCTAGCACAAAAACTTTATTATTAAAAGAATTTGGATTTTCTTCATAACTATAACGAGCAGCCATCGCAATCGCCGCCACTTCTTTTTCAATTCCTACCCAAGCATCATTGGGGTATAAAGTTGCCATTTGATTTAAATAGGCACCTTTTCCTGATCCTATTTCTAAATGTAGTTTTTGACTATGTAGTTTTTCTTTCCATTTTCCCTTTAAAGGGCGAGGATCTTGAAGAATTAAATCACCATGTTCTTCAATCCAAGGCATTGCCCATTTTTTTGTTCGCATTCTTGCCATAAATTCCCTCTTGATAAAAGAGAAGGTTAAACCTTCTCTTCTTCTTTCTTCTTTCTAAAGACGCGTGTTTCACCTTCTGATTTTTGTGATTTAAATGGCTTACGTTGTGGCTCAACATAACCTTCTGGTTTTTCTAAAAGTTCCTTCGCTGAAACCTTCACTTTGCCAGCATCGTCTACTTGAATGACCTTGACTTGAATATGATCACCAACATGCACTTTATCTTTGATATTTTCAACCCGTTCCCAAGCTAATTGTGATACATGCAATAAAGCATCCACATTACCAAATAAGTTCACAAATGCAAAGCTTTCACGAACATCTGTAACCGTTGCTTCATAAACTTCACCAACTTTCGCTTCCTTGATTAAGTTTTCAATCATTTCTTTCGCTTTATTAATCATTTCACGGTTCATGTGGTAAATGACGCAAGATCCATCATCTTCAATATCAATCTTAACATCGTTACAAGTTGCGATAATCTTATCAATCATTTCGCCACCTTTACCAATAACGATACGAATCTTATCCTCAGGAATGATTAGACGATCCATCTTAGGCGCCCACTTCGATACATCCGCTCTTGGCTCACTAATACACGCTTCCATGTTGTCCAATATCTGCATACGACCTTTATAAGCTTGGGCTAAAGCTTCTCTTAAAATATCTTGTGAAATACCGGTTACTTTAATATCCATTTGTAATGCCGTGATTCCATCACGCGTACCAGCTACCTTAAAATCCATATCACCATAATGGTCTTCCATGCCTTGAATATCGGTTAATACTGAATACGTATCACCTACGGTGATAAGTCCCATCGCAACCCCAGCTACCATGGCTTTAATTGGTACACCAGCAGCCATTAAAGACATCGTACCCGCACAAATCGAAGCTTGTGAGGAAGAACCATTGGATTCCAATACCTCGGCTGATGTACGAATCGCATAAGGAAATTCTTCTTCGCTTGGTAAAACTTGAGCTAAGGCTCTTTCCCCTAAAGCACCATGACCAATTTCACGACGCCCCGGAGAACCCATACGACCAACTTCCCCAACTGAGAAGGGTGGGAAATTATATTGGTGCATAAATCTCTTTTCTTCTTCAATACCTAAATCATCCATCATTTGTGCATCACTTAAAGGTCCTAAAGTTGTAACCGAAAGAACTTGTGTTTCACCACGGGTAAATAAAGCTGAACCATGGACTCTAGGCAATAAATCCACCTGACTGTCTAAAGGACGTAATTCATCTAAGGCACGACCATCAGGGCGCACTTTATCTTCGGAAATCAAGCGGCGAACTTCATTAGCTTCAATCTCCACGCCATATTCATGGGCTTGTTTCATTGCTTTATTCTTATCCACTTCTGTCTCATAATCCCATTCAGAAACGGCTTGAACCATTTCTTCAATTAAGGAATCAATCGTTGAATAGCGTTCTAATTTTCCTTTGATTGAAACAGCTTCTTGAATATGCTTAGCACCATGTTCATCTATATAAGCTTTAATCTTTTGATCAATCTCATATAGAGTTACTTCCATCTTTTCCTTTGCACAAGCTGCGATAACTTCTTCTTGAATTTCACAAAGAATCTTAATTGCATCATGACCTGCTTGTAGGGCTGCTAACATTGTTTCTTCTGAAACTTCCTTTGCTCCTGCTTCAACCATATTGATAGCTTGTTTTGTACCGGCAACGGTTAGATGTAAATCCCCTTTCGCGTTTTCTTCCATGCTTGGATTGATTAAAAATTCACCATTAACACGAACCACTTGCACACCTGCCACTGGTCCATTAAAAGGAATATCAGATACACATAAAGCTAAAGAAGAACCAAATAAGGATGCCATTTCACTACTTGCATCTGGATCATTGGATAAAACAGTATTAACAACTTGTACTTCATTACGGAAACCTTCCGCAAATAAAGGACGAATGGGACGGTCAATCAAACGTGCTGTTAAGGTCGCATGTTCGCTTGGACGTCCTTCCCTTCTTAAGAAACCACCTGGTATCTTACCTGCCGCATACATTTTTTCTTGATATAAAACCGTTAGCGGAAAGAAATCTGTATCTTTCGCTTGCGAACTAGCGGTTGCGGTGGAAAGAATTGTCGTGTCATTATATCGAACAATGACAGCTCCACCAGCTTGTTTTGCGATTTCACCATTTTCTACGGTAATTGTCTTTCCAAAAAAAGACCAACTTTTCTTAAACTTTTCCATCTTTTCTCCACTTTTCAATTATAGTAATAGTACCACAAACCATAGCTGTTTTTTCATTCTTTCCATAAAAAATGTGTGCCGAAGCACACATTCTCTTATAAACTCTCTTTCCAAAGACCATGTAAATTGCAATACTCGTATACCGCTACCGGTTTTTCTTCACTATCAAATTCAACTTCCGGATTAGCACCAACGCCCAAATGAAATACTCTAAATCCATTCACAAATTCAACAACAATAGATTCAATCAAATGTTCCTCAGTCATAACGTGAGCTACTTCACCAACCTGAACTTTGTAGTGATTCCCATTCACTGTAACAACAGGCTGGTGTTTTTCAACTGCTCCCGATTGGCTGGCGGTGGTTAGTTCTACCATTCCGGCTGGGCAAGCACTTGCTTCAGAATTTAATTGAACCATCATCTTTCCACAATTTTCACATTTGTAAAACTTTAAATTTGACATACTTTTCCTCCTCTTTTCGTTTGTTCTTTGATACGATTGCACCAATTCTTCTTTTGCTTGGTGACTTAATCGTTTGATGTGCCATTCCCTGGACATTGCATCTTGTTTGCTGGACAGTATTTCGCAATACACAATTCTTTTTGGTGGATGGCTTCGAGTGTATTTTGCACCTTTTCCTAAACAATGGGAAGTAAAACGCTTCTCAATATCCCTTGTCCATCCGGTATAAAAGCTACCATCCTCACATTCTAAGATATAAACATAATTCATTCTAAACTCTTTAAACTTTCTACCATATCAATACGATGAATATATTTACGCATCCATCTGGTTACCACAAGACCAAACAAAGCGGTCCATAAGAACGCATACACAAAGCTTAGCCAATGAATTTGAATTGGAAAGGTAATATTTTCTACCTGTATGGTTGTCATAATAGCTCGATGCAATAAGATACCAATTGGTAAACCAACCAATGAAGCCAGTGCAGTTAATAAAATATTTTCTTGGAAGACATAACGTTCTATCTCCCGCTTTCTAAAACCCAGTACTTTTAAGGTAGCAATTTCTCTTATTCTTTCAGAAATATTTAAACTAATTAGATTTTGTAAGACCACAAACGCCAGTAACATTGACGATGCAATCAACACCCAAACTATCGCATCCAATCCTAAAATCATTTGGTTAAAGTTTTCAATTTGCGGACGAAAGAATTCAATCTTTTTTACATCCATTCTTTGCAAGAGCTTCTTCTCCAAATCCGCTACTGAAACATTCTTTTTCACTTTCACAAAGGCACTATTTTCAACTACTTTTTCGTGGAAAATCTTTTCATAAGTAGCTGGATTCATCCAAATACCATGTTGCACATAATAAACCACAATCTTACGAATGGGTACTTCAAACTTTTTCCCAACCGCATTTTCAATAGTAACAACATCCCCTTCACGAGCTCCAAGCTGTTGAGCTACTTTTTCACTGATAATCAAGCCATCTTCTTGAAAAGATATTTTCTGCCTATGCAAATCTTCTAATTGATACAGTGTTTCTAAGTGTAATCCTGAATAAAGACTAGCACTTTTTTCTTTTCCTTTATAACTAATACTTGTATTAAAAGACAAACCTTCTTTTACGTATGCAATATCCGAATCTTTTTCTAAGTCTAACTTTAAAGTATTTACGTCATCCTTGGCCTCAACAACACCATCATAATGAAGAATTTTTTTGAATTGAAGATTCACTAAAGAAGTAATGGAATCACGAATACCAAAACCCATCACCATTAAAGCAGAACAGCCGGCAATACCAATAATGGACATAAAGAAGCGTTTCTTATAGCGAATGAGATTACGAAAGGTAACTTTATGTAAGAAACTAAGGCGTTTCCACAAACATGGAATTCTTTCTAATAAGATGGTTTTACCAATTTTTGGCGCTTTTGGTCGCATCAATGAGGCCGGCATTTCTTTCGTATCACGCTGTACCGCAAACCAAGTAGTTCCATACATCACCACAAAGAAACCAACAACGGTCCGAGTGATAAATAACCATGAAATTTCCATTTGTATCTTTGGAAGAATAAACATCATTTTCCAAGCTTCATAGATGATAAATGGGAAACTGGCCATACCAATTAAAACGCCCAAGATTAAGCCCAATCCGGTTGCCGATAATGAATAACAAGCATATTTTTGGAATAAACGTTTACGCTGATAGCCTAAAGCACGGAAAGTTCCTAATTCACTACGGTCTTCTTCCACTAGACGTGTCATAGTGGTTAAACACACTAGCATTGCTATAAGAATGAAAAACACTGGAAAAATACGCGCAATAGCTTTCATTTGGTCAACCGTATTTCTAAAAGTAATGGAAGCGTAATGACGGCAACGATCCACATAAATCCATTCTCCATCTTCCAAACGATTGATTTCTTTTTTGGCATCCACTAATTTATACTTCGCTTCTTTTAATTTTCTTTCTCCATCGACTAATTTTTCTTGGCTTTCTTTCTGGACTTCTTGGTATTTCTTCTCAGCTGATTGTAATTTCACATGCCCATCCTTCCACTGTACCTCTTTTTGCCGGAGGGTCTTTTTAGCTTGATTTAATTTCTTTCGAGCCAAATTGAATTGACTAGTGCCTTTTATTTTCTCTGCTTGGATGGTTTTAAAAGCTTGTTCTAACGTCTGTAAGCCGGTTTGTATTTTTTGGCTACCCTCTTTAATTTGTTCTAAACCAGACTCGATTTGTTTTAAGCCTTGTTCGATTTGACTTAATTTCTGCTTTAAATCCGCCTTTTTTTCACTAACTTTATTCCCGTTTAAAAACTTTAATTCATTTAAAATACGTTGCTTTTGTTGCAAAAGTTGTACCAAATAAGCCTTTAAAGACGCCACATTTTGTTGAGTATCAAAACCATATTGGTCACTATGAATAGTCGGAATCGTCGCTACAATTGTTTCATCCGGATAGCTGGACCAAATAGCTTGTTCACTGGAAATAAGATGAATCAATTGTTCTAAGCCTTCCAATTGATTTAGGATTGGTTTTACTTGTTCTACTTGTCCTTTTTGTTTAATTAGCTCTTCTTTTTGTTTGAGCAATGTTTCTTTTTGTTTGCATAAAGATTGAAGTTGTTTGCTTGAAAAAAATTTTTTAGCTTGAAGCTTTTGATAGGAAATTTGAATTTTTTCTTTCGTTTCTTTTTCCTTCTGTTTCAATGTCTCTTCTTGTTTTATTAAGTCATGTTTGGCATTATCCAATTGAACTTTGCCTTGATTAATCTCTTTTTCACTCTTCTTTAACTTTTCTTTCGTTTCATTAAGTTTTTGATTGACGGCTTGTTTCTTATCCTTGAATTTCATTTTTTCTTTTTGATAAGTATCTAAACCGGATTGATAGTCTTTTAAAGCACTCTCTTTAACACGGTTTCCTTCCTCTTTACCTAATTTCATTAGTTTTGGTTTTAAAGTTTCTTGAATTTTATCCAATTGGTTTTGGTAATCCTTAGAGAATTCATTCGTATCAAAATTCCCTTTAAAAATCAAATTTACTTCGCGATAACGGTCACTCTTAAACCCGTCTTCTTGTAGATAAAGATAAGTGGAGATTTTTTGATTTTGTAAAGTAGAATTTTCTTTCATTTGATTGAGGTATAAAGGTGTTTTCACCAAACCAACCACTTTGAATTGTTTCACCTTGAGAATAGTATCTTTCTTTTCAAGTCTTAAAGCATCCCCTAGTTTAAAACCGGGCATAATACTGGAACCCTTTTCAGCAAGTACCTCCTGATTATTTTCTGGCATACGACCTTCGACTAGTTCAAATTGATTGATACTCTTTTTAGGATTGTAGGAATGAATACGGGTAATTCTTGTTTCATGATTACTTAGTACTTGGGCATCCTCGAAATAAGAAGCTTCACTTTGCTTGATTTCTGCCTGTTTCGCTATTTTATCGACATCTTCTTGTTCAAAGCCATAATTCGAATAAATGGTCGCTTGTTTTAGCTTGTATCTTTGATTATAAGAAGAAACAGAATGTGCCATAATTCCTGCCGAAGAAGAAACTCCCACGAAAAAAGCCACCCCTATCGCCACAATCGCAACGAGGTTGATGTAGCGCCCTTTTGTTTTGAGAATTAAGCGACCTAATGATTTCCAAAAGGTTTTGGCTTTTACCATTCAATTTCCTCCACCGCTAATGGATGTTTATTTTCTGTATAAGATTGAATTAAACCATCTTTCACACGAATGACGACATCCGCCATTGGACAAATAGCTTGATTATGAGTAATGATAATCACTGTTTTATGAAATTGTCGGGACATATCTTGAAGCAATTGAAGAATTTGTTTACCTGTTTTATCATCTAAGGCTCCCGTTGGTTCATCGCATAACAATAAATCGGGATTTTTAACAATCGCTCTGGCAATCGCAACACGTTGTTGTTCACCACCGGATAATTGAGCAGGAAAATGGGCTTTGCGATCTTTTAAACCAACCAAATCTAAGATTTCTTCCGGCTTTAAAGGATGATTGGATATTTCCGAAGCTAACTCAATGTTTTCTAAAGCGGTTAAATTTCCCACCAGATTATAAAACTGGAAAACAAAACCAACTTGTAAACGACGATAATTGGTTAAATCTTTTTCATTCATCTTGTGAATGGCTTGTCCACGAATATACACTTCCCCTGATGTGACGTAATCCATACCACCTAAAATATTCAATATGGTTGACTTACCAGCACCGCTATTACCAACAATAGCGGCCACTTGTCCTTCATCAATTGAGAAGTCAACACCAGCCAAGGCTGGTATCTGAACTTCACCCATAATATAAGTTTTTTTAACCCCTTTTAACTCAATCATCTTCATACTCTCATTATAGGCTATTCATAAGCACAAAAAAACCGTAAAACACTTGTTTACGGTCCTTTACATTACTTTCTTAAACCTAAAGCCTTAACTAAATCGCGGTAACGATTAATATCCTTCTTCTTTAAGTATTCCAACATATTCTTACGACGACCAACCATCTTCAATAAACCACGGTTTGAAGAATAGTCCTTCTTATTCACTTTCATGTGTTCTGTTAAAGAGTTGATTTGGTTTGTCAGCAAAGCCACTTGAACTTCAACAGAACCTGTATCGCCTTCTTTATGTCCGAATTCTTTTGTGATTTCAGCAATCTTTTCTTTGGATAACATTGTATGTTCCTCTTTCTTTCTTTTCCTTCTAAACCGAGTTTATCGTTGAGGAATCAGTAAACCCAGTCCAAAAGCTTATTCATAATAGCTTAAAGACTAAAGAAAATCAACTAATATTGACTGCAAAACAGGAAATCCTTGCTTGGTACAATGGATAAAAGCCTCTTCCATGATAAGATTACCATTATCGACATGTTTTTTAACAGCTTCCTTATAATACTCTAGTAGATTTTCCTTATAACAATCTTGCCAATGACGTAGATGAATTCCTTTTCTTAAACGCAAGCCCATCATAATTGATTCAAACATTTCATCTTCCTTGGATAAAGGAATACTTTTTTTGGCTAATGGATTTTTTAGATACGCTTTCAAGCTCCTTGGTTTATCATAGCGTTCATGATTTTCTTTTCCACTTGCTCCACAAGATAAGCCTATAAAATCTTCATATTGCCAATAGACTTGATTGTGTTTTGAGGGAAAGCCTTTCTTCGCGAAGCTCGCAATTTCATATTGTTCGTAGCCTTGGCTTGGTAAATAAGCGCATAGCCATTCATACATATCCGCTTCTAATTCTGCCTCAGCCGGTTTCAAACCTTTTCGAGCAAAAACTGTATTTGGCTCAATCGTCAAGGAGTAAAGAGATAAATGTGTCGGTTTTAAAGCAAGCGCGTCTTGAACGGATTGTTGCAACAATTCCATACTTTGATTTGGTAAAGAATACATTAAATCCAAAGAGAAATTCGTTATCCCAACTTCTTTTAGAAAAGCAATCGTTTCTTGCACTTTTGCATAATTGTGTTTTCGTCCCATCAATTTTAATAAAACTTCATTGGAGCTTTGAAAACCAATTGAAGCCCGATTCACTCCATGCTTAGCACATATTTTAGCTTTTTCTAAAGTCATCACTTCAGGGTTGATTTCAATCGTGTATTCTTCAACCCCTTGGCAATAGGGATCCAATAAAGTTAATAACTTTTTTAATTCCTCTTCCCTTAGACTAACCGGTGTTCCCCCACCTAGATAAAGCGTCTTTAAATCTTTAGGAATTGTCCTTGAAGCTATTTCTGTTTGTAGGGCTTCTAACCATTGATTAACGAGAGAAGATTGGTAACCAACATGAGCAAAATCACAATAAGCACAGATATGCGCACAAAACGGCACATGAATATATAGAGCTTTACTTGTCATCATCCATGGATAAGACAGCCATAAAAGCTTCTTGTGGTATTTCAACTGATCCCACTGCCTTCATTCTCTTTTTCCCTTCTTTTTGTTTCTCAAGAAGTTTCTTCTTACGAGAAATATCCCCACCATAACATTTCGCCAAGACATTCTTACGTAAGGCCTTAATATTAGTTCGAGCAATGACTTTCCCACCTATTGCTGCTTGAATTGGTATTTCAAATTGTTGTTGAGGAAGTAATTTCTTTAATTTGATTGCGATCGCATTTCCACGATTAAAGGCTGAATGACGATGAACAATCACCGATAAAGCATCCACAGCTTCATGATTTAATAAAATATCCATTTTCACTAAGTCTTCCGCACGATAACCAATGATTTCATAATCCAAAGAAGCGTAGCCTTTTGAACAAGATTTTAAACGATCAAAGAAATCGAAGATAATTTCTGATAGTGGTAATTCGTAATGAATTTCATTTCTACCGGTATCAATGATTTCCATGGTTTTATAAATACCTCGTTTATTTTGGCATAGTTCCATGACCACCCCAATATAAGTATCTGGAACCATAATCTTCGCTAAAACATAGGGTTCTTCAATGCGGCTAATCCTAGATGGTTCAGGCATATGGGCTGGATTATCCACCACTACCATGGTGCCATCGGTTTGATAAACCTGATAAATAACCGAGGGAGAAGTCACAATTAAATCCAAATTGTATTCTCTTTCTAAGCGTTCTTGGACAACATCCATGTGAAGTAATCCTAAGAAACCACAACGGAAACCAAAACCTAACGCTTGAGAAGTTTCCGGCTCATACCGAAGTGAAGCATCATTGAGTTGTAATTTATCTAAAGCATCTTGTAAGTCACCATAGCGATCCGCATCGCTTGGATAAAGTCCACAATACACCATTGGATTCATCACTCGATAACCACTTAAAGCCATTTCAGCCGGTTGATTAATATGCGTAATCGTATCCCCCACATGAACATGTTGAATCGATTTAATAGAAGCTGTAATCCAACCGACATCACCACATTCCAACTTGTTGACCTTTACTTCTCTTGGGGTACGGATACCGCATTCTAAGACTTCATATTCCGCCCCGGTTGCCATAAAGCGAATTTTATCGCCCACTTTAATTGACCCCTCTCGCACGCGAACTAAGGGGATAACACCTCGATAGGCATCATAGAAAGAATCAAACACTAGAGCTTGTAGTGGTTTATTCTTTTCTCCTTTGGGACTTGGAATATGTTCAACAATTTGTTCTAAAACTTGGTCAACATTCAAACCGGAACGTGCTGAAATTAAAGGAGCATTAGAACAATCTAAACCAATGATATCTTCAATTTCTTTCTTTGTTTTATCAGGGTCAGCGTTATTCATATCAACTTTATTGATGACAGGAAGAATCTCTAAATCATTATCTAAAGCTAGATAAGTGTTTGCTAGGGTTTGGGCTTGAACACCTTGAGTGCTATCCACAACCAAAACAGCCCCTTCACAAGCCGCTAGGGAGCGAGATACTTCATAACTAAAATCAACATGACCTGGGGTATCAATTAAGTTAAAGATATAATCTTCCCCATTTTTAGCTTCATATTTCAATTGGACAGCGTTTAGCTTAATGGTGATGCCTCTTTCTCTTTCCAACTCCATATCATCTAGTAGCCGGGATTTCATATCTCTTTGGGAAACGGTATCCGTCATTTCTAAGATACGATCAGCTAAAGTACTTTTCCCATGATCAATATGGGCAATAATACAAAAATTTCGAATTTTATTTTGATCCATATAACTCCTATTCAAAACAATGACCAATTAAAGAACGACCAAAACCATTCATAAATGATTTTGCGTCCATTGTTTTCTTTCCTTCTGGTTGTAATTCATAGACAACAAGATAGCCTCCTTGGCAAGCTATCTTTAGCCCTTTTCCTTCTAAGCCAACGACTTCACCGATTGTTTTTGTATGTTCACAAACTTCTTTTCGACAAGTGATAAATTTAATGCGTTTACCATCAATTAAGCCATAGGCAATTGGCCAATCGTATAAGGCACGGATGTGATTATACAGTTGATGAATGGCTTCTGTTTGAAAGTGAACCATCTCTTCTTCTTTCGTTAGATTAAGACCTAAGCTGACTTTATCTTCCTCTTGAACAATAGCTTTTAATTTTCCTTCAAAATACAAAGGTAAGTCTTCACGAATGATAACTTTTGCGATAGAAATTAAGCGTTGGTTTAATTCATAGAATCGTTCATCTTCGCCTACTTCAATCACACGTTGGGCATAAATATCCCCTGCATCCATTTTCTTAACCATCTTCATTAAGGAAACAGCCGTTTCTTTTTCCCCATTCATAATAGCGTGGTGAATTGGTGCTCCACCACGATATTTTGGTAGTTGGGATGGATGGATATTTAAGCAACTGTATTTTGGATAATCGAGGATAGCCTGGGGAATAAATTGTCCATAAGCACAGGTTAAAATAAAATCAGGTTGATAGGATAGAACTTCTTCTACTGCCTCTTTTAATTTTTCAGGTTGTAAACAGGGGATATTATGTTCTAAAGCAAACTGATGCGTTGGGGTTGGTGTTAAAACTTTTTTACGACCAAGAAAATGATCGGGCTGGGAAACAATGGCTACAATATTATATTTTTCTTGATAGAGCGTTTCTAACATTTCTTTTGCGAATTCAGGTGTACCAAAAAATAGGATATTCATTAACAATCTCCCTTCTCAATGGCTCTATTCTATCATAGTTTTTAGGAGATAAATATTTGCAATTTAGTTATGCTTTTGGTATTATAGAACAGCTTATAAAGACAGGAGGTGTCATCGTGGCAAATATCAAATCGCAAAAGAAACGTGCTTTAACCAACCTTAAAAAACAACATGCTTTAGCTGGTGAAAAGACAGAATTAAAGACAGCTATTAAGAAAGTTTTAGTGGCTGTTGAAGCTAAGGATAAAGCAACAGCAACTGAAGCTTATAACATGGCGAATAAGTCTTTGGACAAAGCTCTTGTTTCTCATATTAAGAAGAAGAACTATGTTGCTCGTCAAAAGTCTCGTTTAGCTAAATTAGTTAATAGTCTTTAATTAGGAAAGCGATTCATCGCTTTTTTTATTTTTTCTCTGTTCAAAAATAAAATAATAAAAAATCCAGCTACACCATCGCAGCTAGACTTCTTTATTTTTATGCTTTGTTATTTTACCGGCTCCCGTTAAGATACTGTACATGATGCTTGTGGAAATATATCATATCGACAGTTTCCCCCAAAAAAATTACACGGCGAGTTCAAATAAAAGTTTGCTGAAATCGTCGGCTTAGACCAACTGCACATCGTGTGCTATTAGACTTCAATGTGAAGTCTTTTTTTATGTTCTTTTATTTATTGATACTCATCTGTGTATTTTATGATAAACACTGATTAAATAAAAGAAGGGAAAGTTGAAAACAACTCCCCCCTATCTTAATTATTTATTTCTTTTCAAGAATAGCAGCTTGTGCGGCGGCTAAACGAGCAATTGGGACACGATATGGTGAACAAGACACATAGGTTAAGCCAACTTTTTGGAAGAACTTAATGCTTGCCGGATCACCACCATGTTCTCCACAAACACCTAAGTGAATATCCGAGCGAGTCGAACGACCTTTATCACAAGCCATTTGGATTAATTGACCAACACCCGTTTGATCCACGTGGGCAAATGGATCAAAGTCATAGACATGCTTATCGTAGTAATCATTCAAGAACTTACCGGCATCATCTCTTGAGAAACCAAAGGTCATCTGTGTTAAGTCATTTGTTCCAAAAGAGAAGAATTCCGCTGTTTTAGCTAATTGATCGGCTGTTAGAGCGGCACGAGGAATTTCAATCATTGTACCAACCTTATACTCTTGACTAACACCAGCTTCTTTAATCACTTCATCAAATGTACTACGAATAATATTCGCAACATAATCTAATTCCTTCTTTTCACCAACCAAAGGAATCATGACTTCTGGAACCAAATGGTATTCCGGATGACGTTTATTCACTGCTAAGGTAGCTTTCATAATAGCACGTGCCTGCATGCGACCGATTTCCGGATAAGTCACATCCAAACGACAACCACGGTGACCCATCATTGGATTAAATTCATGCAAGTTTGCGGAAGCCATAACAATTTCATCCACGGTAACGCCCAAGTCTTTAGCAACCTGTTCCGCTTCTTGTGCTGTCTTAGGCAAGAATTCATGAAGAGGTGGATCCAATAGACGAATCGTTACACTTCTTCCTTCCATAGCTTCGTAAATACCTTCAAAGTCAGCCTGTTGCATAGGTTCTAATAAAGCCAACGCTTTTTCTCTTTGTTCGTTATTAGTTGAAATACATAGTTCACGAATCGCATTAATTCTTTCTTGTGAGTTAAAGAACATATGTTCCGTACGAACTAAACCAACACCTTCAGCACCAAATTCAAGGGCTTTACGAGCATCTTCTGGCGTATCCGCATTGGTACGAACCTTCATTGTACGAGTTTCATCTGCCCAAGTCATAAATGTCTTAAAGTCACCTGAAATTGTTGCAGGAACGGTTTCAATACGACCACGATATACATTACCTGTAGAGCCATCCAATGAGATAACATCCCCTGTCTTATAAGTTTCACCACCAACAATGAAGGTTTCAGCTTCTTCATTAACTTGAATAGAACCGGCACCCGATACACAACAAGTACCCATACCACGAGCTACTACCGCAGCATGTGATGTCATACCACCACGTACCGTTAAAATCCCTTGTGATACATGCATGCCTTCAATATCTTCTGGGCTTGTTTCCAAACGAACCAAGATAACCTTACGACCTAAAGAAGCCTTATTCTTCGCATCTTCAGCCGTGAAAACCACTTCACCGCAAGCGGCTCCGGGAGAAGCCGCTAAGCCTTTCGCAATAATATCTCCAGACTTAGCCTGCAAAGTCTTTTGATCGAATTGAGGATGTAATAAATCATCCAATTGCTTTGGCTCAACCATTAGAAGTGCTTGCTCTTTTGTTACAAGACCTTCTGTTTCCATATCCACAGCCACCTTTAAAGCCGCCGCGGCTGTGCGCTTTGCGTTACGTGTTTGTAACATAAATAACTTACCATGTTCAATTGTAAATTCCATATCTTGCATATCATGGTAATGTTTCTCTAAACGACCGCAAATTTCAATGAAATCATT